>NZ_JCADBG010000008.1:0-348765 GCF_059358815.1 Streptosporangium nanhuense
GACGCGCTGGCCGTCATCCGCAAGCTCAACGCCATCACCCCGCCCACCGCCGCCTTCGACGCCGCCTTCTCCTCGGAGTGAGGTTCTCCTCCTGAGAACCGAAGGCCGAAGGCCGAGGCGCGCGCGACGAACGTGACGAACGCGCGAACACGGTGAACACGACGAACTCGGCCGGGCCGCCCGTCCGCCCCGCTCAGGTGGGCGGACCGGTGACCCGGCCGAGGCTCTTCTCCCGGCCGTGCCGGTCCAGGTTCAGGGCGGCTCGGTCCGGGACCGCTCGGAGACGGCTCAGTCCAGGACGACGACCTGACGCAGGACCTCGCCGCCCCTGAGCGCCGCCACGGCGTCGTTGAGGTCGGCCAGCTTGATGCGAGAGCTGATCATGCTCTCCAGGTCGAGCTTGCCCGCCTTGTAGAGTCCCGCGAAGAACGGGAAGTCGCGGCGGACGTCCGAGCCGCCGTACAGCGAGCTGAGGATGTTCTTGCCCTCGAACAGCAGGTTGAAGGCGGTCAGCGGGACGTTGTCGTCCATCGCGCCCGCGCCCACCACGATCGTGTCGCCACCCCGGCGGGTCGCCTGCCAGGCCGTCATGATGGCGGCGGACTTGCCGACGGCCTCGAAGCCGTAGTCGAACCCGGCACCGCCGGTGAGCGTGCCGACCGCGTCCATGAGCTGGTCCGGGGTGATGGCGTGGGTCGCGCCGACCTTCTTGGCGAGGGCGTGCTTGGACTCCAGGGGGTCGATCGCCAGGATCGTGGTGGCGCCGGAGATGCGGGCTCCCTGGATCACCGACAGGCCGATGCCGCCCGCGCCGACCACGGCGACGGTCGAGCCGGCCTTCACCTTGGCCGTGTTCAGCGCCGCGCCGACGCCGGTGGTGATCCCGCAGCCGATCAGGGCCGCCGCCTCGAACGGCACGTCGGGATCGACCTTGATCGCGCCCTGCCAGGGCACGACGATCTCCTCGGACCAGGTGCCGCACCCGGCCATGCCGAACGCCGGGGTGTCGCCGCCGTAGCGGAAGCGGGCGTTGACGAAGCTGTCCATCACGTACGTCATGCACAGGAACGGCTGGTTCACCAGGCAGTTCGCGCAGCTGCCGCAGGCCGGGGTCCAGTTGATGATGACGTGGTCGCCGGGTTGTACCGAGGTCACGTGGTCGCCGACCTCGACGACCTCTCCCGCGCCCTCGTGGCCGGGGATGACCGGCAGGGGCATGGGCAGCACGCCGCTGATCACCGACAGGTCCGAGTGGCAGACGCCGGTGGCCCTGATCTTGACGCGGACATCCGTCGGGCCTACCGGCGCGAGGGTGAAGTCATCGCGGATGTCGAGCTTGTCGTCGCCGACGGCATGCAGAAGCGCACCACGCATGGGGGGTCCTCCTAGTTCTCCTCAAGGGAGAGGGCGGCTTTGGGACAGGACCGGACCGCGTGCCGGACGCGGTCCATCATCTCCGGCGGCGGCTCAGGCAGCAGCAGGTGCAGCTGGTCGTCGTCGTCGAGCTCGAAGACCTCCGGGGCGAGTCCCATGCAGATCGCATTGGCCTCACAGACCAGATAGTCGACGTTGATTTTCATACGGGCCTCCTAGCCGGGAATGGCGAGCTTACGGTGATCCCAGGAGATCACTCGACTCGGCTCTACCACGAAGGCGACCCTTTTGCGGCCGGTGTAGGCCACGTACTCCGTGAGTAACTCCTCCGCGTCGGGCATCCCGGCCATCCGTCTGGCCACGTTCATACCGACGTCGAGGATGCCCTCGGGGTCGTCGATCCTTCGCGCGACCCCGTAGACCAGGACGCCGCGCAGGTCGGAGTACTCGTCCCCGGCCTCGATCAGGCAGCTCACCCGGGCGTCGCGCTGGATGTTGAGTGTCTTCTGCGCCTTGCCGTAGGTCCAGAACGAGATCTTGCCCTCCGTCAGCCCGTAGAACATGGTCACCATGTGCGGTGTCCCGTCCGGGTTGATCGTGCCGAGTTGCAGCTTTCGTGACTCTCCGACGAAAGCCGTCACCTCGTCGTCGGACATCACGATGCGGGCGCGCTGGTTCACGGTGCAAAGTAGAACACGTTCCACAAGGTCGGGCAAGGGCATTCGGAATGTTGTTCGGTCTCGGTAGTCTGCTGCGATGAGCATCGCCACCATGCCGGCCGACCTGCTGTACGTCGCCCAGCGCGCCAAGGGTTTCATGCCACATCAGGAGGGAATCGCGCTGTTCGAGACCGCCGCCGGGTACGGCCCGCGCGGCCCGATCTGCGAGATCGGCAGCTACTGCGGCAAGTCCGCCGTCTACCTCGGGGCGGGGGCCCGGCAGGCCGGGTCCGTCGTCTTCACCGTGGACCACCACCGGGGCTCCGAGGAGATCCAGCCGGGCTGGGCCCACCACGACCCCACGCTGATGGACCTCCGCTTCGGCAAGATGGACTCGCTGCCCACGTTCCGGGCCACCATCGCCTCCGCCGGTCTGGAGGACGAGGTCGTCGCGATCGTCGGCAGGTCCGAGCGCGTCGCGGCGCTGTGGAACACCCCGCTCGCGATGCTCTTCATCGACGGCGGCCACTCCGAGGACCCGGTGACCAAGGACTACGAGGGGTGGGCCCCGCACGTCATGCAGGGCGGAGCCCTGGTCTTCCACGACATCTACCCCGACCCGTCCAAGGGCGGGCAGGCCCCCTACCGCGTCTACCAGAGGGTCCTCGCCTCCGGCGCGTTCAAGGAGGTCCGGCAGGAGGGCTCGCTGCGGGTGCTCGAACGGGTCGGTCCCGGGATCGGCTGAGCTCCCCGTACGGCACCGGCCGACCGGCATCGGGCGGGCGGAAGCGTGTACGCAGGGCCGCCCGGAACCCCAGGCCCGCGCAGACGAGCACCGGGGCGAGGAACAGCCCGAAGGCGACGTGGCACTGGACCAGCAGCCCGTAGACCGCCGCCGTGGCCAGGCCGAACACGACCTGGTCACGCGGCCGGGCCGGGGAGGTGCCCGGGTCGACGAGCATGTATCCGGTGTGGAGGGCGAAGGCCGCCCCGGTCATCGGCAGCAGGGCGGCGACCGTCGACACGTCGGTCAGCCCTCCCCTGACCAGCGCCTGCAGGGCGAACCCGCCGACCCAGCCGAGGACCAGCGGCAGCCTCCCCGCGAGCCTGGCGTTCATCGCCGTTCCCCAGGCCAGCACGGCCAGCGGCACGACCAGGTCGAGCGGCCCCGAGACCCACGCGGTGAACTGGTACGCCGGAGCGAGGCCGACCCACGGGAACAGCAGCAGCACGGCGACGACCCCGAAGGCCGCCGGGTTCAGGAACGGCCTGCCCGGCGCGTCCTCGGCGGTCCGCCCCGCCACCACGGCCCCTCCCGCCGTCTCCGGCGCCTCCCGCGCCCTCGGGACCCGCAGTGCCTCCGGTGCCTCCGGTGCCCTCACGCGGAAGACGTACGTGCCGCCGACGCCGATGAGGACGGCGAGCGCGATCGGCGCCAGGTGCCCGCCGCCGTACAGCAGCATCGCGCAGAGCAGGCCGCAGACGTAGGAGGGCAGGAAGAAGCCCACGACCCGGGCGCGGGGCACCCCGAGGTAGCGGGCCGGGCGCCGCCGCGACCACGCCTCCACGGTCTCCAGCGCGAACTCGGCGGTCACGCCGGTGAGCACGCCGACCACCGGCGCCAGGAAGGACTCCTCGAACCCGAGCACGGTGTGCCCGAGCACGGTGATCAGGGTGAGGGACTCCGCCAGCCGCCGGAACGCCTCGTCCCGCTTCCGGTCGTCCGGCTTCCGGCCGTCTCGTCCTCGGTCGTCTCGCCTCCGGCCGGCGTTCATGGCCGCCGGATCTTCGAGGCGCGGCCGTCGGCCAGCAGGATCCGGTGCCAGCCGGGCTCCAGGGACAGCGACGCGGTACGGGCGCCGCCGCAGGCGTCCCTCCAGGAGATCTCGACGGGGACGGTGGGGTCCGGCAGGCCGTCGCCCAGGCCGAACAGCAGCTCGGGCGCCGAGACGCCGTTGTGGCCGTTGGCGGGGTAGAGCTGCCTGCTGCGAGTGACCCCGCCGGGCAGGCGCACGGTGGCGACGGCCCCGATGGCGGGCCGCGTCGGCCCGGTACGCGCCTGCCCGGAGTACGTCTGCCCGGAGTACACCTGCCCGGGATACGTCTGCCCGGAGTGCGCCGGTTCGGGGCGCGCCTGCTCGGTGCCGGTGCGCGCCGGCGCGGGAGGTGGCGCGGCGGTCGTTCCGCAGGCACCCGCGGGAAGGCGGAGCCGCAGGCCCACGAACGGGGCCGTCGGGCCGTGGTTGAGGTAGAGCACCGACGCGGACCACTGGTTGGCGACCGCGAAGTCCAGCCGCCCGTCGTCGTCGACGTCGCCCACCGCGAACGCCCGGCTGACCGTGCCGCCGTCGTCACCGTCACCGTCACCGTCACCGCCGTCGACCCCGGCCTGCCGCGCCACGTCCACGTAGCGGCCGTCCGGGCCCCTGGTGAGGAAGGTGTTGGCGTCACGGCCCGACAGGTCGTCCCCGGCCCGCAGGTCCGGCCACAGCGAGGGGTGGGGGAGGAGCAGGTCGTTGGCCGACGACACCTCCCGCAACTGCGCCCACCGGTCGACCTCGCCCCTGACGAACCCGGTCGCGTGCATGATCTCGTCGACGCCGTCGTTGTCGAAGTCCGCGGCCTTGACGTCCCAGGACCAGCCGCTGCGGCTCAGCCCCAGCTCCTCGCCGAGGTCGTCGTACGGCGCGTGACCCCCGTGGAGCCCGCCGGGGCGCGAGACGAAGGCGAAGTCGCTCTCGCGCAGCGCCTGGTTCCCGGTGAGGTTGCTCACCAGGATGTCCGGCCTGCCGTCGTCGTTGAGCTCGGTGAAGGCCACCCCCATCCCCTTGAACGAGTCGTGGCCGAGGACCCGGGAGCGGGGGGTCGCCGGGTGCCGGGTGCCCCGGGCCTCGGTGAACCGGATCCTGCCGGGAACCGAATCGTTGACCAGCAGGTGGTCGGGGCCGAAGTCGTTGGCCACGTACAGCTCGGGCCGCCCGTCGCCGTCCAGGTCCTGGGTGCCCAGCGCGAGGGTCCAGCCCCCGCCCCCGTCCCCGCCTTGGATCTCGTCGAACACCCCCTCGGCCTCGGTGAACAGCGCGGGGCCCGTCGCCCGGTAGAGCCGGTCGCCGCCCCCGTTGCCGGCGGCCGGCAGTGAGTCGGGCATCACGGCGTCGCCCCCGTCGGTGCCGCCGCCCAGCACCCTGACGCCGTCGGGGAAGTAGTTGCCGAAGACCAGGTCGAGGCGGCCGTCCCCGTCGAAGTCGCCGGCCGTGGCGGCGCTGGTGTTCCAGATCTCCGGTTCGCCGGTCAGCGCGCGGTGGCGGAAGGCCGCGCCGGACGGGGGCGTCCCGGGCACGCGCAGGAACAGGGAGGGGGAGCGGCCCCAGTAGTAGACGACCAGGTCCTCCCAGCCGTCCTGGTCGAGATCGGCGGGCAGGCACCCGGTCGGCGCCTCGTGCCGCCTGCGTTCCGGGGGGACCAGCGTGAACGGCCGGTAGCCGCGCGAGGTCCCCGGCGCGGGCCTGACGGTCACCGTGTCGCGGCGGGGATCGACCAGGCACAGGTCGTCGGCGACGACCTCGTCGTCCACGTCGAACAGGGCCACCGCGGCGCCCAGGGACGACACCCGGCTCCGGAGGTTCGCGTACCCCGGCGCGACCGGCCGCAGGACGCGGTCACCGGGCTCCGCGGGCGGGCCCAGCCGCCTCGCGTGGAAGGAGAAGCCCGCGGACGCCTCCACGACCGAGGTGTCGTCCGGCAGGGCGGTCAGCCTCCACCCGGCGGTGGCGGCCACCAGGGCCAGGACTCCCGCCGCGTACCTGCGAACCCCCGGCACCGTTCCCACCGCCCCTCCGAGTCGTGTTCACAAGCGGTCGTGAGTGGTCATGAGTCGCGGTCGCGTCGCGCCCAGGCCTTCCGGACGCCCGCCCGCCAGGCCTGGTAGTGGTCGTCGGTGTGCGCGTTGTGGCCCAGCGCGACGAGCGCGGTGTCGGTCCAGCCCGCGGCCTCGTCCACCTCGGCCCCGCACAGCACGGGGGCGGCGGCGACGGTGTGTCCGGGGACGACGGCCGAGATCAGCCTGGCGGCGCAGGCGAAGGCGCAGCCCTGGGCGAGGTGGGCGCGGAAGCCGTCCTCGGCCGCGGCCGAGGCCAGCAGCCCCAGGTCCGCGGTGCTCGCGCCCCCGGCGTACGCGGCGGCCAGGCCGACGCCGCTCCACAGGTCGGCGCGGCGTCCCACGGGGAACTCGGCGACGCGCAGCACGACGTCACCCGCCCCGGCGCACTCGTGGAACCAGAGCATCCGCCCCAGCCCCTGGTCGAAGATCGCCCGCCGCGTCCGGTCCATCAGCCCGGCCGTGCGCTGGCGTCCCACCGTCCGGTCGGAGGAGAAGAAACCCTGGTGGAAACCGAAGCCGTCGTGGGCCAGCCAGCGCAGCAGCGGATGCACCGAGTGGACGCCCCACATCGGCCGCATCCGCATGCGGGCGTATGCCCGGCCGGTGCCCATGTGGACGAGGTGCGGGTAGCGCAGGCCCTGCCCGCTCAGCAGCTCCCTCAGCCGGCGTCCGCCGGTGAGGGTGAGCACGTCGAGGGTGGCGCAGGCCATGCCCGCGCCCTCGTACGCGAAGCCGCGCAGCTCCTCGCCGAGGTCGTCGATCCGCCCGGTCTCCCCGGCGACCACCGCGTTGAAGCCGGAGACGAACGCCGTCCCCGCGTCCTCCAGCGGCTCGCGTGCCGGTCCCAGCCGGAACCGCCGCACCCCGAACCCCATCCGGGCGGGGTCCTGCCACAGCAGCCGGGCCACGCCCCGCGGCCTGGAGGGCGGTTGGAACGTGCGAGGGGGCGGGGGGTCCGGGAGGTGGGGCGGAGCGGACGGGGAGTCCGGCAGGTCCGGCGGGGGTGAGAGGTCTTCCGAGGGATCCGGGAGGTCCTGCACATCCGGTAGGTCCTGCACATCCGGTAGGTCCTGCACGTCCGAGACGTCCCGTACATCCGGGAGGTTCTGCGCATCCGAGATGTCCGGCGCGTTCGGGAGGTCCGGCGGATCGGGAGGGGCCGGTGGGTTCGCCTCGGCGTCATCGCTCTGAGCCACCGTACGAATGCCCTCCGCGTTACTCACGGACCCGAAGGTAGTGAGCCGCCCCCGGCCCTTCAAGCACCGCGTTTCCGATTCCGGGCAAAGAAAACGCCGGAGCGGGAAGGAGGAGCGGGCAGCTCAGCCCCTGGAGTGGGCGTGGCTGCAGCCGCAGGCGGCGGTGGGCCGGTCGGTCACGTACGTGCCCGCGTCGCGGAAGATGCCCGAGGCGGGGGTGTGCCCGGACAGCGCGTCGGCGGCGAGCACGACCGCGGCCGCGGTGTAGGCCGAGCGCTCGTGCGGGAAGTACTTCTCGTTCACGAACTGCCAGCCGGTCCAGTACGAGCCGTCCTCGTGCCGCAGGTGCTGCATGTCCGCGAAGAGCTTCGAGGCCCGCTCCCGGTCGCCCAGGGCGTCGAGGGCGAGCACCAGCTCGCACGTCTCGGCACCGGTCACCCACGGCTGGTCGGAGACGCAGCGGATGCCGAGGTCCGGCTCCACGAACGTGTCCCACTCCTCGGCCAGCCGCGCCTCCGCGGCCGGGCCGCGCACCGCGCCGCCCAGGATCGGGTAGTACCAGTCCATCGAGAAGCGGCTCTTGTCGGCGAACGCCTCGGGGTGGGCGGCCAGCACGTGGCCCAGCTGGTCGGCGGCGAGCTCCCAGTCGGGCTGCGGGTCGCCCAGGTGCTCGCCGAGCAGCACGCCGCAGCGCAGCCCCTGGTGGACGGAGGCGCAGCCGGTCAGCAGGGCGTACCCCGCGGGCCTGCCGTCGGCCGCGCGCTCCCAGACGATCTCGCCGCGGGTGGTCTGCAGGCCGACCACGAAGTCCATCGCCGCCCGGACGACCGGCCACATCCGCCGGGCGAAGTCCTCGTCGCCGGTCACCAGCAGCTCGTGCCAGACGCCGACCGCGACGTACGCGGCGTGGTTGGACTCCCCGCCCTGCTCGACGGCCTCGCCGCCGACCAGCTTCATCGGCCAGGAACCGTCGGCCCGCTGCGTGCGGACCAGCCAGTCGTACCCCCGGCGGACCGGGCCGGTCAGCCCGGCCACGCTCATCGCCATCAGGCACTCGATGTGGTTCCAGGCGTCCACGTGCCCCTCGGGCCACGGGACGCCGCCGTCGGGCTCCTGCACCGCCGCGATGCTCCGCGCGGTCTGGACGAGCTGTTCCCACTCCAGCGAGGCGCTCACCGCTTCTCCCTCGGAGCTCACGCAGGCTTCCGGACGTAGAGCACCACGCTCTTGCCGATGAGCGGGTTGAGCACGGCCTCGGCGATCCTGGTGGCGGCGGGACGCTTCATGATGTCCCAGACCAGCAGCTCGTGGTACGCCTTGGCCAGCGGGTGGTCGTCGTTGCCGACGCCGACCGCGCACTTGATCCACCAGTACGGCGCGTGCAGGCCGTGGGCGTGGTGGTGCGGGCCGATGACGAAGCCCGTGGACTTGAGCTTCGCGCTCAGCTCGGCCAGCGTGTAGATGCGGACGTGCCCGCCGGGGGCGGTGTGGTACGCCTCGTCGAGCGCCCAGCAGATCCGTTCGGGCAGGAAGCTCGGCACGGTGATGGCCGCCTGGCCGCCCGGCTTGAGCACCCGGAAGATCTCGCGCATCGCGGCCATGTCGTCGGGGATGTGCTCCAGCACCTCGGCCGCGATCACCCGGTCGAAGCTGCCGTCCTCGAACGGCATGTCGAGCGCGTCGCCCGTCACGGTGTCGCCCGTAGCCTCGGGCGGCACCTCCCCGGCCTTGTCCATCGCGGCGAACATGCTCGCCACGCCCTCAAGCTCCCTGGCGTCCATGTCGAAGGCCACCACGTCGGCGCCGCGCCGCAGCACCTCGAAGGCATGCCGTCCACCGCCACAGCCCAGGTCCAGGACTCGGGTCCCCGGTCCCACGGGCAGCCGGTCGAAGTCGACAGTCAGCACTCGCCGCTCCTCTTCACATCTTCAGGTGATCGTTCGGGGGGGTGGCTCACTTCGCGCGGCGGGCCTGGATGGCCTCGTGGTAGGCCTCCACGGTCCGCTTGGCGACGACGTTCCAGGTGTAGCGCTCCATCACCCGGTCGTAGCCCTTGCGGCCCACCGCCGCGCGCTCCTCGGGGGAGTCGTGCAGGCGGCGCAGCACCGCGGCCAGCTCCTCGGGGTCGCCCGGCGCCACCTGCACGGCGGCGTCGCCGACGACCTCCGGCAGCGCGCCGGTGCGGCTGGCGACGAGCGGGGTGCCGCAGGCCATGTGCTCGACGGCCGGGAGCGAGAAGCCCTCGTACAGGGAGGGGACGACCGAGATCTCCGAGGTGGCGATCAGCTCGCCCAGCTCGGTGTCGGAGATGCCGTGGACGAACCTGACCCGGTCCTGCAGCGCCAGCTCGGTGACGAGCTTCTCGGTCGGTCCGCCGGGGGTGGGCTTGCTGACCACGGTGAGGTTGACGTCGCGCTCGGTGGCGAGCTTCGCCACCGCCCGCAGCAGCGTCGCGACGCCCTTCATCGGGGAGTCGGCGCTGGCCACCGCGACGATGGAACCGGGCCGCTTGGGCATCTCCGGGCGCGGGTGGAAGTAGCGGGTGTCGACGCCCAGCGGGATGAGCCGCATGTTCTTCTGCGGCACGTTGAAGTCGCGGTGGATGTCGGCGAGGGACGACTCGCTGACGGTCAGGATCGGGCTGAGCCGGGGGGCGACCTTGGCCTGCATGCGCACGAAGCCGTACCAGCGCCGCATCGGGATCTTCTTGCGCAGCGTCGCGGCCTTCAGCTCGATGCGCCGGTCCACGCTGATCGGGTGGTGGATGGTGCCGACCACCGGGAACAGCTTCTGGATGCCGAGCACGCCGTAGCCGAGGGTCTGGTTGTCCTGCACGACGTCGAAGTCGCCGACGCGCTTCTTCAGCTCGCGGTAGGCCCGCAGGCTGAAGGTGAGCGGCTCGGGGAAGCCGGCGGTCCACATGGTGCCGACCTCGAGCAGGTCGATCCAGTCGCGGTACTCGCTCAGCTTGGGGGTGCGGAAGGGGTCCTCGTCGCGGTACAGATCCAGGCTGGGGATCTTGGTGAGGACGACGCCCTCGTCGAGCTCCGGGTAGGGCTGGCCGGAGAAGACCTCCACGCTGTGCCCGAGGGCGACCAGCTCGCGACTGAGATGACGCAGGTAGACGCCCTGCCCACCACAGGTCGGCTTGCTGCGGTACGACAGCAGCGCGACGCGCAGTGATTCAGCACCCGGCACGGCAACCCCCTTCTCAACCTGTCCGAAAAGGGGACAGGTACCGTGAAAGATGACCTTAGTCCTCGGACCCTACCATTCGTGAGCTCTGTTGCACCTGATGTGGAATTGTTCCTAGATCGTGCTTCACAGGGCGCGAACTGGGAAGTTAGCCTTACCGAGCGTGATTCGGTGTAACGCGTTCTAGGCGCGCTGTGGGGTGATGGTGCCTGCTGGGGGGTGTGAGGGTACATTCGCCATCAAATGGCACAAGACCAGGCATAGGTCGCCACCCCCGCAAGCGAGGAGGACGCGTTGGCCAGGCGCGCGCTGATCACCGGTATCACCGGGCAGGACGGTTCCTATCTGGCCGAGTGCCTGCTCAATCAGGGCTACGAGGTCTCCGGCCTGGCCCGAGGGCAGGCCAACCCCCGCGTATCGCGGCTCCGCAAGCTCCTCCAGGACGTCCAGCTCGTCCGGGGCGACCTGCTCGACCAGGGCTCGCTGATCTCCGCCGTCGAGAAGGTCCAGCCCGACGAGGTCTACAACCTGGGCGCCATCTCGTTCGTCCCCATGTCGTGGGAGCAGGCCGAGCTCACCGCCGAGGTGACCGGCATGGGCGTGCTGCGCATGCTGGAGGCCATCCGGGTCTGCTCCGGCATCTCCTCCTCGCGCACGGTCGCCGGATCGGACCAGATCCGGTTCTACCAGGCCTCCTCCTCGGAGATGTTCGGCCAGGTGCGCGAGACCCCGCAGACCGAGATCACCCCCTTCCATCCCCGCTCGCCGTACGGCGTGGCCAAGGCGTACGGGCACTTCCTGACGCAGAACTACCGCGAGTCGTACGGCATGTACGCGGTCTCGGGGATCCTGTTCAACCACGAGTCCCCGCGCCGGGGGGCCGAGTTCGTCACCAGGAAGGTGACGCTCGGCGTGGCCAGGATCAAGCTCGGCCTCGCCTCCGAGCTGCGCCTGGGCAACCTGGAGGCGCGCCGCGACTGGGGGTTCGCCGGGGACTACGTCCGCGCGATGCACCTGATGCTCCAGGCGGAGACGCCGGAGGACTACGTGATCGGCACCGGCCGCACCCACACCGTCCGCGACCTCGTGCGGGCCGCCTTCGCCGCCGCCGGGCTCGACTGGGAGCGGTACGTGGTCATCGACCAGAACCTGCACCGCCCGGCGGAGGTCGACCTGCTCTGCGCCGACCCGAAGAAGGCCCGCGTCCAGCTCGGCTGGGAGCCCACGGTGACCTTCGAGGATCTGGTGGCGATGATGGTCGAGGCGGACGTCAAGCTGCTCTCCGAGGGCGGCGACCCCGACCAGGACTCCTCCTGGCCCTGAGCCTTCCCTCCCGCTAGACGAGTCGAATCGTCTCGTCTTGAACACCGCGCCCGGGCGGGGTAAGGTCGTGCCTGAACGCGAGACGAAACGTCTCGTTCCTTAAGGGGCACCTCGAAAGACCCGACGGCCCCGGAGGGTTCGACGGACCCCTACGGACTCCACGGACTCCGACAGATCCGACAGATTCGACAGAGGAGAAGGCATGTCCCGACGTGCGCACATCGCGATGGTCAGCATCCCCGCGCCGGGTCACGTGAACCCGAGCATCGAGGTGATCAGGGAGCTGGTGGCGCGAGGGCACCGGGTGACCTACGCCAACGACCCCTCCTTCGCCGAGGTGGTCACCGGCGCCGGGGCCGAGCTCGTCCCTTACGCCTCGACCCTGCCCATGGGCGACACCGCCGGGTGGCCGGAGGACGTGATCGCCCAGCTCGACGTCTTCCTCAACGACGCGATCTCGATGCTGCCGCAGCTGCGCGCCGCGTACGAGAACGACCGGCCCGACCTCTTCCTCTACGACATCGGCGGCTACACCGCCCGGGTGCTCGCGGAGAACTGGGACATCCCGCTGATGCAGCTCTCGCCG
This sequence comes from Streptosporangium nanhuense, assembly GCF_059358815.1. Classification (NCBI taxonomy): domain Bacteria; kingdom Bacillati; phylum Actinomycetota; class Actinomycetes; order Streptosporangiales; family Streptosporangiaceae; genus Streptosporangium; species Streptosporangium nanhuense. The sequence continues at coordinate 12,214 of NZ_JCADBG010000008.1, forward strand.
ACCTACGTGGCCTGGGAGGGCTACCGGGAGGACATGGCGCCGATGATGGAGGAGCTGAGGAGGGCTCCGGGCGGGGCCGGGCACTACCGGCGGTTCGAGGAGTGGCTGCGCGGCAACGGCATCCACGGCATCGACTCCGACGACTTCGGGGGCCGCCCGCCACGGGCGCTGGCGCTCATCCCGAAGGTCCTGCAGCCCAACGCCGACCGGGTCGATCCCGCCCGGATCACCTTCACCGGGCCCTGCTTCGCCACCCGTCCCCATCAGGAGCCCTGGATCCGCCCCGAGGGCGCGGAGAAGGTGCTGCTCGTCTCGCTGGGGTCGGCCTTCACCAACCTGCCGGACTTCTACCGCTCCTGCCTGGCGGCCTTCGGCGACCTGCCCGGCTGGCACGTCGTCCTCCAGGTCGGGAGGTTCGTGGACCGGGCGGAGCTCGGCGCGATCCCCGCCAACGTCGAGGTGCACTCCTGGGTGTCGCAGCTCTCGATCCTGGAACAGGCCGACGCGTTCGTCACCCACGCGGGCATGGGCGGCACCCAGGAGGGCCTCTACTGCGGCGTCCCGATGATCGCCGTCCCGCAGGCCGCCGACCAGTTCGGCAACGCCGACCGGCTCGTGGAGCTCGGGGTCGGCCGCCGGATCGACACCGGGGAGGCCACCCCCGAGGCGCTGCGCGCCGCCCTGCTCGACCTCACCTCCGACCCGGAGGTGGCGGCTCGGCTGGCGAAGCTCCGGGACGAGGTCCGGGGCGAGGGCGGCACCGTACGCGCGGCCGACCTCGTCGAGGAACTGCTCGCACCGCGCGCGGTCTCCTGACCCGGTGGGCGGCGGTGCGGCCCGCAGGCGTGCGTGGCGCTGTTCAGTGAACGGCGGTGCGGCCCGCCAGGCGTTCGTGGCGCTGCTTGGCGGCCTGGGGGGTGGCGAGGCCGAGACCGAACGCGATCTCCTGCCAGGTGAGGCCGCGGCCCCGCGCCACGAGGAGAAGCGCCGCCTCCAGCTCGTCCATGTCCGCGCGGGCCCTGGGGAGGAGGGTCAGGGCGGCGGTGATGTCGGCGTGGTCCACCTCCGGCTCGCCCTCCTCGAGGTGGGCGCCGCCGCTGAGGAGGAACGTCACGAGCCTGACGGCCTCGTGGGCTCCGAGGACCGTGGGGTGGACCTGCCGGAGGCGCCGGCCCTCGTCGGCCGCGTGACGCTCGGTGATGCGCGAGAGGGAGGCGTACTCGCGGTGTGCCCGGGTCAGGCCCGGGTCGGGGGGTGTGAAGGGGTCGGATGATCCGTCGTGGTTCGCGGGCATGCGACCAGGATGGACCGGCGAACAGTTCGTTGTCAACATAACGTGTTAAACAAACTGTTTAAAAGAAGAGGGCGTCGTCTTCGTGATTCGCTGGAGGGGGTGGCGAGCCGGGGAATCCCTCCGCCCCGCCCGTGGCGCCGGCACGCGAAAGGCCACGTGAGGCCGCTCGCCCTCACGTGGCCTTCTCGATGTCGTCGTCGGCCGTCGTCGGCCGTCTTCAGCCGTCTCCGGCCGTCTTCGGCGTCGTTCCGGCGTCGCCTTCGGTGGCGCCCGGTGTCAGGCGACGGAGACCGGCAGGTCCTTGATGCCGTTGATGAAGTTGGACCGCAGGCGGCGGGCCTCGCCGGCCTGCTCCAGGCCGGGCAGGCGCTCGGCCAGCACCTCGAAGAGGACCCGCAGCTCCAGCTTGGCGAGGTGGTTGCCCAGGCAGAAGTGGGCCCCGCCGCCGCCGAAGCCGATGTGCGGGTTGGGGTCGCGGGAGATGTCGAAGACGCCGGGGTCGGCGAACACCTCCTCGTCCCGGTTGGCGGAGCTGTAGAAGACGACGATCTTGTCGTTCTCCTTGACCTCCTGCCCGCCGAGCGTCGTGTCGGTGGTGGCCGTACGGCGGAAGAGGTTCACCGGGGCGACCCAGCGGACGATCTCGTCGGCCGCGGTGCGAGCGAGGGCGCGGTCGGCGACCAGCCGCCGCCACTGCTCGGGGTTCTCGAAGAAGGCGAGCATGCCGCCCGAGGCCGCGTTGCGGGTGGTCTCGTTGCCCGCCACCACGAGCAGCAGCACGAACAGGTCGAACTCCTCCTCGGTGAGGGTCTCCCCGGCGGCGTCGGGCATGATCAGCTTGGTGACGATGTCCTCGCGGGGCTGCGCGCGCCGCTCGGCGGCCAGGGTGTTGGCGTAGGCGTAGACCTCCATGGCCGCGTTCGTGCCCTCGGCGGGGTCGGCCGCGTAGTCCGGGTCCTCGGCCCCGATCATCTGGTTGGACCAGTTGAAGATCTTGTCGCGGTCCTCGACGGGGGCGCCGAGCAGCTCGCAGATCACGTACAGCGGCAGCGGGGCGGCGATGTCACGGACGAAGTCGACCGAGCCGCGTCCCTTGGCCTCGTCCACCAGCTCGTGGCAGATGTCGCGGATGTGCTGCTCCAGGGCGCCCATCATGCGCGGGGTGAAGCCCCGGTTGACCAGGGAGCGCCGCCGGGTGTGGTCGGGCGGGTCCTGGTTGAGCATCATCATCCGCTGCAGGGCCATCTGGTCCTCGGGCATCTCGTTGAAGAGCGCGAGCTTCCTGCTGGACGAGAACAGGTCGGAGCGGCGGGAGACCTGCACCACGTCGGCGTGCTTGGTGACCGCCCAGAAGCCCGGCCAGCCCCGCTCGGCGTCGCCGGGGTGCGCGTAGACCGGCGCGTTCGCCCGTAGCCAGGCCAGCTGGTCGTGAGGCGCGCCGTTCCGCCAGTAGAAGTCCTGGTCGACCAGATCGATGTCCATAGGTCCTCCTGCGAGCCGGGTCGGCGTTCTCGTGACGCGACGACACGGTTCATTGTCGGTGCGGCCTGGGGGTGCGGTCAGCGGCGTACCCTACCTGTTCGCCGAGAATCCATCGCGAACGTGGCGATCACGGGACTTTCCGATGTTCCCGCCTCCCGCCCGGGGCACGTCGAGTCACCAAGCGCTTGATCAGGCGTTTGGCGATTCCTCTTTCTGAAACGTGTTCTATTACGGCCGGGGTGGCCCGTCAAGTCAGGTCTCCGGACGACGGCCGTCGGCGCCTCGCGCGGCGGTCTCCGGCACTCCGCGTGACCGTCGCCGGCATTCCGTACGGTGATCGCCGGCTGCTCCGCACGACGGCCGGCGGCGTTCCGGGCGACGCCGCCGGCCCCCGCACGGCCGTGAGGCCCGGGACGCGTGGGCGCGTCCCGGGCCTCACCGGGTGGGACTTTCAGGACCGGCTCCGCCGGAGGAAGCGGGGACGGACCTCGTACGGGAGCGTGCGGATCAGAACGCGATGTCGCGCCAGGTGCCCACCTCCGCGGCGGTGAGGGCCTTCGGCAGGATGGCCATGCGGTCGACCGCGCCGGTCAGGCGCTGGCCGCCGTCCTGGTCGGCGGCGAAGCGCAGCGGCCGGGAGGTGCAGCCGGTGATGCCGTCGGTGGTGGCGTTGCCGCCGCCGACCCGGGTGCCGTCGACGTAGGTGTTGATCACGCCGTTGCGGTTCATGGTGACGACGAGGTCGATGTAGCGGCCCGTCGGGATCGCCCCGCTCAGCCCCACGTTCTGCCCGGCGCCGATGAAGCGCAGGGTGTTGGAGGGGGTGAGGTCGATGATGATCCCGTCGGTGCCGGGGTTGCCGCCCGGCTGGGAGTCGAAGAGCCTCCGGTAACCGGTTCCCCCGATCTTGACCTCGGCCGCGAACGTCGCCTCGGGCATGTAACCCATCAGCGTGTTGGCCGTGGTGAGGTAGGTCGAGCCGTTCAGGACCAGCCCGCTGCCGCTCGGGGCCGTGGCGTCGTAGGTCGCCGTGCCGACGACGGTGGCGTTCCTGCCGCTGCCGGAGCTGTCGGTGACGGTCGTGCCCGAGGTCGGGTCCCAGGCGACGACGGCCCTGTCCGCCGGCGGGGTGACGCACGGGTTGAGGCCGACGGCCGCCGAGCTGCCCGCCTTCCAGCCGTCGCCCGAGAGTTCCGCCGCGATCCGCGCGGACCTGGTCCCGTTCGCGGGGCCGACGGCCACGGAGAACGAGAAGGTCTTCGGGCTGCCCGGCGAGACGGCGGGCACCTGGACCGGGGAGGCGGGGGTGGCGGTCCAGCCCTGCGGCAGGGCGAGGGCCAGCGTTCCGGCGGGCACGTCCTTCGTGCCGGGCGCGGTGACGGTGACGGTGACCGGGATCGACTCGCCGGCGCCCGCGATCACGGGTGCGGTGATCTTGACGGTCACCCCGTTGACGATCGTGAAGGACTCCCCGGCCTTGGCGTCGATGGTGATGACGTCACCGTCGCGGGGCGGGTTGATCGTCTTTCCGCTCTCGTCCTCGACGTGGTAGAGGCCGCCGACCATGGCGGCGCGGACCTTGAGGGGGCCGGACCTCCCGGCGTGCACGGTGACCCTGTCGGCGTTGCCGTCCTTCCACGAGGCGTCCACGGTCACGTCGCCCCGGGCGCGCAGGCCGGTGACCGAGCCGTCGGACCAGGCCGACGGCAGCGCGGGCAGCACGTGGACCGTGTCGTGCTGGCTCTGCAGCAGCATCTCCGCGATGCCGGAGGTGGCACCGAAGTTGCCGTCGATCTGGAACGGCGGGTGGGTGTCCCACAGGTTGTCCAGCGTGGAGCTCTTGAGCTGCTCGCTGAGCATCTTGTGCGAGTGGTCGCCGTCCAGCAGGCGGGCCCAGAAGTTGATCTTCCACGCCTTGCTCCAGCCGGTGCCGCCGTCGCCTCGCGCGGTGAGCGAGATCTTGGCCGCCTCGGCCTCCGGGGTGCCGGCCGTGATCTGCCTCCCGGGGTGCAGGGCGAAGAGGTGGGAGACGTGCCGGTGGTCGTTGCGCGGGTCGTCCAGGTCGGCCTTCCACTCCTGGAGCTGCCCCCAGGAGCCGATCCGGATGCCCGGGTCGAGCTTGTCCAGCGCGGCCCGCAGTTCGGCCTGGAAGGGCTTGTCGTTCTTCAGCTCCTTCGCCGCCTCCAGGGTGTTGGTCAGCAGGTCGTAGACGATCTGCTGGGACATCGAGGCGCCCGCGGTGAAGTCGCCCTGCTCGGGGGAGTAGCTGGGGGAGACCACGAGCTTGCCGTCACGCGGGTCGGTGTAGAGGGCGTCCAGCCAGAACTCGGCCGCGCCCTTCATCACCGGGTACGCGGTCGTGCGCAGGTACTTGTTGCTGCCGCTGAAGCGGTAGTGGTCGTACATCTGCTGGGTCAGCCACGCCGCCGCGTCGGGGAACCAGAACGAGGTGGCCCAGTTGTGCACGCCGGTGAAGCCGAACGGGTTGGTCTCGTTGTGCACCACCCAGCCGCGCGCCCCGAACATCTCCTGCGCGGTCTTCTGCCCGGGGGCGACCATCGACCGGACGTATCTGTCGTACGGCTCGGTCGTCTCGGCGAGGTTGGTCTGCTCGGCGAGCCAGTAGTTCATCTGCAGGTTGATGTTGACGTGGTAGTCGGCCGACCAGGGTGGGTTGGTGGAGTTGTTCCACACGCCCTGGAGGTTGGCCGGGAGCGACCCCTCCCTGGAGGAGGCGATCAGCAGGTAGCGGCCGTAGGCGAAGAACAGCGCCTCCAGCGCCCGGTCGTCGGTCGAGGCGCCGCCGGTGTACGCCGCGCGCAACCTGTCGGTCGGGATGGCCGGGGCCTTCTGCCCGAGGTCCAGCTTGACCCGGTCGAACAGGTTCCGGTAGTCGGTCAGGTGCTTGGCCTTGAGCCCCTCGTACGACCTGCCGGCGGCCGCGTCGACCGCCGCGGTCACCTTGGCGTGCGGGTCCTCGCCCCGGTAGGCCGGGTAGACGTCGGAGTAGTCGGTGCCCGCCGACAGCACGAACATCGCGCTGTCGGCGCCCGTGACGGTGATCCTGTCGGTGCCGTCGGTCCGGGTGCCGCCCTGGGTGACCACGTGGACCTGCGCCTCGAACCTCATGCCGTTGTCGGCGAGCACGCCCCTGACGGTGAGGCGGCCCTTGGAGACCGAGACCTGCTTGTCGTTGCGGGGCGAGGAGGTGCGCAGCGTGAAGGAGACCTTGCCGCGCTCGCTGGCGGAGACCTTGCCGACGACGACGTTGCTGGGGTGGCTGGCGAAGTACTCGCGGGAGTAGGTCACCCCGTCCGCGCTGTAGCCGACCTTGGCGACCGCGTCGCGCAGGTTCAGCTCCCGGCGGTAGCCGGTGGCGGCGCCCGCCGGGATCTCGGGCATGTCGAGCCAGAGGTCCCCGAAGGTCTGGTAGGCGCCGAAGCCGCTCTTGGGCTGTCCGAGCTTGGCCGCCACCGCCTCGGGGGAGATCTTGCCGTCACGGTCGATCTGCGCCCTGACCTCGGCGATCGCGTTCGGCCTGGGGGAGGTCCAGTTGCCGAAGTCGTAGTTGTGCGCGCCGGGGCCGCCGGTCCACAGGGACTTCTCGTTGAACTGGATCTGCTCGCTGTTGACACCGCCGAACACCATGGCGCCCAGCGCGCCGTTGCCGATGGGCAGCGCCTGGGTCTCCCAGTCGGTGGCGGGTTTGTCATACCAGAGCGTCAAGTCATCGGGTGTATCTGCGCTTGTCATGTTTGTTGACAGCTCCGCGTTGGCCGAGCTCTGGCCGTACAACCCGGTAGCGAGGGTGAGTGCGGCGAGGAGTGCGACGCCGAGACGACGTCGTGGGGGGCGGTGCAACGGATTCCTCCGATCACAGGGCGGGACTGTTTCAAGGAGATAGCACCGAAATTCCGCCGTAACAAGCCTCATCCTCCGATGTTTATCGACAGTTGATCGCTTTTGTGCCGCTCACCACCGCGAACGCCCTAGATGATCTCTGTTTCCGTCCGCGCGGGGAAATCCGATGACTGGAGGTCAAAATTGAGGCACGGTTCGGTATTGCCCCTGTCAGCTGCGGTTTCTCCTCGATAACGGATCGGACGTATCGGCCTGGGAGGGGTTGACACCGAGGTTCGGCGTCGTTCAGCATCACGAGACAAGACATCCGATGTATCAACGAAGGGTGCGGTGTGAAGCTGCTGCGAGTGGGACCCGTCGGCCAGGAGCGACCGGCCGTCCTGGACGGGGCCGGTAACCTCCGCGAAATCTCGGAAGCCGAGATCGACGGGGCTTTCTTCGCTTCCGGGGGAGTGGCTCGTGTCCGAGAGGCGCTGGAGCGGGACGAGCTTCCCGTGCTGGACGCCCAGGGGCTGCGGATCGGCGCCCCGATCGCGAGGCCGGGGAAGATCGTGTGCGTCGGGCTCAACTACCGCGACCACGCGGAGGAGACGAACGCCGCGATCCCGGCCGAGCCGATCATCTTCATGAAGGCCCCCAACACGATCGTCGGGCCCGACGACGAGGTGCTCATCCCCCGGGAGAGCGTGAAGACCGACTGGGAGGTCGAGCTCGCCGTCGTCATCGGCGAGACGGCCCGCTACGTCGAGACGCACGAGGAGGCACTGTCCAAGATCGCGGGATACGCCATCTCCAACGACGTCTCCGAGCGCGAGTTCCAGCTGGAGCGCGGCGGCCAGTGGGACAAGGGCAAGTCCTGCGAGACCTTCAACCCGCTCGGCCCCTGGCTGGTCACCCCCGACGAGATCGCCGACCCGCAGTCCCTGGGCCTGCGCCTGTGGGTGGACGGCACGCGGTTCCAGAACGGCGACACCAAGAACATGATCTTCACGGTGGCGGAGGTCGTCCGCTACCTGAGCCGGTTCATGGTCCTCGAACCCGGTGACCTCATCAACACCGGCACCCCCGCGGGCGTCGCGCTCGGCCTGCCCGGCACGCCGTACCTGCGGGCCGGACAGGTCGTGGAGCTGGAGATCGACGGCCTCGGGCGCCAGCGACAGACCATGGGGCAGGCATGAGCGACAGGATCGACACCCGCGAGGACGCGCCGGTCGAAGCCGTCGCGGCCGAGGTGGCGGAGGCGGCGGAGGCGGAGGAGGAGGTGACGGCGGGGGTCGGCGCGTACCGCATCACCTCGATGGAGACCCACGACATCCGCTTCCCCACCTCGCTGGAGCTCGACGGCTCCGACGCGATGAACCCCGACCCCGACTACTCGGCCGCCTACCTCGTCCTGCGGACCGACGACGGGTTCGAGGGCCACGGCTTCGCCTTCACCATCGGGCGCGGCAACGAGGTGCAGACCGCCGCGATCAGGGCGCTGGAGCCGTACGTGCTCGGCAGGGACGTCGAGGACATGGGCGCGCTCTGGAAGGACATGGTCCACGACTCCCAGCTGCGCTGGCTCGGCCCGGAGAAGGGCGTCATGCACATGGCGATCTCCGCCGTGGTCAACGCGCTCTGGGACCTCAAGGCCAAGCGGGCGGGCAGGCCGCTCTGGCTGCTGCTCGCCGAGATGTCCCCCGAGGAGCTCGTCGAGCTGGTCGACTTCCGCTACCTCACCGACGCGCTCACCCCGCGGGAGGCGCTGGACATCCTGCGCGCCGCCGAGCCCGGCAGGCGCGAGCGCGTGGCCCACCTGCGCGAGCACGGCTACCCCGCCTACACGACCTCACCGGGATGGCTCGGCTACGGCGACGACAAGCTGCGCCGCCTGTGCAAGGAGGCGATGGACGAGGGCTTCACCCAGATCAAGCTGAAGGTCGGCGCCGATCTGGAGGACGACAGGCGGCGGATGCGCATCGCCCGCGAGACCTGCGGCGAGGACTTCCCCATCGCGATCGACGCCAACCAGCGCTGGGACGTCGACTCGGCCATCGCCTGGGTGAACGCCCTCGCCGAGTTCCGCCCGCACTGGGTGGAGGAGCCGACCAGCCCCGACGACGTGCTCGGCCACGCCGCCATCGCCCGGGGCATCGCGCCCATCCCGGTGGCCACCGGCGAGCACGTCCAGAACCGCATGGTCTTCAAGCAGCTCCTGCAGGCCGGCGCGATCTCCTACCTGCAGATCGACGCGGCCCGCGTCGCGGGCGTGAACGAGAACATCGCGATCCTGCTGCTCGCCGCCAAGTTCGGCGTCCCGGTCTGCCCGCACGCGGGCGGGGTCGGCCTGTGCGAGCTGGTGCAGCACCTGTCGATGTTCGACTACGTCGCGGTCAGCGGCTCGATGGAGGGCAAGGTGATCGAGTACGTCGACCACCTCCACGAGCACTTCGTCGACCCCGTGGTGATCGAGAACGGTGCCTACGCCGCGCCGAGCCGGCCCGGCTTCGGGGCGGCCATGCACGCCGCCTCGATCATCGACTACACCTACCCCGACGGTCCGGTATGGAGGTCCCTCAATGGGTGAGTTCGACGGCCTGCGCGCCCTGGTCACCGGTGGCGGCTCGGGCATCGGCCTGGCCACCGCCACCCTGCTGGCCGAGCGGGGCGCGAGAGTGGCCTCCCTCGACATCAACTCCTCCGACGGCCCGTTCGTCGAGGTCAGGGCGGACGTCACCGACGAGGAGGCGGTCAACGCGGCCGTCGCCCTGGCCGTCGAGCAGCTCGGCGGCCTGGACATCCTGGTCAACAACGCTGGGATCGGCGCCGCCGGGACGATCGAGGACAACCCGTACGAGGAGTGGTCCAGGGTCCTGGACGTCAACGTGCTGGGCATCGTCCGGGTCACCCGGGCGAGCCTGCCGCACCTGCGCCGCTCGGCGCACGCCGCGATCGTCAACACCTGCTCGATCGCGGCGACGGCCGGACTGCCCCAGCGGGCGCTCTACAGCGCGTCCAAGGGGGCCATCCTGTCCCTGACCCTCGCGATGGCGGCCGACCACGTCCGCGAGGGCATCCGGGTCAACTGCGTCAACCCCGGCACCGCCGACACCCCCTGGGTGCAGCGCCTGCTCGACGCGGCCGAGGACCCGGCGGCGGAGCGGGCGGCCCTGGAGGGGCGCCAGCCGATGGGCCGCCTGGTGAGCGCCCCGGAGGTCGCCGCGGCCATCGCCTACCTCGCGAGCCCGCTCGCGGCGGCCACCACGGGCACGGCCCTGGCCGTGGACGGCGGGATGCAGGGGCTCAGGCTCCGGCCGAAGTCATGACCGGGCTCCCCGTGCCGGCCGGGCAATCGGCCGCGCGGTCGGCCGAAAAATAATTCACCCCCCATATAGCTTTGAATCGAGGCAACGGTATGAAAATCGGACCCGCGGCGACAGGTGCGGCACTGCTCGCGATCTCCTTCACCCTCTCCGCCTGCGGATCGTCGGAGCCCGCCACCACCGCGGCCCAGCCCTCCGGTGACGCGGCCGCCGCCCCCGCGGGCGCCAAGGTCGGCATCGACTTCCCCCGCACCGACTCCGATTTCTGGAACTCGTACAACAAGTACGTCCCCCAGATGGCGACCGAGCTGGGCGTCGACCTGATGCCGCCGACCAACTCGCAGAACGACGTGGCCAAGCTGGTCGCCAACACCCAGGCCCTGACCGGCCAGGGTGCCAAGGTGATCGTCATGGCCCCGCAGGACACCGGCGCCATCGCCTCCACCCTGCAGACGCTCGAGGGCAAGAACATCCCGGTCGTCACCGTGGACACCCGCCCCGACAAGGGCAAGGTCTACATGGTCGTGCGCGCCGACAACAAGGCGTACGGCACGCAGGCCTGCGAGTTCCTCGGCGAGAAGCTCGGCGGCAAGGGCAAGGTCGTCCAGCTCATGGGCGCGCTGTCGTCGATCAACGGCCGTGACCGGGCCGAGGCGTTCCGCGGCTGCATGAAGGACAAGTTCCCCGGCATCACGGTCTTCGAGGAGCCGACCGAGTGGGAGGGCACCAAGGCCGCCTCCATGCTCCAGACCCGTCTTGAGCAGCACCCGGACATCAAGGGCGTCTACATGCACGCCGGAGGCGTCCACCTCGCCCCCACCCTGCAGGTGCTCAAGGCCAAGGGCCTGATCGTGCCGCCGGAGGACCCCAAGCACGTCTTCGTGGTCTCCAACGACGGCATCCCGCAGGAGTTCGAGGCGATCCGCAAGGGCGAGATCGACGCCACGGTCTCCCAGCCGGCCGACCTCTACGCCAAGTACGCGCTCTTCTACGCCAAGGCCGCCGCCGAGGGCAAGACCTTCCAGCCCGGCCCGACCGACCACGACAGCACGATCATCCAGCTGCCGAACGGCCTTGAGGACCAGCTCCCCGCCCCGCTGGTCACCAAGGAGAACGTGGACGACCAGGCTCTCTGGGGCAACCAGGTCAAGTGATGACATCTTCCGTCAAGGCAGTCGAGGCGCTTGGGATCACCAAGCGCTTCGGCCCGACCACCGCGCTCAACGGTGCCGGGATCGCCATCACCGAGGGGGAGACGCACGCGCTCGTCGGCAGGAACGGCGCGGGCAAGTCCACGCTGGTGTCGATCCTGACCGGGCTCCAGCGTCCCGACGAGGGCGAGGTCCGCTTCGCCGGGCAGCCCGCGCCGTCGCCGGCCGACCGGGACGCCTGGCGGCAGAAGGTCGCGTGCGTCTACCAGAAGTCGACGATCATCCCCACCCTGTCCGTCGCGGAGAACCTCTTCCTGAACCGCCAGACAGAGCGGGGCAGGATCAGCTGGCGCAGCCTTCGCACGCGGGCCCGCCAGCTGCTTGAGCAGTACGGCGTGGACGTCGACGCGGAGACCATGGCCGGGGACCTGGGGGTCGAGCAGCGCCAGCTGCTGGAGATCGCCAGGGCGCTGTCGTTCGGCGCCCGGTTCATCATCCTGGACGAGCCCACCGCGCAGCTCGACGGCCCGGCCATCCAGCGGCTCTTCGACCGGATGCGCTCCCTGCGCGAGCAGGGCGTCACGATGATGTTCATCTCCCACCACCTGGAGGAGGTGTACGAGATCTGCCAGAGCGTCTCGGTCTTCCGCGACGCCCGGCACATCGTCACCGCCCCGGTGGGCGACCTGCCCCACGACCAGCTCGTGGACGCGATGACCGGCGAGGCCACCGCCGCCTACGAGTACCGCACCCGGACGGTCGCCCCCGCGGCCCCCGTGGTGCTGTCCGCGAAGGCGCTCAGCCTCGCCGGGCGCTACGAGGACGTGGACCTGGCCGTCAGGGCGGGGGAGATCGTCGGTCTCGCCGGTTCGGGCAGCAGCGGCAAGGTCGGCCTCGCCGAGACCCTGGTCGGCCTGCACCGGGCCGACAGCGGGACGGTGACCGTCAACGGCACCGACGTCAAACAGGGCGACGTGCCCTCCGCGCTCCGCGCCGGGCTCGGGTTCGTCCCCCAGGACAGGCACCACCAGGGTTTCGTGCCGCTGCTGTCGATCGCCGAGAACGCGACCATCCCGATCGCCCACAAGCTCGGCCGCTACGGCGCCGTCTCCCCGGCCCGCCGCCGCGAGCGCGGTGCCGGGATGATCGACCTGCTGGACATCAAGACGACGGGCCCCGACCAGCCGGTGGCCGACCTGTCCGGCGGCAACGCCCAGAAGGTGGTGCTGGCCAGGGCGCTCGCCGACGACCCGAACGCGCTCGTGGTCATCAACCCGACCGCCGGGGTGGACGTCAAGGCCAAGCACTCCCTGCTCGGCGCCGTGGAGGACGCGGCCGAGCGGGGGGCGGGGGCCGTGCTGGTCTCCGACGAACTCGACGACCTGCGCATCTGTGATCGCGTCCTCGTCATGTTCCACGGCAGGATCGTCAAGGACGTGCCGCGCGGCTGGACCGACAACGAGCTGGTGGCGGCGATGGAAGGTATCGACCACTCATGACCACGACAAAGACCCCCCCGCCCGTGCTGGCGGCCCCGACCGGCCGCCGTATCCAGCTCGGGCGCTTCCGCGACCTCACCCTGGTCCCGGTGATCATCGTTCTGCTGATCGCCGGTTCCTTCGTGGACCCGGTCTTCCTCACCACGGGCAACCTGACCAACGTGCTGCAGCAGCAGTCGGCGCTGGCGCTGGTGGTCCTCGCCGAGGCGCTGATCCTGATCGCGGGCAAGTTCGACCTGTCGCTGGAGTCCACGGTCGGCATGGCGCCCGCCGTCGGCGTGATGCTGGTCATCCCGGTGGCGGCCGGCGGGTTCGGCCTGGAGCTGCCCGGCATCCTGGCCATCCCGCTGTGCCTGCTGGTCGGCGGCCTGGTCGGCGCCTTCAACGGCTTCCTGATCCTGCGCTTCCAGCTGTCGGCCTTCATCGTCACGCTCGCCATGATGATCGTCGTGCACGGCCTGCAGCTGGGCCTCACCCAGGGCAAGAGCCTGTTCGAGCTGCCCGAGTCGTTCCTCTATCTCGGCAGCGCCAGCTGGCTGGGCCTGCCGGCGGCCATCTGGATCACCGGCGTCCTCTTCGCGGTGGCCATCGTCGCCCTCGGCTACTTCCGGGCCGGCCGCTCGCTCTACGCCATCGGCGGCAACGCCGACGCCGCCCGCGCGGCCGGCATCAGGGTCGAGCGGGTCGTCTGGGTCGTCTTCGTCATCGGCGGGATCGTCGCCGCGCTCGCCGGGGTGCTGGAGACCGGCCGCCTGGGCGGCATCAGCGCCAACCAGGGCGTCGGCTGGATCTTCATGGCCTTCGCCGCGGCCGTCATCGGCGGCGTCAGCATGGACGGCGGCAAGGGCACGATCCTCGGCGCGCTCACCGGCGTCCTGGTGATCGGACTCGTCGAGAACATCCTGACCCTCAAGGGCGTCCCCGGCGAGTGGAAGCAGCTCGTCTACGGCTCGATCATCCTGGTCGCCCTGATGATCAGCCGCCTGGCTGGCGGCAAGGCCCAAGATTGACGCTGTGACGGTGGCGTGCGCCTTTGACACGGGCTGAGCCACGCGGAAGCGCGGCCCGTACGGGAGAGGTGAAAGCCGTACGGGCGCGAGCCGTGAAGCGATACAAATGCATCAAGCGGCACGAGAAACATGAAGCCGTACAGAACGGAGCGAGCGGTGCAGGTCAGCAGATACGGCTTCGGTACGGCCCCGATCGGGAACCTGTTCTCGGAGGTCGGCGAGGACGTGGCGCGCGCGGCGGTGGACGCGGCCTACGAGGCGGGGGTCCGCGTGTTCGACACCGCGCCCCACTACGGGCTCGGCCTGTCGGAACGGCGGCTCGGCACCGCCCTCGCGGAGCGGCCCCGCGACTCCTACACCCTGTCCACCAAGGTCGGCCGCCTGCTTGTGCCCGCCACCGGCGAGGGCCCCTTCGGCCGGGACGACCAGGGCTTCGACGTCCCCGCCGACCTGCGCCGGGTGTGGGACTTCTCGCGCGACGGGGTGCTGCGGTCGCTGGAGGAGAGCCTGGAGCGGCTCGGCCTCGACGCGGTCGACATCGTGCTGATCCACGACCCGGACGACCACTGGGAGCAGGCCGTCTCCGAGGCGTACCCGGCCCTGGCCGAACTGCGCGACCAGGGCGTCGTCAAGGCCGTCGGGGCCGGCATGAACCAGGCGGCGATGCTCACCAGGTTCGTCCGCGAGACCGGCGTCGACATGGTGATGCTCGCCGGGCGCTACACCCTCCTCGACCAGTCGGGGGAGGAGGAGCTGCTGCCGCTGTGCGCCGAGCGCGGCGTCTCGGTGTTCGCCGCCGGGGTGTTCAACAGCGGCCTGCTCGCCACCCACGACCCGGCGGGCACCTACGACTACGCCCCGGCCCCCGGCCCGCTCCTGGAGCGCGCCCGCCGCGTCGCCGCCGTCTGCGAGCGCCACGACGTCACCCTCCCCCAGGCGGCCCTCGCCTTCCCCCTGCGCCACCCGGCCGTCACCAGCGTGGTCATCGGCGCCCGCTCCGCCGCCGAGGTCACCCGCAACGTCGACCTGACCGCCAGGCCCGTCCCCGAAGCCCTGTGGGCCGATCTGGCCGCCGAGGGCCTGATTCCCTGACGGTCCGGTGACGGGCCTGATTCCCCGCCACCTCTTTTCACCGCGAGGAGACTCCGGTCACCGCAGCGGACCCGGAGGCGTCAGGATGGGGCGACGGTTCGACGACGAGAAGCGGAGGCGAGTCCGTGAAGCAGTCGTTGGCCGCCGGTGCCACGGCCGGCCTGATGCTCTTGCTGACATCGTGTGCGGCGGGGGAGGGGGCAACGCATTCCGATCTCCGGGCAGTGCAATCGGACCTTCGTATACAGGAGTCGGACCTTCCGGCTCGGCAGTCTGACATGCCGATGGTCGTCTCGAACGACCATCTCCTGACGGTGGTCGGGAATGCCGCCATGGTCGCCAACCCGGATCGCAAGTTCGTCATGGGAGGGTCCGAGCTCTGGCCCGCCCTGGGCGGCTACGAGTTCCGGTTCGTGGGGACTGCCGCACGACCTTACGCCGGTCCGTTCATCTCCTTCGAATCGCCCTACTGGGTGAAGGTGAGCCTGGCGGGTGAGGTGCAGGACATCTCCAAGCTCCCACCGACCGGCCTCACCGCCGCCGTCGCCGAGTTCGGGTCGGGTACGCAGGGAATTTCCGGTGTCGAGTCCCTGGGCGAGCTGAGGCCGGGGGTGATGACGACCACCGTGATCGAATTCAGGAAGCCGGTGACGGAAAAGAGCCTCGGGCTGGAAAACGGGCCGGCGAGGGACGTCTTCCTCTCCCGCCGGAAGGTGGGGGGCAAGGCCGTATACTGGCCGGCCCACGAGGGGTGTTCGGGTAAGGGACTGCCCGAGCCGTGCGTCGATTACTCGTCGGTCAGTCAGTTCAGAAGCTGGGTGTCGACACTGACGGCCGAGGACGAGCCGATTCTGGCCGGTTTCGGGCTGAACCCGGCCGACCTCCGGCGTGCGGCCCGCGACGGGTTGGTGTATGGGATCATCGGCAATTTTTCGTCGTACGCCGTCCGGAAGAACGTGAAGGGGAAGAACGTCCAGGCGGCCTGGGTAACGGAGATACGGCCTTGTCCCGTCAAAAAGGACTGCCCGTGACCGACGGCCCTGAAGTCGTGGAGACGGCCGGTGAGCCTTGCCGGGCCGGCGCGGACGGGGAGCTGCCGCACTCGCTTGACGACGAGGGAAAGTCCCCATGAATCAAGACGAAAACCGGCCACGTCATCCGCATCGAAAATATCCGGTGACACTGAGGTGATCTCAGCGGAATACTTCGGGGCAATTGGGATTTCTTGGATGCCTGTAACGGCGTTCCGGCCATTTCGGGAGGAGTCGCCAAAGGCCGGAAAAAGACGTGGAGCCCCGGTGGAAGAGCTCTCACCACAAAAAATTGTCAGTCGGCCGAAAGCTCCGCGTGATTGCTCATCGTGCCACGCTCCATATATCCCGCGCATTCGTGCACTATCTCGCCCGATTCCTGCACGACGAACGCCGGCTGCGCAACCCAGGCCCTCATGCTGAAAGCTCCGAGCATTCCAATCCGGGGCTTCGCAATCGCGTTACCGATCGATCTTTGAGAGCTCTCACGTCTGCCCGCTACCCATGCCCGCCGACCCTCGATGACGTAAAGGAGTGCGTCAATACCATGCCCTGGCCGGGCAACTTCGGTGTTTGGCGACGCCAGGCTTCGTAACCTCGGCATGCGAGCGAAGTCCTGGCGCACACCCTCTGAGCAGGTCGACTCGTCAGAATGATCCCTGTGCTTCACCTCGGCGAGGTGAGGTGAATAAAGGTCCACTAAATTTTCAGGAGCTCAGGACTGTCGGGAAGCTCAGATCGAGCGGCGTTGAGTCCTGCTATCTTGGCCCGAATCCTACTAGCGGTATCTTCGACTCTGTCTAAACTCTGGATGACCGCAGTAAGGAAAGCGTCTGTTGCTTCCAGCAAACCAGAGTCCACCTGAAGCCGTGTCCATCGGGATCCGATCCTGTCGCCATGGACGATGGCGAATACAGCTTCCCGTCCGAGGAACTTGCCATCGACCCACTCGTCCAGCGCCTCAGGGGAATCAAACGTAAGTGCTGGTATATCTTTTGCTACTTCTTTGTCGAGCTTAACGTATGCCCAGATTGAGAGCTCTTTGTCGCCCTCAAACGCCATCGTGAAGAGAACCGCCGATTGTCCCATCCAAAAGATGCCTGTAAGCGGGATCTCGTATTGATGAAATACTTCCAGGCGACTTGAATGAGCATTTGGACGCCATGGCAGACGGCCCTGCTTCACTAGCGAGTCAAGGTTCACCGTAACCACCTCACGTCTGGTCATGCCCAATAAAACAGCTATCGAACCTTTTCGCCACGTCGTCCGGCCAAGGGATGTCCTGCCTCTCCAACGGGTCGTCAGCAGGCCATACCACTGAGACATGAGGGCCATTGATCATCCTTCCCGGTGTATGTACCACTGCGAAACCCGATTCTCTTAGCTGGCTGGCTATGGTGTGGCGGACACTTGATCTTTCGACTGCTGCCTGTATAGCTGCGAGGCCTCCTCGCCTGAAGCGGTAGCGCGTAGCCTCTTTGATGGTGAGTTTGCCTCTGAGAAGGGAAACTTCGCGTTCGGTTTCAATGCGAGGTACGTTAAGAAACTGATCTACAGTTTTCGTATGATGAGTCAGCACTTCATCGTCTGTTACGCACAGTTCGGGAGGTGGCCCGCACTTACAGGCCTCTCGGCGTACGTAGTCTCAATCTGACTGACTCATGCCATGGACGTTAGCCAGCGACGTCTACAGCTATCATCAATTCCTCATGAACTGCCTAAATTGTTATTGTCCATTTTGCGAACATTGTGCGCTTGTATCGATAATGAGGCGGATTGTCTGATCTCGTATGATTCGTGCCTTTAATAGCATGCGCGCCCTCATCGTCAAAAGATAGAGGTTTGCTAATGGCGACACTACGGTTCGTTATTGAATCACTACTATATGATACCTGCTGGTGATCGGTCTTCCCTGTTCATCGTCCGGCTTGCAGCTCGTCCTGGGAGAACTCCCGGTGTCCACACGAGCAGTCGCACCTGTTGAAACAGGTCAAAAGATGCAAACCAATCAAAATCTCTTGATGCAAAGCGAAGCAATGCGGTGACTTCAATGAATTCCCGGTAGGTGGCTGTGCTCGAAGCGGGTAGAGGACGAGAGCAGCGCGGGCGATGTCGCTAATTCGGCCGGGGCTGACGGTGATGTGCCGGAGGATCCTCCAGCGGTCTTTGAACAGGGCGAATCCGCGTTCGCCGAGGCAGCGTAGAGCGTGCAGGAGCCGGTTGCCGGGGCTGAGGATCTGGTTGCCTTCGGACTGCTTGATCGGCGTGTGAATGCCATCCCGGTGCCGTTGCAGCCGCTGTCGGTGAGAGTGGGCAGGCCGCGTGCGGCGGCGTACAGCGCGCCCAGGGCGCGGGCGGCGGTCAGGTCATGGACGGAGCCGGGCTCGACCTCGCAGCACCATGACCGCTTGGCGGAACGGGGTCAAGGCCCGGCCGCCGGTGGGCGTGCACGCAACCAGCGTTCGGCCCGCAGTAACCCGGCGGTGTAGTGAACCGGTACGCGGGAGACATCGAGCGTGGCACGATGAGCGATCACGCGGAGCCTTCCGGCCGACCGAGAACTCTTGTGGTGAGAGCTCTTCCACAAGGGCTCCACGTCTGTTCCCGGCCTTCGATGACTCCTCCCGAAAGGCCCGGAACGCCGTTACCGGCATCCAGGGAATTCCGATCGCCCCGAACTGTTTCGCTGAGATCACCTCACTGGCCCGTGCCCAGATGGCTTGCTGACGTCACTGGCTGTTCGGTTGCTGCTCAAGGATCCTGAAACGACGCCGGAAGGCGATCAGCTAGGTCTCCGACCTCGCCGATGCCGCGATCACGGTCCGCGGCCAGGCCCGCCCGCCGCGGCTCCGGGGCTTGCCCGCGGGGCCGATCGGCGAGGGCCCGGGGCCCGTCCTCGTCTCTCAGCCCCTCTCGTACAGTTCCTTGGCGCGGGCCGCTAGTTCCAGCGCGTGGTCGGTGCCCGTGGCGATGTAGTGGAGATCGATGAACGCGCCCTCGTAGCCGGCGTCCCGCGCGGTGAGCGCCACTCGTACGGCGTCGTCGACCGGCCCGCCGGGCGAGGTGTTGATGCGGAGTTCGCGCCGCAGGGTGTCCGGGTCGCGGCCCGCCGACGCGGCGGTGTGCCTGACCAGTTCCCATATCTGGGCGAGCGCCTCGACCTGTAGCCCGTCGACGGCCGTGGCGGCGGGCAGCCAGCCGTCCGCGAGGCGGCCGACGCGCTTCAGCGCCTCCGGCCCGTAGCCGCCCAGCAGGAGCGGGGGTCCGCCCGGCTGGAAGGGACGTAGCTCAAGGCGAGAGGGCGGGATCCGCCAGAGTTCCCCCTCGTGCTCGAACGTGTCGTCGGCCCAGATCGTCCGCATCGCGGTGATGATCTCCTCCAGCCGCGCCCCACGCCCGGCGAAGGGAATGCCGAGGGCCTCGTACTCGGTACGCATCCAGCCGATGCCGAACCCCAGGTCGAGCCGTCCCCGGCTGAGCAGATCCAGTGAGGTGAACGTACGCGCGAGAAACAGCGGGTGGTGCCATGTGGCGTTGAACGTGCTGGTGGACAACCGGACGCGGCTGGTGACGGACGCGGCGAGGGTCAGAGCGACGATCGGGTCCGCGACGCGGGCCTGCTCGGGCGGCCATGGCTGCTCCGGGGTGAAACCCGGATAGATGGGAGAGGGCCGCAAGGGCGTCAGAATCCGGTCCTGCGCCCACAGGCTGTCGTACCCGAGTTCCTCCGCCCTGGCCGCGAACTCTCCCACGCGACCGGGCTCGGCGATCGCCCCCATCTGTGGCAGGGACAGACCGATTCGCATTGCCATCACCCTCTTCTGTGTCGTGATTCTGTTGAACAGCTCGGAAATCGTTCTGTAAAGGAATCCGTGATCGGCGCCGGCCGGGGGCCCGGTGGTGGCGATCGCGGACGACCGCCCTGGATCGTGCCGTCGGCCGCCCCGGCGAGGAACGGCCGAAGGCCACGCGTACAAAGGGACGGTCGCCTCGCCGGAACGGGCACCGGCGGCCGGACACGCTCCCTCGATCTCCTCTCTGTTCTCCATTGGAGACGAGGCGACGTGGTCTTCTGTGATGACGTTCGCGATCGTGTGGGAAAGGTCACGTGCGGGCCGGGGCGAGAGCGCGTGGCCCGGAGCGTCCACCCCGAGGAGCCAGAGCGCGATCAGCGGCGCGTGGGTGGTGGCCAGGGTGAGGGGCTGGCCGCCGAGCGACTCGCCGGGGGTGACGAACTGCGGCATCAGGGTCAGGTAGATGGAGGCCGCCCTCGGGTTGAGGACGTTGGCGAGGAGCGCCTGGAGATAGGCGGAGCCGGAGAACTCCGGCAGGCGCCGGTGCGGCCGGGAGGGTGCCGGGGACGCGGCGGCCACAGAAGACACAGAAGACGCGGAGGACGCGGAGGACGCGGGAGACGCGGCCGAACGCCAGGCGCAGATGCCCAGGCCGATACCGCCGGCACTCCGCGGCCGACGCGGGCTCCTCCCAGCCTTGAAAGCGTCGCCGAGGACGCCAGACTTGAGACGCGGGCTCTCCCACCCCTGAAAGCGCCGCCGAGGACATCGGGTTTGACTCGGGGGTCGTGATGAGCCGGCGGACACCGTCTACGACGCGCCGGTTCCCGGAGCGGGTGCCGGCCCGGCGCCTGCCGGTTCGCGCCGGTGTCCCGCGGCCAGCTCGCCGAGCAGTCTCCAGGTGCGGCGCTCGTCCTCCGCGGAACCGATCGAGGTCTGGGTGTAGACGAGTTCGGTCACGCCCGATTCGAAGTACGCGGCCACCTGGTCCGCGAGGAGTTCCTCGTCCCCGATCGCCACCAGGTCGGCGGGGTTGTCGACGCCCTCGCGGTCCAGTGCCGCGCGATAGGACGGGATGGTCCCGTAGTACCCCATGTTCTGCTCCGCGCGGGCCCGGGCGCCCGCCACGTCGGCGGTCACCACGCCGGAGACGATCGCGGCGACCCGGGGCGCGGGCCGGCCGGCCGCCTCCGCGTACCGGGTGATGGTCGGCACGGTGTACTCGGCGAGCGTGCGCGGGCCGGACAGGATCGGCAGCGCGCCGTCGGCGAGTTCGCCCGCGGCGCGCAGGGTCAGCTCGCCCGCCGCCGCGACCAGCACCGGCACCCGCGGCCGCGCGCCCGGCACGCTCGCCGGCAGGGAGGTCCTGGCGACCAGCGTCTCGCCGTCCAGGTTCGCGGTGCCGTTCTCGAAGAGGTCGCGCAGCACCTCCAGGTACTCCCGCAGATGCCTGATCCTGGGGTGCGGCGCGATCCCGTAGGTCTCCTCGACGAACGACCTGATCGACATGCCGACGCCCAGCGTGAAGCGTCCGTGGCCGGCCGCCTGCGCGGTCTGGGCCTGCATCGACATCGCGATCGGGTGGCGGGGGTAGATCGGCACGATCGCGGTGCCGACGTCGATGCCGGGCACCTCGCGCGCGGCCAGCGCGGCCACCGTGATGGCGTCGTGGTCGAACCGCTGGGTGAACCAGGCCGAGGTGAGCCCCGCGTCGGCGAGCTCCCGGGTCTCGCCGATCAGGGTGTCGACGGAGTTGGCTTCGGCGGACAGCCGCGTGTGATCGGTGGGCAGTGCGACACCGATGCGCATGGCGTACTCCAATCGTTCGGCCGTGAAGCCGGCCAGAAATCTTTACTCAGTCAATATATTGCCTAAGGCAAGTATTTTGGCCCCGATCTTTTCGAAGGACGGCCGCGCCCGGTGTCGATCCCGTCGGACGCCGTTCGTGTAAGGGGTAGGAAGGCGGCGACGACGCCGCACCGGTCGTCCAGGAGGGACGCGCGATGAAACAGTATTTGCTCAGCATCTACCAGCCCGACGGAGGTTCCCCCGCTCCCGAGGTGCTGGAGCCGATCGCACGCAACCTGGAGGCCCTGGAACAGGAGATGAGGACCGCCGGCGTGTGGGTCTTCTCCGGCGGCCTGCACTCCCCGGACACGGCGACCGTGGTCCGGGTCAAGGACGGTGACACGCTCATGACCGACGGTCCGTACACCGAGGGCAGGGAACACCTCGGCGGGTTCACGGTCATCAGGGCGCCCGACCTCGACGCGGCGCTCGAATGGGGGCGCAGGCTCGCCCTGGCGATCGGCCTCCTCCCCATCGAGGTGCGGCCGTTCCAGGGCGAGGTGGACGGCTGACGTCCGGTATGCCGGGCATCCCCGTCTCGGAGATCGACCGCGTGTTCCGTGCCGAGTACGGGCGCGCGGTCGCCGTCCTGGTGCGTCTCCTCGGTGACATCGACCTCGCCGAGGAGGCGGTCCAGGACGCGTTCACCGTGGCGGTGCGCCGGTGGCCCTCCACCGGCCTGCCGCCGAGCCCGGCGGGGTGGATCGTCACCACCGCCCGCAACAGGGCGATCGACCGCTTCCGGCGGGAGGCGACCCGTCAGGACCGCCACGCCCAGGCGGCCCTGCTGCACGCCCCGCACGCCGGAGACGAACCGCTGGAGGAGGGCGCCGTGCGCGACGACCGGCTCCGCCTGATCTTCACCTGCTGCCACCCCGCGCTCGCCGCCAACGTCCGGGTCGCGCTGACACTGCGGCTCCTGGGCGGGCTCACCACCGCCGAGATCGCCAGGGCCTTCCTGGTCCCCGAGGCGACCATGGCCCAGCGGCTGGTCCGCGCCAAGAGCAAGATCCGTGACGCGGGGATCCCGTACCGCGTCCCGGTCGAGGCCGATCTCCCCGACCGCCTCCGGGCCGTCCTGGCCGTGGTCTACCTCATCTTCACCGAGGGCCACACGGCGAGCTCGGGCGAGCGGCTGGTCCGCGAGGACCTCTGCGCGGAGGCGATCCGGCTGGGACGCCTCCTGGCCGGGCTGATGCCCGGCGAACCCGAGGTGATGGGGCTGCTCGCGCTCATGCTGCTCGTCGAGTCGCGCCGGGTCGCCCGCACCACGCCGGACGGCGACCTGGTGCTGCTGGCGGACCAGGACCGGGACCGCTGGGACCGCGACCTGATCGCCGAGGGACAGGACATCGTCCGGTGGTGCCTGCGGCGCGACCGCCCCGGCCCGTACCAGATCCAGGCCGCGATCAACGCCGTCCACAGCGACGCGCCGACCGCGGCCCTCACCGACTGGTGGCAGATCCTGGCGCTGTACGACCGGCTCCTGGCCCTGGCCCCCAACCCGGTGGTCGCGCTCAACCGCGCGGTCGCGGTGGCCGAGGTCGACGGGCCGGGGGCGGCGCTCGCCCTGGTCGACGGCCTCGACCTCGGCGGCCATCACCTGTTCCACGCCGTCCGCGCCGACCTGCTCCGGCGGCTGGGCCGCACCGCCGAGGCAGCGCGGGCCTACGAGGAGGCGATCACCCTCACCGGCAACGCGGCCGAGCGCGACTTCCTGCGCCGCAACCGCGAGGCGCTCACCTGACCCGGGCGCTCGGGACCGTCAGGCGAGGGCGTTGCGGAGCCACTCCTCGACACCGGCGATGTGGACCGTGGCCCAGGCGCGGGCCACCTCCGGCTGGTGGGCGGCGATGGCGTCGCAGATCGCGGTGTGCTGCTCGCGGGTCTTCTCCAGGGCGTTCTCCTGGGTGAGGCCCCGCCAGATCCTGGCCCTGGTGGTGGGCCCCGAGAGGCTCTCGATGAGGGAGCACAGCACCGCGTTGCCCGAGCCCGCCGCGATGCGCTGGTGGAACTCCAGGTCGTTGGCGACCAGTTGCTCGACGCTCGGGTCGGGAGGCAGCTCGTCGAGGATCTTGCGCAGCTCGGCGACCTCGGACTCTGACATGTGCGTCGCCGCCATCGCGGTCGCCGCGGGCTCCAGGATCCGCCGGACCTGGAAGAACTGCAGCACGGTGTCGTCCTGGTGGAAGTCGACCACGAACGACATCGCGTCGAGCAGCAGCCTCGGCTCCAGGCTGGTCACGTACGTGCCGTCGCCCTGGCGCACGTCCAGCACGTTGATCAGTGCCAGGGCCCTGACGGCCTCGCGCAGCGAGTTGCGCGACAGGCCGAGCCGATCGGCCAGGTCGGCCTCCTTGGGCAGCCTGCTGCCCGGGGCGAGCTCGCCAGACAGGATCATCTGCTTGATCTTGTCGATAGCGGCGTCGGTGACCGCCACTCTGCACCGTCCTCAGGTCGCGCAAGACATCCGATGTCTATGAGTGTATGGCGAACCGGACCGGATCCACTCCCGTCACGCGACGGATGATTCCGCGGACCTCCAGCGTGCGCAGATGGGCCGCGGCCTCTCCTGCCGCCATCCCGCGCAGCACGGGCGGGAAGTCCTCCCACGGGCGGTTCCAGGTCATACGTCCGGCGATCTCCCAGATGGTGAGGGGCTCCTCCGCCTCGGCGAGCAGGGCGGCCAGCCGTCGGAGCTTCTCCTCGTGATGGACGACGATCTCCGTCGCCCGAGTCCCCGTATCCGGAAATATCCATTCATGGGCGGGGAGGGCTTCGAGCCGTCCCAGGCCCTTCACCTTCTCCAGCGACTCCAGGAAGTCGCTGAGCGGATCCACGTCCGCGCGGTCGTACGGATAGATCCCGATGTGCGGCGTGATCGCCGGCAGCACGTGGTCACCGGTGAAGATCCGGTCGGCGTCCTCCAGGTGCAGGCAGACGTGGCCGGGGGTGTGGCCGGGCGTCCAGATCGTCCGGAGCCTGCGCCCCGGCAGGTCGATCAGGTCGCCGTCGGTGAGGACGCGGTCGGGTACCGCGGGCGGCTGCGGCCGGTTCCCCGTCACCTCCTCCACCTCGACGGTTCCCGCTCCCGCCCGGCGCAGCATGTCCGCCTGGAAGTCGCGGTGCGCGTCACCCTGGAACTCGCGCATGAAGCTGATCAGCGCGGCGTCGGCCTCGTGCATGGCGATCCACGCGCCGGACTCCTCCCTGACCCGGCCCGCCAGCCCGGCGTGGTCGGGGTGGAAGTGGGTCACGACCACCCCGCGCACGTCGCGGACGTCCATGCCGACCGCCCCCAGCCCGTCGCGCAGCGCCAGCCACGCCTCGGGGGCGTTCCAGCCCGCGTCGACCAGCACGGGACCGGCGGGGGACTCGATCGCGTAGACCAGCGTGTATCCGAGCGGGTTGCCGGGGATCGGGACGGGCACGCTCCACACCCCGCCGCCGGTGTCGAACGGGCGCTGCTCGCTGTACGGCCTGCGGCGGGATTTCAACGGTGGTGCTCCTTGTGCGGCCTGCGGGATCTCAACGGTGCTTCTCGTACAACAGCCTGAACGGCTCGCATGGCTCGAACGGCGCCGCCCGTGACGTTCCGGGCCGTCGGTGCCGTGCGAGGGGGCGCTCCGGGTGGCGGGCGCCGCCCATGGGTGCTCCAGGTCATCGGTACCGCCCGGGGCGGTCCGGGGTGCCGGTGTCGCTCAAGACGCTCCAGGGGGTCGGCGCCGTTCGCGGGCGTCCCGTCGGCGGTGCCGCTCAGAGGCGCTCCAGGATGGTCGCGGTCGCGAGCGCCCCTCCCGCGCACATCGCCACCAGCGCGGTCGAGGAGTCGGACCGCTCAAGCTCGTGCAGGGCGGTGGTGATCAGCCGGGAACCGGTCGCTCCGACCGGATGGCCGAGCGCTATGGCGCCGCCGTTGACGTTGACCCGTTCCATGTCCGGCTTGTGCACCGACGCCCAGGACAAGACTACCGAGGCGAACGCCTCGTTCACCTCGAACCTGTCGATGTCGGCCGCGCTCATCCCGGTGACGGACAGAACCCTGGCGGTCGCGTCCACCGGCCCGTCCAGGTGGTAGTACGGCTCGGAGCCGACGAGCGCCTGGGCGAGGACGCGGGCCCGGGGCCGCAGGCCGTGCCGGGCGGCGGCCTCCTCGCTCATCAGGAGCACCGCCGCCGCGCCGTCGGAGATCTGGGAGGAGGTGCCCGCGGTGTGCAGGCCGTCCTCGCCCATGACGGGCCTGAGCGCGGACAGCCCCTCGACGGTGGTCTCGCGCAGCCCCTGGTCCCTGTCGACGACGCGGGTCTCGCCGGTGGGCTCCCCGTCCTGGCCGAGGACCGGCGCGGTCACCGGGACGACCTCCCGGTCGAAGCGGCCCTGGGCCCACGCCTCCGCGGCGAGGCCCTGGGACCTGGCGCCGAACCGGTCGAGCCGCTCGCGGGTCAGCCCGCGCCGTCGCGCGATCCGCTCGGCGGCGGTGAACTGGTCGGGAAGGTCGATGGCCCAGTCGTCGGGCCTGGGGTTGGCGGGCAGCACGTTGGAGCCGAGCGGCGCCCGGCTCATCACCTCGACGCCGCAGGCCACGCCGACGTCGATGACCCCGGCCTGGATGAGCGCCGCGACCAGGTGCACCGCCTGCTGCGAGGAGCCGCACTGCGCGTCGATCGTGGTCACGCCCGTCTGGTACGGCAGCCCGGCGTAGAGCCAGGCGTGCCGCCCGACGTGGCCGCCCTGCTCCCCGGCCTGCGTGACGCATCCGGCGAAAACCTGTTCCACCGCGCCGGGATCGATGCCCGACCTGCCGACCAGGCCGTTGAGCGCCGCGGCGAGGACCGCCTGCGGCTTCAGCCCGGCGAGCCATCCGTTGCGCCTGCCGATCGGGGTCCTCACGGCCTCGACGATCACCGCACCCATAACGATCTCCTCGCCATCCGGGTCGGAGCTCGCGGCCACCGGGCGACCGTTCCCGCCGATCCGCCCGGTCGCGCGCCACTCCAGAATGTCGCTCTAGTCGCTTCCGTAGCGACTGTAACGGGTTCTAGTTTCAGGCGGAAGGAGCGGCGGGGTTTCCGGTGGAACGGTGCTCCCGATGGCGCCCCGACGGCGCCCGATGGAGCGGTGCCCCGGTGGGACGGGTTCCCGGCGGGACGGGGCCTCCGGCGGTCCCGGACGGGACGGTCCCGGGAGGGAGAGGGGCGCCCGGCGGACGGGGCCTCAGCCGGAGGGGGAGGGCTGGAAGTCGGCGAGCAGGCGCCCGGCGGCGATCTCGATGCGGCGCTGGATCTGCTCGTACGTGCGGCGGCCCCTGAGCATCTCCATGAGCTCGTGCACCCAGACGCTGGACAGCGAGCCCGCCAGGGCGAACTGCTCCTCGGTCGCGGTCTCGACGGTGAGGTCGTCGCCGGCGACGCGGAGCAGCAGCCCCGCCATGCGGTCGCCGAACGGTATGTCGACATCGGCCATGATCAACGAGCGGATGAGCGCGTCGGCGAGCTCGGGCTCGCGCATCAGGCCCCGGGTGGCGCGCATCAGGACGTCGACGGCCCGGCCGGAGGCCGTGGCGGCGTTGGGCGGGCGGCGCTCGATGCTGGTCTCCAGGAGATCGATCTCCTCGCCGACGACGGCGACGACGAGATCCATCTTGGAGGGGAAGTATCGGTAGAGCGTCCCGAGCGCGACCCCGGCGCGCTCGGCGACGGTTCGCATCTGCATCGCCTCGACGCCGCCCCGCGAGGCGAGGGCCGCGGCGGCCTGGACGATGCGCTTGCGCCGCTGGTGCTGGCTCCTGGTGCGGACACCCGTGGACGCCGATTCGCTCTGCATGCCGGATGCCCCCTCGGTCGTGGCCGGATCGGCGTCGCTCGGTGCGTGCCTGCCGGCCCGGTGCGGGGTGACCGGCGTACCGGTGGTCACATGCGAGGTGCGCATGAGAACACGTTATCTGATTTCCGGATACTCCGATGGGTTACTCGCCAGTCACAAAGATGCCCCGCGCTTACATGGCATATGCGGTGCGGCGGTTATGCGGCGACTTATTGCGATTGGCTGCCTCTGGACACAGAATAGAATCTGTTCTACTTTCCGGAAGGGCGAAGCGGCCGACAGAAACCCTGGAGCGCCAGTGGACTTCAATCTCGACGAGACACAGACCGACCTGCGCAAACTCGCGGTCGACCTCCTCGGCAAGGAGGTGACCTCGACCAGGCTCGAAGCCCACGAGAAGAGCGGCGCGCCCTACGACGCGGCCCTGTGGCGCTCCCTCGCCGGGGCCGGGCTGCTCGGCGCCACCCTGCCCGAGGAGGCCGGGGGCGCGGGACTCGGACCGGTGGAGATGGCGGTCGTCCTGCGGGAGATCGGCGCCCACGTGGCCCCCGTACCCGCCGAGCAGAGCCTGGTCGCGGCGCAGGTGATCACCAGGTACGGCTCCCCTGAGCAGCGCGAGGCACTGGCCCCGCTGGCCGACGGCGAGATCTCGCTGGCCGCCGCCACCTCCGAGCCGGGCAGTGACTTCGGCGACTTCGCCGCCCCGCCGGCCACGACCGCCAGGCGGGAGGGTGCCGGGTGGGTGCTGGACGGCGCCAAGGGCACGACGCCCTACGCCGCCCAGGCGGCGAAGGTCCTGGTCACCGCCGCCACCGCCACCGGGGTCGGCCTGTTCCTGGTGGACCCCGCCGAGGCGGGCTCGCGGCCGGTGCCGACCTCCACCGGGGAGCCGGCCGCCGCGCTCACCCTGGCGGGCACCCCCGGCGAGCTCGTCGGGGCCGAGGACGGCAAGGCGGCCGACGGTCTGCGGAGGCTGGCGCTGGCCGGGAACATCGCCGTCACCTCCGGCGTGCTGGCCGGGGCGCTGGCGCTCACCACCGAGTACATCAGGACGCGAAAGCAGTTCGGCCGGGCGCTGGCGGAGTTCCAGGCGGTCACCGTGCAGATCGCCGACGTCTACATCGCCGGGCGGTCCCTGGACGTGGCCGTGTGGTCCGGGGCGTGGC
Source organism: Streptosporangium nanhuense (assembly GCF_059358815.1). Classification (NCBI taxonomy): domain Bacteria; kingdom Bacillati; phylum Actinomycetota; class Actinomycetes; order Streptosporangiales; family Streptosporangiaceae; genus Streptosporangium; species Streptosporangium nanhuense. The sequence continues at coordinate 40,570 of NZ_JCADBG010000008.1, forward strand.
GGCTGGCCGAGGGGGCGGACGAGGAGGCCGAGGCGGACCTGGCCGTCGGAGCCCTGACCGCGACCGACCAGGCGCTGCGGGCGCTCTACACCTGCCAGCACCTGCACGGCGGGATCGGGGTGGACGTGACCTACCCGCTGCACCGCTACTTCGCCTGGGGCAAGCACCACGCCCACCTGCTGGGCGGGGTGGAAGCCCGGCTCGACACGATCGGAGCGCTCGTCTGATGCTGATCGACCTGACTCCCGACCAGAAGAGGCTCCGCGACGAGCTGCGCGAGTACTTCCGGTCATGTCTCACCGCCGAGGACCGCGCGCGGATCTCCACCGACCCGTTCGGCGACGCCTACATGGAGCACTGCCGCACCCTGGGCCGCGACGGCAAGCTCGGGCTCGGCTGGCCCAAGGAGTACGGCGGCGGCGGGTACGGCCCGCTGGAGCAGCAGATCTTCGCCAACGAGATCGCCCGCGCCGAGGTGCCTTACCCGATCATCACCGTGCAGACCGTCGGCCCGACCCTCATGCAGTACGGGACGGCGGCGCAGAAGGAGTTCTTCCTGCCGCGCATCCTGGCCGGGGACTGCCACTTCGCGATCGGCTACAGCGAGCCGGGGGCGGGCACCGACCTGGCGGCCCTGCGCACCACCGCGATCCGCGACGGCGACCACTACGTCGTCAACGGGCAGAAGATCTTCACCTCGGGCGGCCACTACTCCCAGTACATCTGGCTCGCCGCCCGCACCGACCCGGACGCGAAGAAGCACCGCGGGATCACGATGATGATCGTCGACTGTGCCGACCCCGGCTACTCGTGGACCCCGATCACGACGATGGACGGGCGCCACCACACCAACTCCACCTACTACTCCGACGTACGGGTGCCGGTGGACATGGTCGTGGGGGAGGAGAACAAGGGCTGGGACCTCATCGTCAACCAGCTCAACCACGAGCGGGTCACGCTCGGCCCGGCGGGCAACCTCGCCCACACCTACGACCGGTTCCTGGCCTGGGCCCGCCGCACCGGCACGGTCGAGGAGCCCGCGGTACGCAGGGCGCTCGGCCAGGTCTACGCCTACTTCCGGACCAACGAGCTGCTGAACTGGCAGGTCGCCGCCAACATGGACCTCGGCTGGCTGGGCGCCCCCGACGCCTCGGCCACCAAGGTGTACGGCTCCGAGCGGCTGCAGGACGTCGGCAGGATCGTCGGCGAGGTCCTGGCTCGCTTCGGCGACCCGTCGGACCCGGACACCGCCGACCTGATGGAGCGCGTCGACCGCGGCGCCAAGGGGGGACTGGTGCTCACCTTCGGAGGCGGGGTCAACGAGGTCCAGCGCGAGCTCATCGCCATGCTCGGCCTGAGCCTGCCGAGGCCGCCCCGATGACCGAGACCCCTTCCACGGACCCGACCACCCCGGCATCCGAGTCCGGCTCCCTGCACGAGCGGCTCACAGCCCTGGCCGAGCGGCAGATCGCCGTGGGCGAGGTGCTCGGCGTCGCGGAGGCGGACCCGGTGAACATCCCGATGATCCGGCACTGGACCGACGCCATGGGCGACACGAACCCGCTCTACACCGACCCCGAGGCCGCCGCCGCCGGGGTGCACGGGGGGATCGTGGCGCCACCGGCGATGATCCAGGTCTGGACGATGCCCGGCGTGGACGGGTCCAGGAGGAAGCGGCCGGGCACGCCGATCGACCCGGTGCTCGCGATGCTGGACGGCAACGGCTACACCGGCGTGGTCGCCACCAACTGCGAGCAGACCTACCACCGCTACGTGAGGCTCGGCGAGTCCCTGGTCCCGGCCACCCGGTTGACCGGCATCACCGGGCCGAAGCGGACCGCGCTGGGTGAGGGCTACTTCGTCACCTGGAACATCACCTGGTACGCCGGCGGCGAGGCCGTGGCCGAGATGCTGTTCCGGGTGCTGAAGTTCCTGCCCAGGGAGCGGGCGGGGGAGCCGGGCGCGGCCACGCCCGGGGAGAACGCGGCCACGCCCGGCGGGAACGGGGCCGCGGCGAGCGGGAACGGGCTCGCCCCCGCGCGGCAGGCCCCCTCCGAGCCCCCGCCCGCCCAGGACGCGCCCGCTCGGAGCGCGCCCGTTCAGGATGCGCTCGTTCAGGATGCGCCCGTGGCGCGGGAGGACGCGTCACCGCGCACGCCGTACCCGCTGAGACCCGCCGTCAACGCCGACACCGCCTTCTTCTGGGAGGGGGTCGCGGCGGGTGAGCTGCGGATACAGAAGTGCGCCGACTGCGGCGAGCTCCGTCATCCGCCGGGGCCGGTCTGCCCCTCGTGCCGCTCGGCCGCCCGCACGTTCGTGGCGGTGAGCGGCGAGGGTGAGGTCTACAGCTACGTCGTCCACCACAACCCGCCGATTCCGGGGCTTCGGACGCCTTTCGTGGTCGCCGTGGTGGAACTGCCGGAAGGCGCGCGGATCGTGGGCAACGTGGTGGACTGCGACGCTTCACGGGTGGGTATCGGTATGCCGGTGCGCCTGACGTACCGCCAGATGGACGACGAGCTGATCCTGCCCATGTGGGTCCCCCGGGAGGCGTGAATGCGGACACTTACCGACGACGAGGTGCGGGTCGGAGCTCCGCTTCCTGAGCTCGCGGTCGACCTGAGCCCCACCGTGGTCGTGTCGACCGCGCTCGCGACCATGGACTTCACCCCCGTCCACCACGACGTCGAGGGCGCGAGGGCGCAGGGGTCGAAGGACATCTTCCTCAACATCCTGACCACCATGGGTCTCGTCGAGCGCTACGTCACCGACTGGGCCGGACCCGAGGCGATCATCCGTGGCATCAACGTCAAGCTCGGCGTCCCCGCGTACGCGGGCGACAGGCTGGCCTTCACCGGCAGCGTGGTCGCCTGCGAGGACGGCGAGTTCACCGTCGAGGTCCGGGGCGGGGTCAGCCTCGGCGACCACGTCTCGGGCACCGTCAGGTTCGCCCTCCCCTCCCGCTGACCGCGCCCCAGCGGCCGGGAGAAGGCGGGAACACCGGAACACAGAAAGGCCCTCACCACCGTGGTCTCCTTCTCCGGGAGTACGGTCGTCGCCGGCATCGGCGCGACCGAGTTCTCCAAGCAGTCGGGCAGGTCCGAGCTCCAGCTCGCGGCCGAGGCGGTGTTCGCGGCGCTCGACGACGCGGGTCTCGCGCCCTCGGACGTCGACGGTCTCGTCACCTACACCCAGGACGCCAACCAGGAGATCGCCGTGGCCCGCGAGGTGGGCATCGGCGACCTGTCGTTCTTCTCCCGCGTCCACTACGGCGGCGGCGCCGCGTGCGGGACCGTGCTGCACGCGGCGATGGCCGTCGCCACCGGGGTCGCCGAGACCGTCGTCTGCTACCGGGCGTTCAACGAGCGCTCGGGCAACAGGTTCGGCCAGCCCGACGCCCGCATCGGCGGCGAGCCCTCGTCCCAGGGCCTGGAGATGAGCTGGCACGTCCCGTACGGGCTGATGACCCCCGCAGCCTGGGTCGCCATGTTCGCCCGGCGCTACATGCACACCTACGGCGCCACCTCCGAGGACTTCGGCCGGGTGGCGGTCGCCATGCGCAGGCACGCCTCCACCAACCCGGCCGCGTGGTTCCACGGCCGCCCGATCACCCTGGAGGAGCACCAGGCGTCCAAGTGGATCGCGGAGCCGCTGCACCTGCTCGACTGCTGCCAGGAGAGCGACGGCGCGGTGGCGCTCGTGGTCACCTCCGCCGAGCGGGCGAGGGACCTGCGCAGGTCACCCGCCGTGATCACCGCCGCCGCCCAGGGGTCGGGCGCCGACCAGATGATGATGACCAGCTACTACCGCGACGACATGACCGGCCTGCCGGAGATGGGGGTGGTCGGCCGCCAGCTGTGGAAGCAGTCGGGCCTCGGCCCCTCGGACGTGCAGACGGCCATCCTGTACGACCACTTCACCCCGTTCGTCCTCACCCAGCTGGAGGAGCTGGGCTTCTGCGGGCGCGGCGAGGCCCGCGACTACGTGGCCGACGGCGGCATCGAGATCGACGGCCGTCTCCCGGTCAACCCGCACGGCGGCCAGCTGGGGGAGGCGTACATCCACGGCATGAACGGCATCGCCGAGGCCGTCAGGCAGATCAGGGGCACCTCGGCCAACCAGGTGGCCGGGGTACGGAACGTGCTGGTCACCGCCGGCACGGGGGTGCCGACCAGCGGCCTGGTCCTGTCGTCGGAGTGAGCGGGCGTCCTGCGGGGGCGCTTATGCGGGTTCGCGGATTCGCGCGCCCGGCGGGACGTCCCGCCGGGCGCGCGAATCCGCGAGACGTCCCGACGGCCGCCGCGTGCCCGGCGCGGAGGCGGGGCGTGCGACGGCCGTCGGGTGAGGGGCGCCGTCCGGTCTTTCGGCGGCTCCTCGGTGGAGCTGTGGTGGGGCTGTGGCTCAGCAGCTCAGGTTGCCGCCGGGGGTGGTGCCGAGGATCTGCACGAAGCGCTGGTAGGCGTTGATCCGGCTCTGCACCTGCGCGGGGTTCCTGCCGTTGCACTCCAGGCTGCCGTTGATGCTGCGGATCGTCTCGCCGAAGCCACGGCTGTTGACCATCGCGTTGTGCGGGGTCATCGTGCCGGGGCCGTTCTGGGTGTTCCAGTACCACAGGGCGGTCTTCCAGGCCACCGCCGCGTCGTTCTGGACCAGGTAGGGGTTGCCGAGCAGGTTGATGCCGAGCGCGTCGCCCGCGGCCTTGTAGTTGAAGTTCCAGCTCAGCTGGATCGGACCGCGCCCGTAGTAGGCCGCCTGGCCCGCGGGGCAGCCGTACGACTGGCTCGTGTCGCAGTAGTGCGGGTAGTTCGCGGTGTTCTGCTCCACGACGTGGACCAGGCCGCCGGTCTCGTGGTTGACGTTGGCGAGGAAGGCGGCGGCCTCCTGCCTCCTGACGGTGTCACTGCCGGTCTTCGCGAAGCCCGGGTAGGCGCTCAGCGCCGCGGTCAGGCCGCTGTAGGTGTAGAACGAGTTCCGGCTCGGGAACATCTGGTTGAACTGCGCCTCGCTCACGACGAAACCGCCGGTGGGGGGAGGCGTCGTGCCGCCGCAGGTGTACGGCTCCCAGTACCAGGTGCTGATCACCGGGTCGTAGCCGGGGTTCTCGTTCTTGGCGCGGTAGTACTGGCCGTTGGTGTACTTGACGATGCTCCCGGCCGGGTACCAGGTGCCCGCCGCCCAGTTCGGGTGGTTGCAGTTGCTCGGGGGAGGCGTCGTGCCGCCGCCGCAGGAGCCCTGGTCCGCCCACACGTCGACGGTGCCGGGGACCTCGTTCTGGGTCCACCACTTCGCCGACCAGTTGCGGCCGTTGTGGGAGGCGGTCATGCCGCCGGTGTAGACCGCCGAGGAGTTCCACGGGGTCACGCAGGCGGCCGCGACGGCGGTAGTGGACGCGGTGGACGCGGAGGCCGCCGGCAGGGCGACCGCCAGCACGCCCGTGACCGCCAGGGCGGCGAGGGCGGCCATGATGCGCTGTCTCAACACTTGATCACTCCTTCGTGCGGTGGGGGCCGCAGAGGTTCGAGATTTCCGTGCGACCGGGACGCGAGTGGCTCGCGCGGGAAGCTTGCAGAACCAGTCAGGGCGAGTAAGGGAGGATGGCTCCGCGTTACCGGCGCCATTCGGGGACGCGGGACCGGTGTGGAATGTCCGGACGGTCGGACTTCCGGGAAATGACGGCCCGCGTCGTCGAGGTTCGCGCAGCTCCTGGTCGGATCGGACGGTTGCCCGGGGGCCGCGAGGGCTCCCGCCTTAACTTTCTCTTAAGAAAGTTTCCTAAGAGTTGCCGTGATACTAGCCTTGACAGAACGCCTTCACAACCCCGATGACCCTGGATTCCCGCTGTTGTGGACAGGTGCGTTCCGCGTCCGATATGACCCACGTCTGGTTAATTCACACTGGCGTTATAAGTCCGGTTAGACAGTGAATGTAACTTTTGTGGGCGTTTTGGATGTCATCATGTGCGTCATGTTGGATTCCCTCGGGCTCGATCCCGTGGAGGAGCGCGTCTACCGGTTCCTGGTCACCACCGCGGAGGCGGAGGTCACCGACCTCATCGGCAAGCTGGGTATCGACGCCGAGACGGCCGAGACGGTGCTGATATCCATGCGGGTCAGAGGGTTGATCAGGACGGTCGGTCCCGGCAGGCGGCGGTTCACGGTCGTGGCCCCGGACATCGTGCTGGGCTCGCAGCTCCTCCGCCGCCAGCAGGCGCTCGACTGGGCCCGGCGCGAGGTGGACCGGCTCTCCGAGGAGTACCGGGACAACGCCCGCCGCCGCGACGCCGGGCGGCTGGTCGAGGTCCTGCCGAACCGCGGCGTGCTGCGGGAGCGTCTCGACCACCTCCAGGAGAACGCCCGCCGCGAGGTCCTCTCCCTGTGCCGGAGCCGCGCGATCGCGCTGCCCGCCGAGGAGAACCTCGCCGAGCCGGACGCGCTGCGCCGCGGGGTCGAGTACCGGGTGGTCTACGAGAGGACCCTGCTGGAGGAGCCGGGCATGCAGGCCAACGTGGCGTACGGGGTCAAGCTGGGCGAGCAGGCCAGGGCCGTGCCCTGCCTGCCGGTGCGACTGACGATCGTCGACCGGGAGGTCGCCGTGATCCCGCTGGTGCAGGAGGCGGGGATCTCCGAGCCGACGGCGGCGCTGGTCCGCGGCGGCCAGCTGCTGGAGGCGCTCATCGCCCTCTTCGAGGGCTGCTGGGAGCGGGCGACGCCGCTGCGGATCGCCGAGGACGGCGCCCTCACCGAGGGGACGACACCCTGCCCGCTCGGTTCCGACGACCTCTACCTGGTCTCGCTGCTGGTCGCGGGCGTACCGGACAAGTCGATCGCCACCCAGCTGGGCATCAGCCAGCGGACCGTGCAGCGGCGCGTCTCGAACATCATGGAACTCGCCGGCGCCCAGACCCGAATGCAGCTGGCCTGGCGCGTCGCCACCGAACACTGGCTCTGAGCGCCCGGCCGCCCCGGAGGGGCTCCGGGGCCTACGGGGTGGTCATCATCGGTACCGCGAAGAAGACGATCATGGCGATCGTCACCGCGATGACGAAGCCGATCAGCTCCCAGGCCCAGTCGTGGTGGGTCGCGTCCTTGATCACCTTGTGACTGCGCGGCGCCTTGTCGTCCCCGCGCCCGCGGGACGCGCTCCGGCCGGAGGGGGAGAGCACCGCACCGGTCCCCCCGAGGGCCGGAGGGGCGGCAGACCTGGCCGACCCGGCCGGCCCGCTCGACCCGGACGGCTCGGAGGCCGGGGGCGCCGGGGGCAGCGGGGGTATCGCCGGGAACCCGTTCCCCGGGACGGTGTCCGCGTCGTCCCGCGGCGTGTCGTACGGCGTCAGGGTGTGGTTCGGCGGCGCGGTCCGGGGGGCGTCGTCGGGCTCGTCCTCGCGCATGACCCAGCGGGGCAGGCGCAACTGGGCGCGACCGGCCGGGGTGCGGAGGTGGTCGGTCCGGGGGGACCAGACGGGAAGGGCGGTCGGGGTCTCCCGAGGTGGGGCGTCGGAGGGGGCGGCGTCCGCGAACCAGTCGACGGCGGAGGGTCGGCCGGGATCGGCGGCCCGGGGGGCCGGGGCGGGGCGCGGGGGTTCGGCGCGCTCCGCCGGGGGCGCGGGGTTCTCCGTCCGCGGCGCGGGGTTCTCCGCCCGCGGGGCCCAGACGGGGAGTGTGAGCCGGGGGCGGTCGCCGGTGGTGGACGCGTGCCGCCCGGCCCCTCGTACGCGAGAGGGAGCACGGGTGGGGCGGTGGCGCTCGCGGTCGGCGAGGGCGTCGAGCTGGTCGGTCTGCAGGGGCCAGCCGGGAAGGGGACGCGGGGCGGCCGGCGCGTCGCCGGGACCGTCGCCCAGCACGTCCCCGTGGCCGTCGTCCAGCACGTCACCGAGGTTCCCGGGGTTCCCCGGGTTCCCGAGGTTCTCCGGGCTCCCGAGGGGCGGGACGCCGGTGAGCGGGGGGCGGAGGGGCTCGGCGGCGGGGGCCGCACTTCCCGGCGTCGCCGCGGCCGGGGCCTGCGGCGTCTCGTCGGCCGGGGGCGCGGTGCGGTCGGCGGGCGGGGCCTCGGTGCGGGGGGCGGCGGCGACGAGCCTGTCGGTGTAGACGCGGGCCGCCCGCGCCTCCGGGCTGAGCGGGCGGAAGAGGTCTTCCCGCCCGGGGGCGTCGTCCAGCACGTCCCCGGGGATCGGAGCGGGCAGCGACGTCGCCCGGCGCGGCCGGGGACGCTGGAGGCGGCGGCGAGGCCGCAGGGCCGCGGTGTCCAGGGCGGTGAGCACCGAGTCGCCGAGCCTGGGCATCGGCTGCGTGGTGGCCTCGTGGGTGGAGACGGCGTCGGGATCCCGCGGCGCGAAGGGGTCGGGGAACCGGTCGTCCGCCATGTGGTCGTCCGGCACGGGGAAGGCCGGGGCGCCCGTCGGGGGGCCGGTCGGCGGACCGGCCGGGACGCCGGTCTCCGCGAGCGGCAGCGGCCACGCGGGCGTCGTCGGCCACAGCTGCCTGAACAGCGGGGACGTCGACCGCCTGGCGGCGGGAACGGCGGGCGGCGCCTGGGGCCCGAGCACGGCGGCGCGCAGCCCCGCCGGGGGGACGGCCCAGGGGGCGAGGTTGAGCACGTCGCGGACCGGGGCGACGGCGAGGGCGCCGAACACCTCCGTCATGTTCTCGGGAACCCTGGCCGCGGCCAGGGCGTAGCCCAGCGACTGGGCGAAACGGCGGCAGGCGCTCACCGTCAGCTCGTCGGCGGTGTCGACGGCCACGTCGAGCACCCAGGACAGCTCGGAGGCGTCCATCTCGCACACGCCCGACAGGTACAGCACCTCGCGCTGGTGGGTGCGCAGGTCACCCAGGACGCGCTCGACGAGGGCCGCGGCCGGGTCGAGCCCGATGCCGGGGGGCGAGTAGACGATGTCGCGCAGGAAGATCTCGCGGCGGGCGAGCGCGTACAGCGCGGCGCGCGGCGGTTCGGTGTCCGAGACGCCCGAGAGGACGGCCACCAGGACGTCGGAGGCCGAGTCCGCGTTGCCCAGCTGGTCGTGGGAGTAGGCGAACAGCCCTGCTGCGTGGCGGTCATAGAGCTCGGCGATGAGTTCGACGCGCGAGCGCTGACCGAGGAGCGGTTGGGTCACGGGACCGGTTCCTCTGGTGGTTCGGCGAGCGGGGTGGAGGGGCGGAGCGGCCGTGAGGCCTGTGACGTACGGTGCTGGAGGGATTGACTCCGGCGATGTGGGTAATCATGTCAAGTCATGGGCACCTCCCGCACTACTCAATGCCCTTTTGTTGAGAAATACACTTGTGGATCTGCTTCGGGGCTGGTTCGGGAAAGCCTGGAAGACAGATCGGAGAAGTGGGGCATAGGCTGACCCGTGCGGGATCATGGGGACGGTTGGGGCAGGGGAGCCGTAACCCTGCGAAAACAAGAGGTTGCGCATGATCACATTCAACGGTGTCACCAAGCGCTACGCCGACGGGACCGTCGCCGTGGACAACCTGAACCTTGAGGTGCCGACCGGGGAGATCACCGTCTTCGTCGGTCCCTCGGGATGCGGTAAGACGACGTCCCTCCGCATGATCAACAGAATGATCGACGCCTCGGAGGGCCAGATCCTCCTGGACGGCGTCGACGTCAAGACCATCGACCCGCCGACCCTGCGCCGGGGCATCGGCTACGTCATCCAGCAGGCGGGGCTCTTCCCGCACCGCAAGATCGTCGACAACGTGGCGACGGTGCCCCTGCTGCTCGGCTGGGACAGGAAGAAGGCGCGCGACCGGGCGATGGAGCTGCTCGAACGGGTCGGGCTCGACCTCAAGATGGCCGACCGCTATCCCTTCCAGCTCTCCGGCGGGCAGCAACAGCGCGTCGGCGTGGCCCGCGCGCTCGCCGCCGACCCGCCCGTGCTGCTGATGGACGAGCCGTTCAGCGCGGTCGACCCGATCGTCCGTACGAGCCTGCAGGAGGAGCTCCTGCGGCTCCAGGCCGAGCTGAACAAGACCATCGTGTTCGTCACCCACGACATCGACGAGGCCGTCAAGCTCGGCGACCGGGTGGCCGTGCTCCGCGTGGGGGGCCGCCTGGCCCAGCTCGACGACCCCGCGACGCTGCTGGCCCGGCCCGCCGACGACTTCGTCCGCGAGTTCCTCGGCCGCGACCGGGGCATCCGGCGGCTGTCGTTCGTCTCGGACGAGGGGGTGCGGCTCCGTACCGACCTGCTCGTGCCCGCCTCCACCGGCGCCGCCGCGGCGCGCTCCACCGGAGAGCCGTGGCTGGCCGTGACGGACGAGGGCGGCCGGCCGCTGGGCTGGGCCGCGGTCAAGGACCTGCCCGAGCAGGGCACCCTCGCCGACGTGGAGCTCGCGCCGTACGGGACCTTCGTCAGCGGGCACGACTCGCTGCGCGCCGCGCTGGACGCGACGCTGCTGTCCCCGTCGGGCCACGCCGTCGCGGTGGACAGGTCGGGCAAGGCCGTGGGCGTCGCCACCCGCGAGGCGCTGGACGAGGCGCTGACCAGGGTCGCGGGAAGCGTCGGCGGACCGGCGCGGGGCGGCGACGAACTCGCGGGAGGTGCCGCCGGTTCCGCGGGAGGCACCGGGGGCGCCGGGAGTGCCACCAGCGCCGGGAGTGCCGGTGGCTCGGCGGGCGCCGACGGGGCCGCGGAGAGCACCGACGGCCCGGCGGGAGGCGCCAATGGATGAGGAGCCGCTGGTCCGCTGGGACTGGATCGGGCGCAACTGGCCCACGATCCAGGGCCTGCTCGAGGACCACATCGTGATGGCGCTGGTGCCGGTCCTCATCGGGCTGCTCATCGCGCTCCCGCTCGGACTGGCCGGGGTGCGGTGGCGCTGGCTCTACCAGCCGACCGTCGGCGTGATGAACGTGATCTACTCGCTGCCCTCGCTGGCCGTCTTCATCGTGCTCATCCCGATCACCGGCCTCGCCACGCGGACGACCGTCATGGTCCCGCTCACCTTCTACGCCATGGCGGTGCTGATCCCCGCGGTCGTCGACGGGCTGAGCTCGGTCCCCGACCACGTGCGCCAGTCCGCGGTGGCCATGGGCTTCACCCCGCTGCGCAGGCTGCTCCAGGTTGAGCTGCCGATCGCGGTACCGGTCGTGCTGGCCGGGCTCAGGGTGGCCACGGTCGCCAGCGTCAGCCTGGTCAGCGTCGGCGCGCTGGTGGGCAGGGGCGGGCTCGGCTACCTGTTCATCGACGGCTGGCAGCGGCAGTTCTACACCCCGATCGTCGTCGGCATCGTGCTGGTCGTGGTGCTCGCGGGGATCGCCGACCTGCTGCTGATCCTGGCGCAACGCCTGCTCACCCCGTGGTCACGGGCAAGGGGGTCCGCGTGAACCGGCTGAGCGGGTCTCCGGCCGTTCGCGTGGCGTGGCTGATCGGGTCGCGGGCAAAGGAGGCCGTGTGAACTGGCTGATCGACTTCTTCGGCGACCCGGCCAACTGGTCGGGACCCGACGGGATCCCCAACCGGCTGCTCGAACACCTGGAGTTCGCCGGGCTCTCGCTGCTCCTCGCGATGCTGATCGCGCTCCCGCTGGGGCTGCTGATCGGCCACACCGGCAGGGGCGCGACGCTCGTCATCCTCACCGCCAACGCGGCCCGCGCCCTGCCGACGCTCGGCCTGCTGGTGCTCATCGTCCTGTTCATGGGCGTCGGGACCATCCTGCCGGTGCTCATCCCGCTGGTGGCGCTGGCCGTGCCGCCCATTTTGGTCAATACGTACGAGGGCATCCGGGGGGTCGACCCCGACCTGCGCGACGCCGCGTACGGCATGGGCCTGAAGGGCGGGCAGGTCCTCGGGCGGGTGCTGGTGCCGGTCGCGCTGCCGCTGATCCTGCTGGGCCTGCGCCTGGCGGCGATCCAGGTGGTGGCGACCGCGACCGTGGCCGCCTACGTAGGCTTGGGCGGCCTCGGCCGTTTCATCATCGACGGTCTCGCGACCAAGAACTTCCCGAGCACGATCGGCGGGGCGGTCCTCGTAGCACTGCTGGCGCTCATCGTCCAGCTCGGGTTCACTCTGGTGCAGCGCGTAACGGTCTCCCCGGGGGTGAGCGAGCGCCAGACCATCAGATAGTCTTCTTTACCCCCCGTTTTGGAAGGGAATAGCACCATGAAGCGCCTGATCAGCACCGCGGCGGTCCTCCTGTCCGCGGCGCTCACACTTACCGCGTGCGGTGGCGGAGACCCGCTCACCAGCGCCTCCCCGGCGCCGGCCGGGTCCGGCTCCGCCTCGGCGCCGGCGGCCGGGGGGAAGGTCGTCATCGGGTCGGCCAACTTCCCGGAGAACGTCCTGCTCGGCGAGATCTACTCCCAGGCCCTGGCGGCCAAGGGCGTGCAGGTCGAGGAGAAGTTCAACATCGGCAGCCGCGAGGTCCTGTACGACCAGGTCAAGAGCGGCGGCCTGACCATCCTTCCGGAGTACATCGGCTCCCTCCTCGCCTTCGTCGACAACACGACCACGGCGAAGTCGAAGGACGACGTCGTCGCCGGTCTCAAGGAGAAGCTCCCCGCCGAGCTGGAGGTCCTCACCCCCGCCCCGGCCGAGGACAACAACTCGCTGACCGTCACCAAGGAGACCGCCACCAAGGACGGCCTCACCACGATCGAGGACCTGGTCAAGGTCGCCAAGAACTACTCGGTGGGCGGCCCGCCGGAGTTCCAGACCCGCCAGGAGAAGAACTTCAAGGACACCTACGGCCTGGAGTTCAAGGAGTGGAAGAAGACCGGCGACGCCACCGCCGACGCCATCAAGGACGGCACCGTCCAGGTCGGCAACGTCTTCACCACCGACCCGAAGATCATCGTCAATGACCTGGTCTCCCTCCAGGACAACAAGAGCGCCTTCGCCGCCGAGAACATCGCCCCCCTGGTCAACAAGGCGGGCGTGAACGACACCGTGAAGACCACCCTCGACGCGGTCTCCGCCAAGCTCGACACCGCCGGCCTGGTCGCGCTGATGAAGCGCATCGCGGTCGACAAGGACGACGCCGAGGCGGTGGCCAAGGACTGGCTCACCCAGAACGCCCTGCTCTAAATCTCATCGGCGGTACCGGCGGAAGGCGGGTGGACGTCCACCCGCCTTCCGGCGTTCTCACCGGTCGTCGCCGGGCCAGTAGCGCGCGGAGCGGGCGGCCGCGGACACGATCGCCGCGCCGTCGAGCTCGACGATGGTCAGCTCGATGCCGCCCAGCGGCCACTCCACGGCGAACTCGAAGCTCTCGGGCGGGGGCAGCGGCCACAGCCACAGCCCGAAATCACTGAAGCCGAACTCGCCGCCGCGCATGCCGCTGCCGGTCGGCGACCACGCCAGCATGGGCCCGGCCGGTGGCTCGCCGAAAGGGCTCGCCCTGTTTCGCAGGTGCTCGATGGTGGTGGCCTTCGCGCCGTCGGCGAAACGCACGCCCAGCCGCAGCAGCGAGTCGGGTGGCTGGGCCCCGCCGCGCGGTCCGGCGCTCTGGGCGAACGGGGAGCCGCCCATGTGCAGGTACCACCAGTCCTGGGCCGACAGTTCCCCCTGCCGGGACACGACCTCCACCTCCAGCATGCAGCCGGTGCTGAAGACCCGGATCGTCGGTAGCAGCACCACGACGTTCGGGCTCCGGGCCACCACCCGCTCGACCGCGAGCACGGCTCCGGCCTCGAGGGAGGGAGGAGCCGACCAGGGCGGGAGGTCGGGCCGGGCGGGGATGAGCTCCGGCTCCGTCGGTACGGGATCGAAGAACATCACTTCACGTTACCGAGAAACCGCCGGTGTCGACAGGCGTCTCGTCCGGGGTCTACCAGTCCGTGACGGCGGTGAGCGATGTCCGCCATTCGAGGGAAGGCCAGTAGGGGTGGCCGGCCAGAAAGGCGCCGACGATCTCCGCGAGAGGAAGAAGGGGGATGATCCAGAGAACTGTCAGGTGTGCACGCCTTGAACGTGCGAGAAAGGTGCTGGCGAGCACCCAGATCAGTCCGCCGAGAATCGGAGTGAGAAGCCACCAGAGGGTGCTCAGGTCAGACCAGGAAAGCATCTGTTCGCAAAGCCTCGCGTCCCGCTCCGAGAGCGGTTGCGGAGAATAGTGACATACCTGGTTCTCCAGCGCTGTGGCGAGCCTCAGGGCCATGAAGGCGAGCAGCCAGGAGAGAACCGCGACGGCGACGGGGTCCGTCATCGGTTTCGACGACGGGGGGCGCGCCTTCTGCGACTTCGGCGCGGCTGGGGCCGGAGATGATTCGGCCGTCGCCTCGACCCCGTGTGCGATGGGTGCTCCCGATGCGTTTCGGCCGGCGCGGAGTTCGTGGCTCCCCGGTGTGGAACGAGAAGGCGCGGGGACCGGATGTCGCCGGATCCCGCGACGCTGAATCGTTCACCCTGGCCGGGAAGGCCGCGTTGTCGGTCGCGACTTTATCATCCGGCCACCACATGGAAAACGGCGTCGCGACCCGGGTGAACGCCCCTCGTTCGCCGTGTCCCGGCCTTCTAGGAAAACCGGCGGATAAACCTGTGACAGGCCCTGTTCTCGCGGAATGGAAAGCGTCCCGGATCACGCGGAAGGCGAACTGTCGCGGGCGGGGAGCGGCGGTGACGAGGTGCCGCACTGAGGCGATCCGCACCGCACCTCGCCGGGCCGGGCACCTGTCCGGTTCCGGGATGATGGCCGCATGAACGAGTTCGTCGAGTCCATGGCCCAGGTGGTGACCGGTGTGACGGTCGTCACGGTGAAGGACGAGCGCGACGACGTGGGGGTGACGGTCGCGACCTTCACCTCGCTGTCGCTGGACCCGCCGCTGGTGATGGTGAGCCTGGACAACGCCGGCTATCTCAACGAGCTGCTGCTCCGCCACGACCGCTGGGCCGCCAGCGTGCTGTCGGCGGGACAGAAGGCGATCGCCAGCCGCTTCGCCACCGCGGGCCGTCCGGGGGCCAGGTTGCTGCTCGCGGGCACGCCGCACCACCGGGGGAAGCTGAGCGAGGCCCTCGTCGTGGACGGCGGCGTCACCGCGCTGGAGGCCGAGACGGTGAAGGTCGTCCCGGCCGGGGACCACACGATCTTCATCGCCAAGGTGCTCGGGGTCGACTACGTCGACGCCTCCGTCCTGCCGCTGGCCCGCTACCGGAGCCGCTACCGCTGACCCGGTTCTCCCGCGGAGGGGAGCCGCCGCGTTCGAACGGCGGCGGCTCCTTCGCTGAAGACGGTCAGCGGATCTTCCACGAGCCGGGGAGCATCAGCGGTCCGTACGACGGCAGGCCCAGCTCGCCGGCGAGGTGGGCGAGCGGGCCCCAGGCCTCCAGGCGGACCTGGGCCGTCGCGGCGGTCTTGTCCTCGCTGGACTCCGCGGGGCGCAGCCGCTCCAGGGGGCTGAGCCTGGGGTAGACGCGCACCGGGGCGTCGACGGGCAGCCCGGCCTTCTTGCGGGCCAGGGCCAGGGCGTCCTCCAGGCCGCCGAGCTCGTCGACGAGGCCGCCCTCAAGGGCGTCCGCGCCGGTCCAGACCCGGCCCTTGGCCAGCTCGTGGGCCCGCTCGCGGGACAGGCCGCGTCCCTCGGCGACCTTGTTCACGAAGTCGTCGTAGACCCGGTCGAGCCAGGCGTTGACCCGCGCCCACTGCGCCTCGGAGAAGGCGTTGGTGGGGGAGAGCATCCCGGAGTTGGCGCCCTCGCCGACGGTCTCCGAGGACACGCCGATCTTCTCCAGCAGCCCGCCGATGACCGCCTTGCCGCCGAACACGCCGATGGAGCCGGTGAGTGTGCCCGGCTGGGCCACGATCGCGTCGGCGGCCATCGAGACCATGTAGCCGCCGGAGGCGGCCAGGTCGCCCATCGAGATCACGATGGGCTTGCCCGCCTCGCGGGTGAGCACGACCTCGCGCCAGATGGCGTCGGAGGCCGTGTACGAGCCGCCGGGGCTGTCGACCCGGAAGACGACCGCCTTGACGTTGTCGTCGCGGCGGGCCGCGCGCAGGGCGGCGCAGATGGTGTCGGAGCCCATGGCGCCACCGCCGCCCAGCGGGCTGCGGCCGCTGCGGCCGAGCCGGATCGGGCCGTTGCCGCGGACCAGCGCGACGGTCTGCTCGCCGGGGTGGGGGAGCTTCTTGGCGGACAGTGCCTTGGCGTAGCGGCCGACGTACAGCAGCAGCGTGTTGTCGCCGAAGGCCTCCTTGACCTCGTCGTAGACCTCGTCGCGGTAGGCCAGCCGGTCGACGAGCCCGGCCTCGACCGCCTCGGCGCCGATGAACGGGCCCTGGTCGATGAGCTCGCGCACCCTGGCCGGTTCGAGCCCGCGCCCGTCGGCGATGCCGGCCACGACCTGTTCGGTGATCGACTCGGTGATGCGGCTCATCGACTCGCGATGGGCCTCGGTCATGTGGTCCTGGGTGAAGGTGTTGGCGGCGGTCTTGTACTCGTGCCGCTGGCCGATCTGGTACTCGACGCCGAGCTTGCCCAGGGCGCCCCGCAGGAAACGCTGCTCCATCGCGACGCCGGTCAGCCCGACGTCGCCGGACGGCTGGAGGTAGACCCGCTCGAAGGCGCTGCCCAGGTAGTAGGGGACGGTGCCCCCGCCGAGCTCGCCGAAGGTCTCGGCGAACGCGACCGTCAGCTTGCCCGACGCCCGGAAGTGGATCACGGCCTGGCGGAGCTCCTGGACGATCGCCAGGCCCAGCGGCTGGCCGCCGATCTTGACGACCAGCGCCTTGACCCGGTCGTCCTTCCTGGCGCGCTTGAGCCCGGCCAGCACGTCGGTCAGGCTCGTCTTGCGCATCGCCAGGACGGCGCTCAGCGGATCCGCCGGGGGGCTGCCGTCGGTCAGGCCCTCGGTGAGGTCGAGTTCGAGAACCAGTGGAGCGGTACGGCGCTGCTTGAACCGGTCGACAGTGTCGATGATCACCTTGGTCGCGTCCATGCTCCTCACCCTAAGCGACACATACCGGGCTTATGCGGTTCGGCGGTCGTCCACCTGCTTTCCGGTCCCCGGGGGTCTCACGACCCCCGGGGACCGCGTGGCGCCTACGCCGTCCGGCGGGCGTTCACCTGCTTCTTGAGCATCGAGGTGGACGCGGCGGGAGAGCTGCCCTTCAGGCGGGTCCTCTCCACCGAGGTGAGGACGGTCTTCAGGGTGGCCGTCTTCGGAGCGGCCGTCTTCGGGGTGGCCGGCTCCTTGATCTTGGCGGTGAAGTTCACGCCGCCGTTCGCCCAGTTCAGCCAGGCGGCCAGCAGCTCGCTCTCCAGCTTGGCCTTCGAGGTCTTCTTGGCGGGCTTGAGCACCTTGTACGCGCCGCCCAGGGTTGAGGCGGGCGTGACCTCCGCGAAGACCTTGCTGGCCTTGGTCACCATGCCGAGATAGCAGCTGAGCGTCGCGTCCTTGATCTTCCCCTTGCCCCGGGTGACCTCCACCGCCCACTGCTCGGCGCTCAGCGTCTTCGTGGACTTGCCGCGGGTGCACACCGTGGGCGCCGTCGTCTTCGCCGGGGGGACGGTCACGGTCACGGTGATCGTCACCGTCGGCAGCGGGACCGGCGTCGGCACCGGGTCGCTCGGCGTGGCCGAGGGCGAGGGCCCCGAGCTGGGCTCGGGGCTGGGCTCCTGCGAGGGCTCGTCGGACGGCTCCTCGGAAGGCTCCTCGGACGGGGTGTCGGAGTCGGCGGGGGGCTCCTCGGGAAGGGGCGTCTGGGTGACGGGCGGGCCGGGGGTGCCCCCGGCGAGCGCGGCGTTCAGGTCGAGGCGCGGGGTGGTCACCGTGCCGTAGACGATCGGGCGGCCCGCCGCCTTGAGCTGCGCGGCCAGTGTGTCCGGGGTGCCCGGCGCCTTCTGGGCCATCAGCGCCACGGCGCCGGTGACGAACGGGGTGGACATCGAGGTCCCGCTGTAGACCTGGTGGCCGCCGCCGGGCACCGCGGAGTCGATCTCAAGGCCGGGGGCGAAGAGGTCGAGCACGGAGCCGTGGTTGGACCAGTAGGGGACGGTGTCGTCGTCGCCCGTCGCGCCCACCGTCACCGGGCCGGAGAAGCAGCCGGGAGCCCCGGCGCCGGGCACTCCCTCGTTCCCCGCGGCGGCCACGACGGCCACGCCCTTGGCGTGAAGGTCGTCGATCCGGGTCTTCATCGCCGCGAGTTCGGGTTCGGCGTCACACGCCCCCTCGTAGAGGCCGCCGCCGAGGCTGAGGTTCACCGCGGCGATGTTCCTGCCGCCCTCCTTGAGCTTCGCGACGTGCTCCAGGGCGAGCAGGAGCGTGGACTCGAACGCGGTCAGGCAGGCCCCGCCCTCGTCGGCGCAGTCGTTGATCCTGCTGAAGACCTGGATCGCCACGATGTCCGCGTCGGGCGCGACGGCGTGGGCGATACCCGCCACGTGGGTGCCGTGGTCGCACAGGTTGACCTGCCCGTCGAGGCAGGCGGGGGTTTTGGCGTCGGCGGACCCGGGGTCGCTCGTCTGCCCGTTGGGACACAGGGACTGCGCGCCGTCGTCCGTCGCGGAGAAACAGGCCTGCTCCACGACCTTGCCGCCGAAGTCGGGGTGGGCGGCGTCGATCCCGGTGTCGATGATCGCGATCGTCTGGCCCGCGCCCCTGGTCCCCGCGGCGTGCGCCTTGTCCGCGCCGACCACCTGCAGGCTGGTGGCGAGCGAGCCCGAGTTCAGTGCTTTCAGCGACGTGGGGGAGTACATGCGGTCGCGGCGGATGGAGAGCACGCGCGGGTCCTCGGCCAGCTTGGCGAGCGAGTCACCGGTCCCCTCGACCACGATGAACGAGGTGTCCGCGGGTTCGAGGACGACCTCGGCGTCGGGCAGCTGCCGCGCCTCCCCGGCCACCGGCGCCGCCTCCGCGGGGGCCGCCAGCTCGACGATGACCCGGGCCCCGTCGTCGTCGGAGGCGAGTCCCGCCTCCAGCTTCGGCAGCGGGGGCGGGGGCGGCGTGGCGGGTGTCTCCTGGCCCTCCGTCCCCCCGGTCCCGTCGCCCGGGGCCGCGGGTGGGCTCACCGGGGGCGTCGCGCTCGCGGAGGCCGCCGGCGGCGCCGGGGAGTCCTCGGCGAGGGCGGGTACGGCGGGCGCGATGGTGAGAACCAACGCCATGGCCACGAGAGCTCGAAGTCGCACACGTCCTCCGGGGGGATCAAACGGGCGTTTCGGAGTCTAAGCAGCCGTATGCGTCGCGTGAATACTTTGCCCCAGATTTGGAGGATCTTCGGAGAAAAGCTCGACCCCCCGCGGCGTAGCGCACACGGAGGGTCGAGTGGTCGAAATATTACTTGAGGCCGTTGGAGATGGCGGTGATCAGCTCACCGTTGGTGGTGTCGCCGCTGGTCTCCCAGAAGAACGCCCCGCCCAGACCCTGGTTCTTGGCGTAGGTCATCTTCCCGGCGATGGTGGAGGGGGTGTCGTAGCTCCACCAGTTGCCGTTGCAGAAGGCGTAGGCGGTGCCGCCGACGGTCCCGGTGGGCGGGCACTTGGTCTTGAGGACCTTGTAGTCCTCGATGCCGGCCTCGTAGGTGCCCTGGGCCGCGCCGGTGGCGGAGCCGCCCGGAGCCGCCTGGGTCACGCCGGTCCAGCCGCGGCCGTAGAAGCCGATGCCCAGCAGCAGCTTGCTGGCCGGGATGCCCTTGGCCTTGAACTTCTGGATCGCCGCGTCGGAGTTGAACCCGGCCTGCGGGATGCCGGTGTAGGAGGTCAGCGGCGAGTGCGGAGCCGTCGGGCCCTGAGCGTTGAAGGCGCCGAAGTAGTCGTACGTCATCGGCATGAGCCAGTTCAGGTTGTTGATGGCGCCCGCGTAGTCGGCGGCGTCGATCTTGCCGCCGTTGGAGCCGTCGGCCGTGGTCGCCGCGGTGACGAGGGCGTTGGCGCCGAACTTGGTGCGCAGCGCGGAGATGATGTTCTTGAAGGCGTTCGGGCCGCTGCTGTCACAGGTCAGGCCACAGGCGTTGGGGTACTCCCAGTCGATGTCGATGCCGTCGAACACGTCGGCCCAGCGCGGGTCCTCGACCAGGTTGTAGCAGGAGTCGGCGAACGCGGCCGGGTTCTGCGCGGCCTGGGTGAAGCCGCCGGACCAGGTCCAGCCGCCGAAGGACCAGATGACCTTGATGTTCGGGTAGGCCCTCTTCAGCTCGCGGAGCTGGTTGAAGTTGCCGCGCAGCGGCTGGTCCCAGGTGTCGGCCACGCCGTCGACGCTCTGGTCGGCGGTGTAGGCCTTCTCGTAGTCGGCGTAGGAGTCGCCGATGGTGCACCGGCCGCCGGTGGTGTTGCCGAAGGCGTACAGGATGTGCGTCAGCTTCGAGGCGGAGCCGTTCGTGACCAGGTTCTTCACGTGGAAGTTGCGGGCGTAGACGCCCCACTGGGTGAAGTAACCGACGATCTTCTTACCGCCGGGGGGCTGGACGGTGGGGGTGACCGTCGGGGTGGGGGTCGGGGTCGGCGTGGGGGTGACCGTGGGCGTCGGGGTGGGGGTCGGGTCCGGGGTGGTGCCGCCGGTGCAGGCCGCGCCGTTGAGCTTGCAGTTCAGTACGCCGGTGATGCCGCCGGGCGCGCCGTTGAAACCGAAGCTCGTCGAGGCGCCCGCCGCGAGCGCGCCGTTCCACGACTTGTTGACGAAGGTGTAGTGGTTGCCGCTCTTCGTCAGGTCGGCGTCCCAGGACGAGCTGATCGAGGTGCCGGAGGGCAGGTCGAACTCGACCTTCCAGCTGGTCAGCGCGCTCGTCCCGGCTTTCACGACGACCTTGCCCTCGAAACCGGAGCCCCAGTTCGAGGTGGTCGAGTAGGTCGCGGTGGCGGGTGTGGCGGCCGTCGCCGTACCGATCCCCAGGGGGACCAGCAGCGCTGCCGCCGCGATGAAGGAGCCGATGGTAATTCGTCGCAAGGGTCGCTCCAGGTCAGAGAGTGCCAAGTCCCCGTATTCATAGGAAAGTTTCCTATTAATTTCCTGAGCGTAGGTTCTCGTTCGCTGACGGTCAATGCCTTGTTGGGGGATATAAGGCCGATTTAAGGTTTTCGGTCTGCCGGGCGGTGGCGTGGGTGCCGGAAGCATAGGGCGCGAAACGGGCCGGTCGCGTGACAACGCGACCGGCCCGTTCCGAACTGGCTTGTCAGGAGATATCCGGTTCGCCCGGAGGGCCGTCCCTCACACGCCCACACGTATCGACGGCCCGATGGGCCGGATGCCGGGGCGGCTTGACGTCTTCGCGTCCGCGGCCTCCCCGCCCGCCGTCTCCGTTCCCGCTGCCCGCGGGTCCGGCGTGGGCGTGTCAGGCCGGTTCGGCCTCCCTGCGCTCCTCCGGGCCGTCGGCCTCGGGCTCGGTCGTCTCCCGTACGACCTCCAGCCGCTCCCGCGCGATCTCCTTCTCCTCGGCCTCGATGATCTTCACCGCGAGCTCGTCCACGGCGGGTTCGAGCTCGCCCGGGTGGCGCAGCCAGAGGGCGCCCAGGGGCGGGACGCGCAGGGTGGCGGAGTACGGGAGACCGTGGCGCGGCTCCCCGGTGGCCTCGACGGCGCCCAGGTTGCCCACGCCGCTGCCCGCGTAGTCGTAGGCGTCGGTGTTGAGCACCTCCTCCCACGCGCCGGGGAAGGGCAGCCCGAGACGGTAGTCGTCGTGCGGCGCGCCGGAGAAGTTGGCCACGCACGCCACCACCGAGCCATCCTCGGCGTAGCGCAGGAAGGAGAACACGTTGCCCAGCGCGTCGTCGGCGTCGATCCAGCGGAAGCCGTCGGGAGAGGCGTCCACGCTCCACAGCGCGGGAGACTCCTTGTAGACGCGGTTGAGGTCGCGGACCAGCCGCTGCACCCCCCGGTGCCCGTCGAAGTCGAGCACCCACCAGTCGAGCCCGCGCTCCTCCGACCACTCCGAGCCCTGGCCGAACTCGCCGCCCATGAACAGCAGCTGCTTGCCGGGATGGGCCCACATGAAGGCGAACAGCGCCCGCAGGTTCGCGAACCGCTGCCACTCGTCGCCGGGCATCTTGCCGAGCAGCGACCCCTTGCCGTGCACCACCTCGTCGTGCGAGAGCGGCAGCGTGAAGTTCTCCGAGTACGCGTACATCAGCGAGAACGTCATCTGGTGGTGGTGGTACTGGCGGAAGACCGGCTCGTGCTTGAGGTACGCGAGCGTGTCGTGCATCCAGCCCATGTTCCACTTGAACCCGAAGCCGAGCCCGCCCAGGTGCACCGGCCGCGAGACGCCCGGCCACGCGGTCGACTCCTCGGCGACGGTGATGATGCCCGGCGCCTCCCGGTAGGCGACCGCGTTCATCTCCTTGAGGAACGCGACCGCGTCGAGGTTCTCCCTGCCGCCGTACTCGTTGGGCGTCCACTCGCCCTCGCGCCGCGAGTAGTCGAGGTAGAGCATCGAGGCGACCGCGTCGACGCGCAGCCCGTCGATGTGGAACTCGCGCAGCCAGTACACCGCGTTGGCGACCAGGAAGTTGCGCACCTCCCTGCGGCCGAAGTCGAAGATGTAGGTGCCCCACTCGGGGTGCTCGCCACGCGCGGGGTCGGCGTGCTCGTACAGCGGGGTGCCGTCGAACCTGGCCAGCGCCCAGTCGTCCATCGGGAAGTGCGCGGGCACCCAGTCGACCAGCACCCCGATGCCCGCCTCGTGCAGGGCGTCGACCAGGTGGCGGAAGTCGTCGGGGGAGCCGAAGCGGGACGTCGGCGCGTAGTAGGACGTCACCTGGTAGCCCCAGGAGCCGCCGAACGGGTGCTCGGCCACCGGCATCAGCTCCACGTGCGTGAACCCCATGTCCACCACGTAGTCGACCAGCTCGACGGCGAGCTCCCGGTACGACAGGCCGGGCCGCCACGAGCCGAGGTGCACCTCGTAGACGCTCATCGCCTCCCGCAGGGCGTCGCTCCCCGCGCGGCGGCGCATCCACTCGTCGTCGCGCCAGGCGTACTCCGACTTCTCGATCACCGACGCGGTCGCGGGCGGCACCTCGGTGCGCCGGGCCATCGGGTCGGCCTTGGCCCGCCAGACCCCGTCGGCGCCGAGGATGCTGAACTTGTAGCGGTCACCGGGGCCGAGACCGGGGATGAAGAGCTCCCACACGCCCGACCTGCCGAGCGAGCGCATGGGGTACGCGCCGCCCTCCCAGTGGTTGAAGTCGCCGATCACCCGGACGCCGCGCGCGTTGGGCGCCCACACGGCGAAGGCCGTGCCGTCCACGTCCTCGTGCCGCATGACCCGCGCGCCGAGGGTCTCCCAGAGCCGCTCGTGGCGCCCCTCGCCGATGAGGTGCAGGTCCACCTCGCCCAGCGTGGGCCAGTGCCGGTAGGGGTCGGTGGTCTCGTACGGCTCGGCGCCGGCGTAGGTGATCCGGAGCCGGTAGTCGGGGATCTTGTCGAACCCGGGCAGGGTCACCGCGAACACGCCGTGGGCCACGTGCTTCATGTCGTGGGTCTCGCCGTCCACGAGCGCCTGGACCTTCTGGGCCAGGGGGCGCAGCGTCCGGATCGTCACGCCCTCGGGACCCAGGTGCGACCCGAGGATCGAGTGCGGATCGTGGTGCGCTCCGCCCGCGAGCCGGTCCAGGTCCAAGTGCGCGTTCATGGCTTACTCCCGTAGATCGATAGCCCCTACCTTGCCCTACTCGGGTGACCGAACCCATGCCCCTGTCCGCTATCACCATGCGTGTTGGGAAAACGTGCGGATCCAAGCGAGAGAAAAGTCACGATTGTCGGTTATGTGGGGCCCATCACAACGCCGTGCGCCGACCGTATCCGATCATCGGCGACGTCGCGTACGGGTTCGCGCCGCCGCCGGTGATCGGTTCCGCCCGGCACGGTCTCAGTACGGGTTCTTGGCCGTGACGTCGCGCGGGGTGATGCGGAACCCCTGCCAGTGGCTCGGCATGGGGTCGGCGTCCTCGTCGCGGGGGACGTGGTGGAAACCGACGTTGACCCACAGGACCGGGTCGGCGAGCCGCTCCCCGTTGGTGTAGCGGTCGACGGACCGGGCGCACCGGGGGGAGGGGTTGACCGTCGCCAGGCGCTCGCAGGAGCGGTAGTCGGTGACGTAGAGGTCGGCCCGGGTGAAGGCCTCGTCGGCGGGGCCGCGGTACTGGGCGGTGTCGGAGTTGTTGATCTCCCAGGAGACGCGGTGCCCGTCGGCGTTGCGCACCTTCCCGTCGACCACCCGCCACCAGCGCATCGGCCTGCTGACGGATTTCGCCTCCGCCGCGAACGCCGTCCGCACGATCTTCCGGGTCGCGGTGCCGGAGCCGCTGAAGTCGTACTGCTCCACGACGTCGTCCGCGCGGCCCGCCACGTCGAAGTCCAGGCGCCAGAAGATGTTGTGGGTGTGGCTCGCCTCGAATCCGGTGGCGCCCACCCCGATGGGCCAGCCGTGCTCGGGGGTGGTGGTGAACCCGGCCAGCGACCCCGTCGCCCCCACCCGAGGGGTGATCGAGCCGTCGTCGGAGAAGGCCCATTCGGCCAGGTAGGTGTACCAGCCGACCTGGAAGGCGGCGAACACCACCAGGTCACGCCCCTGGGCCGTCACGTTCAGCTCCTCGGGGACGGCCTTCAGGTGCGCGTGGCCGCGAGCCCTGGTCGTCACGCAGACGAACTGCTCGCGACGCTCGCCGAGCGGGCAGTCGGCGGCCCGCAGCGGGATGGCGGTGTAGCCCAGCGACCCGATGTCGTGGTAGCGGGGCCGGCCCCTGTCGTACGGCACGTGGATCTGGGCGAGCGAGGTGCTGCGCAGCACGGTGATCGGCCGCTGGCCCCTCGGCGTGTAGACGATCCTGGTCAGGGTGAGCCCCTCGACGTTGCGCATCTCCCAGCACAGCTGCCAGCGCGCCCCGTTGGGGAGGGTCTTGTCGACGCGGTACGGCGCGTTGCAGGGGGCCGCCGGGGGCCGCGCGCCGGTCCCCGCCGTCGCCCGCGGTTCGGCCGTCGCCCGCGGTTCCGCCGGGCGGCTGGGCGACGTGAGCGACGGCAGCGGGGGGATCGGCGCACCGGCCGCGGAAGGCGGCGCGGCGAGCCATCCGGCGAGCAGGGCGCAGGAGAGGGTGAGGCGGAGGAACACGGGCTACCACTCCAGGGTGTGGATCTTCTTGGCGGACAGGTCGACGACCATCCGGCTGGTGTCCAGCCAGGTGCCGTCGGGCAGCCGGACGAACAGCCGCAGGCACCGGTGGACCTCGCACTCCCCGGCGGGCCCGCTCTCGCCGGACGGGACGAAGATCAGCCCGCGCAGCCCCAGGTCCGCCGCCGACCTCAGCGGCCCGCCCCCGGCCTTGGCGTACGCGTCGCGCGCCACCTTGCCGTACCCCGGGTGGGAGAGCAGGAGACCGGCGGCCGTCGTCTCCTCCTCCTTCGACGGCGGCGGCTGCACCCCTCGCTCCACGGTCTCCCGCACGATCTCGCCCCTGCCGAGGTCGACGGTCCGCACGATGAGCCTGTCGCCGCCGTAGTCGTAGAGGTAGGCGTCGGCGCGGCGGCCGGGGGAGTCCTTGTCGTCGTCGCGCTCCACGTAGAGCAGCTTGATCCGCCCGGCGGCCATGTGCGACCTGGACCCCGCCGACGCGATCGTGGTGACCTGGGCGACCTCCTGGCCGGTCAGCGGGTCCTCTCGCGCGGGCACCCGCTGGGTGGACCTCGCGGCCTGCGACCCCTGCTCGCCGGGGAGGAACAGCACCGCCCCGGCGACGACGGCCGCCCCCGCCCCCGCGACCGCCATCACCATAAGTCCTCGCCCCATGAGCACCCTCTTTACGCAACGTTGACTTTTCATTGCGAAGAGTAGCGATCGGTGAGTGTCCCGGCGGGTCCAAAGGCGTATTGCACTTTTGGTTTATATTGTTGGTGTTTGTGGGCGTTCATCCGCATTTCGGGCCGAGGATTGAAGTCGGTCCGGCACCTTCCCGTGCCGGATCCGCGTCGTGATGCGACCGCTTCTCCCCGGCCTCAGGTAGCTAATTCGGGTGACTTGCGCCGATATTTTGCTTCTTGACGGATATTGGACCCCTAGCGAAGATCTTGCAGACAGCGCACTTATTTCCAGGTGACCAGCGACCTGAGACGTGCGCCAACTGAAGGAATCTTCATGTCGAGCTCACCGGCCGGATCACCGCCCTCGCCGCGGAGTTCCCGAAGATCAGCCAGATCGTCGACCTGCCCCACAGGACGAACGGCTACCGCAGGGCGGCGCAGGCCCAGTTCGGCACGGTCGCGGCGAGCACGTTCTACGTGAGCTCGAAGGCGTACGGGCACGAGGGCGGCAACGACATCAGCCTCGCCCTGGTGAGGCCCGACGCGGCCTCCAGCCCGTTGAGCGTCTCCGTGAACGGCAAGGACGTCGTGGTCAGCCTCGGCACGGACGCGTCCTCCGCGATCGGCAGCACCGCGATCCAGGTGGTCGAGGCGCTCAACGCCGACAGCGCGGCGTCGGCGCTGCTGACCGCCGCCACCTACCGGGGCAACGCCGGCGGCGGCCTCGTCGACGCGGCGGCGGCGACGAGGCTGACCGACAACCTGAAGGCGCCGGCGACCGTCTCGCGCGAGCCGTTCCAGACGAAGGCGCTGCGCATCGGCAAGAAGCGCGACGGGTCGAGGACCGGCGTGTTCCTCTACTGCCAGGAGCACGCCCGCGAGTGGGTGACCCCGCTGGTCTGCCTGGAGACCGCCGAGCGGCTCCTGCGCAACTACGCCCGCGACAACCGGACCAGGAAGCTCGTCGACGACCTCGACATCTTCGTCCTGCCCACGTCCAACCCCGACGGCGGGCACTACAGCATGTACGACTACAACATGCAGCGCCGCAACCTGACCAACCACTGCCCGGCGAACGCGGCCGACCCGGCGCGGCGCAACTCCTGGGGCGTGGACCTGAACCGCAACTTCTCCGTCGGTTCCATCCACGACGGCTAAAGCGGCGTCTCGACCACCTGCACCAGTGACACCTTCGCGGGCCCGGCCGAGCTGTCGGAGCCGGAGGCGCGCAACGAGGTCTGGCTCACCACCCGGTACCCGAACATCAAGTTCGCGATGAACACGCACTCCTACGGCGGCTACTTCATGTGGCCCCCGGGCGCGTACAAGGCCGCCGGGCGCGAGCTGCTGCCGCGGGTCGACTACGGCACGGAGAACTTCTTCCGGGAGGCCTCCGACCACATCCTCTCCGCGGTCCAGTCGTGGCGCGGTACGGGGATCTGGCCGGGTCGCACCGGCCCGGTGCCGGACGTGCTGTACTCCGCGGCCGGCAACAGCGCCGACGAGCACTGGTACAACCGGGGCATCATCGGCCGGGACTTCGAGGTCGGCGCGGACGTCTACGACCCGGCGACCAAGCAGTTCCGGGCGGTCGGCTTCCAGCCGGACTTCGCCGAGGGGCACGAGGAGGCGATGGAGTTCGCCGGCGGCCAGATCGGCATCCTGGAGATCGCCAGGTCCTTCGCCGACGACGACGACCGTCCCAGGTCGGAGCTGAGGAGGACCGGCTGGACCCCCACCTCGTCCACGTTCACCTTCGCGACCGACGAGCCCGCCAACGTCTACTACACGCTGGACGGCAGCCGCCCGACGCTGAGCTCCACCAAGCTCGCCGCCGCGGGGATGCGCGAGGGCGCGCAGCAGATCACGGTCACCGGGAACACCGAGGTGCGCTGGTTCGCCGTCGACATCGCCGGGAACGTCGAGAACGGCTACCGGCCGGACGGTCACGGCGACAACTACCGCAGGGAGAAGGTGAGGATCACCAGGACTCCCTGACCCTCTCCCGCGAGCCCGCGCGTCACCCGTGAGCCCGCGCGTTGTCCAGGAGCCCCCGAGCCCGTGAGCTCGCGCGTCACCCGCGAGCCTGTACGTCCGCGCGGCCGCCGGTCCGTCGATCGGCGGCCGCCGCTCGTGTCGCGGGCGCCTCACCCACCCGCCGGAGGCACGTCCGGCAGGAGGTTCCACTCCTCCCAGGAGACGTCCCTGCCCGGCCAGCGCACCGAGGCGTACGGCCACGCCTCGTCCAGCCAGGCGCGGACCACCGGCTCCAGCTCCTCCTCCAGGCCCGTGCCCTCCTCGTCGGCCCGCACCCAGAACGAGACGTCGGCGTCGGCCCCCCGCTTCTCCGGAGGGTCGACGTAGACGCACCCGAGCAGGCGGGACCCGTCGGGGCTCATGACCGCGTAGTTGAACGACCTGCGCAGCAGGGCCTCCTTCTGGTGCCAGGCCAGGTCGATCAGGTTCTCCTCCAGCGTCATGTCGCCGGGCGGCCAGCCCCACAGCGGGAAGCGCTCCCGCAACCGGGCCGCGCTGCTCATCACGGCGTCGAAGTCGCGCACCGCGTCATGGATCGTGATGGGCCGGATGTGGAACCTCTCGTGCTTCACACCGGCGGGAATCTCGTGGGTCCTCGGCAGGAACGGCATGCGGACCATGCTGGCGCGCCCGTCTTGGCGCCCGCTGAACCCCCGCTTGCTCGAACGCGGTCACGGGGCGAAGATGACGTCGATCGTCATCTCCTCGTCGCCAGGGGTGCCGGAGATCTCGATGGTCACCCCCGTCCATTCGCCGCCGGGCAGGTTCAGCGCCGGTGAGGTGTCCCTGCCGATGCGCGTGTTGCCCTGCGAGGGGTAGAGGTCGTCGGCGTCGCCCCTGTTGCCCAGGCTGCCGGGCCTGGAGAGCTGGCGCCGGCCGTCGGCCTGCATCAGCTCGATCGCGAGGCGTCCCTCGTCGTCCACGTTCGGAACGGCCTCGTCCACGACGTAGACCGCGACCCCCTGGTCGGGCAGGAACGCGTCCTGGCCCCGCCGGCGGCGGTACTCGACCACGACGTACTGCGTGTCCTTCATCGTCCGGGCGTTGTGGACGACGACGAAGTCACCGCCCTCGGCCGCCGGCCGGAGCGTGACGCCGCGGGTGGTCTCGGTGACCATACGCGGGGTGACCCAGTCGTGGAACATGCGCAGCATGCTGGTCGGGAAGACGGGCGTGACGCCGTTGTCGCCCCACGATCCCGCCGCCATCAGGCAGAAGTTGCCCAGCCCGTGGGACTTGGCGCCGGTCTGCGCCCGGTCGGTGTCGTAGTAGTCGGCCCACCGCGCCGCCAGGTGCCCCCACTCGTGGGCGCAGACGCCGACGTTGCAGTCCTCGGGTACGGTGAGGAAGGTGCTCACCTGCAGGCCGGGCCCGACATCGATCGGCCGGTCGCCGACGGTCCACTTCAGGCTCCAGATGAACCGCAGCCCGGCGGCGTCGGAGAAGGTCTCGGCGCCCGGACCGGCGTGCACGACGAACAGCGCGGTGACCCGGTTCTCGTCGAGCACGTCGTAGGAGGGGTCGAAGTCGACGCCCGCCTCCAGGGCGGCCAGCACGGCGTCGCGCGCCATGCCCTGGGCGTTGCGCGGGAAGTTCACCTCGTCCATCCCCGACTTGTCGTTGGCGTAGAAGGCCAGCGTCCGCGGCAGCCGGAACCAGCCGAACACCTCGCCCTGCACGTCGATGCCCCGCGTGTCGGGATCGGGGCCGAAGCCGCTGACCTTCCGGTAGAAGTCGCGCATGCTGCCCGCCTGGGTGCCGAACAGCAGCCGCTCGAAGTGCTCCACGTCGTGAGCGGGGTCGTGCGGCCGGTCGTCGAAGTCGACCAGCAGCACCAGGGTCCTGATGACGCCCCTGAGCTTCTTGGGCGGCCGGTTGATCAGGCTCACGTCGGCGGCGTGCGGGACGACGGTGCCGTCGTCCAGGCCCGCCGCTCGCGGCCCGCGCCGCTCGGAGCGCCACACCGCGTAGTAGTCCTCGAACGTCAGGTGCCCGGGAAGGATCCCGGCGCCCATCAGTTCGTGGAAGCGAGCCTCCAGCGTTTCCAGCGCGTCTGGCGCCAGCGGAACGAAGTGCATGGTGTCCCCCCATCGTCCGTCCTTTCCGTGAAGGTAGGACAGATGGGGTTTCGTGTCGTGAGTATGCCTACTCAGCCGGTCACCGGCGGCCGGGGCCGCCCGCCCCGGTCACCCCGCGCCGCCGAGTCCGTCCAGGAGGCCGGCCAGCTCGCCGGCGCTCGCCCGGGTGAGGGCGTCGCCCATGCCGACGGCGACCGCGCCCGCGCGGATCCACTCCGGCGCGTCCCGTACGGTCACCCCGCCCGTCGGCATGAAGGGCACCTGGTCCAGGGCGCGGGACAGGTCGCCGAAGGCGGCCAGGCCCATCCCGGACGCGGGGTAGAGCTTGACGACGTCGGCGCCGAAGCTCATCGCGGCCAGCGCCTCGGTGGGCGTGAAGGCCCCGGGCACGGCGGCGGCCCCGCCGCGGTGCGCGGCCTCGATGACGGAGCGGTCGACGTTGGGCGCGACGACGAAGCGGGCACCCGCCTCGATCGCCTCCTCCGCCGCCCGCGCCGTGAGCACCGTACCGGCGCCCACCACGGCGTCCGGCCACGCGCCGGCCAGCTCGCGGACGAGCCGCAGCGCCCCGGGGGTGTTCATGGTGATCTCGATGAGCCTCACACCCGCGGCCAGCACCTCGGTCGCGGCGGCGCGCGCCTCGTCCTCGCTCCGCTTGCGGATGATCGCCACCAGCCGATGGGACCTGACCAGGTCGATCATCGATCGAATCCTTCCTGTCCTGAAACGAACGCCTCGTACTCGCGCAGGCGCGGGAACCCCTCGTAGTCACCCCGGTGGGCCACCACCTGGGCCGCGGTCCACGCCCCGGTCCGCAGGGCGTCGGCGAAGGACCGGTCCCGGAGCAGCTCGAACAGGTAGCCCGCGGTGAACGCGTCCCCCGCCCCGACGGTGTCGACGACGGCCGGGGCCGGGTGGGCGGGCAGGTCGACCGGCTCGCCGCCCCGCTCGACGGCGACGCATCCGCGCTCGCCGCGACGGATCACGACCCGGGGGACGCCGAGATCGGCCAGGGCGCTCAGCGCGTCCGCGCAGGTGGTGGTCTCGCTGATGGCGAGCGCCTCGTCCTCGCCGAGGAGCAGGTCGTCGACGTCCGGCAGCAGCGTGCGGCAGGCCGCCGCGGCCTCCTCCAGGGTCCACAGCTTGCGGCGGATGTTCGGGTCGAAGCTCACCGGCACCCCGTGGTCGCGGGCCAGGCCGACGAGGGCGCGTACGGCCTCGGCGGGGCCCTCGCCGAGGGCGAGCGTGACGCCCGTGACGTGGACGCGGCGGGCTCCCGCGACGAGCTCGACGGGCACGTCGGCGCCGGTCAGCTCGGTCGCGGCGGATCCGGCGCGGTAGTAGTACACGTTCGTGAGGTGCGGGCCGAGCACCTCCTTGACCATCATCCCCGTCGGGGAGGCGCCCGTCCGCACGTGGCCGACGTCCACGCCCTCGCCGCGCAGGGTGCGGTGGACCTCCACGCCGAAGGGGTCGGGGCCGACCCGCGAGATCATCGCGGGCCGCATGCCGAGCCTGGCCAGGCCGATGGCGACGTTCGCCTCCGCCCCGGCCATCGACTTGGACAGGCAGGACGCGCTGTCGAGGCGCTGCCCCTGCACGTACAGGCTGACGAGGGTCTCTCCGAGGGTGAGGATGTCGGATACCTGAACATCAGGCATTCGCATGGCATTCGTCCTTGTGGTGCTCGTGGTCGGTGTTCCGGAGGCGGGTGCGGCGGCGTTGGTGCCGGCCGGTCACCATTCGGCGAACGAGCCGTCGTCGTGGTGCCAGACCGGGTTGCGCCAGGCGTGGCCGGCACGGTCGGCGCGGCGGACCGCCTCCTCGTCCACGGTGATGCCCAGGCCGGGGGCGTCCATCCGGCGCAGGTGCCCGTCGACGAAGCGGAACGGCTCGGGGTCGACGACGTAGTCGAGGAGGTCCGCCCCCTCGTTGTAGTGGATGCCGACGCTCTGTTCCTGGATGAGGAAGTTGGGCGTGGCGAAGGCGACCTGCGCGCTCGCGGCCAGGGCGATCGGGCCGAGCGGGCAGTGCGGGGCGAGGAGGGCCCCGTAGGTCTCGGCGAGGGCCGCGATGCGGCGTACCTCCGAGATGCCGCCCGCGTGGGAGAGGTCCGGCTGCACCACCGCGACACCGGCCCGCAGCGGTTCGAGGAACTCGGCGCGGCCGTACAGCCGCTCGCCGGTGGCGATCGGGATCGGCGAGCAGGTGACGACGTCGTGCAGGGAGTGGCCCTGGTCGGGGAGCAGGGGCTCCTCGGCGAACAGCGGCCGCAGCGCCGCGAGCTCCGGGAGGATGCGGCGGACCGCCGCCGCGCCCGCCCGGCCGTGGAAGTCGACGGCCACGTCGCGCTCGTCGCCGAGCACCTCCCTGACGGCGGCGAGCCGTCGCACCACGCCGTCGATCTCGGCCGGGGTGGGCAGGGGGGAGAGGCGGCCGCTCGCGTTCATCTTGACCGCGGTGAAACCGGCCTCGACCTGGGCGGCGACCTCCGCGGCCACCTCGCCGGGCTCGTCGCCGCCCACCCAGGAGTACACCCGGACGCGGTCGCGCACCGGGCCGCCGAGCAGCGCGTGGACCGGTGCGCCGTACGCCTGCCCGGCGATGTCCCACAGCGCCTGGTCGAGGCCCGCGACGGCGCTGGAGAGCACGGGCCCGCCCCGGTAGAAGCCGCCCTTGGTGAGCACCTGCCAGTGGTGCTCGATCCGCAGGGGGTCCTCGCCGACGAGGTGTCCGGCGAGTACCTCCACCGCCGCCCGCACCACCTCGGCGCGGCCCTCGACGACCGGCTCGCCCCAGCCGACGATGCCCTCGTCGGTCTCCACGCGGCAGAAGAGCCAGCGTGGCGGGACGAGGAAGGTCTCGACTCGCTCGATCTTCACTGATCTTCCCTCAGGTCCTTCGAGTTCTTCGGCGTTCGCGGGTCGCCCGGGTCGCCCGGGTCCTTCGAGCGGCGGACCCTGGCCACGTCGTGTACGGCCTTGGCCAGCAGCCCGCGCATGGCGCGTTCGGCGGCGTCCGGGTCGCGGTCGTGGATCGCCTCGACCACCGCCCGGTGGCTGGGCACCGGGTCGTCGTGGTGCTCGCCCCCGTGTACGAGGCGGTCCCGCTCGGCCAGGCCGGTCTCGATGACGATCTCCATCCGCTCCAGCAGCTCGTTGTGCGTGGCGGCGAGCAGCGCGCGGTGGAAGAGCAGGTCGGCGGCGACGGCCGCGACGGGGTCTCCGTCGGCGGCGGCCATCGCGTCGAGGGCCCCGTCCAGGGCGGCGAGGTCCGCCTCCGTGGCCCGGTCACTGGCCAGCCGGGCGGCGGCGGGCTCCACGATCGTGCGTACCTCGTGCAGCTCGTCCAGCAGCCGGGGGTCGGTGTGCTCGTCGAACTGCCAGCGGATCACATCGCCGTCGAGCAGGTTCCAGTCGGCGCGCGGCCGCACGAAGGTGCCGCGCCGCTGCCGGGCGTCGACGATGCCCTTGGCGGAGAGCACCTTGAGCGCCTCGCGCAGTGCGGTGAGGCTCACACCCAGCTCCTCCTGCAGAGCCACGATGTTGAGCGTTTCGCCCTCGGCGATCCCGCCGCTGAGGATTCGCCGTGCGACGATCTCGACGGTCTGCCCGTGGACGCCGCGATGTGCGTACCGTGCCAAGGTTTTCGCGCCTTCCCTAGTGGTGATCGATGTCGGTGATCGACGTTTCAGGCCGAGGCTTTCATCGCGGTCCGGCCGCCGTCCACAGCGAGACCGGTGGCGGTCACGTGGGCGGCGCGGGCCGGGTGGGCCGCGTCCTGGGCCGCGTTTTGGGGCGCGTCCTGGGCCGTGTCCTGGGGCGTGTCCTGAAGCGAGAGAGACGCGGCGGTGGCGACCGCCGCGCCCCCGCCTGTCCTGTCGGTCCCGCCTGTCTTGCCGGTCCCGCCGGTCCCGTCCGAGAGGTCGCCGATCACGGAAGGTGATCGCATGCCGGCGGGCCGGATGCCACCCCCGTGGCCCGTCGCGGCACGGACGTCCGGCGGTGCCGCGGAGGCCCCTTCGGCGGTGGGACGCCGGGCGCTCGCCGCCCCGAGACCCGCCGTGGTACCTGTGACCAGCGTGATCCTTCCCGGCAGCCGGTCCATGATTCGGTCTCCTGTCGTCCCGCCGGTCGCAGTTAAATCATTAATTATGAAATATATTGACAGTCGACGAGGGCCGACGCAACCTTCTGCTCACGACGTTCACATGACCGACACAAAGCGATGTCACGTAACGTGTCGACGAAGGAGGGAACACTCTTGAGCGACCTCGACTCCGGTCGCCGCCGGTTCCTCGGGCAGACGGGGCTCGCCGGGCTGGGCGCGCTCGGGGGCGCCCGGCTGGCGAGCGGCTGCGCCACCTCCGCGACGAAGCCCGCCACGACGGCCGCCGCCACCTCCTCGGGCGCCGCCCCGCCCTGCTCACCCACCTGGCCTCGGCCGAGGCGCGGGAGCTCTACATCGCGAGCGGCTCCGGCATCGTGCTCCCGGCCGACCCCAAGGCCAAGGCGGCCGACTCGCCGCTGGTCGCCGAGGGCGAGGCGATGCTGGACGAGGCCGCGGAGCTCACCCAGTTCTTCACCGCGACTCCAGCGCCCTGCAGTCGCCGTCCACGTCGCGTTCGGCCTGGGCTTCTACACCTTCGTCCTGCACGGTTTCATGCGCGAGCTGCCCGGCGAGATCCAGGAGGCGGCCACCATCGACGGCGCGGGCGTCGCGCAGGTCTTCTGGCGCATCGTGCTGCCGCTGACCAGGCCCGCCCTCGCCGCGCTCGGCGCGCTCTCCTTCACCTGGATCTTCAACGACCTGCTGTGGGCGATCACCGTGCTGCGTACGGACACCAGGATGCCGGTCACCCCGGCGCTGCTCGGGCTGCAGGGGCAGTTCGTCTCCTCCTGGGACGTCATCGCGGCGGGCACGATCATCGCCGCCGTGCCGACGCCGCCGGTGTTCCTGCGGTTCCGGCGGCACTTCATCTCGGGCCTCGCGATCGGGGCGGTCAAGTGACGCGAGGGGGTCCGGCGGCAGGCCCGCCGGATGGCGGGCCTGCCGCCGGGGGTGTCCCGGGGGTCAGCTACAGGTCGAGCCGTTGAGGGTGAACGAGCCGGGGGCGGTGTTGGTGCCGCTGTAGGCGCCGTTGAAACCGATCCCGGCGGACTGCCCGGGGTTCAGGGTGCCGTTGTAGGAGGCGTTGCGGCCGGTCACGACCTGGCCGGACTGCGTCCAGGTGGCGCTCCAGCCCTGGGTGACCTGCTGGTTCCCGGGGAAGGTGAACCTCAGCTCCCAGCCGTTGATCGCCGAGGTGCCGGTGTTGGTGACGGACAGGTTGGCGGTGAAGCCGGTGTTCCAGCTGTTGGCGCTGTAGGTCACCCGGCAGGAGGAGGGGCCGGGGGTCGGGGTGGGAGTGGGCGTGGGTGTAGGTGTGGGGGTGGGAGTCGGGGTCGGGGTGGGCGTCGGAGTGGGTGTGGGGGAGGGGCCGGGGGTGTCCAGGCCGAAGAACTGGATCGCGGACTCGGCCATCCCGCCCTGCGGCAGGTTGTGCCCCACACCCGGCAGGCTGTAGGACTCGACCTTGACGGTGCCCGTGGAGTCGGCGTAGCGGCTGCGGTTCCAGCCCGCCCGGGGCGTGTCGGTGGAGGTCGGCGTCTGGCTCAGGCCGTGGACGTTGGTCCACTGCTTGACCGCCTCGCCCAGGTTCGGATAGCGCAGGGTGGAGTCCTCGGTGCCGTGCCACAGCTGGACGCGGGGCCGGGCGCCGGCGTACCCGGGATAGGCGGCCCGCACCAGGTTGCCCCACTCCTGGGGAGTCCTGATGATCGTGCCGTTGGCGCACTCGCTGTTCCACCCCGAGGAGCTGGCGAAGCAGCCGAAGGGCACGCCCATGAAGGCCGCTCCGGCCTTGAACACGTCCGGATACAGGCCCAGCAGGACCTCGGTCATCATCGCGCCGGAGGAGGCGCCGGTCACGTAGACCCGCGACGGGTCCGCGTTGTGACGCTGCTGGGCGTAGGTCACCATGGACATGAGCCCGACCGGGTCGCTCCCGCCGCCGCGCCTGAGCGCCTCGGGGGAGGAGACGTCGAAACAGTTCCCGCTGCGGGTGGCCGAGGGATAGATCACGATGAACCCGTGCTGGTCGGCCAGCGAGGCGAACTGCGTACCGGAGTGGAAGGCGGGCCCCGAACCGGTGCAGTAGTGCACCGCCAGCAGGATGGCGGGCCTGGCTGCCACCCGGTCCGGGACGTAGATGTGCATCCGCAGGTTGCTGGGGTTCGTCCCGAAACCGGTGACCTCCACCAGAGACGCGAAGGACGCAGAGGACGCAGAGGACGCCGCCGAGGTCGTCAGCGCGAGGCCGAGCAGGAGGGGAAGGGCCGCGCACACCGTTCGCAGGGCCGTTCTCATCCGACCGCTTCCCGGTCCCGGCCGGGTCCGGCGTGGAACATCGCTGTCGGACATTGTCGATCTCCCTTCGGCCACGGCCGAACCCCTGAGCCCCTGACCGTCGTGGCCCCGGCGTCCGACGCCTCACACCTGTCGCCGAAAGTTAAATTCATTCACCGAAATTTTCAATCACGAGGTGGGGTGCGGACGCGCGTCCGCCAGACGCCTTCCTTTCCGCGGCGGTTTCCCGCAGGTGAGAAACACCTTCGGTACCGAAGGCGGTACGGATGCCCCCGCCTCCTCCGATGAAAGTTTCCAGCCTTCCGGGCCTCGCCGGACATGTTCCGGGTGGCGTACCCGAACGGATCGGCGTTCGGCCGGGAACGGATTTCCACGGGCTCCCGGCGACGGGCCCGCCGCCGACGCGGATGCTCGTCCCGGAGACGAGGGAACCCGCGTCCGGGGGTGATCCCGCCGGGGGCGGTCTTCGGCCGGCCTCACCCGGGAGCGTTTCAGGCGTTCGACGGGCGGCCGGTCGGCACGGTCGGGCTGAACCGTACGGGCAGGGCCTCCAGGCTGCGAACCCACAGCGAAGGGCGCCACCGCAGCGCGTCCGGTTTCACGGTGAGATAGACGTCGGGCAACCGGTCGAGGAGGACCTCCACGGCCGTCTTGGCGATGATCTCGCCGAGCTCGGGCGCGGGGAAGGGACAACCGTGCTCGCCGTGGCCGAAGGACATGTGCGCCCGGTTGGCGCCGGAGCCGGCATGGGCGGCCGGCTGCACCTGCGGATCGGCGTTGGCCGCGGCGACGCCGAGCACCAGCATGTCGCCCCGGCGGATGCGCCGCCCGGCCAGCTCGCAGTCCTGCACGGCCCAGCGCGAGGGCAGGTTCGGCGAGGGCGGGTCCTTCCACAGCACCTCGTTCAGCGCCTCGCCGACGCTGCTGCGGCCGCCCTGCAGGCTCATCGAGAAGTGGTCGTCCACCAGCATCAGCCGCAGGGCGCTGCCGATCCAGTTGGCGCTGCTGTCGTGGGAGGCGATCATCACCATGATCAGGTCCTGGACGATCTCCTCGTCGGTGAGCTGCGAGGGGTGTGCCAGCATGTGCGAGGTGACGTCGTGGCCCGGCAGGGCGCGCTTGTCGGCGATGAGCCGGCTCAGCTTGTCCAGAATCCGGGTGATCGCCGAGAGGGCCTCCTCGCTCCCGCCCAGCACGTGGTTGACGTCCTCGACCAGTTCCGGCAGGTCGGTCTCCGCCAGTCCGAACAGCCGGGTGACGACCTGAGCCGGAATCCGGTAGGCGTACCGGGAGATCAGGTCGGTCCGGCCGTCCCCGGAGAACCCGTCGATCGCGAGGTCGGCGACCTGCTCGCAGATCATGGCCAGCTCGGTGCGGTCGACGGTGTCCAGCGCGTCGCTGATGGCGCCGATCCGCCGCTGGTGCTCGGCCCCCTCGGAGTACATCACGGACGGCTGCCAGGTCACGTACGCGAGCGACGGCCAGTCCGGGGGGAGGTGGTCCCGCATGTTCCAGCGCCTGGGGTCGCGGCCGAACAACTGCGGCTGACTGGTGACATGGTGCAGTTCGCGATAACCGATCACGTACCAGGCGGGGATGCCGTCGAGGAGAACCGGGACGAGGGGGCCGTGCTCGCGGCGCATCTCCTGGAATATCGCGGCCGGGTCGTCGCCGATCAGCGCCCCGGGCAGTCGTACGGCATCGGCGTGGTCGGCGTATCCCTCCAGCGGCTCCCGGCTCCGCTCGGGACTCCGCGATGTGGGCGAGGCGGCTGACGGGTCTGTGGAGTCGGGCAGGGGAGGGGGGTTCGTCACGGCATGCTCTCTCGGGCGGGCGACTGGTCGTGGGGGCGGGTGAGGTGCTCGATGAGCGTGATCAGCACGTGCTTGGACGAGGACCGCTCTCTCGCGTCGCAGTCGATGAGCGGGACCTCGGGTGACAGCGCCAGCGCCTCGCGCACCGCGTCCAGGGTGGGCCCGTCGGCGAAGCGGTTGACCGCGACGACGAACGGGGTCCCGTGGTGCTCCAGCCGGTCGATGGAGTACCAGGAATCCTCCAGGCGGCGGGCGTCCACCAGGACGACCGCGCCCAGGCTGCCGGCGAACAACTGGTCCCACACGAACCAGAACCGCTGCTGACCGGGCGCGCCGAACAGGTAGAGCACCATGCTCGCGTTCAGCGTGATCCGGCCGAAGTCGAAGGCCACCGTGGTGGTCGACTTGGTCCGTACCCGGCTGGCGTCGTCGATGCCCACGCTCGCCTGGGTCATGACCTCCTCGGTGCTCAGCGGGCGGATCTCGCTCACCGAGCCGACCATGGTCGTCTTTCCCGCCCCGAACCCGCCGACGATCACGATTTTCAGGGCGTCCGTGGCGGTCGTGCGTAGCGGCGTTCGCACGGCGGCCGCCATCTGGTCAGAGGTTGTGGAGGGCAACGAGCACCTGCCTCAGGATTTCGGGATCCGGTCGTCCGGCCTGTGCGGCGATCGACGGATGACGGACGGTGATGCGACCGGTGTCCAGCAGGTCGCGCAGCAGGATCTTCACCACGCTGACCGGAAGCCGCAGTTCCGCCGAGATCTCCACCACCGCCGCCGGCCGCTGGGCCATCCGCAGGATCTTGATGTGCTCGGACTGCATGCCGGGGGTGGGGGCGCACTCGCTGACGACGAGGGAGACGGAGTCGAAGGTTTTCTCATCGGCGCTGGTACGCCCTCCGGTGACCGTGTAGAGCCGGTCGGGGTCTTCTCGGTCGATGGCTCGCCGTGTCATCCGCGGTCGTCGCTGTTCTCCGTTTGCCGCGGTGCCGCGGTGAGGTACACCCCGATCTGCTCCACCAGTTCGTTCATGTTGTGCGCGATGAGCCCCACCTCGCCGTCCTCCTCTGCCACCACGGCCAGGTGGGCGCCGTCCCCGGCCGGCACGATGAGCAGCAGCCCGCCGGCGAACTCCACCATCGCCTGCCCCGCTCCGATGCCGTCCCCGAACTCGGCGGAGGCGCTCAGCGAGAGGCTCTGGATCCCGGCGGCCAGGGCGGAGAGCTGGTCGGCCCCGTCCCGGCCCAGGCCGGCGGTGAAGCACATCTTCAGGCCGTCCCTGGTCAGCACCAGCACATGCCTGATCCCGGGGGTCTTCTTCTTGAGGTTCTCCAGCAGCCAGTCGAAGTCACGATCGGTGGTGTGCGAAGCGTCGGTTGTGCTCATAGAAACGACGGGGTGCCCCTTCGGCGCGGGAGGGACGGCCCCTGCCTCCTCATCTGTGAATCCGAAGATGTCCGGTGGTCGGCGGACGCGTGTCAAGAGTCGCCCGGGGCCGGGGAAGGAGCCGTGGACGGGGCCGGGGAAGGAGCCGTGGACGGGGCCGGGGAAGGGGCCGGGGAGGAGGTGCGCCCACGGCCGCCGGCCTGGCGGAACGCGGCGAACCTCGCGGCCGAGTCACGCCCCTCGCGCGCGGGCTTGGCCGGCGATGCCTGCCGCGCCCTGGTCGCCTCGGCCAGCGTCTGCCCCCGGCGCCGCCTGGGCAGCAGATCCTCGGACTCGTCGGCCGGCCCCTCCTGCGCGGGCACGGCCGGTGCAGGCACGGTGGCCCGCACGGCGACCTGAACGGGGTGGCGGACCGACGCCTCGGCGTCGGGCGGCACGGCGGCCGGCAGGGACTGCGTGATCAGCAGGCGCGGGATCAGCATCACGACCCCCATGCCGCCGCGGGCGGACGGCCGGAAGCTGACCGTCAGGCCGTACTTGTCGACCAGGCGTCCCACGACCGCCAGGCCCAGCCGGGTGCCGGACAGCGTCCGCAGGTCGAGCGGCTCGGACACGAGCCTGGTGGCGTGCTGCCGCTCGCGCGGGCGCATCCCCAGGCCACTGTCCTCGATCGTGATCACGACGCCGGCGTCCTCCTCGTCCACGTACACGTGGACCTCGGTGCCGTGCGCCGAGAAGGTGGCGGCGTTGTCCATCACCTCGGCCAGCGCGTGCATCACGCCCTCGGCCGCGTACCCCGCGACGGCGACGGTGCTGGTGGAGTGCAGCCGGATGCGCCGGTAGGCGCCGATGCGGCCCATCGCGCCGCGCAGGACGCTCTCCACGACGATCGGCCGGGTCCATCGCCGCCCGGAACGGCCGCCGCTCAGCAGCGCGACGTTGTCCGCCAGCCGGCTCATCTGGGAGATGCGGTGGTCCAGGTCCAGCAGGTCGGCGAACACCTTCTCGTGCTCGCCGTACTGCTCCTCCAGTTCGCGCAGCCGGGCGAGCAGGCTGGTGGCCTGTGCCTGTACCCGGGCCGCGGCCCCGGCGCACGCCGCCATCACGGCGCTGCCCCTGCGCTCGCTCTCGGAGAGATGTCGTGCCGTCTCGCGCAGCAGGTCGCGCAGCGGTTCGTGCTCCGGCTGGTGCATCCCGGCCAGTGCGGTGCTCACCGACATCCGGTTCGTCTGGATCCGCCTGACCAGTTCCGGCAGCGTTTCGTCGACCAGCCGGGAGATCTCGTCCTCGGTCGTCTCACGGGACACCTGGGCGACGGCGCGCTCGCGTTCGAGCAGTTCGAGCTCGTGCCCGGCCGCGCCGAGCAGGTGCCGCAGCGGGCCGTCCGGAGGCTGCGGCATCCGGGAGAGCGCGTCGGCGACCGAGGCGCCGCCCCGCACCTGATGTCCCAGCGAGGGCAGCGTCTCCTCGGCCATTCGCAGCGTTTCCCGCTCCATCCAGGTGAACCGCGCGTCGGCCCACTCGGCCCGCTCGCGCAGCCGGCGGTTGGCGCCGGAGTGGTGGACGACGGCCGCGACGGCGCCGGACAGCAGTACGGCCGAGATCCCGCCGACGAGCGCCATCAGCCCTCTGGCCGCGTAAGGGGCGGCGGACAGCGCCCACAACCACGCGCAGGCCGCGATGACCATGGTGCTGAGGGAGGCGAGGACGACCAGTTCCCTCGGTGAAAACCTTCTCCGCGCCCGGTGGGGTACATCTACTGACATCGGCGTCCTCGGGGGTGGCGGCAGAGCATGGAAAGGCCGCGTCGAACCTGCTGTTCCCCCTGTAAGACGGGACGGCCATGCGGTGCCGTTTCACAGCAG
The DNA here is from genome assembly GCF_059358815.1 of Streptosporangium nanhuense. Classification (NCBI taxonomy): domain Bacteria; kingdom Bacillati; phylum Actinomycetota; class Actinomycetes; order Streptosporangiales; family Streptosporangiaceae; genus Streptosporangium; species Streptosporangium nanhuense. The sequence goes on from NZ_JCADBG010000008.1 coordinate 81,823, forward strand.
AGCGTGAACAGGCGAACACCGTAGCACCATGGCTACGACCAAGAACAGACAGTCACTCTCGAATCATGTGTTTTCGTTTTAATCAACCATTAGTCAATGCATTTGACCAATGCTCACTATTTGGACATTTGTGGATATATGGTGATGATTTTCCGTGGGGGTTCGAGGTGCGCGGCGTTGTCGGCGAAGACGCCCCGACCACCGGCGACGGAGGGACGGTGCTGCCGGTCGACGGTGTCCGGGCGTTCTCCCGCGAGGTCCGCTGGCCAGGGAGGCTAGCGGTCGCTCCACCTGATCTCGTAGGGCCGGAGGGTGAACTCCTCGCCGTCCACGGTCGTGGTGACCTGGGCCTTGGTGGTGTTGACCATCAGCAACTGCCGTGGCTGCGCGAGCACCCGGACCCCGGGGTCGGAGGAGGTGACCTTCTCCAGCTCGGCTCCGGCCGGGAACCAGGTGACGAAGTCGCTCACCAGCTTGCCTGTGGGCAGGGTGGCACCGGTCTTCGAGTCCCACATGCACCCCTGGCAGCCCTTCACGGACTGCGGGTTCCAGTACAGCGCCGTGGCGGCGCCGCTCTCGGCGAACTCGATCATCGAGGCGGCCTGGACGGCGAGCCGCATCGGCTCGGGCCACGTGGTCTTGTCCTCGGGGACGAAGTACCACTCCGCCCACCAGACCGGCATGTCGCCGGTCCTCTCCCGCAGCCAGGTGGTGACCGCGCTGAACTTGCTCAGCGCTCCGAACGCGTCGGGCAGCATCTCGTGGGCGTCGGTCAGCGAGGCGCCGTCGACCACGACGAAGTCGGCGCCCTTCTTGTTCTCGAACCAGTACTCGAAGGCGTCCAGGGCGTTCTGGTTGACGACCCCCCACTTCCCCCGCAGCTCGGACCTGCCCGTCCTGTTGCTGTCGAAGCCGAGGTAGGGGCCGCCGACCATGGCGTCGGGCCGGGCGGCCTTCACCGCGTCGTAGACCTTGTTGTAGAGCGTGGTGTAGCCCTTGAAGTCCGCGGGTTTGGAGTGGTCCTTCCAGAAACCCTTGAACTCGTTCCAGACCATGAAGTACTTGACGTCGCGGTACTTGGTGGCGACGGCCGCCGACAGCTTGGCGAAGTCGTCGAAGTGCTTGGGGTAGGGGGCGTCCTCCAGGTGCTCGTCCCAGCCCGCGTCCGAGGTCGGGCCCTCGGGTCCGCCCTTCATCCAGTCGGGGGCGCAGCAGAGCGTCATGACCTGCGTGCCGCCGGACTTCCTCATGAGGTTCGTCCGGCTGTCGAGGTCCTCCCAGTAGAACTCCTGGGGGCGGGGCTGGGGGTTGAGCGCGCCGAAGCCCATGATGTGCTGGTTCTGCAGCATCGGGGTCCGAGAGAGCGCCCCGGCCACGACCTCCTCGAACTCCTGGGTGACGTTGTTGGCGCTCACCCCGGTGTGGGTGAACCCCCAGCGGGGCCACGCGGGGTCGACCGGTGGCGCCTTCCGGATCGTCGTCGCGGTCTCGGGTGCCGCCGGTGAGACGGTGGCCGACTGCCGTACGACGGGAGCCGCCTGTTCGGCGGTGTCGTCGGAGGAACAACCCGCCGCCAGCAGCGCCATCGCGACCACCCCCGCCATCGAGGCGATGACCCGGCCGGGACGCCGCCATGCGGATCCCCCACTACCTGATGACACCTGACACCCACCCGATCTTCAACATCCGCTTTGCGCAGAGCGTGACACAGGCCGTGTAAGAGCGTCGTACAGGAACGCGGCCCATCGGTAAAGGTACCGGCCGACCTGCGAAAACACCTTCCGGGGCCTTGGAGCTCCAAGCGGGTGCGTGCCGTTTCGGCCCTGCCCCGCCACGCACGGCCGGTGGATGCGGCGTGTCAGAGGGGACCGCGAGCACGCTTGTGTGACCTTGACCACGATTGCCGTCTGTGTGGATTTGTACGCATAACAACGGCGGCTGACTTCCTAGGGTCTGCGGTGTCCGGAAAAAAGGTCCGCAGTGTCAGGGAAAAGCGGCACGGCGAAAATGAGGCGGAGGTTCACATGAATGCTTTTGAACAGGTCAGCGGCGGGCGTATCTCCTGGCGGCACGTGATGGGCCGTGCGGCGGTGGGCGCGGCGACCGTGGCGCTGGCCGCGGGCGCGCTGGCCGTGCCCGCCGAGGCGGCGGTCACGACACCCACCCCGCACGGCCACGCTCACACCGGTACGGCGAGCGCGGCCCCGGCCTCGCACAGCGACGCCCACAGCAGCACGGCCAGGAAGTACTACTTCGCCGCCGGGCTCCTGGGCAGGAACGAGGTCCCCGAGCCGGGCAAGAAGGTCAACGACCGGGACGGCATCGCGGTCGCGAAGTTCCGCATCCAGGGGAACCGCTTCTACTACTTCGTCCAGTGGAAGCGGACCGGCAAGCCCAGCGCCTTCCACATCCACAAGGGCAAGGCGGGCAAGAACGGCCCCGTCGTCATCGACCTGCTGTCCAACGGCAAGATCCGCGGCAACACGAGCTTCGGCTCCGTCGTCGTCAAGGACTCCGGCCTGCTCAGGGGCATCAAGAGCAACCCGAGGAACTGGTACGCCAACCTGCACACCAAGCAGTTCCCCGACGGCGCGGTCCGCGGCCAGCTCGTCAAGGGCGGCCGCTGGTAACTCACCGGCGTCCCGACGCACGCGCGGCGAGTCGCGCGTCACGCCTCCCGGGGTTCAGGAACCGGGTTCGGGCAGGGGCGGGCCCTCGCCCGCGTCCGTACGGTGGACGTCCGGCCGCATCCCCCTACGACGGGAGCCCCCTGGTCAACGGCCAGGGGGCTCCCGTCGTACGGGCACCGGCCCTCGCGGCACGGAGATCGGCGGTAGGCCCCGGGTGACGGCCGGCTCACCGTCGGCCGCCTGGGGTTCCCCCTGTCGCCGGGTCATTCCTCCGCGTCGCGGACCAGGAGCGCGATCTGTACCCGGTTCTCGACCGCCAGCTTGGCGAACAGGTTGCCCGTGTGCGCCTTGACGGTCGCGACGCTGATGTGCAGCCGCTGGGCGATCTCGGGGTTGCCCAGCCCGTCCGCGATGGCCCGGGCGGTTTCGAGTTCTCGTTCGGTCAGTGCGGACAGCCGTCTCCGCGCGGCTTCGCGGGACGAGTCGCGAGCGTGGGAGGACCGCGGGCCGGTGGCCGCGGCGATCACCCGTGCCGTGGCCGCCGGAGACAGCACGGGGTTGCCGTCCGCGACGGCCCGCACCGCGTCGATGATCCGCGGCGGCGGGGTGTCCTTGAGGACGAACCCGAGTGCTCCGGCGCGCAGCGCGCCGAGCACCAGATCGTCGGAGTCGAACGTGGTCAGCATGAGCACCCGCGGCGGCGCCGGCCGGGTGAGGAGTTCCCGGGTCGCGCTGAGACCGTCACGGCCGGGCATCCGCACGTCCATCAGCACGACGTCCGGCCGCTGCTCGTCCACCACGGTGATCGCGGTGTCCCCGTCGGACGCCTCCGCGACGACGGTCAGGTCCGGTTCGCCGTCGATGATGAGCCGCAGCGCCATTCGTACCAGCTGATCGTCGTCGACGATGACGACACGCACCGGCTTCCGCTCGCTGTCCACTCACGTCCTCTTCTCGTCGGCGGGGTCGGGCCAGGGGAGTCGCGCGGTGAGGACGTATCCGTCGTCGGGTGTGGGGTGGTGGTCGAGCTTTCCGCCGGCGAGGTCGACTCGTTCGGTGAGGCCGAGCAGGCCGAATCCCGATGCCGGTGGGTGCGCGTTCTTCGTGGTGGCCGGGGAGTTGCGGACGCTGACGCCGAGTTCGCCGCCCGCCGTTCCTTCGAGGGTGATGTGCACGTGCGCGCCCGGGGCGTGTTTGGCGGCGTTGGTCAGCCCCTCCTGGACGATCCGGTAGCAGGTTCGTCCGACGACGTCGGGCGGCCTGCCCGTCACGGTGGTGGTGAGCGTGACGTCCAGTCCGGAGGCGCGGGCGTCGTCCACCAGGGCGGGGATCCGATCGAGGGAGGGCTGTGGTGGTTCCGGGAGGCCCGGGTCGGCCCGGAGCACGCCGAGGACATCCCGCAGTTCTTCCAGGGCCTGGTGGGAGCCGTCGGCGATGCCGCGGGCCAGCACGCGGCTCTCCTCGGCCGTGAGGTCGCCGCGGTGGTCCAGCACCCCGGCCTGCATGGCGACCAGGGAGATCCGGTGCGCGAGCACGTCGTGCATCTCGCGGGCGATCCGGTTGCGTTCCAGGGCCCGTGCCTGCGCCGCTCGTGCGGTCTGCTCCCGTTCGGCGCTCTCCGCCCGGTCTCGCAAGGACCGCACCTCGACACGCCGCGCGCCGACGGCCATCCCCGCGGCCACCGCGATGCCCGCGATCAGTGCCGGGAACGCGAGCTGGAACCACAACAGGCCGGGCGGGCTCGGGATCGGGGTCGAGTAGAACCTGCCGGCGAACTGTGAGGCGGTCACGAAGGCCAGCCCGACGACCCCGATCTCCACCGGACGGCGACGGGTGGAGATCGAGCCCAGCGCCAGGAGCGCGGCGCCGGTGGCGAGCGTCGACGCGGCCGAGGCGATCACGACCGTCATGGCGACGGCGAGCGGGAACCGCCGCCGCCACAGAAGCGCCGTCAGGCAGCCGAGGGCCACCAGCGGATCACCGGTGAAGAACCACGAGCCCAGTTCGGCCGCCTGCCCCCGCAGCAGCACCCCGGTGGAGAGCCAGAACGCCGCGCCCACCGCCGCGGCCGGCGCCAGCCTCCATGTCTGCTGCCACCACCCCAACCGTGGCGCGACGCCAGTGTTCACCTGGTCATTATCGCAACACCGTGCGGCCGGTGAGGGGGACCGGGGGCCGGGGCGCCCTCGACCGGAGTCGAATCGCCGCCTCGCCCGTGGTCGAAGACGATTCGAGCCGCCGGGCTGATGTGCCGGCCGCGGCGAATGGCCAGACTCGTTCACGTACTGCGACAAACAGGCACGAAACGGAGAACACGTTCCGGTGCCCCCGTGCACCCCATGCGCCCCGTAGGCCCCTTCAGAAGGACACCAGATGCGCTCACCCCTGTCCCTCACCCTCGCCGCCACCACACTGGCGGCGACCATGATCTCGGGAGGATCGGCGGCGGCGACGTCGGACACCCTGCGGTGGGGCCCGTGCCCGAAGGAGGCCGCCTCGCCCCGTCTCAAGTGCGCGACGCTCGAGGTCCCGCTGGACTACCGGAATCCGGACGGCCGGCAGATCAAGATCATGATCTCCCGGATGGCGAGCGAGAAACCGTCACGGCGCCGTGGCGTGCTGTTCACCAATCCGGGCGGCCCCGGCGCCGGGGGAATCGGCTACCCGGTCATCCTCGCCACCTTCGGGTTGCCCCAGGAGGTGGCGGACTCCTACGACGTGATCGGCTTCGACCCTCGTGGCGTCGGCCGCAGTACGCCGGTGACCTGCGATTTCACGCCGGAACAGCTGTCACGCGGCAACCTCCCGCCGTACGCGCACACCGCGGCCGATGTCACGCGGGCGGCGAAGAACGCGCGGGCCGTCGCCAGGCAGTGCGCCACCTCGTCGACGGCGTGGATGCTGCCGCACGTCACCACCGCGAACACCGCGCGCGACATGGACCGGATCCGGGCGGCGCTGGGTGAGCCGAAGCTGTCGTACCTCGGCGGTTCCTACGGCACCTACCTCGGCGCGGTGTACGCGACGATGTTCCCCCGGCGCGGCGACCGGATCGTGCTCGACAGCAGCCTGGGCCCCGGCGGTTACGACGTCACGGCCATGCGGTTGTTCGCCCGCGGGGTGGAGGACCGGTTCCCGGACTTCGCGGCGTTCGCGTCCGCGCGCCCCGAGTACGGCCTGGGCACCACACCGGAACAGGTGACCGCGAAGTTCTTCGAACTCGCGGAGCGGTTGGAGGCGGCACCGGTCCAGGGCGTCGACGGGACGTTGTTCCGTGGGGTCACATTCGACCGCCTCTACAGCGACGCGAGCATGCCCCTGCTGGCCGAGACCTGGCGGGCGCTCGACACGGACGGGGCGCTGCCGCCCGGCCCGCCGCTGACCGCGCCGGACAACGCCACGTCCAGCCGTTATCACGTCATCTGCGGTGATTCGCGGTGGCCGAGGACGGTCCGGAGCTATCAGAAGGACGTCGCGGCCGACCGGCGGAAGTATCCGATGCTGGGCGGCTCCACGGCCAACATCGGGCCGTGCGCGTTCTGGCCGAACAAGCGGGTCGAGCCGCCGGTGCGCATCGGTGACCGGGGCCCGTCGAACGTGCTCATGGTGCAGAACGAGCGTGACCCGGGAACGCCGCCGGCCGGCGCCCGGGAGCTGCGGCGGGCCTTCGGGAAGCGGGCCACGATGGTGACGGCCGACCAAGGCGGGCACGGCGTCTACCCCTTCGGCCCCAACACGTGCGCGAAGGGCGCGGTGACGGAATTCCTGACCACCGGGAAGCGCCCGGCACGGGACCTCGCCTGCGCGGCGGAACCGAGCGAGTAGCGGGAGCGGCGGCGTCCTTCCGTCCCAGGCGGCACCGTCGAAGGTGGCCGAGACGCCTGCCGGGCGAACGACGGCCCGATGAGCGGCCCGATGAGCGGCCCGGTCAGCGGCCCAGTTGGAAGGCCGACATCGGGATGTGCAGCCAGGTCGGCCGGTTGCGCGTCTCGTACATCACCTCGTACGCCGCCTTGTCGAGCTCCAGGGCCCGCAGCAGGACGGCGTCCTCGGCCCTGAGGTGGCCGCCTCCGGCGGAGTAGCCGGCGAGGAAGGAGGAGCGGTTGAGCTCGGCCCACTCCACCGCGCGGGGGCGGAGCTCGTCGGCGTTGGAGTGGTCGGCCAGCAGGTGGCGGGCGGCGTAGTCGAAGGAGCGGAGCATCCCGGCCACGTCCCGCAGCGGGGAGGACAGGGCACGGCGCTCGGCGATGGGCTGGCCGGGCTCGCCCTCGAAGTCGAGGATGATCCAGTCGTTGTTGGTGCGCATCACCTGGCCCAGGTGGTAGTCGCCGTGGACGCGCTGGACGGGCATCTCCCCGGCCACGTCCGCGACCCGCTGGTAGGCCTCCTCGGCGACGTGGGCGTACTCGCCGAGAGCGGGCACCTCCTCCACCACGACGCCCAGGCGGCGGCGGAACTCCTCGACCATCCGCTTGACCTCCTGCGACTCGATCACGTCGGTCGGGAAGGCGGCGGCCATCTCCTGGTGGACCGTGGCGGTGGTCACGCCGAGGCGGTAGGCCTCGGAGCTGAAGTCGCCGCCCGCGTCGGAGGCCGACGGTTCGAGGGAGCCGTACAGGTCGCGGACGCTGGCCAGGGCGAGGGCCCAGCCGTCGTTGGCGTTCGACAGGAACTCCTGGGTCATCGCCAGCGTGGTGACCTCGCCGTCGAGGTCGGTCTCGATCCAGCCGTACGGCTGGGCGATGTGCGTGCCGTCACGGCGGGCCAGCGCGGTGACGATCTCCAGCTCGGGGTTCGTCCCGGCGGTCAGGCGGCGGAACAGCTTGCAGATGTAGGTGTCGCCGTACACCAGCGAGGTGTTGGACTGCTCGGCGCCGAGGACCAGGCTGCGCATGGAGGTGTCGATCTCCACCCCGTCGAGGTGGCGGAAGCGGAGCGCGCCCAGGTCGCGGCCGGAGGCCATGCCCTCGAGCAGGGCGGCGGTGAGGTCGGCGTCGTAGGCGGCGTCGTAGTAGCCGCCGCCGATGTGGGCCGGTCTGAAACGGGCCCACTCCGGCGCCTCGCTGCCGAGGAGCAACTGGTAGCGGTCGCGTGTCCCGGCCTGGTGAACGGAGATGATCAGGTGGCGCAGGCGCGGTGAGAGCTCCACGTCCGAGTCGACGACGAGATCGTCGATCGGGCGCCCCTTACCGGCGAACCATCGTTGCTGAGTGATCCAACCGGTAAGGAGCTCCGTCAACACGGCTTTACGCCTCCTGGGACGCTGGTGGCAGGGTGAACCAGTAGAACCCATGCCCAGGAAGAGTCAAAAGATACGGAAGCTCGCCAATCGCTGGAAAAGGAACTCCGCCCATCGTCTCCACGGGGACCGATCCCTCGAAGCGGCGGAGATCGAGCTCCACCGGCTGCGGGAACCGGGACAGGTTGTTGACGCACAGCATCCGGTCGTCGCCGAGCTCGCGCACGAAGGCGAGGACGCTCGGGTTGGAGGAGTTCAGCTCGGTGAACTCACCCAGGCCGAAGACCGGGTGGCGCTTGCGGATGTCGATCATCCGCTTGGTCCAGTGCAGCAGCGAGCCGGCGCTGCGCTGCTGCGCCTCGACGTTGAGCGCCTGGTAGCCGTAGATCGGGTCCATGATGACCGGGAGATACAGGCGGCCCGGGTCGCAGTCGGAGAATCCCGCGTTGCGGTCGGGGCTCCACTGCATGGGGGTGCGGACACCGTCGCGGTCGCCCAGCCAGATATTGTCCCCCATCCCGATCTCATCGCCGTAGTACAGCACGGGAGATCCCGGAAGGGAGAGCAGCAACGCCGTGAACAGCTCAATCTGGTTGCGATCGTTCTCCAGCAGCGGGGCCAGCCGCCGCCGGATGCCCACGTTGGCGCGCATCCGGGGATCCTTGGCGTACTCCGAGTACATGTAGTCGCGCTCGTCGTCCGTCACCATTTCGAGCGTGAGCTCGTCGTGGTTGCGCAGGAAGATCCCCCACTGGCAGTTCTCCGGGATCTTCGGCGTCTGGGCCATGATCTCGGAGATGGGATAGCGCGACTCCCGCCTGACCGCCATGAAGATGCGCGGCATCAGCGGGAAGTGGAACGCCATGTGGCACTCGTCGCCCCCGGTGGCCGAATCGCCGAAGTACTCGACCACGTCGGCGGGCCACTGGTTGGCCTCGGCCAGCAGCACCCGGTCGGGGTAGAGCCTGTCGATCTCCGCCCTGACCCGCTTCAGATACTCGTGGGTGCGGGGCAGGTTCTCGCAGTTGGTGCCGTCCTGCTCGAAGAGGTACGGGATGGCGTCCATGCGGAAGCCGTCGATGCCAAGGTCCAGCCAGAAGCGCAGCACCTCCAGCATCGCGTCCTGCACGTCCGGGTTCTCGTAGTTGAGGTCCGGCTGGTGGGAGAAGAAGCGGTGCCAGTAGTACTGGCCCCGGACCGGGTCGTGGGACCAGTTGGACGTCTCGGTGTCGATGAAGATGATCCGGGCGTCCTTGTAGAGCTCGTCGTTGTCGTTCCAGACGTAGAAGTCGCCGAACGGCCCCTCGGGGTCGTGGCGGGAGGCCTGGAACCACGGGTGCTGGTCGCTGGTGTGGTTCATCACGAGGTCGGCGATGACCCGCATGCCGCGCTTGTGCGCCTCGTCGACCAGTTTCACGAAGTCTCCGAGGTCGCCGAAATCAGGAAGGATCTTCATGAAGTCGGCGATGTCGTACCCGCCGTCGCGTAACGGCGACTCGTACAGCGGAAGCAGCCAGAGGCAGTCGACACCGAGCCACTGGAGATAGTCCAGTTTCTGGATGAGACCGCGGATGTCTCCGGTGCCGTCGCCGTTGGAATCGGCGAAACCCCGGATGAGAACCTCGTAGAAGACAGCACGCTTGAACCAGTACGGGTCGCGCGGCTTTTCCTCGTCGAAGGTGTTCGGAATTGGCTCAGGTAGCTGACTCACCAGTGACTCCCCGCTGTTCTGCCGGTATATGCGTACCCGGCCGGCTCACCGCTGGTTCGCCGCCGCGGCACGCAGAGTGAAGACGTGCGCTGGGTTGATGTGGGGATCGAGACGCACGTAGTTGTCCTGCCGCCAGCGGTACGACTCGCCCGACAGTTCGTCGTCCACGACGAACTCGGCTTGCCAGTCGAGACCGAGGGCGGGCATGTCCAGCGACACCGTCGCCTCATGCGTGTGGTGCGGATCCAGGTTCACGACGACGAGGACAACGTCGCCCAGGCCGTGCCGTCGTGTGGCCGTGTCGTAGGCGCCGGGCAACCGCTTCGAGAAGCAGATCACATCCGGGTTGTTGACGCTGTGAAACCGTAGATTACGCAGTTCCTGGAGCGCCGGGTGTGCTCTTCGGAACAAATTGAGTTGGGTGATGAACGGGGCAAGGCTACGACCTTCTCGTTCTGCCTCTACCCAATTGCGGGGTTTATATTGATATTTCTCGCTATCAAGGTATTCTTCGCTGCCCGGTCTAACCGGCACATTCTCCGCGAGTTCGTATCCGGCGTACACGCCCCACGTCGGCATCGCCGTGGCCGCGAGTACTGCTCTGATATAAAATGCCGGGACTCCCCCGTGTTGCAGGTATTCATGGAGAATGTCCGGAGTATTGACGAACACGTTGGGCCGCATGTAGTGCGACGTCTCGTGGGAGAGCTCGCCCAGATAGTCCTCGACGTCCGAGCGCGAGTTCTTCCACGTGTAGTACGTGTACGACTGGTGGAAGCCGACCTTGGCCAGCGTCCGCATCATGGCGGGGCGGGTGAACGCCTCCGCCAGGAACAATACGTCAGGGTCGGTGGTGTGCACGTCGGCGAGCAGCTTCTCCCAGAAGGCCACCGGCTTGGTGTGCGGGTTGTCCACGCGGAAGATCCGCACCCCGTGGTCCATCCAGAGCCGCACGACCCGCCTGATCTCCTCGTAGATCCCCTTGGGGTCCCTGTCGAAGTTCAGCGGGTAGATGTCCTGGTACTTCTTCGGCGGGTTCTCCGCGTACGCGATCGAGCCGTCGGCGCGGATGTTGAACCACTCAGGGTGCTCCTTGACCCACGGGTGGTCGGGCGCGCACTGCAGGGCGAAGTCGATGGCGACCTCCATGCCCAGCTCGCGGGTCTTGGCCACGAAGGCGTCGAAGTCCTCGAACGTGCCCAGGTCGGGGTGGATGGCGTCGTGGCCGCCCTCCTCCGAGCCGATCGCCCAGGGGGAGCCGGGGTCGTACGGCTCGGGCGTCAGGGTGTTGTTGCGCCCCTTGCGGAAGCTGTGCCCGATCGGGTGGATCGGCGGCAGGTAGACGACGTCGAAGCCCATCTTCGCCACGGCCGGCAGCCGCTTGGCGGCGGTCTGGAAGGTCCCCGACTTGGGGGCGACGCCCTGCTCGATGATCGCGCCCTCGGAGCGCGGGAAGAACTCGTACCACGACCCGAACAGCGCCCTGCGGCGGTGCACCAGGACCGTGCGCGGGGCCGACCTCGTCACCAGGTCGCGCAGCGGGTGGGCGCGCAGCATCGCGGCCGTCTCCGGCATCTGGGCCGCGGTGAACCGGGCGCGCGGGTCGATCTCGGGGTCGCGCAGCCTCGCCGCGACCGCCTGGAGCGCGGCCCGGTGCCCGCAGACGTGCTGCTGGGCCACCTTGGGCCCGGCAGCGCGCTTGGCCGCTCGCGCCGCCGGGGTCCTGCCGCTCACCGGCTTGCCGGTCGCGACCGTGCCGCCGGCGGGGGCGGTCGCCGGCCCGCAGTCGGCGGCCCGCACCGCCCTCGCCGCGCGGTCGAAGAGGCGGGCGCCCTCCTCGCACATCAGGTCGGCGTCCAGGTCGCGCGGGATCTTGATGCCCGCGTCGTGCAACCAGGTGGCCACGGGATCACTCCACGCCTCCACCCGGAAACGCCACTCACCCTCTGTGGGCAACGTCACCTCCACGCCCCACCGGTCGGTGCCCGGGGCGAGCTCGCCCATGGGCAGCAGGGGGCCGCGCACGCCGCCGGGGCCGGTGAACACGACCCCTGCCGCGACCGCGTCGTGTCCCTCCCGGAACACGGTCGCGGAGATCTCGAAGGTCTCACCCGCGGCGGCCTTGGCGGGGCGGCGCCCGCAGTCGACCGTGGGGTGGATGTCCTGGATTGGGATTCGTCCGATCATCGCGTCTCAAGGTAGCGGCGGCACGCCCGGTACCGCCGGGGAAGTCAGCAAGGAAGGATCTTCGTTTTTTCAAGCATCCCCGGGCGGCCGGTCTCGGGGCAAGCGGAAGCCTGCCCTGATGAGACGGCCGGATCCCGAGGGCAGTACGTTCTGGCTCGTATGTCCGGTGCCCCAATAGTCCAGCTTCATGCGTCCCGCTGGATAGAGTGCGGCACCTCTTACTCTTCCGCGAGTTGTCCTAACAGTTGATCACCTGCCTTTGATGTGTTTGGGGTGGATTGATAGCGGTGAGAGGGAGACGCGTGAGTGTTTGAGTCGCCCTCGTGGCGCTGAGTAACTAGGGTCTGGCACCGTGAGAGCAATCCGCAGGTTTACCGTCCGCACCGTCCTGCCGCCGGAGCTGGCCTCCCTCGGCGAGCTCGTCCTCAACTTGCGTTGGTCCTGGCACCCCGAGACATTGGATCTGTTCGGCGAGGTCGATCCGGCGATCTGGGGGCGCGTCGGGTACGACCCCGTCGCCCTGCTGGGCGCCGTGGAGGCCGACCGGCTCCGTGAGCTGGCCGCCGACCGCCGCTTCCTGAGGCGGCTGGCCGACGCCGCCGACGATCTTCGTGAGTACATGACCGCTCCGCGGTGGTACCAGACCATGTCCGAGGCGCCCAAGGCCATCGCCTACTTCTCCCCCGAGTACGGCATCGCCGCCGCGCTGCCGCAGTACTCGGGCGGGCTCGGCATCCTCGCGGGCGACCACCTCAAGGCCGCGAGCGACCTCGGTGTGCCCATCCTCGCCGTCGGCCTGCTGTACCGCCACGGCTACTTCACCCAGTCCCTCTCGCCCGAGGGCTGGCAGCTGGAGCACTACCCCTCCCTCGACCCCGGCGGCCTGCCGCTCACCCTCCTGCGGGAGGAGGACGGCACCCCGGTACGCATCAAGATCAGCCTTCCCGAGCACCGCACGCTGCACGCCCAGGTCTGGGTGCTCCAGGTCGGCAGGGTGCCGCTGCTGCTGCTCGACTCCGACGTGGCCGAGAACGACACCGCCGCCCGCGACGTCACCGACCGCCTGTACGGCGGCGGCGGCGACCACCGGCTGCTCCAGGAGCTGCTGCTCGGCGTCGGCGGCGTTCGCGCCATCCGCGCCTACTGCCGGGTCACCGGGCACGCCGAGCCCGAGGTGTTCCACACCAACGAGGGCCACGCGGGCTTCCTCGGCCTGGAGCGCATCCGCGAGCTCACCGAGGCCAGGCTCTCCTTCGACGAGGCCCTGGAGGCGGTGCGGGCCGGGACGGTCTTCACCACGCACACCCCCGTGCCGGCCGGGATCGACCGCTTCCCCGCCGAGATGATCGGCCGCCAGTTCGGCGGCGAGAACGCCTGGCCCACGGTCCCCGTCGACCGCATCCTCGCGCTCGGCGCCGAGGAGGAGCCGGGCAAGTTCAACATGGCCGCGATGGGCATGCGGCTGGCCCAGCGGGTCAACGGCGTCTCCGAGCTGCACGGCGCCGTGAGCCGGGAGATGTTCCAGAGCCTGTGGCCGGGATTCGACACCGAGGAGATCCCGATCGGGTTCATCACCAACGGTGTGCACGCCCCCACCTGGGTCGGCCGGGAGATCATGGAGCTCGCCGGCCGGGAGCTGCCCACCCTGGTCGACCGCGCCCAGGGCTGGGAGAGCATCGGCAAGATCTCCGACGGTGACGTCTGGGGCATCAGGGGACGGCTGCGCGAGAAGCTGGTCGTCGCGGCCCGCGCGCGGCTGCGCCAGTCGTGGATCAACCGGGGCGCCTCGCCGGCCGAGCTCGGCTGGATCGACGACGCCCTCGACCCCGAGGTGCTCACCATCGGCTTCGCCCGCCGGGTGCCCTCCTACAAGCGGCTCACCCTGATGCTGTCCGACCCCGACCGGCTCCGCGCGCTGTTGCTCGACCCCGACAGGCCGGTGCAGATCGTGATCGCGGGCAAGGCCCACCCGGCCGACGAGGGCGGCAAGAAGCTCATCCAGCAGATCGTGAAGTTCGCCGACTCCGAGGACGTGCGGCACCGCATCGTCTTCCTGCCCGACTACGACATGGCCCTGGGCCAGCTGCTCGTCCAGGGCTGCGACGTGTGGATGAACAACCCGCTGCGCCCGCTGGAGGCGTGCGGCACGTCCGGGATGAAGGCCGCGCTCAACGGCGGGCTCAACCTGTCCATCCGCGACGGCTGGTGGGACGAGTGGTACGACGGCACCAACGGCTGGGCCATCCCCACCGCCGACGGCGTCGCCGACCCCGACCGCCGCGACGAGCTCGAGGCCGCCGCCCTGTACGACCTGATCGAGCACGAGGTGGCCGACCGGTTCTACGACCGGGCCGACGGGCTGCCCCGGCGCTGGCTGGAGATGGTCAGGCACACCCTGGCCTCGCTCGGCCCCAAGGTGCTCGCCGGGCGGATGCTCCGCGACTACGTGGTCGACCTCTACGCCCCGGCCGCCAGGTCCGCCCGCGCCCTCTCCGGCGAGGGGTACGAGCAGGCCAGGAGCTTCGCGGCCTGGAAGCTCAAGGTCGGCAGGGCCTGGCCGGGCGTGCGGGTCGAGCACGTGGAGGCCTCGGGCCTGGGCGACAGCACCCCGGAGCTCGGCACGTCCGTGGAGCTGAAGGCCACCATCGCCCTGGGCGAGCTGGAGCCGGGCGACATCCGGGTCCAGGCGGCCTACGGCCGGGTCGGCGACCACGACGACCTGGCCGCCCCCTCCTACGCCGACCTCACCGTCGAGTCCGAGGGCGACGACGGCAGGGCCGTCTTCGCCGGGACCATCCCCCTCGACCGCACCGGGCCCTTCGGCTACACCGTCCGGGTCGTCCCCGACCACCCGCTGGTGGCCTCGACCTCGGAGCTCGGCCTGGTCGCGGTGCCCGAGGAGCCCGTCGGCATGACCAACGGCACCCTGCGCTGACCGCGTGACCGTCCGGCGCGCGCCGGACGGCGAGGCCCCCGTGCCCCTCCAGGTTCTCCGGGAGGGGCACGGGGGCCTTCGCGTCCCCGAGGGGCGGGCCGCACGGGGCCTCGCGCGCGGTCCTCGCGTGAAACGTTCACGTACGACGCCGGCCTGACGGCGCCCGCGTACGACGTCACGACACCGACGGGTCCGGAATCGTGCGCGTGCCGACACGTCGCGTGGTGCGGTGGGTAGGGTTGAGCACTCGATCCCTGGCGCCCGAGAGAGCATCCCGGCGCCGTGACCCCGGAGCGCGCCCGCTCGTACGGCGGCCCGGTGGCGCGTGGCCCGCGGAGGTCGGTGCCGCGGGCCACGCGGAGAGACCCCCCGCGGCGAAGGGGCGAGGGGCGAGAGGTCAGGCGTTGGCCTCCAGGGCGGTGCGGACCGCCGACTCCAGGGCCCCCTCGATCCAGGAGTGCTTCAGCGAGGTGTGCTCGCCCGCGAAGTGCAGCCGTCCCACGGGGGCGGCGATGGCCGGGTGGATCTCGGTCATCTGGCCGGGGGTGAAGACCGCGGCCTCGCCGAAGGCGTAGCGGTTGCGCATCCAGCTCTGGGTCCGGGCGTGGCCGGTGTAGAACTCGGCGATACGCTCCCCGTGCACCTCCTGCAGCCCCCGCAGCGCGTAGCCGTAGCGCTCCTCGTCGTCCATGGAGTCCCAGCGGGTGGCGTCGTCGGCCCAGGCGTAGCTGGCCAGCACCACGCCGCCCTCGCTGCCGCGCACCGGGTGGGAGGGGAAGTAGACGAACCGGTTGGCGTTGTCGGTGACCGATCCGCCGCCCGTCACGTGGGCCGCGGTCCCCGGGCGGTAGCGGGGGCCGAGCTCCCGCTTCCAGTCGCGCTCGTCGAACTCCCACCAGCGCCTGCGGAACTCCAGCAGCACCTTGGTCGCGGAGTCGTAGTGCAGCTCGATCACCGCGCGCCGCTTCGGGTACGGCAGGGCGGGGGCGATCTCCACGTGGCGCAGCGCGGAGAACGGGATCGTGATGATCGCGAGGTCTCCCTCGAACGTCTCGCCCCTGCCCTGGGGCCTGAAGTCGGACTCGGTGCTGCCGGTCTCGGTGACCGTCTCGACGCGCACGCCCCGGCCGGTGTGCTGGATCCGCACGGCCCGACGGTCCATCTTGATGTCGCCGCGCAGCCCCGGCGCCAGCTTGTACGGCAGCTCCCGGCTGCCGCCCTCCATCTCCCAGTAGGTCGCCGAGGGGTTGACCAGGCTCCGGGTCAGGAAGGTGTGCATGAACGACAGGGGCAGCCGGGAGGTCAGGTTCTCCAGGGTGCCGATGGCGTCGATCGCCGCGTCGCTCAGCCGGGCGTGCTCCCGCAGGAAGCGGTTCATGGAGTAGTCGTCGAAGTCGTACAGCACGCGGGCCCAGCCCTCGATCAGCTGCGGCAGCGGCTTGTCGACCCGCTGCGAGCCGCGGACGACGGAGAAGTAGTCCCTGACCGGGTCGAGCGCGTCGTCCAGGATCTTCCCGGCGGTCCTGCCGTCCCGCAGCCCGAACGAGGCGTTGATCTCGCGCGGGTTCCTGGCGTACTCGTCGCGGCGCTGGGTGATGCCGTTGACCCGGATCAGGGTGTGGTTGGCCCGCTCGGGCGCGGTGAACTCCCCCCGGGAGGGGCCGGAGCGCCAGGCCGGCCCGCTGCGCGGGGTGTAGACGACGGGCGGGACGGGGCCGGTCGCCGCGTCGCCCGGCCGCACGTCGACGTTGTAGAACAGGCGGCGGGAGATGCCGAGCTTGTCGATCAGCGCCAGCGTGAGCGGGTGGAAGTCGGGGATGCGCATCGCCCCGGCCTCGGCGTACTGGGACCGGTCGGCGAAACCGGTCTGGAAGGTCTTGATCCGGCCGCCGATCCGGTTGCCGTTGGCCTCGATGACGGTGACCCGGTGCCCGGCGCGCTTCAGCAGCGTCGCGGCCACCAGCCCGGCGATCCCGGCGCCGACGACGAGGATCCTCTTGGGGGAGCGGGTCCTGGGCAGGCCGTTGTCGATCAGCACCTTGAGGTATTCGAGCTTGAGGTCCGAGCCGTTCTCGCCGACGAGCAGCAGGTCCCGCGCGACCCGGGTGCAGACGTCCCAGCGCCTCGCGTCGCGCGGCTCCCGCCCGGTGCGGGCGGGAGCGGGATCCGTGAGCGAGACCGCCGCCGCGACCGCCGGGTCCACGGCCGAGCCCATCACTCCCACGGCGCCCAGCCCGGCCAACCTGGCGAATCCCCGCCGGTTCATACCTGGCACGACATCCTCCCTTTCTTCGTGACTGTAAGTAGTTGCATGACTACTATCGGTTCACGTCCGGGCGTGCCAGGATCTTTCCGGTTGTGACTCCAACCGTTCGCGCGAGGCTCGGTTATTCGCGGCTTTTGTCGGGCCCTCTCCGCCCGCGAGGGGCGGTTGCGGCGGTGGGCGGCCCCGGGTGCGGGTGCCGGGTCGGCTCTGAGAAAACCTCCTTTATAGGGCAAAAAGCGACAACATACATCTTTTGCGTAGTTCTTTCTTGTTTGTGGTGGGAATGGCTAGATAGCCGACATCTCGCACATCCTGGAGAGAACAGTGGACGCATGGACGTTCGAGGGCCAGCCGGGCGCGCTGGGCGACACCACGGTCACGCTGGTCGAGGGCGGTTCCTTCTGCGTGTGCGCCCGTAACGGCGACATCCTCCCCGGCGGGGCGCAGGGCGTCTTCCACGCCGACACCCGGATCCTGTCGCGCTGGGAGCTGAGGGTGGACGAGATGCCGGTGGAGGACCTCAGGGTCCTGCCCGCCGAGCCGTACCACGCGACGTTCCTCAGCAAGGCGGCCCCCCGCCCCGGGCGGGCCGAGAGCAGCCTGCTGGTCATCAGGGACCGCTACGTCGGGGGAGGCCTGCGCGAGGACCTGACCCTGCGCAACCTGGGGAGTGAACCGGCCGGATGCGTGGTCGACATCCACGTCGCCTCCGACGTGGCCGACCTGTTCGAGGTGAAGGCCGGCCGGGTCCGGCACGTGACCGACGTGGAGATGACGGCCGACAGGACGGGACTGCTGATCGTCTCGGCCTGCCGCTCGCGCGGCACCAGGGTGGTGGCCGAACCCGCGCCGTTCGCCGTGCCCGGCATGCTCATCTTCCGCGTCGTCGTGCCCGCGCGGGGCGAGTGGACCGCCAGCCTGCAGGTCAACCCGATCCTGGAGGGCGAGGAGTCGCCCGCGTGGTTCTCCACCCACCACCCGCTCGAGCACGCCGAGCCCGCCAGGCGCCGCGCCGACTGGGAGCGCCTCAGCCCGATCATCGTCACCTCCGACCGCGTCCTGGCCCAGGTCCTGGAGCGCTCCAAGGAGGATCTCGGCGCGCTGCGGCTCTTCGAGGCCGGAAAGCCGGACGAGGCGCCGACGATCGCCGCGGGCGCGCCGTGGTTCATGACCCTGTTCGGCCGCGACTCGCTGCTGACCTCGTGGATGGCGCTGCAGATGGACCAGTGCCTGGCACTGGGCACCCTCAGGCGCCTGGCCAGGCTGCAGGGCACCGTCGACGACCCGCTGACCGAGGAGGAGCCGGGCAAGATCCTGCACGAGCTCCGTTTCGGCACGCAGACCGGCGCCTCGCCGCACGCGGGCCGCGCCTACTACGGCTCGGTGGACTCCACCCCGCTGTTCGTGATGGTCATGGGCGAGCTGCGCCGGTGGGGCATGTACGGGGAGGCCGTCGAGGGGCTCATGCCGCACGTCGACGCGGCCCTCGACTGGATCCGCAGGTCCGCCGACCCGTTCCTGTCCTACCGCAGGAAGACCGACCACGGGCTGATCAACCAGGGCTGGAAGGACTCCTTCGACGGCGTCAACTTCGCCGACGGCACCATCGCCAGCCCTCCCATCGCCCTGGCCGAGGTCCAGGGCTACGTCTACGCCGCCTACATCGCCCGCGCCCACTTCGCCCACGAGGCGGGCGACAACGTCCTGGAGGAGCAGTGGACGGCCCGCGCGGAGCGCCTCAGGGACGCCTTCAACGAGTGCTTCTGGCTGCCGGACCGGGGCTACTACGCCATCGGCCTCGACGGCGCCGGGCGGGCCATCGACAGCCTCGCCTCCAACATGGGCCACTGCCTGTGGACCGGCATCGTCGACGAGGACCGGGCCCCCCAGGTGGCCGAGCGGCTGCTCTCGCCGGAGATGTTCACCGGGTACGGGGTGCGGACCCTCGCCACCACCATGGGCGCCTACAACCCGATGAGCTACCACAACGGCTCGGTCTGGCCGCACGACAACGCCCTGGTCGCGGCCGGGCTGATGCGCTACGGCTTCACGGGCGAGGCCCAGCGGATCGCCTTCGGCCTGCTGGACGCGGCCGAGGTCTTCGGCTGGCGGCTGCCCGAGCTGTTCTGCGGGTTCGACCGGTCCGAGTTCACCTGGCCGGTGCCCTACCCCACCTCCTGCTCCCCTCAGGCGTGGGCCGCGGCGAGCCCCATCCAGCTGGTCAGGAGCCTGCTGCGCTTCGAGCCGTGGATCCCGTACGGGCGGGTGTGGCTGGATCCCGTCGACCTGGAGGGCCTGCGGATCCAGGGGCTGCCGCTCGCGGGCGCCAGGGTCACGATCGAGGTCGGCCCGGACGGCGCCGTCGTGACCGGGCTGCCCGAGGGGATCACCCTGATCAACGAGCCGCGCAGCCCGCTGACCGCCGCCCTGCGGCAGTTCCACTGATCGTCTCTCCCGCGTTTCCCAGGTTCCGTGTTCTTTTCAGTGAGGTGGCCATGGTTTCTTCGAGAAATGTCCCGGAGTGGTCGGAGGGCATGCGCATCCTGATGGTCGCGCCGCCCTGGTACGACGTGCCGCCCCAGGGATACGGGGGCATCGAGTCGATGGTGGCCGGTCTCGTCGCCGGGCTGACCCGGCGCGGGCACGACATCACGCTGATCGGGGCCGGCCGGGCGGGGACCTCCGCCCGCTTCCTGAGCACCTACGGGCGGGCGCCCTCGGAGCGGATCGGCGAGCCGCTGCCCGAGGTCCTGCACGCCGCCAAGGCGTACGCGATGACCTCGAAGCTCGTGGTGGACGTGATCCACGACCACACCCTGGCCGGGCCGCTGACCGCGCCCGCGCAGGTGGTCCCCACGGTGATCACCTGCCACGGGGAGGTGGGGGGCGAGTTCGGCGAGTACTACCGGGTGCTGGGTGAGGCCGTCTCGATGGTCGCCATCTCCGAGGCCCAGCGGCGCATCGCCCCCGACCTCAACTGGGCGGGGGTGGTCCACAACGGGGTCGACGTCACGGCCTTCCCGTTCAGGGAGCGCAAGGAGGACTGGGCGCTGTGGCTGGGCCGCTTCAACGAGGACAAGGGCGCCCACCTGGCCATCGACGCCGCCCGCGCCGCGGGACGGCGCATCCTGCTCGCCGGCAAGCTCACCGAGAAGATGGAGTACGACTACTTCGACGAGTACGTCAGGCCCAGGCTCGGCCCCGACGCCGAGTACGTCGGCGAGGCCGACACCGCGCGCAAGCACGAGCTGCTGGCGGCGGCCCGGTGCCTGATCTTCCCGATCGTGTGGGAGGAGCCGTTCGGCATGGTCATGATCGAGGCCATGGCCTGCGGCACGCCCGTGGTCGCCCTCTGCAGGGGCGCCGTGCCCGAGGTGGTCGTGGACGGGGTCACCGGATTCATCCGGAGCGACCCCTCGGAGCTGCCCGCCGCCGTCGAGGCGACGGGCGCGCTCGACCCGCGTGCCTGCCGCTCCCGGGTGGAGCGCTTCTTCGGCGTGGAGGTGATGGCCCGCGCGTACGAGGCGATCTACCGCAGGACGATCGCCGGGCTGCCCAGGCGGGTGGGGGAGAGCGCGGGCCGGAGCGCGGGGGAGAGCAGGGACCTGGCCATGCCCGTCAACTGAGACGCGCCTATGGTGGTTCGCGGCACAGAGATCGACGAGGATCACGGCGCGGCCCGCGGGTCCCGGCGGAAGGCGGAAGACGTCCATGGGTGAGTTCGTGCGGGTGGAGGCGGCCGACGGGGTCGCGACGATCAGGCTGGACCGGCCGAAGATGAACGCGCTCAACCGGCAGGTCCAGCTGGAGATCGCCGAGTGCGCCCGGCGGGTGGACGCCGACGACGACGTGAACGCCGTGGTCCTCTACGGCGGGAACGTCTTCGCGGCCGGGGCCGACATCAAGGAGATGGCCGGCATGTCGTACGCCGACATGGCGGTCCACTCGCAGGTCCTGCAGGACTGCTTCACCGCCGTCGCGAGGATCGGCAAGCCCGTCGTCGCGGCCGTGACCGGCTACGCGCTCGGCGGCGGCTGCGAGCTGGCGCTGTGCGCCGACGTCAGGATCGCCGGGGAGTCGGCCAAGCTGGGCCAGCCGGAGATCCTGCTGGGCATCATCCCCGGGGCGGGCGGCACCCAGAGGCTGCCCCGGCTGGTCGGCCCGGCCAGGGCCAAGGACCTCATCTTCACCGGGCGCCACGTGTCCGCCGCCGAGGCGCTGGCCATCGGCCTGGTGGACCGGGTCGTGCCCGACGAGGACGTGTACACCGAGGCCCTCGCGTACGCCGCCCGGTTCGCGGGAGGTCCCGCACTCGCGCTGCGCGCCGCGAAGAAGGCCGTGGACCGCGGCCTGGAGACCGATCTCGACACCGGCCTGGAGATCGAGCGCCTGCAGTTCTCCGGGCTGTTCGCCACCGACGACGCGGGAATCGGCATGCGGGCCTTCTCCGAGAAGTCGAAGGCCGAGTTCACCGGCCGCTGACCTGTTCGCCGGTCGAGGTGGAGCTTGTGGGGGATTGGTCCTGGATGATCGAGGATTGCCGGTATCGTGCCGGGTTATGGTGCGGTTGGTGAAGCGTGCGCTGGTGCCTGCCCCGCTGCGGCGGGCGGTTCTCGGCTGGTTCGACTCCCGGTACATCTCCAGGGCCGACCACAGGCAGGACGTCAAGGACGCGCTGTGGGAGGTCCAGACGCTGGCCAGGGAGGTCACCGCGCTGCGCGCGGAGGTCGTCGAGCTCCGCTCGCGGGTGGCCGGGGTCAAACTCGACCCGGCGCGGGCCAAGCGCTGGGACGACACCCACCGGCTGGCCCAGGAGACCGCGGTCGCGCTGGACGGGGTGCTCCAGAACGAGGTGCTGCTCTGGCAGGCCGTGGACCGCGCCACCGGGCGCGAGACGGGCACGGCCGGTACGGGCGGAGGCGGTACAGAGGGCACGGTGAGCAGGGTGAGCACGGTGGGCAGGGGAGACACGGCGTGAGAGTGGCCTGGACGGCCGACGGCGGCACCTGGCGTCTGGAGTTCCGGCTGGACCCCGAGGACGGCGTCACCGGCCACTGCGCCGACGGCGCGGCCCTGAAGCTCGCCACGAACACCTTCAGGGTCGAGCTGCCGCGGGCGCCGCGTGACATCCACCCGGACCTGCTCGCCCTCACCGCGTGGACCGTGGTCGCGCCGTGGACCCGGCGCCGCGTCACCTTCGACCGGCCGATCTCGCGGGAGCTCGCCGGGGCGATCGGCGACGGCTGGGGGATCGAGGCCGGTCCCACCGGGACCACCGGGGCGCGCTCCGGGGGCAGGCTGGCGATCTCCTACAGCGGCGGCGCCGACTCGGTCGCGGTGGCCGCGATGCTGCCCGACGCGCCGTTCGTGCACTTCCAGCGGGTCTCCCACCCGCGCGTTCCCAACCGGTGGACCCACTACCGCTCCGACGTGCTTGCCTCGCTGGCGAAGGAGACCGGCCGCGAGCTGACCGTCGTCCGCTCCGACCTGGAGTTCACCCTCGCCGAGCCCCGGCCCGGCTACCCCGAGCACCACGCGGTCGCCGCGGGCGCGCTGCTGATGGCCGACGAGCTCGACCTGGGCGGCCTGGCCTTCGGCTACGAGCTGGGGTCGCGCTGGCTGGGGGGCGCCCGCTACATCCACCGCTACACGCCCGACAACCTGATGTGGGCCCCGCACGGCGCCTGGGGACGGGCGTTCGCCGCCGCCGGGCTGCACATCGTGCTGCCGGTGGGCGGGGTGAGCGAGGCCGTCACGATGCGGCTCGCCCTGAACTCCGGTCTGCGCGGGCAGCTCCGCTGGTGCCTGCGCGGGGTGGGCGGCCCCTGCGGCACCTGCGGCAAGTGCCTGTACAAGGAGCTCATCCAGGCCGCCGTCGAGCGCCGCCCGCTGCGCACCACGATCACCGCGGGCCGCCCGGTCGCCCGCAAGTGGCAGGAGCCGCCCCCGTACGGCGGCCAGGAGATGATCGAGTACGGCTGCGCCCGGGTGCCCGGCATCGAGGACACGGTCTTCGCCGCGGCGGCGCGGTACCTCGGGGCGACCGAGGCCTCCACCGCCTGGCTGGACCGCTGCTACCCGCCCGCGGTCGCGGAGATCCCCGAACCGTGGCGCAAGCAGGTTCACGACTTCGTGGACGGGGAGATCGGTTTCATGAGCGAGGATGAGGCGCGCCGCGTCGAGACCTGGGGGATGACGTGAAGGTCTACCTCTCGGTCGACATGGAAGGGGTCACCGGGCTGACCGACCCCGAGGAGATGCACGCCGGGGGCCGGGGCTACGAGCGCGGCTGCGAGCTGATGACCGGCGACGCCAACGCGGCCGTCGAGGGGGTGTTCGACGCCGGGGCCACCGCCGTGCGCGTGAACGACGCCCACGGCTCGACCAAGAACCTCAGGATCGACCTGCTCGACGAGCGGGCGACCCTGCTGCGGGGCCCCGGCAAGCCGCTGCGGATGGGGCAGGGGCTGGACGCGAGCCACCGGGCGGCCTGCTTCGTCGGCTACCACGCGCGGGCCGGCGTCCAGCACGGGGTGCTCAACCACACCTGGATGGGCAAGGAGATCCACAACGTCTACCTCAACGGCGAGGTGTGCGGGGAGACCCGTCTCGTCGCCTCCTTCGCCGGGACGCTCGGCGTCCCCGTGATCCTGGTGACCGGGGACGAGGCCGTCTGCGAGGAGGCCAGGGAGCTGCTCGGCGACGTGGAGACCGTCGCGGTCAAGAAGGGCGTCGACAGGTTCGCCGCCGAGCTCCTGCCGCCCGCCGTCGCCCACGCCCGCATCCGCGAGGCCGCCGCCCGCGCGCTCGACCGGGTGGCCGACTTCCGTCTCTGCGTCCCCGAGCCGCCGTTCACCCTGGGTGTCGAGTGGAACTCCACCGCCATCGCCGCGGGATGCGCGATCATCCCCGGTGTGACGGCGGCGGGCCCGCGGCACACGGAGTTCACCACCGACGACTTCTCGCAGATCATGGCCCTGCTGGGGATCTTCGCCACGATCGGCGGCCACATCGCCTGCGGCAGCGGCGCGTACGGCTGACCCCCCGATCTCCCAAGATCTCCTTCGATGTCCTTCCCGCCCCCGCGCCCGAGGCCCCTCGACCCGGACGGCCCACGACGCGCGATCCCCCTCGACCCGACGCCCCTCCTCGACCCGACGGTGCCCGATGTTCCCTGACGACCCCCATGAGTGACGAGACGGACCCCGCGCGGGCCGACGACGCCGCCCCCGCCCTCGCCGAGACCTCCACCGCCAAGACCGCGCCCGCCGCCGGAGGGGGGCTGACGCGCAGGGCGCTGCTGGTCGGCGTGGGCGCGGCCGGGGGCGCCGGGGCCATGTTCGCGGCCATGGGCGCGCTCGGACTCGTCCCGGAGTCCCAGGACAGGAACTTCACGCCCCCGCAGCGCTCCGACTTCTCCCTTACCGGCAGGGCCGCGGCCAAGGTGGTCGTGATCGGCGCGGGCGTCGCCGGGCTGACCTGCGCCTACGAGCTGGGCAAGGCCGGGTACGACTGCACGGTCCTGGAGGCGTCCGGCCGGGTGGGCGGCAGGAACCTCACGCTGCGCGCGGGCGACCGGCTGGACGAGCTGGGCGGCGAGACGCAGACCGCGGAGTTCGGGGAGGGCATCTACTTCAACGCGGGGGCCGCGCGGATCGCGCCCTGGATGGTCACCATGGACTACTGCCGCGAGCTGGGCGTCCCCGTCGAGATCTTCGTCAACAACAACGCCTCGGCGTACGTCTACACGCGGGGCATGACCGCCCCGGCGCGGGCGCGCGCGGCCCGCGCGGACCTGTACGGCTACGTCGCGGAGCTGCTGGCCAAGGCGAGCAACGCGGGCGCGCTGAACCGCCGCCTGACCGCCGACGACCGCGAGCGGCTGGCGGAGTTCCTGCGGCGTTTCGGCGACCTCGGCCCCGACCTCGCCTACCGGCGGGACTCCAGGCGGCGGGGGTTCGAGACCTACCCCGGGGTGGGCGAGGGCGTCCCCGTGGGCCCGGCCTCCCCGCTGCGCGACGTGCTCGCCGCGGGCACCGGTAGGTACGTCACCATGGACTTCGGCTACGACCAGGTCATGCCCATGTTCCAGCCGGTGGGCGGCATGGACGTCATCACCGGCGCGCTCGCCGACGCGGTCGGCCGCGACCGGATCAGGACGGGCACGCCGGTCACCGGGATCAGGAACCTGGCCGACGGCGTGGAGGTCACCTACCGCGACGGCGACGGGGACGGCGTCGTGCGCGCCGACTACTGCGTCGCGACCATGCCGCCCCACCTGCTCGCGCGCCTGCCGCACAACCTCGGCACCCCGGTCACCGCCGCGCTCCGCACGCCCGTACCCGTCTCCGCCGGCAAGATCGGGCTGGAGTACGGGAGGCGCTGGTGGGAGATCGACGACCGCATCTACGGCGGCGCCAGCGAGACGGACCTGGACATCACCCACATCTGGTACCCCTCCTACGGCTTCCACTCCCGGGGCGGCCTGGTGGTCGGCTACTACAACGTCGAGGAGAACGCCGAGGCGTACACCGGCCTGTCCCACCGCGAGCGGCGGAACCGCGCGCTCACCCAGGGCAAGAAGATCCACGGGGAGAAGTACCGCGCCGAGCTGCGCTCCAGCGTCTCGATCGCCTGGAAGCGCCAGCCCTACATCGAGGGCGGCTGGGCGAGCTGGCCCTCCTTCGACGCCGCCTTCGACCTGCTGCAGCGCCCTGCGGGCCGGGTCTACCTCGCCGGCGACTGGCTCACGCACCTGACCGCCTGGCAGGCCGGTGCCATGCAGTCCGCGAGGAGGGCGGTCACCGATCTGCACCGGCGGGTGCTCCAGACGACCTCCTGAGTGTCCCCCCGCCGCCGTAAAGTCTCCGGTGCGAGAGAATCCCCGAAGGAATTCCTAGGGAGGCGAGACGGCGATGGCGATCGGGACGCTTGACTGGACGGGGGCCGCGGAGCGGCCGGACCTGCTGGCCGAGCCGGTGGCGCGGGCGATCGGCGGGCCGGGTGAGCTCGGGGGGCTCGGCGGGGTGACCGTCGCCGAGATCGACCCGGAGCTGGCCGACACGGCGGCCTTCTGCGAGCGCTACGGCGTGGGCACGGGCGAGTCGGCCAACTGCGTGATCGTGGCGGCCAGGCGCGCGGGTGAGACCCGCTACGCGGCGTGCGTGGTGCTCGCCACCACGAGGGCCGACGTCAACGGGGTGATCCGGCGCCACCTGGACGCACGGAAGATCTCGTTCGCGCCGATGGACGACGCGGTCGCGCTGACCGGCATGGAGTACGGCGGGATCACCCCGCTCGGCCTGCCCGAGGACTGGCCGGTGCTCGTCGACGAGGCGGTGGCGGCCCACCCCGAGGTGGTGATCGGCAGCGGCGTCCGCCGCTCCAAACTGGCCGTGCCCGGCTCCCTGCTCGCCGGGTTGAAGACGGCGCAGGTTCTCCACCTCGCCAACTGAAGCGGAAATGAGATTAAGTGAGAGCGGGAATCGGGAAACCGTCGGGGTTCTGTGAACGTTATTCAGTCGGAAAATGTGGCCCGATGGTTCATCTCGTGGGCGAGGTCTAAGCCGATATGGTGCTTCATGCCATGAATCAGGACGACCGATTGGGCCCTTACCGGCTGCTGCGGCGGCTCGGCGAGGGCGGTATGGGCGTGGTCCATCTAGCCGTCGACCCGCAGGGCCGGCAGGTGGCGGTGAAGGTCCTCCGCGCCGAGGTGGCGGGCGACGACGTCGCGCGTCGCCGTCTTTCGCGCGAGGTCGAGACGATGCGCCGCGTGCGCAGCGAGTACATCGCGGAGGTCCTCGACGCCGACGTGACCGGCCACCGCCCCTACATCGTGACGCGCTACGTCGCGGGCAGGCCGCTGGACGAGGTCATCAAGCAGGACGGCCCGATGGAGCTGCCCGCGCTGCTGCGGGTCGCGCACGGGGTGGCGTCGGCGCTGGCCGCCGTCCACTCGGTCGGGGTGATCCACCGCGACCTGAAGCCCGGCAACGTCCTCATCCTGGACGGCGAGCCGGTCCTCATCGACTTCGGCATCGCGCAGGCCGTCGACGCCACCAGGCTCACCCAGACCGGCATGTTCATCGGCACCCCCGGCTACCTCGCCCCCGAGATCATCGAGGGGCACGAGGCCGGGCCCGAGGTCGACGTGCACGCCTGGGCGGGCACCCTGGTCTTCGCCGCCACCGGCCTGCCGCCCTTCGGCAAGGGCACGCTGGAGATGATCTTCTACAACATCACCGCGGGCAAGGCGAACGTCGACGCCGTCCCCCAGGCGCTCCAGCCGGTGCTGCGGGCCGCGCTCCAGCGCGACCCGGCCAGGCGGCCCGCCGCCGCCGAGCTGGCGGCGCAGGTGGCGCGCCTGCTGCCCGGCCCCGGCACCGGCCCCGGCAGGTCCCGGGTGCCCGACGAGATCACCACGGTCTCGGAGTTCGACGACCCCGTCACCGGCTCCCGCGCCGCGCCCCCGGGCTCCTTCGGCGGCCCCGGAGGCACCGGCGCCCCGGTCCCGCGCGCCCCCGGGCGCCAGGGCTCCGAGGCCGACGGGCCGGGCGACGTGCCGACCCCGGTGGCGTCACGCCCCGCGGTCCAGCAGCCCACCTCCTGGCCCCCGGCCCCCGTGGTCCAGCCCCAGGAGTACGTCTCGCTGCTCGGCGAGGAGCAGCCCGACCCGTGGCCCACCCGCCGGGTGACGCCCGAGGAGCTGCGCCAGGCCGCGGCGGCCCAGCAGGCCGCGTACGACCTGCCCACCGGCATGCTCGCCCCCGAGGACGTCCCCACCCGGGGGCCCGCCCCGGGGGCCGTCCCCGGTCAGCAGACCCCCACCGCCCGCGACCAGCAGGGGGCGCGGTCCGACGACGGCGCCACGGCGCCGGTCGCCGACGGGGACATCCCCACCCAGCGGGTCCGTCCCCAGGACCTGCAGGAGTACATCCGCCAGTACACCGACCAGCAGGGCAGGCCCGGCGGGCCCGGCCAGCAGGCCCCGCCAGGTCAGCAGGGTCAGCGGGGCCGGTCACCGCTGCCCGGTGGCCAGCCCCCGCCGCCCTACCCGCAGCGGCAGGCCCCCTTCGACCAGCAGCGGACCCCGCACGTCCGCACCCCCGCCACCCCGCCCCCCTACCCCTATCCGCACCCCCAGCCCCAGCAGCAGCCGCAACAGCCCGTGCCGTCGGCGCTCCATCCCGGCCAGCGCCCGGGACACGCGTTGCAGCGTTCCAAGGCGTACGGGGTGGCGAGCGTGCTGATGCTGGTCGTCATGACGGCCGCGGCGGTCATCGCCCCAGTGATCGTCGCCGCGCTGGTGATCCCGGCGGTGATCCTGCTGCGCGCCGCCGACATCGCCCAGCCGGCGTTCAATGGCAGGAGGGGCGCGGGCGAGGCGGCGGCCGACGTCTTCCGGGTGCTCGGCCAGCCGGCCGCGCTCCTGAAGTCGATCGGCATCACCATCGCCCTCGTGCCGTACGCGCTGATCCTCGGCCTGCCGGTGACGCTCCTGCTCGCGGCGGTGCTGGTCAGGAGCATGCCGGTGACCAACGCGCTGAGCTGGGGCGTGGCCGTCGCGCTCTGGACCTTGTGCGCCGGACCCGGCGTAGAAGGCCCAAGCCGCCAGATGCGACGTACGCTGGCATCACTGCTGCCGTCACGCGGCGCGGCCATGCTCGCCGCCGCGGGGCTGGCGGCGGTGGCGGCGCTGATGGTCTTCCTGGCGATCGGCACCGTGGGAGACAAAGCACGACGGGCGGTGTGGACGCCGGTCGACGTCGGAACGGTGGAGCAGAAACTGACGGACCTACGAAAGAAGGCGGCGTGATGACCGGGGACACGCGGGCGCCCGAGCGGCTGGGTCCGTACCGCCTGCTCAGGAAGATCGGCGAGGGCGGCATGGGCGTCGTCCACCTCGGGCTCGACGAGGACGGGCGCGAGGTGGCCGTCAAGGTCCTGCACCCGCACGTGGCCGCCGACCTCAAGGCACGCGACCGGCTCACCCGCGAGGTGGAGACCATGCGGCGGGTGCGCAGCCCGCACGTCGCCGAGGTGCTCGACGCCGAGCTGACGGCCAAGCAGCCCTACATCGTGACCCGGTTCGCGCCGGGGCGCACGCTGGAGGAGACCGTCCTGGAGGACGGCCCGCTCTCCGCCGACCAGGTCATCCGGCTGGCGCAGGGCATGTGCGCGGCGCTGGTGGCCATCCACGCCGCCGACGTCATCCACCGCGACTTCAAGCCGTCCAACGTGATGATCGTCAACGGTGACCCGCTGGTCATCGACTTCGGCATCGCCCACCTGGTCAACGCGACCCGGCTCACCCAGACCGGCATGTTCGTCGGCACCCCCGGCTACCTCGCCCCGGAGATCATCCGCGACTCCGAGATCACCCAGGCGGCCGACGTGCACGCGCTGGCCTCGACGGTCTTCTTCGGCGCGACCGGCAAGCCGCCGTTCGGCACGGGCAGCTTCGAGGTCGTCTGCTTCAACATCATGGAGGGCCGGGCCAACGTCGACCTGGCTCCCGCGTGGCTGCGCGGCTGGCTGCGGCGGGCCCTCGCCGTCGACCCCGTCGCCCGGCCTTCCGCGACGGAGCTGCACCGGATGGCCCGCGCCCTCGACCCGAGAGTGACGGCCTTCCAGGAGACGCCGCCCACCTCCGTCCTCGACGGCGGCGGGACGAAGGTCCTCAACGCCGACGGCACCAGGGTCCTGGACGGCCAGCCCACGCCCCCCTCCCCGTCCGCTCCCGGGCCCTCCGCGCCGCCGCGCAACGGCACCCGCGCGCTGCCGCAGGACGGCACCTACTCCGACCTGCTCCCGCCGGTCGAGTACGCCAAGCCCGAGCGGCGCGAGCGCAGGCCCAGGCAGGAGCAGGGCCAGGGGTCCGCCGCGACGGCCCCGCCCCCGTACGTCCCGGCCTCCAAGCCGCCGCCCTACGTCCCCGCGCCGCCCTCGGCGCAGGCCAGGGCCGCGGCCCCGCCGCCCTTCGCCGACCAGCGGGTGGCCGGGTATCCCGCGCCGCCGCCCACCGGCCAGGCGCGGCCCTACCCGCCGCCGGTCCAGGCGCGGCGTGAGGCCCCCACCCAGGACCGGCCCGCGCCCGCGCCCCGCACCCCTCCGCAGGAGCGCTACCGCGCCGCCCACCCGCTGGCGTCGGTGCTGCTGCTCACGATCCTGGTGGCGCTGGCCTGCGTGCTGCCCGTGGTGGTGAGCGCGTTCGCGCTGGTCGCCGCATTGTGCCTGCGGGTGGGCGAGCACCTGCTCGGCGACCTGGCCCAGCGCCGCTCCATCCGGGGCAACAGCGCGAGCGACCCCCTGCTCGCGGTGCTCGGCACCCCGTGGGCGCTGATCAGGTCCGCGTTCGGGACGCTGGTCAGCGCGGCGCTGTCCGCCATGTTCGGCATGTGCGTGTGGGGGTTCCTCGTCTACGCCGGCGACATGAACAAGAACTTCGCCGCCGCCTACGCCGCCGGTGCCTTCGTGGCCGGGCTGTTCGTCCTGCCCGGCGGCGGCAAGCCCCGCAAGGCCGTCGCCCGCACGCTGAGCGGGGTCATCCGGAGCCCCGGCGCGGGCATGGTGACCACGATCGTGCTGGGCACGCTGGCCTTCTTCGCGGTCATGGCGGCGTTCAGCGTGGTCCCGTCCTTCTCGCCGTGGCGCAACCCGACCGCTGTCGTCGACAGCCTCACGGCGCAGTGGCGGGAGTCGGTGGACCAGGGCACGATGGGCGTGCTCGACCTCGTCGGCGGTCTCTTCGACAGCCTGATGAGCAGCCTCGGCCTGGGGTTCCTGACGTTCTGGAAGTAGTGGCCCCGCCGGCGGGTGTTTCCCGGCCGCCGACCGGTGCGCGACGGCCTTCTCTGCGGCACGATGGAGGAGACCCGCCGGAAGGAGTCGCATGGTTGCGCCGGACGGTGAACGTCTTGGCCCCTACCGCCTGCTGTCGAGACTGGGCGCCGGAGGTTTCGGCGAGGTCCACCTGGCGCTCGACCCCCAGGGCCGCACGGTCGCGGTCAAGATCCTGCACCCGCACGTCGCGGCCGACGAGACGGCCCTGACCAGGCTGTCCCGCGAGGTCGAGACCATGCGGCTGGTCCAGGGCCCGCGTGTCGCCGAGATCCTGGACGCCTCCCTGGAGGGGGCCCGCCCCTACCTGGTCACCCGCTACGTGCAGGGCCGCCCTCTCGGCGCGGTGGTCGCCGCCGACGGGCCGATCTCCGGCGACTCCCTCGTACGGCTGGCGCGCGGCCTGGCCGAGGCCCTGGCCACCGTGCACGCCGCCGGGGTGGTGCACCGCGACCTCAAGCCCGCCAACGTGATCCTGACCGACGGGGAGCCGGTCGTCATCGACTTCGGCATCGCCTCCGCGCTCGACTCGCCCTCGGTCACCGCCTCGGGGGCCGTGCTCGGCACGCCCGGCTACCTGGCGCCCGAGGTGCTGGAGGGGGCCGAGGCCGGCTCCGAGGCCGACGTCTTCGCGTTCGGGGCGACGCTGGCGTACGCGTCCACCGGACGGCACCCCTACGGCACCGGCCCGGCGTCGGCGATCGGCTACCGCGTCGTCCACCACTCTCCCGACCTCGACGGCGTTCCCGAATGGCTGGGTCCGACGCTCGGGGAGTGCCTGCTGCGCGACCCCGCGGCCCGGCCGCCCACGGACGCGCTCCTGACGCGGGTGGGCGGCACCCCCGTCGTCCGGCCGGCCGGGCAGCGCCAGGTTCCCGCCGAGTCCCGGAAGGCCACCTGGGCCGAGGGCGCGTGGCGGCGGGCGGCGGCGTTCCGCGACCCCCCGCCGTTCGCGGGAGCGGACTCCCCCGGTGCCGCGGCGTTCCCGGAGGCCCGGCCCCACGACGTCCAGGTGCCGAAGGCCAGGCGGCCCCAGGACTCCCCGGACACCGGGATGCAGGATCTCGGCACCCGGGAGTGGCGGCCGGGGCGGTCGCGCCCGCAGACCGGCAGGCCCTCGCCGGAGGAGGCCCGCGAGCGCCGCAGGGTCGTCCTGCACCGCCGCTGGGTCGTCGGCACCGGCCTGCTCGTCTCCCTGCTGGCCGCGACCGCCAGGGAACCGCTGCCCGAGGTGGCGCTGCTGTTCCTGGCGGGGTACGGCTCGGTGATGCTCGTGGACGCGGGCATCGCCCTGTTCGCCCGCCGGGACCGCGGGCGCATGATCCTCGACCTGGCGGCCGGGGCCGGGACCGTCGCGCTGGGGGCGGCCCTCAGCGCGTTCTTCAGCACGTTCACCCTGGCGCTCGCGCTGGGCACCGTCGTCTTCGTCCTGGTCGCGATCCTGGTGGCCAGCTGAGCGGGCCGATGCCGGGGCCGGGGCGTGGGACGGGGGCGTGCGCGGGGCGCGGAACCCGCACGCGAATACCGGAACATAGTTCGGTAAGGTAGGGGTGGCGGTCCTCGGGGAAGGTAACGGCCGCTCGGCGCAAGCCGCGCAACCTGGCGGTTTGCACCTAAGCTACCGATGGGTAACATAATTGCGGGGGGCCGGGACGGGCACGTACCGACCGGGCCACCCGCTGCCAGGCCCCCCGAGGGCACCTGGCAGTCTTGGCAGCGCGTGCACGTACCCCGCGTGCACGTACCGCATCCGGCGTCAACCGCAGCGACGCGGTGGCGCAGGCGAACACGGGAGGTCGGCCACCGGCCATGAACATCGTCGTCTGCGTGAAGCAGGTCCCCGACACGGCGACCGAGCGCAAGCTGAAGTCCGATGACAATACGCTCGACCGCGATGCCGCCGACGGCGTCATCAACGAGCTGTGCGAATACGCGG
The DNA here is from genome assembly GCF_059358815.1 of Streptosporangium nanhuense. Classification (NCBI taxonomy): domain Bacteria; kingdom Bacillati; phylum Actinomycetota; class Actinomycetes; order Streptosporangiales; family Streptosporangiaceae; genus Streptosporangium; species Streptosporangium nanhuense. The sequence goes on from NZ_JCADBG010000008.1 coordinate 114,569, forward strand.
TCGAGGAGGCGCTGCGCCTGAAGGAGGCCCACGGCGGTGAGGTGACCGTCCTCACCATGGGTCCCGCCAAGGCGAGCGACACCATCCGCAAGGCCCTGGCCATGGGTGCCGACAAGGCCGTCCACCTGGTGGACGACGCACTGCACGGCTCGGACGCCCTGGGCACCTCCCACGCCCTGGCACAGACCCTCAAGAAGATCGGTTTCGATCTGGTCGTGCTCGGCTCGGAGTCGACGGACGCCCGCACCGGGGTCCTCGCCGCCATGCTGGCCGAGCGCCTCGGCGTGCCGCAGCTCACCTTCGCCAACCAGGTGCAGGTCGACGGGGGCTCCATCTCCATCCAGCGCGTCACCGACTACGGCTACGACAAGGTCGAAGCCTCGCTGCCCGCCGTCGTCTCCGTCGTGGAGAAGATCAACGAGCCGCGCTACCCGTCCTTCAAGGGCATCATGGCCGCCAAGAAGAAGCCGGTCGAGAAGCTCGGCGTCGCCGACGCCGAGATCGACGCCTCCCAGGTGGGCCTGGCCAACTCCTGGAGCGAGGTCGCAGACTTCGCGGTCGCCCCGCCGCGCGCGGCGGGCACGGTCGTCAAGGACGAGGGCGACGGTGGCGTGAAGGCCGCCGACTTCCTCGCGTCGAAGAAGTTCGTCTGAGAGCGGGGGTTAGCTGCAATGTCCGAGATTCTCGTTCTGGTCGAGCACGTCGAGGGCCAGGTCAAGAAGGTCACCCTTGAGCTGCTGACGCTCGCCAGGAAGCTGGGCACCCCGGCGGCGGTCTGGACGGGCGCGGGCTACTCTCCCGAGGCCCAGGCCAGGCTGGCCGAGTACGGCGCGGAGAAGATCTACCTGGCCGACTCCGACGAGGTCAGCGACTACGTCGTGGCCCCCAAGGCGGAGCTGCTCGCCCACCTCGTGGGGGAGAGGTCGCCGGCCGCGGTGCTCGTCGCCGCGACGGCCGAGGCCAAGGAGATCGCCGGCCGTCTCGCCATCAAGATCGACTCCGGTGTGCTCACCGACGTCGTGGGCATCGAGGACGGCCTGGTCGCCGACCAGTCCATCTTCGGCGGCGGCATCAACGTCCGGTCGCGCGTGACCAAGGGCACCCCGATCGTCGCGGTGCGCCCCAACGCCACCCCGGTCGAGGCGGCCGCGGGCGCGGGCACCGAGGAGCGCGTCGCCTTCACCGTGTCCGACGCCGCCAAGGGCGCCAGGATCGTGGAGCGGGTCAAGGAGGAGAAGGGCGCGCGCCCGGAGCTCACCGAGGCCGCGATCGTGGTCTCCGGTGGCCGGGGCGTCGGCTCGGCCGAGAAGTTCTCGATCATCGAGGACCTGGCCGACTCGCTCGGCGCGGCCGTCGGCGCCTCCCGTGCCGCCACCGACGCGGGCTGGTACCCACACCAGTTCCAGGTCGGCCAGACCGGCAAGACCGTCTCGCCGCAGCTGTACATCGCGGCGGGCATCTCCGGGGCCATCCAGCACCGGGCCGGGATGCAGACCGCCAAGACGATCGTCGCGATCAACAAGGACCCCGAGGCGCCGATCTTCGAGCTCGCCGACTACGGCGTCGTGGGCGACCTGCACCAGATCGTCCCGCAGCTGACCCAGGAGGTCACCAAGCGCAAGTGACCGGCAGGTCACAGCGCATCACGGCGCATCCGGGGGTACGGGCACACTGTGCCCGTACCCCCGGTTCGTCCAGGCAGGGGCGGGGTCAGGCCGCGATGGAGAGCTCGCGCCTGGCGGTCTCCATCGGGACGACGACCGCGCGGGGGCGGGGCAGGAACCACGCGGCCACCGCGATCAGGACGCCGAGCACCACGGCGATGCCGAGGCCGACCCTGAGCGTGACCAGATCGGAGAGGAAACCGATGATCACGGGGCCGAGGAGCAGTCCCGCGTAGCCCATCGCGCCGGTCTGGGCGATGGCCGGTCCGGGGTCGCCGGTCGCGCCGCCCGCCAGGGACATGGCCGTCGGCGAGACCGTCGCCACGGCCACGCCCACGAACAGCATCGCCGAGACGGCGATCGGCGCCGTGGGGGCCGTGAGGACCACGCCGAAGGTCGCGGCGGTGGCCAGGCCGGAGGCGACCATCATGCCGCGGGCACCGAAGCGGGCCCGGACGCGGTCACCGGTGAGGCGCCCGGCCAGCATGCCCGCCTCGAAGATCGGGTATCCCAGCGCCGCGAGCGCCTCCGGCGCGCCCAGCACGTTCCGCAGGTACAGGCCGTTCCAGTCGGCGACCGTACCCTCGACCATGAACGCGCAGAAGGCGATCGCGCCGAGAAGGTAGATCACCGGGGGCATCCGGCGCCGCGCCGTGCCCCGGCCCTCGGCCGGACGGCCGGTGGCCGTGACCGGGTCGGGCAGGTAGGAGCGGCTGACGAGGACCGCCACGGGGAGCGCGAGCAGGGCGACCAGGGTCAGGTGGACCGTGATCGAGAGTCCCGCCGCGATCGCCGCGGTGCCCAGCAGGCCCGCGGAGATCGCCCCCACGCACCAGCCGGCGTGCATGCCGTTCATCAGCGGACGCCCGTAGGCGCGCTCGACCGTCGATCCCTGCGCGTTCATCGCCACGTCCACCGCGCCGAACGCCATGCCGAACAGGCCGCTCGCGGCCAGCGCCAGGGGGAACGACGGCGCCACCGCGAGCAGCGCCAGGGTGGTCGCGGTCAGGGGAGCCGCGACCCGCAGGATGTTCCGGCTGCCGAAGCGTGTCATCACCCCGCGCATCGACTGCATGGTGATGAGCGCTCCCAGCCCCCACACGAGGAGGGTGGCGCCCACCGACGCCTCGGAAAGCCCGAGTTTGTCGGAGAGCGCCGGAATGCGCACGGTCATCGATCCGCACAGCAGGCCTGCGAGCACGAATGTGAGAACCGCTCCGGTTCGAGCCGCTCTCAGGTCGCGGGTCATGACTCAATCCCTTCAATAAATGTTTTGACAAACCGGGGAGCGGGCACATTGAAATCGGTCGCTTTCGCGCGTGCGAAAGCGACCACCAATCTTTGTGAGTGTTTCCCCTGGTCAGGTGAATGATCAGACGGGTGCCCGCGGACCGGCGCGTCGCGGTGCCGGGGTGATCAGGCGGGCAGGGGTGTCAGAGCGAGGGCGTCAGGGCGAGGGCGTCAGGCGGGCAGCAGGGCCAGCAGGCGCCGTTTCAGCACCTCGAAGTGCTCGGCGTCGTAGAGGTCGGGGTCGTGGCTCGCCACATCCCACAGGCCCTCGCAGGCCAGGCGCACGATCTGCGCGGCCTCCGGGTCGGGCTCGCTGTCGAGCCCCTCGCGGTGCCAGCGGGCCATCGCCACCCGCAGCGGTGCCAGGAGATAGAGGTTGCCGGATGCCCCGGTCACCACGGCCCAGCGCCGCAGCCTGCCGCTCTGCACGGCGGCGAACGTGGCCGCCAGGTAGTTCTTGGTGTAGGTGTCGTGGCCCTGGGCCGCGACGATCTCGTCGAACTCCTCGATCAGCCGCTCGACCATGCCCTTGATCAGGGCTTCCTTCGTACCGAAGTGGTAGAGCAGGCCGCCCTTGCTACATCCGGCGCGCTCCGCGACGGTCGCCAGGGTGAGTGCCTGAGAGCCCTGGTCGCAGAGCAGATCCTCTGCCGCGTCCAACAGCTCTTCCCGTCTCATGCCGGTTACTGTACCGTCTGGACGGTTTAGTGGTCAACTCCGCGGATCGGGCCCTCCGCGGGCGCGGATACGCTTGGAAGGTTGACAGCGAGTTGGGGGAGGGGAATGCGGCCGTGAAGTCCGCCTATCTCGATCACGCGGCGACCACGCCGATGCTTCCCGAGGCGATCGAGGCGATGACAGCCCAACTCGGCAAGGTCGGCAACGCGTCCGCCCTGCACGCGGCCGGCCGTCGTACCCGCCAGGTCGTGGAGGAGTCGCGGGAGACCATCGCCGCCGCGCTCGGCGCCAGGCCCAGCGAGGTCGTCTTCACCGCGGGCGGCACCGAGGCCGACAACCTCGCCGTCAAGGGCCTGTACTGGGCCCGCCGCGCCGGTGGTGCCGGCAGGATCCTGATCAGCGCGGTGGAGCACCACGCCGCCCTGGATCCCGCGCACTGGCTGAGCGCCCACCAGGGCGCGGCCGTCGAGCCGCTGGAGGTCGACGAGCTCGGCCGGGTGCACCCGCAGACCCTCCGCGACGCCATCGAGCGCGACCCGGACGGCGTCGCCCTGGTCAGCGTCATGTGGGCCAACAACGAGGTCGGCACCGTCCAGCCGGTCCACGAGCTCGCCGCGATCGCCGGGGAGTACGGCATCCCCTTCCACACCGACGCGGTCCAGGCCGTCGGCCAGCTCCCCGTGCTCTTCGCCGACTCGGGGGTCGACGCGCTGACGCTCTCCGGGCACAAGGTCGGCGGCCCGATGGGCGTCGGCGCCCTGCTGCTCGCCAGGGGCGTCGACCCGGTGCCGGTGCTGCACGGCGGCGGACAGGAACGCGACGTCCGCTCCGGCACGCTCGACGCCCCCTCCGTCGCCGGATTCGCCACGGCGGTACGGGCCTCGGTGGCCCGGCAGGCCGAGAACTCGGCCCGGCTGACCGGGCTCCGCGACGATCTCATCCGCCGGGTCCGCCAGGCTGTGCCCGACGTGATCCTCAACGGCGACCCGGTGAACCGCCTTCCCGGCAACGCCCACTTCTCCTTCCCCGGCTGCGAGGGCGACGCCCTGCTCATGCTCCTGGACGCCAAGGGGGTGGAGTGCTCGACGGGCTCGGCCTGCTCGGCGGGGGTGGCGCAGCCCTCCCACGTGCTGCTCGCGATGGGCGCCGACGGGTTCCGGGCGCGCGGCTCGCTGCGCTTCTCTCTCGGTCACACCTCGACCGAGGCGGACGTGGACCGGCTGGCCGAGGTCATCGGCCTCGTCGTCGAACGCGCCCGCCGGGCGGGCCTGAGCTGATCCGCGTCGTGCGGGCGTTCGTCATGCAGGCCTGAGCCGATCCCGTCCGGCGTTCCCTGGAAGCCGGCTTTCCGGCTTTCCGTCGTTTCCCGGGCGAACCGGCGGATGGTTCCGGGCCGCCCGGATCGACGAGGTGGGTGCCGGCGCGGGTACGCTCAGGGGGTTATGAGTCTTCGTGTGCTTGCCGCCATGTCCGGTGGCGTCGACTCCGCCGTGGCGGCCGCCCGCATCGCCGAGGCGGGCCATGACGTCACCGGTGTCCACCTCGCCCTCTCCGCCAACCCCCAGTCCTATCGGACCGGCGCCCGCGGGTGCTGCACGGTCGAGGACTCGCGAGACGCCCGCAGGGCCGCCGACGTGATCGGCATCCCCTTCTACATATGGGACATGGCCGAGCGGTTCCACCGCGACGTGGTCGAGGACTTCGTCAGCGAGTACGCCGCCGGACGCACGCCCAACCCGTGCCTGCGCTGCAACGAGAAGATCAAGTTCGAGGCGGTTCTCGACCGGGCCCTCGCGCTGGGCTTCGACGCCGTGGCCACCGGGCACCACGCGCGGGTCGTGGACGGTGTCCTGAGCCGCAGCCCCGACCAGGGCAAGGACCAGTCGTACGTCCTGGGCGTGCTCACCAGGGAGCAGCTCGGTCACGCGATCTTCCCGCTGGGTGACTCCACCAAGGCCCAGGTTCGCGAGGAGGCCGCGCGGCGCGGCCTGATGGTGGCCGACAAGCCCGACAGCCACGACATCTGCTTCATCGCCGACGGCGACACCCGGGGCTTCCTCGCCGACCGCCTCGGCGCGGAGCGGGGCCCGATCGTCGACGAGTCCGGCGAGGTCGTGGGCGACCACGAGGGCGCCTACGGTTTCACCATCGGCCAGCGCAAGGGCCTGCGCATCGACCGCCCGGCCCCCGACGGCCGCCCGCGCTACGTGCTGTCCATCGAACCGGTCTCCAACACGGTCACCGTCGGCCCGCGCTCGTCCCTCCAGGTCACGACCATCGTCGCGGAGCGGCCGGTCTGGAACGGCCCGGCGGAGGAGCCGCGCGAGCCGCTGGCCTGCACGGTCCAGCTCCGCGCCCATGGCGAGGTGTACGGCTGCCGTGCCCAGCTCTCCGGCGGGGAGGTCCACATCACGCTGGACAGCCCGGCCACCGGGGTCGCGGCGGGCCAGGCGGCCGTGCTCTATCTCGGCGACACCGTGATCGGCTCGGCCACCATCGCCTCGGCCTCCTGAGCCCGCCCCCCAGGCGCGGCCGGCCGTCATGACGGTCGTGTCCCGTCCCGTGTGGGCCTCGCCGCGGGACGGGCGCGGGTCCCCTGTCCGGGCGGGCCGGTCCGGCCGGGGCGCCGAGGTGTCGAAGCGCTAGGGCAGGGTGACCGACTCGCCGGGCTTGAGGCGGCGCATGTCGGCCTTCTGCCTGTCCGACTCCATCTCCAGCCACATGTCGACCAGCCCGAGCCCGATGTCGTTGAGCAGGCCGTCGTGCGTGGAGAAGGCGCGGGCGGGACGGACCTGGCGGAGATACTCGACCATCTCCGACGCCTTCATCCACGGCGCGTTGGTCGGCACCAGAAGGGTGGGCACCTCGACCCCCGGCGGGGTGAACGCGTCCCCGGGGTAGAAGACCTCCTCATCCACCAGGAAGCCGACGTTGCGCACGATCGGCAGGTCGGGGTGGTTGGGGGCGTGCCACTCGCCGACGGCCCTCACCTCGAAACCGGCCGCCTCGAAGGTGTCGCCGTGCCGTACGACCTGGATCTTCGCGGGGACGTCGGCGAGCGCGGCGGCCACGCCCTCGTTGGTCCAGATCCGCAGGGACGGGTCGGCCTCGGCGGCCCGGCGCAGCCGGCCGGCGTCCACGTGGTCGAAGTGTTCGTGGGTGATGAGCACGGCCTGTGCCCCGTCGAGCGCGGACTCCCCGCTGAAGGAGCCCGGGTCGATCACGAGGACGGAGTCGTCCTTCTCCAGGCGGACACACGCGTGCCCGAACTTCGTGAGTCTCATCCCCTCACTGTATGGGCGGGCCGGATCACGGCCTCGTGGAGGGCGGCACCGTCGCGCCCTCGTTCCGGCCTCCGTCGGCGATGCTGTGGAGGAGCCGCGCCAGCAGGCCGGAGAGCTGCTCGCGCTCGGCCGGCGACAGGCCGGAGAGCATCCGTTCCATGCCGCGGAGGTGGTCGCCCAACGCGCCGCCGACGAGGTCGCGTCCCTCGGGGGTGAGCCGGACCCGTACCCCGCGTCCGTCGGAGGGATCGGGGGCGCGGACCAGCAGGCCCGCCGCTTCGAGCCGGTCGACGCGGTTGGTGGTCGCGGCGGGTGAGAGCAGCATCGAGGAGGACAGGGCTCCGGCCGACAGGCCTTCGGGGACTCCGGAGCGGTACAGGGTGGCGAGCACGTCGAACTCTCCCCGGTTGAGGCCGTGGGCGCGCAGCGTCGCGGCGATGGCCGTGCCCGCGAGGGTGTCGGCACGGGTCAGGCGGCCGAACAGGGCCATCGGCCGCGGGTCAACGTCGGGCATCTCCCTGTTCCACTGCTCGATCATCCGCTGGACACCGGCGTCCGGGTCTTCCATGCGCGCTCCTCACGTCTCGGTCCCAATAGTTTGACATCGAAATACCTGGATGCAACTATTTCCACGTCGAAATTATTTGAGAGGGTCATCATGAACGACGCACAGCGCAACGCACAGGCCGTACGGGACCTCTACGACGCCCTCGGCGCGGGGGACCTGGAGGGCGCGGGGAGGGCGCTCACCCCCGACTCGGTCCTGCACGTCCCGGGGCGAGGTGCCAACACCGGCGACTACGTCGGCCGCGACGCCGTCCTCGGGTTCGTCGCCCACGCCTTCACCGTCACCGGCGGCACCCTCAAGCTGACCGTGCACCGCGTGCTGTCGGACGAGGAGACGGCCGTGGCCCTGACGACCTACACCGCCTCCCGGCCCGACCGCGACCTTCCGCTGGAGAACAACCTCGCCCACGTCATGACGATGCGCGACGGGAAGATCGCCGAGGGCTGGTTCCACAGCCGCGACCAGTACGAGGTCGACGCCTTCTGGGGCGATGAGAGCGCCTGAGCCGGGCGTGATCTCCGGGGGTGTGCCCCGGGAGTGAGGCGGGCGGAACGTGCGAGGGCCTTCCCGAAGGGCCCGCGTGCGGGCTTCGGGGGCTTTACCGGCTTCGTGGGCCTTACGGGGAGAGGCCGGGGGGCGGAACGCGCGCGGGAGGCTGCCCGAGAGGGCGGCGCCTCCCGCGCGGTCCGATCAGGTGATCACGGGCGGTGCCGTGCGGCCGTCACCGCCCCAGACGTCCTCGTCCTCGACGAGCCAGGTGGAGCGCTCGCGGTCCTGGTTCCCCTCGCCCGCCGAGCCGCCCATCGGCATGAACGGCATGCCGCCCATGCCCATGCCGCCGCGCCCGTCGGCCCGCGGGCCGCCGGCGGCGCCGAAGCCGCCGCCGGTCCCGGCGGCACCGCCGGTGCCGACCCAGGAACTCGGCCCCGCGGGACCGTTCGGGCCGAGCGAGGTGATGGGACCCACGCCGCCGCCGCCTCCGCCGCCGCCCCCGGTGTAGGGGAGGCCGGGGCCGGTCCCCGGGCCGAGGCCCGTTCCGGGACCGAGCCCGGTGCCCGGGCCGAGCCCGGTGCCGGGGCCGCCCGGCACGGTGGGCTCGAAACCGGCCAGCTTGGTGTTGCGCGGGTCGTTCGGATCCAGGCCCGGGTTCTGATTGTTCGGGTTCAGGACCGGGTTCGGGTTGTTCGGGTTGTTCGGGTCGTACGGGTTCAGGCCCGGCGGGTCGGTGGAGTAGCCGGGCGGAAGGGTGCCGTTCCCCGGAGGGCCGCCCGCACCGGGACCGCCGCCACCGGGACCGCCGCCACCGGGAACACCCGTGCCGGGATCGCCCGGATAGGCGGGGTTGGAGATGCCGGGATACCCGCCACCTCCCGGATAACCGCCGCCTCCCGGGTAACCACCACCCGGGTAGCCGCCTCCGCCGGGGTAACCGCCCCCGCCCGGGTAGCCACCACCGGGGTAGCCGCCGCCGGGATAACTGCCCCCGGGGTAACCGCTCCCGCCCGGGTAGTTCCCGCCGCCGGGGTAGTTCTGGTTGGTGAGCGGAGGGGCGGTCGGGTCGCTCAGCCGAGGCAGGTCCTTGTCCACGGTCGCGGGGATCTGGACGTAGAGCTTGACCAGCTCCTCGTTGAGCTTCACCAGGTCGTCGCGGGCGAAGTCGTTGTTCGACTTGTTGCTGAAGAGGTACGTGTCGCCGATCTTCCCGAAGGAGGTGTCGTCCCCCGGGAGGAAGTCGACCGCGTCGAGGAACCCTCCGAGCGACGGCCTGTCACGGGCGAACTCGATGTACTGGGGCAGGACGTTCCCGCCGTAGTGGGTCAGCGCGGGTCCGAGCTGGTCGCAGCGGGTGGACAGCTCGGTGATCGTCTTGTGGACGAGGCTGAGCGCCTGCTGTGCCTCGATGGAGGCGTCACCGCTCCATACCTGCGCCAGCTGTACGGCGACATCCTTGATCAGGCTGTGACTGTCGTTCAGAGAGGTCGCCGCGGAGTTGTAGGCGTAGCCCGCCTCCTTGATGGCCCGCGGGTCGGTGGCCTCCAGCATCTCCTTGATCTCGGCCGCGCTGTAGCCGCTGTAGTGGTCTCGGCTGCCGGTCTCCGGGACCACGCAGTCGGCCTTGATGGTGTGACGCGCCCGGTCGTTGCCCATCGCGTCTCACCCCGTCCCGTTCGTGGTGCTGGACTGTTCGGCGTTCTCGTAGTTGTAGGCGGCGACCCGCAGCAGGTTGAGCGCCGCCCGGTACTTGGTGACCGTGTCCTGATACACCAGGCCGATTTTCTGGTGAGCCTTCTGCGTGGTGGCGGCTACGGCCTTGGCGGTGTCCCAGTTGCCGAACTGGGCCTCGGTCAGGTTGGTCAGGGACCGCATGTCCGACAGCGATCCCTCGTTGGAGCCTTCCAGACGCTCCAGATCCTCTTCGAGGGCCTGGAGCAGTTTCTTGATCCGGTCGCGCTTGATCTCGACGGACGGGCGGTTCTTGTCGAGGCCCGGCCAGACCGGATTTTCCTGCTCGGGAGGTGGCATGCCTCTTCTCCCCGTTACTGAGGGGGCGCGGCACCGCGCCGCGACCCGGTTGGTTCTCCCCGCCACGGAGAGGGCCGCGGCACCGCCGTGGCCCACCCGGTTCCTGGGGTCAGCGTCCGTCGAACATCGTGACGTTGACCTTCTCGGTCATCGCGAAGTTCTCCCTGCCGATCTCGATGACGCCACCGAGACGCTGGAGCAGCGCGGCCATCCGGCCGGACGCGGCGTCCCACTGGGCGCGGGCGCCGTAGTAGGCCGTGCGCGCGTCGCCCTCCCAGTCGCCGAGGAGCCGGTCGAGGTCCCCTTCCAGGTTCTGGAGGGTGCCTTCAAGCATCTGCCACTGCCGGGCGAAGTCGCCGGCAGAGCGGTCCATCTGGCCGAAGTCGACAAGAGTGCGGTCGAAGTCGCTAGCCATGGTGATCCCCGTTCCGAATCCGTCAGCTGTTGATGTCGGCCCCGAGGCGCCTGGACACGGCGCTCTGGTTCTCCTGGGCCGTCTCGTAGTTCTTCTGGATGTTCTTGAGCTTGATCGACAGACCCTCAAGCTCGCGCAGGATGTTGGTCATCTCGGTGCTCCAGGCGTTGAACACGCCGTCGAAGGAGACCGCGGACTGGCCGTCCCAGCCGGAGCGCAGCTCGCCCCGGTGACCTTCGAGCTGGGTCTTGATCTGGTTGATCGTGTTCTTGGCGTCGTCGGTCTTCTGCGACGACTCGCCAAGCCGCGAATGGTACGCGGAGGTCTTCTGAACCACGTGACACCTCCATGGTGCTCGACTGGCATGGGACTTTCGATCATTACAAAGTGGACAGCCGCCGCGTCTCTCATCAATAACGAACAGATGTACCGTTGGTAACGGGAGTCACGGTTGTCCCACGGGCACAGGGATTCCCGCCGCCGTCCGGTTGAGCGCGGGCCCCTGCGGGATCAGATGCACGATGTGCGCCGGCAGCGGCGCGACGTCCGCGGCGGTGTAGCCGAGGCTCGCCAGCGACTCCGTCGCGGTGATCGCGTGCCGCCGCCCCTGGTCGCTGATCAGGAAGACCGAGGTGACCGAGTCGAGCCTGCCGTTGCCCGGCAGCACCCCCACCAGCGACGCGGTGCCCGGCGGGAGCACGACCTGGTCCACCGAGTCCTGGTCGAACCGCCCGGCGGGCGGCGCGGGGATGCGCATGGTGCTGCCGACGGTCAGCCGCGCCCTGGTCGATCCGCGCTCGGTGTCGGCGTAGACCGCGCACACCGGCGAGGCGGGGTCGGGGGCGACGACCCGGGGCATGGCCGTGGGAAGCCCCGCCGGATCGAAGCGGGTGGCCGAGCGCCGCATCCCGTTCGCGGTCGCCGCGTCGATCTCCACGGCGCGCACCGGTGCCCTGCCGTACGCCTTCTTGCTGGCCGGGTCCTGGAGCAGGAGGTCGGCCTGGGCGGGGGTGAGGGCGGCCAGGCCGTCGGGCAGCAGGACGTACCACTTGGCCGTGTCGCCCGACGCCGCCCGCACGGTGTAGATCCGGCCCGCGACGGAACGCCTGCCGTCGGGGCCGCGCACCACCCTGCCGCGGGCGGCGAGCGCCGGGGAGCGGAAGTCGGGGCCGATGGGCAGCGCGTTGAGCCAGGCCGCGGGGACCTGCCGGGGCTGCTCCTCGGTCAGCGCCCGCAGGCTCTCCTGCGGCACCCGCATCCGCCGGTCCGACCAGAGCAGCCAGGTCTGCGATCCCTCCTCCACGACCATCGCGGTGTCCCGCCCGAGCGGGGTGCCGCCGACCGGGAAGCCGCCGATCAGCGAGGTGTGCGGGGTGCGTGTCCCGGCGGTGTCGACGCCCTCGACCACGCAGGCCGACCAGGGGGCGCGGACCAGCCGCCCGCGGGGCGGCAGGGACTCCGGGGCGCCGGGGATGCCGACCAGGAGGCCCCGCGGGAAGCGCTGGAGCGACGCCGTGGTGACCGCGCGGACCGTCACGCCCTGGCCGCCGCCGAGCAGCAGCCGGGCCGAGGTGACGTTGGCGACCGGGATCATCTGACCCCGCGTCGCGCTGTAGACGAAGGTCGCGCCCGTCTCCTCCTCGACGATCACCGTCCCCGGCGCGGTGAGCGCGGTGGCGCCGCCGGGCTTCAGCAGGCCGTAGATGCCGAACCCCACCGCCACCAGCACCGCGACCAGCACGCCGCAGAACGTCGCGACGTTGTGCCTGCGCATCGGCGACTCGGGCACGTCGGGCTCGCCCTGAAGCAGGGCCATCCCCAGACGCTGGGTCATCAGCCGGTGCGCCTGATAGAGATCACGACGGGTCTGCATCCCACCTCCGTCTCGCCGGATGCGCGGTCGCCGACAGCATAGAAGCGTGATCGCCGGGCGGTGTACGGGACGCCGACGGTGAACGGCGGCGGTACCGGACGTTTCCGGCCGTCGGCGACCCCGTGAACAGGCTTCCGAAGGGGAGAGGAGAGCCGGAGCGGGATGGTAGGAGATGTCCGGGAACACGTGATCACGGAGGCCGGATGACCCAGGAGAAGTACGTCACCTCCAAGGCGATCGAGAGCATTCGCAAGGAGATCGAGGAGGACGTCATCCCGAGGATCAGGGAGATGCACGCGATGCTGGGCGACACGACGGTCGGGTTTCCCGGCTGGGGGGCGGTCGGCGAGGTCGCGGTCGGGATGCGCTACCGGGAGGTCCAGCGGGACGTCGGGGAGAAGTTCGACGACGCGGTGGAGGTGCTGGAGTCGTGGACGGCCGCGCTGACCACCGCCCGCGTCAACTGGCGCACCGCGGAGGACAACAGCACCGTCGTGTACCGGTGAGCCGGGGGGAGATCTGACGTGACCGCGAGACCGGGTGGGAGACCGAGCCCGCTGACGGCGGGCAAGAGCGCCAAGGGGGTGATCACGAACTCCACCAAGGTCCTGTCCACCCTCAGGGGCGGCGCCAGGCTGGCGCCCACGGCCTGGGCGGGCGTGGCGATCGCGGGCACCGCCGTGGCGAACGTGCCGGGCATGGCCGACGCCTACAACAACTGGGAGTCCGTCCACTCGCGGCTGGACACGGCGGTGAAGAGCTACGTCGCCATCCTGCTCACCAAGGAGAAGGACGGCTGGATCGCCGACGACAGGGAGGCGTTCGACGACGCCGTCCAGCGGATGCAGGAGGCGCTGGAGAGCCTGCGCGCCTACATCAAGAACGTCGCCGGCATCGTCGACGAGCTGGGAGACGCCTACCGCGCGTACTGGCTGGCCATCGCCAAGATCGCGGCGACCCTGCTCGCCCTCGCCACGATCGCGGCGGCCATGCTCGCGACCCCGTACGCGGCCAGTGCCATGGTCAACCTGAGGATGCTGGGCACCCTGGCCAGCCAGGTGATCGCCGTCTCGACCGGCGCGCTGGGCAAGCTCGTCGCCTCGGTGGCCGGGAGCATGTCGGTCTACTTCTCCGGCAAGGCGTGGGTCCAGTCGTTCAACCTGGAGCCCACCGGCTCGGCCAAGGTCGACTTCACCAAGGCCAGGATCGACCCCTCGCTCCTGCCGTACCAGCAGGCGCCCACGGGCGCGCCCGGCCAGGTGCCCCAGCTGCCCAAGGGCGGGACGTTCGAGTGGCTGTCCCCCAAGAAAGAGATGCCGGAGCCGTACAAGTGAGCGACCGCACCCCCAAGAGCCCGCGCCCGGAAAACCTGGAGAACCTGGATAACCTGGAGAACCTGCGCCTGGAGGACCTGGACGCCGTCGTACGGCAGAGCGAGGAGACGCTGCGGCGCCTCGGCGGCGTCTTCGGCGAGCTGGAGACCGTCACCGGGGAGGGGACCGGCGCCGACGGCCTGGCCCGCGCCCTGGTGGACGGCGCCGGGCGGATCAGGGAGATCACCCTTGAGCCGCGCATCATGCGCCTGGACAGCCAGGCCGTCGCCGAAGCGGTGACCGAGGCGGTCCGCGCCGCCCAGGAGGCCGCCGGGCGCGCGAACGAGGAGCTGCTCCGCGCCGCCACCGGCGGCGACCCGCTCCCGCTGGACATGGGCGAGGCCCGCCGCCGTTTCGAGGACATCGGCCAGGACCTGGTCCGCACCCTGGACGACCTGACACGCGACTGACCGCCCGCACGTCCGCTCGCCCGCACGTCTGCCCGCACGTCTGCCCGTCCGCTCGCACGGACAGGCGGGCGGGCGGGACGCGGACGGCACGGCCCCCGGACCGCACGGAAGCCCGGCCGGCCCGGCGGACCTCCGACGGCCGTGTGCGGCGGAGGTCCGCCGGGCCGGTGGAGGCCCGGTCAGCCCGACAGGCCCCTGATGGCCGCGTAGACGTCCATCACCCCGAGCGCGAGCGGGAGCAGGCCCAGGATCAGGCAGAACTCCACGATGTCCCCCGCGCGTCCCCAGAACGGGGACAGGCGCCGCCGCGGGAGGAACAGCGCCATCCCGCCCGTCAGCGCCGCCGCGCACACCAGGCCGATCGTCACCGCGAAGGCCGAGTCCGGCACGGTGAACGCCACGCCCAGGATCAGTGCCAGCAGCCCGGTCAGACCCGAGCCGAGCAGCCAGAGGCGCTGGCCGGTCCCCTGGAAGACGCGGGCGCGCATCAGCAGCGCCAGCGAGAGCGTGACCAGGGTCGCGGGGGCGGTCCACCCGCTCGCGGCGAGCAGGACCGGCAGCGTGCCCAGCGCCACCAGGGCGACGCCCGAGGTCAGGCCGGTCGCGAACCGCTCGGCCTCCGCCGCGCGCCGCCGGATGTCCGCGCCGTCGATGTCGTCGGTGTCGACGCGCAGTTCCTCGGCGTTGGTGGGCAGCGCGGGCAGCGGGAGCCGGGCCAGCCGGAAGGACATCGTCGGGATGAGGGGAGCGCAGGCGAGGGTGATCGTGGCGGCCAGCGCGGCCACCCCGGGGGCGGGCACCCCGGTGAACATGACGACCGCCGAGCAGATCGTCCCGATCACCGCGGCCAGCCCGACGCCGAAGAAGTTGGGCAGCCCCTCGGCGACGATCCAGCCGGTCACGGTGGCGACCAGCGCGGTCACCGCGAACCCGGCCAGCAGGTTGGGCGCCCCGAACACGGCGGGACCGGCGGGGGGAGCGGGTACGCACGCCCCGGCCAGGAAGGCGTGGGGCAGCGCGGTGTAGCCGATGATCGCCCCGGCCCGGCCGTCGCCCACGGCCCTGGAGAGCGCGGCGCCCGCCACGACGGCGAGGATCGCGCACGCCCCGGCGAAGGCGACGACCGGTGCCCAGGGCGGCCCGCTCGCCGCGAGCACCGCGAACGCGGCGATCATCGACAGCGCCGCGGCGCCCAGCCCCACGCCCCTGGTGTGCGCGGGCAGCCAGCGGCCGGTCCGTTCCTTGACGCCGGTCGCCACGGTGTCGGCGACGTCGTCGAAGATCGCCTCGGGCAGCTGGGACGAGCGGGGCAGCAGGTAGAGGACCTCGCCGTCCCTGATGCCCAGCTCGGACAGGCCCGCGCCCGGGGGCATGGGGGCCGCGCCGATCCGCTGGAGCCCCCAGCCGCCGGCGGGCGCGACCTCCTCGGCGCTCTCGCCGGTAGCGGCGAGCAGGTCGGGCAGCAGGTGGGAGAGGGGGAGGTCCGAGGGCACCGCCAGGTCGACCCGGCGGCGCGGGGTGACGACGGTGATGCGGCACAGGGGGATTGCGGTCACCTGGTTCACAGGGCGCATGGTAGTCACCTCCGCGATCACCCGGTATCGGCCGGGGTCGCGCGATTCGCGGTGTTCACCCCGTGATCACCGGCTCGTGCGGTACGGGGGCCGTTCTGGTGATCCGGTATCGGTCGCGAGGCGTTCTCGAAGATTCCGTCGAACCCGGGGATCGGTTTCGCTACGGTAAGCCCGGACTGGGCAATATCCGGCTTAACTCACATCGGGGGCGAAGTGGGCATCGTGGTCGTCCGGCGTCCCGAGCGGCGTCCACCTCCGGCACCGCCGCGCGGCGAGATCCTCCTGGAGTCGCCGCCCGAGATCCCCGAGACCGTCTCGGCGGGCTTCACGCAGGTGCTCATGTACCTGCCGATGGTGGCCGGCGGCGCCGCGATGGGGCTGATGTTCGCCGGGGGCGGCGGCGGGAACCCGATCATGTACGTGGCCAGCGGCATGTTCGCGCTCTCCATGGTCGGCATGACCATCGGCCAGATGGGCCGGGCGGGCGGGGAGCGCAAGCAGCGGCTCAACGGCCTGCGCCGCGACTACTTCCGCTACCTGTCCCAGACCCGCGCCAAGGTCAGGCGCGCGGCGGGCAGGCAGCGCGAGGCGCTCGACTGGAACGGCCCCGACCCCGACGCCCTCTGGGCGATCGCGCTGAGCGCCCGCCTGTGGGAGCGGCGGCCCTCGGACGCCGACTTCGGCGCCGTCCGGGTGGGCACCGGCTCCCAGCGCCTGGCCGTCCAGCTCATACCGCCGGAGTCCAAGCCGGTCGAGGACCTGGACGCCATGTCCGCCGGGGCGCTGCGCCGCTTCGTCCGCACCCACTCGACGGTGGCGGACCTGCCCATCGCCATCTCCCTGCACTCCTTCGCCAGGATCAGGCCCACCGGCCCGGAGTCGGCCGTCCGTGACATGGTCAGGGCGCTCGTCGGCCAGCTGGCCGTCTTCCACTCGCCGGACGAGCTCAGGATCGCGGTGTGCGCGTCCAAGGAGTGGATGGCCCAC
This sequence comes from Streptosporangium nanhuense, assembly GCF_059358815.1. NCBI lineage: Bacteria > Bacillati > Actinomycetota > Actinomycetes > Streptosporangiales > Streptosporangiaceae > Streptosporangium > Streptosporangium nanhuense. The sequence goes on from NZ_JCADBG010000008.1 coordinate 131,208, forward strand.
TGGGAGTGGATCAAGTGGCTCCCGCACGCCCTGCACCCGCACGAGACCGACGCCGCGGGGCCCGTCCGCCTCATGACCGACGACCTGGGCGACCTCGACCGGCTGCTGGGCGCCGACTTCAAGAACCGGGCCCGGTTCAAGCCGGGCGTCTCCGCCGAGGCGCTCCCGTACCACATCGTGATCATCGACGGCGGGCACGTCCCGCAGGACTCCCCGCTGGGCGCGGACGCGATCGAGGGGGTCACCCTCATCGACCTCGACGGGACCACCACCCCCGCCGGGGAGAAGACGATGCTCAGGCTGCGCGTCACCGAGGAGCTGTTCAGCCGGGTCACCACCGACCAGGCGGGCAAGGAGGTCGTCACGCCGCTGGGCAGACCAGACCGGTTCTCCTACCTGCAGGCCGACGGGCTCGCCAGGCGGCTGGCCCCGCTGCGCGGCTCACCGGCCGGGGCGGGGGGCGGCGACGCGCTCGCGGCCGACACCACGCTGGCCGAGCTGCTGGGGCTCGGCGACGCCGCGGGGCTGGACCCGGCGCTGCTCTGGCGTCCCCGGGCGCCGCGCAACCGGCTGCGGGTGCCGATCGGCGTCGGCACCGACGGGCGCCCGGTCGAGCTGGACATCAAGGAGTCGGCGCAGGGCGGCATGGGCCCGCACGGCCTGGTCATCGGCGCCACCGGCTCCGGCAAGAGCGAGCTGCTGCGCACGCTGGTGCTCGGCCTGGCCGTCGCGCACTCGTCCGAGGTCCTGAACTTCGTGCTCGTCGACTTCAAGGGCGGCGCGACCTTCCTGGGCATGGACTCCCTGCCGCACGTCGCGGCCGTCATCACCAACCTCGCCGACGAGCTGCCGCTGGTCGACCGCATGCACGCCGCCCTGCACGGCGAGATGGTACGGCGCCAGGAACTGCTCCGCGCCGCCGGGAACTACGCCTCGCTGCGCGACTACGAGCAGGCCAGGGAGCAGGGGGCCGACCTGCGCCCGATGCCGACCCTGTTCGTGGTGCTGGACGAGTTCAGCGAGCTCCTGTCGGCCAAGCCCGAGTTCATCGAGCTCTTCGTGATGATCGGCCGTCTCGGCAGGTCCCTGGGGGTGCACCTGCTGCTGGCCTCGCAGCGGCTGGAGGAGGGCAGGCTGCGCGGCCTGGACACCCACCTGTCGTACCGGATCGGCCTGCGGACCTTCTCGGCGATGGAGAGCCGGGTGGTGCTCGGCGTGACCGACGCCTACGAGCTGCCCTCGGCGCCGGGCAACGCCTACCTGAAGTTCGACACCACCGGGATGGTCCGCTTCAAGGCCGCGTACGTCTCCGGGCCCTACACCCCCGAGCGGCGGGTCGTGCGGCGCGAGCGCGCCGAGGGGCGGCAGATCGTCCCCTACGGTCCCGCCTACATCGCGCCTCCCGTCCAGGCCGAGCCGGAGGAGGAGCCGGAGGTCGTCAGCGCGGGGCGCGACACGCTGCTCGACGTCGTGGTCCGCAGGCTGGGCGGGCAGGGCCCGCCCGCGCACCGGATCTGGCTGCCGCCCCTGGCCGAGCCGCCCTCACTGGACCAGCTCCTCCCGCCGCTGTCCGTCACCCCGCACCACGGGCTGACGACCGCGCACTGGCAGGGGCGCGGGGGGCTGCACGCGCTGCTCGGTGTCGTCGACCGGCCCTTCGAGCAGCGGCGTGACCCGTACTGGCTCGACCTGTCGGGCTCCGCCGGGCACCTGGCCGTGGCCGGGGGCCCGCAGAGCGGCAAGAGCACCGTGCTGCGCACGCTGATCGCCGGTCTCGCCCTCACCCACACCCCGGCAGAGGCGCAGTTCTACTGCCTGGACTTCGGCGGCGGCGCCCTCGCCTCGCTGGAGGGCCTGCCGCACGTCGGCGGGGTGGCCAACCGGCTGGACGCCGACCGGGTCCGCCGTACCGTCGCGGAGGTCACCGCGCTGCTGGCGCTGCGAGAGCGACAGTTCGCCGAGCTGGGGATCGACTCGATCACCACCTACCGGCGCCGGATCGCCGCGGGGACCGTCGATCCCGGCGGCTTCGGGGACGTCTTCCTCGTGGTCGACGGCTGGCTCACGGTCCGCCAGGAGTTCGAGTCGCTGGAGCCCACGATCACCGAGCTGGCCGCCCGCGGCCTCGGCTACGGCATCCACGTGGTGGCGGCGACCAACAAGTGGTCGGAGTTCCGGCCGTCCATCCGCGACCTGTTCGGCTCGCGCGTGGAGCTGAGGCTGGGCGACGCCTACGAGTCCGAGGTGAACCGCAGGACCGCGCTGGCGGTTCCCGAGGGCGTGCCGGGGCGCGGCCTGACCCGCGACGGCCTGCACTTCCTGAGCGCGCTGCCGCGCGTCGACGGCGGCGACCGGAGCGACGACCTGCCCGTCGCCACCCGGGCCATGGTCGAGTCCGTCGCCGCCGCCTGGCAGGGGCCGCCCGCCCCCAGGGTGCGGCTGCTGCCCGCCGTCCTCGCGCCGGAGAGCCTGCCGGGACCGGAGGAGACCGGCGCGCGCATCCCGCTGGGCATCGACGAGAGCACCCTCTCGCCGGTGCTCGCCGACTTCGACGCCGATCCCCACCTGGTCGTCATTGGCGACAACGAGAGCGGCAAGTCCAACCTGCTGCGCCTGGTGGCCGAGGGGGTCGTGGCCCGTCACGAGCCCGCGCAGGCCCGCCTCGTCGTCATCGACTACCGCCGCTCGCTGCTGGACGCCGCCTACACCGAGCACCGCATCGGGTACGCGGCCTCCTCGACCGCCGCCACCGAGTTCCTCACCGAGCTCAGGGAGTCGCTGGTCAAGCGGCTCCCCCCGGCGAACCTCTCGCCGGAGGAGCTGCGCTCGCGCGGCTGGTGGAAGGGGGCGGACATCTACATCGTGGTCGACGACTACGACGTGGTGGCCTCGGGCGCCAACCCGCTCGGGGTGCTGCTCGACCTGCTGCCCCAGGCCCGCGACATCGGCCTGCACCTGGTGCTGGCCCGCGCGATGGGCGGCGCGGGACGGGCCATGTTCGACCCGGTGCTCCAGCGGCTCAAGGACATGGCCACCCCGGCCGTCATGATGTCGGGCCACAAGGACGAGGGAGTGGTGTTCGGGGTGCGCCCCCACGCGCTGCCGCCGGGACGCGCCTATCTCTCCGACCGGAGGAGCGGCGTGCGCCTCATCCAGACCGCGTTCGTCTCCCAGCCCGACGCCGAGAAGTGAACAGGAATCGACTTAAAGGGTGTTTTTTAGTAACAAGAGATGACTAACATCACTCTCTAAACGTGTGTCACGTTCAGGGGGGCTGTCTTGTCATTTCCGCCGGAGCCGACGGACATCAGTCCGGCTGATCTGAAAAAGCGCAAGGAAGACTTTCACGCCGAGAGCGACGAGCTCGGCAGGGCCTTCACCAAGGCCATGGCCGACCTCGAGGCCCTGGGCAACTTCTGGGGCAACGACGATGTCGGCCAGGAGTTCGCGGGCACCTCGCACGGCAAGGGCTACTTCGCCGCCACGGGCGAGGCCAGGAGCCACGTCGGGAGCATCAGGGACGGCTACCGCAAGATCGGCGACAACCTGGGCCTGGTCGGCGACAACGTCACCGGGGCCAACTGGGCCACGATCGAGGGGATGATCAAGGCGGTCGTCGGCCCCGAGATCAGCGTCACCAACAAGGCCGAGCTCGAATGAGCAATCCCCTGGGAGCGGTGGGCGCGTTCGTCAAGGCCAACCCGGTCAAGAGCGCGATGGGGGCCGGCTCCATCGGCGGCGCCGCGTTCGTCACCTCCATGCTCGGCGTGAGCTGGCCGGAGGGCGACCCGGACAAGCTGCGCGCGGCGGCGGACATCTGGGACGACCTGGCCGACACCATCGAACGCACCGGCAACGAGGCGAACGGCGTCGCCGAGCAGGTGTGGAAGAACAACGGCGGCGCGTCCGTGCAGGAGTTCAAGACGCTGTGGACGGGCAAGTTCCGTCCCTACCCCGTCGAGGTCGCCAGATTCTGCCGGGCGATCGCCCAGGCCTGCCGCGACTACGCCAAGGCCGTGGAGATCACCCGGCACGTGCTGATCGTGCTCGCCGTGCAGGCATGGGTGAACATGGTCTACACGGTGGCCTGGGGCTGGGCCACCGCGGGCATCGGGGCGGCCGTGCAGAAGCAGATCATGGACAGGTTCCTCAAGGGCCGCGCGCTCCTGCAGAAGAAGCTCTTCAAGATCAGCGTCGAGAAGATCATCTATAACTCGTTCTACTACCTGGGCGACAGCCTGGGCTACGCGGGCGGCCAGCAGGTGCTCCAGTGGAGCATCTTCGAGCTCACCGGGGTCGAGAAGGACCTCACCGGCAACGACGTCACCGGCGTGGGCGAGAACTTCAAGCAGTTCGGCAGGGGCTTCGCCAGCAACATGGCCTTCAACGGCGCCTACGACCTGACCAAGATCGGCCCGTGGGGCAAGATGTTCCCTCCCAGCGCGGTGGGCAACCTGGCCTCCCGGTTGATCGGTTCGGGGACGTACACCGTGGCGGACAACACGCTGCAGGGGGATCCCGGCCTCCCCAGCTGGGAGCAGTGGATCTCCAAGATCATCGTGCACGGTTCCCGCGCGGCCAAGCCGCCCGCCTGAGCGCGGGGCTCCCCGCTTCGGGCGCACGGCTCCCGCGCGGCCAGGCCGCCCGCTTCGCGTGCGGAGCCCCCGCGCGGCCGGGGCCACCTGCTTCGAGCGAGGCCGCCGTCTCCGGCGCCTCCGGAAGTCCGGCTGCGGAAGTCCGGCTGCGGAGGGCCGCCTCCGGAAGTCCGCTTCTGGAAGTCCGGCCCCGGAAGTCCGGCCCCGGAAGTCCGGCTCCGGAAGGACGGCTCCAGAGGTCCGGCCCCGGGCCTTCGCCCGGGGCCGGACCTCGTACGACCTCGTACCCGGGATCACCCCCTGAAGGGGTCCTCCAGGAGCGAGTTCAGCAGCGTGCTCGCCTGCTCGGCCGCGTCCCTGACGGCCTCGTCCGAGGCCGCCAGGATCGCCTCCGCGAGAGCCTCGGAGCCCAGGCGCAGGGCGCGCGGATCGATGTGGAGGGCCGCCAGCGAGCCGCTGGTCAGCACCTCCACCGACACGTGGCCGCCGGCCGCCTCGCCGCGTCCCCTGGCCTCGGCCAGGCCCTGGCCGACCTCCTCCATCCGGCTCGTCTGCTCCCCGATCACGCTGAGAAGCCGGTCCGTCTCCGGATCACCGGTCGGTGAGTACGGCTCGCGGGACATGCCCCGCGAGGGCTCTCGCTCGTCGCGCATTACTTGCAGTTCCCCCAGTCGATAGCGGAGGAACCGGAGGGGCTGCCGCCGTTGAAGCGCACGCACTTGCCCTGGGCGGGGAGGACGACCGGGCCCGCGTAGTACTCGTAGTTGCCGCGGTCGGTCTTGGTCGGGCCGCCCTTGACCTCAAGGGTGACCCAGACCGGGGACGCGACGCCCACGTCCACACTCTTCAGGGCGACCACGCAGGTGTTCTTCGTGACGCTGTTGAAGAGCTGGTAGATGGTCCCCCCCTGGAACGGTGCCTGTCGCTGCACCGAGTAGTTCAGCCCGCAAACCTTCTCCGGAGTGTGGGGGTTGGCGCGCTGCGCCGGCGGCGGGGAGAACGACGGCCGTACGGTCGCGGGCGTGGACGGCCGGACCGTCGGCCTGGCCGTCTGCGAGGGCTTGGCCGTCTGCCAGGGCTTGGGGGTCCGCGTGGGCCTTGCCGTCTGTGAGGGCCTCGCGGTCTGCGAGGGCTTGAAGGACGGCTTGGCCGGGGCGGGCGTCGGGGTCGGGGTGGGCGTCGGAGTCGGGGTGGGGGTCGGGCCGGGAGTTCCCTGGGGCGGGGTCGGCGTCGGCGTCGGGGTGCCCGGCGGGGCCGGGGTGGGGGTGGGGCTCGGGATCGGGGTCGGCGTCCCGGTCGGGGGCGCCTCCGGCTGGACGGTCAACGACGGGGTCGGGGTCGGCTGGGCCGCCGTCGTGGACGCGGCGGCGGAGGGCACCCCGGTCGTGGGAGTCGGAGCCACGGGCGCGGTCGGGGCCGTGGTGAGCGGCGCCGTCGGCACCGGCACCGGCGGATTGGTGTACGCGCCGATGGTCGGGACCTGGGGCAGGGCGGTGGGGGCGTCGCTGGGCAGCTGCAGCGGCCCCACCTCCGGGACCTGGGGATCGGGCGTCGTCCCCCAGGGCACGGTCACCTTGCCCGTGGGGTTGTCCCCGGTGTTCTGCACCGGGTCCTGTCCCTGGGGCTCGTCCCGTGACTGGTCGGCCAGCCCGAGCGACACCTCGGGGATCGCGCCGTCGGCGGAGGCCCGCTCCAGCTCGCTCAGGGCGGTGTACCGCCCGGCGGCCCACAGCCCCAGCCCGGAGAGCAGGACGATCACGCCGACGCAGGCGGCCAGCGCCATCGAGAAGTTGCCCGTCCTCGGACGGTTCCCGGCGGCCTTCGCGGGCTCCGGGGCCCCGGGAACGGGGGACGCGCCCTGGGGAAGCTGCGGAGCTCCCCAGACGGACGTCGCGGGTGTCGCGGGTGTCGAGGGTTCAGCCTGTCGCGGTACGGCCGCGCCGGGGGCGTTCCCGTTCGCCGGGACGTCGTTCCCGCCGACGGCCCCCGTGCCGACGCCCGTTCCGCCACCCGAGATCCCGCCGTCCGGGACCCCGGCACCCGAGACGGTGCCGGAGACAAGGCCGGGCAGAGGTGCGGCGGCGCCGGGGAGGGGGACCGGCGCGTCCGCGGCCTCGGCCTCACCGAGCAGGCGCAGCATGGCGGCCCTGGTGTCCGGGCGCTCCTGCGATCGCTTGTCCAGGCAGGAGGCGAGGACGGGCCGCAGCTCCGCGGGCAGGCCGGTCAGGTCCGCGGGACCTTCCAGGACCTTCTCCGGCCGGCCGCCGAAGGGCGGCCGCCCGGTCGCGGCGTAGACGACCGTGGCCGCCCAGGCGAAGAGGTCCGCGGGCCTGCTCGCCTCCGGCGCCGAGGCGGCGGACCCGGAGGAGGCGACCTCCTCGCGGATGTGCTCGGGAGCGCGGTAGTCCGGCTCCCGCTCGCCCGTGACGGGGTCGAGCCCGATGTCGAAGACGCGGGGACCGTCCGGGCCGAGCAGCACGGTGTCGGGGGTGAGCGACCCGTGGGCGAGGCCGGACAGGTGGAGGGCGGTCAGCGCGGTGAGCGTGCCGACGGCGAACCGCTCCAGCGCGTCACCGGTGAGCGGGCCGTCCTCGGCCACGGCCTGCCGCAGCGTGGGCCCCTCGATGTGCTCGCGGACCACGTACGGGCGGTCGTCGAACCAGCCGACCTCCAGCAGCCTCGCGGTGTGCGCCCCGGACGCGCGCTTGGCGGCGTGCAGTTCGTTCGTGATCCGCTCTCGCACCCGGGGATCGGGGGCCTCCGGTTCGGCGGCCAGGAGGCGGATGACACGGATGGTGTCGTCGTCGGGAAGATGTCCCAGGTAGACGGCGTGTCCTGGATCCGGGTCGAGCCGGCCGACCAGGATGTGCACGCCGATACGCTTGGGATCTTCAGGCAGTAATGGGTGCAAATACCCCATTGCGTTCCTTCCAGCACAGCTGTCAATAAAGCCGCTTTAAGCTAATCGGGCACCATCCAACCAAATTTGACGCACTAGAACGGGTTTTTAATACGTTTGTCATGTTTGGTTCTCGACGGAGCCGGGCCGCCAGCCTCTCCGGCGTCCCATCGGGACGGCGATGCCCGCCACGGTGACCAAAACGCCCACGGTGAGCGCCCCCAGTGCGACCCAGAGTGAGATCGAGACGGCCCGGGAATCCTCGGGAGGCGCCGGCCGCACCGCGTTCCCCGGCAGCGGGGCCGGCTGGCGCGGCGCGAGCGCCACCTGCTCGGACGGCAGGATCGCCGAGACCGCCAGCAGCGGGTTGACCATCCCCGCCCCGGTGCCCGCCCCCGCGCCGCCGTCGGCGGTCAGCTCGACGCGCCGCCGTACCCGCACGTTGTCCAGTTCCGGGTGCCGGGCGCGGACCAGCGCGACCACCCCGGCCACGTACGGGGCCGCGAAGCTGGTGCCCTCCAGGTCCTCCCGGTAGGCCCGCCCGGCCCAGGTGCTCGTGACGTTCTTGCCGGGGGCGAGGACGGAGACCGGGGTGACGGCGTTGGACGAGTCGGCCCTCACCCCGTCGGGACCGGCGGCCCCGACCGACAGGACCCCTTCGTAGGCGGCCGGGTAGGCGGGCCCCGGGCTGCCGTCCTCCTTCTGCACGTTGCCGGCCGCGGCCACCACGACCGCGTCCATGGCGAGGGCGTAGTTGACCGCGTTGCGCAGGTCGGCCTGGTCGCGGGCCTCGACCGACACGTTGATCACGTCGGCGCCCAGCTCGGCGGCCCGCACGATGGCCAGGGCCAGCCGGGCCACGTCGCCGGTGCCGTCCTCGGTCTGCTTGATGGAGATCAACCTCGCCTGCGGCGCGACCCCGGTGAAGGGAACCCCCTTCATCGCGGCCGCCGCGATGATGCCCGCCACCGCCGTACCGTGGCCGAGGCAGTCGCGCGCCCCGGAGCCGGTCAGGTCGACCGAACGGGTCCTTCGCAGCTGGGGGTGCCTGCTGTCCACCCCGCTGTCGACGACCGCGACGGTCACCCCGGCACCCTTGGTCAGCTCCCACACCTCGGGCAGGCTGAGCCGCCGCTGGGCCCAGGACTCCCCGATGCTGGTCGTACCGCGCTCGGGATTGCACCTGGCCGGCGCGGCGGCCGTCCCCCCGGCCCCCGCCCCCGCCAGGGCCGTCCTGGCCTCCACCGGCGCGGCGGCTCCCGTGGCCTCCGCCCCGGCCGCCGCTCCCGCCTTCACCCCGGCCACGGCCGGTGGCGCCGCGACCGCCGCCAGTACCAGTACCGTGACGAGCATTCGACCGATCACGAAACGCCCCCAGAACGACCCAGAACCAACGGCCCCCGGGCGAAACGGCCCCCGCGCCGAGACGCCTCCGGGGCGACGAGGCCCCAGAAATCGGGTGAATACCGGGCAGCACCCTACTCAGCTTGATCGCGTGCCGTCACGGTGCCGCGGGATTCTCCCGGCCGGAGGCGCGATCCGGCGGTCATAAGCTGGTCCGGGCGAGCGAGCCGGGCAGACACCGGTGGATTCCGTTCACGTTCCGCCCGCGTCCCGACGCGAGACCACGAGCCCGCGAGACCAGGAGCAGTCTTTGAGCCAGTACCCATGGGGCGAGGCGACCGCGACCGGCATCGGGTCGCATCCGGGGGAGGACCACGCGGAGGCGGTGAGGGTCGCCTTCGGCGAGTCGCCCGCGCTGCCGTACCTGCCCGAGCTGCCCGCCCGCGGCGTCGGCGCCGACATGATCGGGCGCACCGCGTCGCTCCTGCTGGAGATGCCCGTCGAGGTGCAGCCGTCGGGCTGGCGGTTCGCCGACAGGCCGGGCCGCGACTCCAAGCGCGCCCGCGACCATCTCGTACGCGACCTCGACGGCTTGGAGGAGGTGGCCCAGGGGTACGAGGGGCCCTTCAAGATCCAGGTGTGCGGGCCGTGGACGCTGGCGGGGGCGATCGAGCTCCGGTACGGCGACAAGACGCTCGCCGACCCGGGAGCGGTGCGCGACCTGGTGGACTCCCTGACCGAGGGGCTCGCGGCGCACGTCGCCGACGTGCGCCGCAGGGTGCCGCGCGCCTCGCAGATCGTGGTCCAGCTCGACGAGCCGGGGCTGCCCGGCGTCCTGACGGGCACGGTGCCGACGGCCTCGGGCTTCGGGCGGCTGGCCGCCGTCGACCGCCAGATCGTCGCCGACCGGCTCGGGGCGGTGCTCCCCGCCGGGACGTTCACGGTCGTGCACTGCTGCGCCCCCGGCGTGCCCTTCGGGGTGCTGCGCACGGCGGGCGTGGGGGGCGTCTCGCTGGACGCCCACCTCATGAGAAGGCGCGACGAGGACGCGATCGGCGAGACCGTCGAGGCCGGGACCGCGCTGTTCCTCGGTGTCGTACCGGGCGTGGACGCCAGGATCCCGGACGTCGACGTGGTCGCCGGGCCCGCCGTCGAGCTCTGGCGCCGCCTCGGCTTCCCCTCCTCGACCCTGGCCTCGCAGGTCGTGCTCACCCCCGCCTGCGGCCTGGCCGGGGCCTCGCCCGCCTACGCCAGGGCGGCCCTGGCCGCCTGCCGCAAGGCCACCCGGGTGCTGCAGGACGAGCCCGGCGAGTGATCCGTACGGGCCCCGCGCACCGCCGGGCCGGTGTCGTACGGGAGCGGCGAGGGCTTGTCCAACTCGGGGCAATGGCGGGGTCACATTGTCGGTGCCCGAAGATACGTTTGTCCTGGGCGACGACGATGGGAGAAGCGGGCGATGGGCGCTGAGGTCGAGGGCGTGCCGGTGGCGGCGCTGGAGCGGCACGCGGAGCTGACCGAGCTGGTCGAGGAGGCCAACTGGCGCTACCACGTGCTCGACTCGCCCACCGTGAGCGACGCCCAGTACGACGGGTGGATGCGCGAGCTGCGCGAGCTGGAGGAGGAGAGCCCGGCCCTCCGCACGCCCGACTCGCCCACCCAGAAGATCGGCGCGCCGATCTCCAGCGACTTCACCCCGGTCAAGCACCTGCAGCGGATGGAGAGCCTCGACAACGCCTTCAACGCCGACGACCTCGCCTCCTGGCAGGCGCGGGCCGAGCGGCTGGCCGAGCGGAACCCCGCGCCCTACCTGTGCGAGCTGAAGATCGACGGCCTGGCGATCGCGCTCCTCTACGAGAAGGGCCGCCTGACCAGGGGGGCGACCAGGGGCGACGGCCGCGTCGGCGACGACGTGACGGCCAACGTCCGCACGATCGCCAACATCCCGCAGCGCCTGACCGGCGACGACGTGCCCGACGTGGTGGAGGTCAGGGGCGAGGTCTACATCCCCGTCGAGGAGTTCGAGAAGCTCAACGAGCAGCTGGTCGAGGCGGGCAAGGCGCCGTTCGCCAACCCGCGCAACTCCGCCGCGGGCTCCCTGCGGCAGAAGGACCCGCGCGTCACCGCGCAGCGGCCGCTCTACATGATCGTTCACGGGATCGGCAAGTGGGAGGGCGCCACCGCGCCCCGCGCCCAGTCCGAGGTCTACGAGCGGCTGAAGGGGTTCGGCCTGCCGGTCAGCGACCTCTACAAGGTCGTCGACGACCTCGACGGCATCAACGCCTTCATCGAGTTCTACCGCGAGCACCGCCACGACCCGGCCTACGAGATCGACGGCGTCGTGGTCAAGGTCGACCGCATCGAGCTGCAGAACAACCTGGGCTCCACCAGCCGGGCCCCGCGCTGGGCGATCGCCTACAAATACCCGCCGGAGGAGGTCAACACCAAGCTCCACGACATCCAGGTCGCGGTGGGCCGCACCGGCAGGGTCACCCCGTACGGCGTCATGGAGCCGATCGTCGTGGCCGGTTCCACGGTCGAGCGGGCCACGCTGCACAACGCCTCCGAGGTGGCGCGCAAGGGCGTGCTGATCGGCGACACCGTGGTGCTGCGCAAGGCGGGCGACGTCATCCCCGAGATCGTCGGCCCGGTCGCCGACCTGCGCGACGGCACCGAGCGCGAGTTCGTGATGCCGCGGCGCTGCCCGGAGTGCGACACCGAGCTGGCGTACGAGAAGGAGGGCGACGCCGACCTGCGCTGTCCCAACACCAGGGCGTGCCCCGCCCAGCTGCGCGAGCGCATCTTCTTCGCGGCCGGGCGCAGGGCGTTCGACATCGAGGGGCTGGGCTACGTGGCGGCCACCGCGCTGACCCAGCCGCTGCCGCCGCAGGAGCCGCCGGTCCGCACCGAGGCGGACCTGTTCGACCTGACGATGGAGCAGCTGCTGCCGATCAGGTCGGTGGTCCGCGACCCCGACACCGGCCTGCCCAAGACCGATCCGGAGAGCGGCGAGCAGAAGGTCGTCACCTTCTTCGCCAACCAGAGCGGCGAGCCGAGCAAGAACGCCGAGAAGATGCTGGAGCAGCTGGAGAAGGCCAAGGACCAGCCGGTCTGGCGGGTGCTCGTCGCGCTCTCCATCCGGCACGTCGGCCCCCCGACGGCCCAGGCGATCGCCGACGAGTTCCGCTCGATCCCCGCGATCAGGGACGCCACGGAGGAGGAGCTGGCCGCCGTCGAGGGCGTCGGCCCGCGCGTGGCCGCGGCGATCCACGACTGGTTCACCGTCGACTGGCACCGGGAGATCGTCGACCGGTGGGCGGACGCCGGGGTCCGGATGGTCGACGACCCCCCGGCCGAGCAGCTCCCGCAGACCCTGGCGGGCCTGACCTTCGTGGTGACCGGCACCCTCGCCGGCTTCACCCGCGACGAGGCGGGCGAGGCCCTGGCGGGCCGGGGCGGCAAGGTCTCGGCGTCGGTGTCGAAGAAGACCTCCTTCGTGGTGGTGGGGGAGAACGCCGGCTCCAAGTTCGACAAGGCGGTCAAGCTCGGCGTGCCGATCCTCGACGAGGAAGGCCTGCGGGTTCTGCTGGACGAGGGGCCCGAGGCGGCCTCGGAGAAGACGGTCAGACCCGAGGAGTAGGGGCCGTCCCGCCGGTGCCTCGAAGCGTTGTGTCTTGAAAACGTGCGAATTGTCAGTGACGGAACGTGCGCAATCGGTTTCGCGAAGTGGCCCGCAGGCCGTACTCTCCCATAATGAACTAATGGGGGTTTTGTTACTCATGGCCGACCCAACCGACACCCGCGACACCGGACCGCGACCCGGAACGCCCCTGTGGGCCTACCTCGCCGCCGTCATCACGATCGGGTTCACCGCGCTCGTCGTGTCCGTGCTGGGCATTGACGTGGCCGAGGCGGCGGAGCTCGTCCGCAGCCCGCTGTTCTGGATGCTCGCGACCCTGGTCGTGCTGGGCGAGCTGCGACCGGTGGTCTTGTCGTCGTCGATGACGGTGGGCGGCACCTACCCGTCGACCATGTTCACCTTCGCCGCGCTGCTCCACTACGGCCTGCCGGTCGCCGTGCTGCTGCAGGCGGTGGCCATGGTCGTCAACGGGGCCGTCACCCGCAAGGCGAGCCATCGGGTCATGTTCAACATCGCGCAGGTGACGCTGGCCTGCGGCGCGGCCGGGCTGGTGCTCGGGCTGTTCGGCGACCGGTCCGTCGCGGTGACCTCCTGGGTGCCCGACGGCTCCGACCTGCTGGCGATCGGGCTGGCCGGGCTCACCTACTTCGTGGTCCGGGCCCTGCTGGTCTCCGGCGCGGTGGCGCTGCACGAGCGCAGGTCGATCCACCGGGTGATCAGGACCACGATCGGCCACCAGAGCCTCGTCTACGCCGGCCTGCTCGGCCTGGCCCCCCTCGTCGTGGTGGTGATGAACCACTCGCCGGCCCTGGTGCCGCTGTTCCTGGCGCCGATCGTGGCGGTCTACTTCACCGCCACCATGTCGGTCCGCCGTGACCACCAGGCGACGCACGACGTGCTGACCGGGCTGCCCAACCGCAAGATGCTCGTGCTCAGCACCGAGGAGGCGCTCGCCGAGGCGCGCGACGGCGAGCGGGTCGGCCTGTTCCTGCTCGATCTCGATCGGTTCAAGGAGATCAACGACACCCTCGGGCACCCGGTCGGCGACAGGCTCCTGCAGCTGGTCGCCCACCGCCTCACCCACAGCGTCCGTCCCGGCGACGTGGTGGCCAGGCTCGGCGGCGACGAGTTCGCCGTCCTGCTGCCCTCGGTCAGGGACGCCGCGGCGGCCAGGGAGGTGGCGGCGCGCCTGCGGGTGGCGATCACCGAGCCGGTCCGGCTGGAGGGCATGAGCTTCGACCTGGACGCCTCGTTCGGCATCGCGATCTACCCCGACCACGCGCCCGACTTCGAGATGCTCCTGCAGCGCTCCGACGTGGCGATGTACCTCGCGAAGGAGGGCAGGACCGGGGTGGAGATCTACTCCCCCGACAAGGACCGCAACAGTCCCGAGCGGCTCAACCTCCTCGGCGACCTGCGCAGGGCCATCGACCGCTCCGAGCTGCGGCTGCACTACCAGCCCAAGCTCGACCTGGCCGGGGGGCAGGTGCGGGGGGTGGAGGCGCTGCTGCGCTGGCGCCACCCGGAGCGGGGGATGATCCCCCCCGGCGAGTTCGTGCCGATGGCCGAGCAGTCGTACCTGATGCGGCACCTCACCGGGTACGTCATCGACGCCGCGCTGGAGCAGGCGGCCCACTGGTGGCACACCGGCCTGCACGAGCAGATCTCCGTCAACGTCTCGGCCCGCGACCTCCTCGACTGCGCCCTCTCCGACCAGCTGGGCGAGGGGCTGGCGCGCTACCGGCTGCCGCCCAAGGCGATCCAGCTGGAGGTCACCGAGCGCATCCTGATGACCGACCAGGCCTACACCGACGGAGCCGTCCGGGCCCTGACCGCGCTGGGGGTGCCGCTCGCGCTGGACGACTTCGGCACCGGCTACTCCTCGCTGGTCCGCCTGCAGCGCCTGCCGGTCGCCGAGGTCAAGATCGACTCCTCCTTCGTCCGCCGCATCGGCGAGTCCAAGGACGACGAGCGGATCGTCCGCTCCATCGTCGACCTGGTCCGCTCCCTCGGCCTGCGCTCGGTCGCCGAGGGCGTCGAGTCGGCGGAGGTGGCCGAACGCCTGGCCGACATGGGCTGTGACCTGGGGCAGGGCTGGTTGTTCGCCGAACCCATGTCCGCCGCCGACGCGACCGTATGGTTGCGCAAACATCGAGCTCTCGCCACGCACGACCTCGGCTTCCTGCGCCGCGCCGAGATCCTCGACCCCCAGAGGGCGTGAGACACATAGAAGTACACTTCGCAGAAGTGTACTTCTATGTGTTGGAGGTCGCCTTGATCCCCAAGCCCGACAGGATCTTCGCCCGGGAATTCGAGTGGCGCCACCTCGCGTCCTTCGCCGCGCGGGGCGCCGAATCCGTCCAGTTCGGCGTGGTCAGCGGCCGTCGTCGGCAGGGCAAGACGTTCCTGCTTGAGGCGCTGACCCGCGAGATGGGCGGCTTCTACTTCAGCGCGACGGAGGCGACGGAGGCCGAGGCGCTGAGCATGTTCTCGACCGCGTTGTGGAACCACACGGGAAGCCCCGTCCTGACCAGATTCGCCAGCTGGGACGAGGCGATCACCCAGATGTTCGCCATCGCCGACGAGTCGGGCCGGCCTGTGGTGATCGACGAGTTCCCTTACCTGAGCAAGGTGTCGCCCGCCCTGCCGTCCATCGTGCAGAGGGAGATCGATCGTGCGATCTCGCGCGGCGGGCGTCTGTCGTTCCTCCTGTGCGGTTCCGCGATGTCGGTCATGGGCGGGCTCTTGTCAGGAGACGCGCCGTTGCGTGGTCGCGCGACCCTTGAACTGGTCATAAGACCCTTCGACTATCCACTCGCGGCCAAATACTGGAAGCTGAGCGATCCCGCGCTCTCCGCCCGGGTCCACGCGGTGGTCGGCGGGACGCCCGCCTACCTTCGATTCCTCAACGGGGACGTGCCCACGTCCTCCGAAGACTTCGACGACTGGGTGGTGCGCACCGTCCTGGACCCGGGCACGCCGCTGTTCCGCGAGGCGCGCTACCTCCTTGAGGAGGAGACTGACATTCGCGACACCGCGCTCTATCACTCCGTACTGGCCTCCGTCGCCGCAGGAAACAACGTCCGGGGCGGGATCGCGAGCTACATCGGACGTAAAACCAGTGACATCGGCCACCACCTCAACGTCCTGGAGGACAGTTGCCTGCTCCGCCGCGAGCCGGACATCTTTCACCCGGGTCGCTCGGTCTATCGGATAGCGGAACCTCTGATCAACTTCTATCAGGTCGTCATGCGCCCTCGATGGGGACTGCTGGAGAGCGGGCGCGCCCGGCTCGTCTGGGCGGACGCGAAAGCACGTTTCCAGTCCCAGATCATGGGGCCGCACTTCGAGGAACTGTGTCGGCACTTCGCTCTCGTCGAACCCGTTTTCGGTGGCCTGCCGGGTGAGGTCGGGGCGGGAACCCTGACCGATCCCGTCAGGAAAACCCAGATTCAGGTGGACGTCGTAGTGTTCGCTCCCGCGATCCCGGGCGAGCCACGCAAAGTGTTGTCCTTGGGGGAGGCCAAATGGGGAGATGTCATGGGGAAACGGCATGTTGATAAGCTGCGCCGCGCGAAAGAACTGCTTGCCCAGAAGGGGTATGACACCCGGAACACCGTGCTCGCCTGTTACAGCGCCGCCGGATTCGAGCCGACACTTCGAGCCGAGAGTGACGTCCGCACGATCGGGCTGTCCGATCTGTACGCGTAACAGGGGTTCTCGGATGGTTCCTTTGGCCGGAATACTTCCACTGGCGATACTATCGCGCGCGATAGTATCGCCAGTGGAAGTAGGAGCGTACTTCGTCGAAGTACGCTCCTCGCCTTGTTCGGGGTGCGACGAGGCCGATGATCTTTCTGAAGCCGGTGAGAACCGGCGGTCCGGACCAGAGCGCGGGGGCGGTCTCCACCGCCGGGTACGGCTGCCCTCTCGGGGCGTCGCCGGGTTCGCGCCGGAAAACGATCTCTCGCATGGGCCGGGGCGGCCGGGAGACCGTGGGACGTATCGCGGGTCCGCGTGAGCGTGATCGCGGGTCCGCGTGGACGTGAGCGCGGGCCCGTCCGGGCCCGTGCCGGGGGCTTCGGGGCCGCTTTCTCCGGGTTCGACGGTCCGAGGGCGGCCCGGAGGTGATCCAGGGGCGGGCCGGCCGCCGGGAGTGAGAGATCTTCGCTTGGTTGCGGCAGTGTTAATGAGTCGGGACCCTCAGGTCGCGAGCCATAGGATGACAGTGTCCAATTGCCATTCCACGAAACGGGTTCAACGACTCATGTCCGCCATAACCCGCGACGAGGTCGCTCACCTCGCCCGGCTGTCCAGGCTGGCGCTGGCCGACGAGGAGCTCGACCACTTCGCCGCCCAGCTCGATGTGATCATCGGTGCGGTCGCCCGCGTCGCCGAGGTGGCGGCCGACGACATCCCGCCGTCCTCGCACGCGCTCCCGCTCACCAACGTCTACCGCCCCGACGAGGTGCGGCCCAGCCTGACGCCGGAGGAGGCGCTGTCCGGCGCCCCCGCGGTCGAGGACGGCCGCTTCCGCGTCCCGCGAATCCTCGGGGAGGAAGCATGAGCCTCGTCCGCAAGTCCGCCGCCGACCTGGGCGCGCTGATCGCGAGCGGAGAGGTCTCCGCCGTCGAGGTCGCCCAGGCCCATCTCGACCGGATGGCCGCCGTCGAGCCGAAGGTCAACGCCTTCCTGCACGTCGACGCCGAGACGACCCTGGAGCAGGCGCGCGCCGTCGACGCCCGCAGGGCCGCCGGCGAGGAGCTCGGCCCGCTGGCCGGGGTGCCGATCGCGCACAAGGACGTCTTCACCACCCGGGACATGCCGACCACGGCCGGGTCGAGGATCCTCGAAGGCTGGAGGCCGCCGTACGACGCGACCGTGACCCGCCGCCTGCGCGAGTCCGGGCTGGTGATCCTCGGCAAGACCAACCTCGACGAGTTCGCGATGGGCTCCTCCACCGAGAACTCGGCGTACGGCGTCACCCGCAACCCGTGGGACCTGACCCGCATCCCCGGCGGTTCCTCCGGCGGCTCCTCGGCCGCGGTCTCCGCGTACGAGGCC
Organism: Streptosporangium nanhuense; assembly: GCF_059358815.1. Lineage (NCBI taxonomy): Bacteria > Bacillati > Actinomycetota > Actinomycetes > Streptosporangiales > Streptosporangiaceae > Streptosporangium > Streptosporangium nanhuense. The sequence goes on from NZ_JCADBG010000008.1 coordinate 148,747, forward strand.
CCGCTGTCCACCGGCACCGACACCGGCGGCTCGATCCGCCAGCCCGCCGCGGTCACCGGCATCGTCGGCATGAAGCCGACCTACGGCGGCTCGTCCCGCTACGGCCTGATCGCCTTCGCCAGCTCGCTCGACACCCCCGGGCCCTTCGCCCGCAACGTGCTCGACGCGGCGCTGCTGCACGAGGCGTTCTCCGGGCACGACGTCATGGACTCCACCTCCGTCGACGCCCCGGTGCCCTCGGTCGTCGAGGCGGCCCGCAACGGCGACGTGGCGGGGCTGCGCATCGGCGTGGTCAAGGAGTTCGGCGGCGACGGCTACCAGGCGGGCGTGCTCGCGCGCTTCAACGAGACCGTGGAGCTGCTGGAGTCGCTGGGCGCGAAGGTCTTCGAGGTCTCCTGCCCGTCGTTCACCACCGCCCTCCCGGCGTACTACCTCATCGCCCCCTCGGAGTGCTCCTCCAACCTGGCCCGCTTCGACGCCATGCGCTACGGCCTGCGCGTCGGCGACGACGGCACGCGCAGCGCCGAGGAGGTCATGGCGCTGACCCGGGCCCAGGGCTTCGGCCCCGAGGTCAAGCGCCGCATCATCCTGGGCACGTACGCGCTGTCCAGCGGTTACTACGACGCCTACTACGGGCAGGCGCAGAAGGTCCGCACGCTCATCGCGCGCGACTTCGAGGCCGCCTTCCAGCAGGTGGACGTGCTCATCTCGCCGACGACGCCCACCACGGCGTTCCCGATCGGCGAGCGCGCCGACGACCCCATGGCGATGTACCTGGCAGACCTGTGCACCATCCCGAGCAACCTGGCGGGCAACGCGGCCATCTCCGTGCCGTGCGGCCTGGCCGACGAGGACGGCCTGCCGGTCGGCCTGCAGATCATGGCCCCGGTGCTCGGCGACGACCGCTGCTACCGGGTCGGCGCGGCGGTGGAGAGGGCCCTGCGGAGCCGGTGGGGCGGCGACCTGCTGTCTCAAGCCCCGGAGCTGTAAGGCTTTTCCGGGGTTCGGGGCGAGGGCGAGGGGGCGACAGGTGACAGGGAGAACGGCGGCATGATCACTCGTATCGAGATCGACGGGTTCAAGTCCTTCTTGAGCTTCGATCTCGATGTGCCGCCCTTCCTCGCGCTGGTCGGCCCCAACGCGAGCGGCAAGTCGAACCTCTTCGACGCCGTGGGGTTCGTGGCGGCCGAGATCGAGGGTTCCGGCGGGCTGCTCGGGGCGACCCGCGGGCTGCCGGGCGAGCAGTTCCACCGGGTCGCCCACGGCTCGGCGGTGCCCGGGTTCGTCGTCTCGGTGGAGGCGCTGGTCACCCCGGAGCCGGGCTCGGTGGTGCCGATCAGGTTCGACGTGGGCGCGGAGATGGTGCTGAAGATCCCCAGGTCCAGCGGGGCCGTCGTCAGCCACGCGGTCCAGCGCATCCCCGAGGAGTTGCTGGAGCTCATGGTCGAGGACCCCGACCCCGAGGGCACGCCTCTTCGCACGGTCCAGTCGTGGCGCCGCTACTCGCCGTCGCCCGCGGCGATGCGCCGCCGCTGTCCCTCGGCCGACCGGGGGCCGCTCGCGGCCGACGGCTCGAACCTGGCCGCGGTGCTCGGGCGGATGGCCGGTACGGAGGCGCTGGCCGACCTCGCGGCCGATCTCGCGGGGGTGGTCCCCGACGTCGTCGGGCTGCTGCCGCGCGTCGAGCGCGGCGAGTGCTCCTTCGACCTGCTCGTCGACGGCCAGGGGGTGGTCCCGGCGGCGCTGCTGTCCGACGGCACCCTGCGGATCCTCGGCCTGCTCGCCGCCCTGCACGATCCCGATCATCCGGGCACGCTGCTGGTGGAGGAGATCGAGAACGGCGTCCACCCGGCCCGTCTCGGCGAGCTGCTCCGGCGGGTGCGCCGCCGGATCACCGCGCCGGGGGGGCCTGAGCCGCTGCGGCAGCTCATCCTCACCAGCCAGTCCCCGATCGTCGTCGCGGAGGTATACCGGACCGAGCCGGACGCGCTGACCTTCCTCGACACCGCGGTCCGCGTCGACCCCGACAACGACCGGGTGTCGCGGGTGACCGTGGCCAAGCCGATCCAGCCGGACGGCGAGCCGGGCACGTTCGTCTCGCCCCGGCAGGTCCGCAAGTACCTGGGCGCGGCGGCATGAGCAGCCGGCCGCTGGTCCCGGGGCTCATCGCGGAGGGGGAGGCCGACGAGGGCTTCCTCGGCATCGTGATCTCCAGGCAGCTGCGCGAGCTCACCTGGATGTCGCCGTACGCCGTCGACGTCGAGGCGACGGAGGTCGTCTCCTGCGACCGGGAGCACCTGGTCACCGCGCTGGAGGAGCTCGCGGCCGACTGCCACCTGCTCTTCACGCACGACGACGAGCGGGAGCGCCGCCGCAGGGACGGCGTCCGCTACCACTCGCACTACCTGGTGCCGGTGATCGGGCTGGGGGAGACGGAGGGCTGGCTGCTCGCCGACCCCGCCGCATGGGCGAAACTGGAGGGCAGCGACCTCAGCAGGCTGCCGGCGCGGCCCCGCGACGTCGAGAGGATCTCCGACCCCGCCGGGGTGCTGGCCACGACCGTCCCCCGGCGCGGCAAGCCGGCCCGCGACTACTTCGAGTACATAGGACGCAACATCGATCTCGCCGTTCTGGCCCAGGTGCCCGCCTACGCGAACTGGGTGGCCGAGACGAGGAACGCGTTGAAGGGACTTGGTTATTTATGACGTTTTCTATGACGTCTTCCATGAAGCAGGAAGTGGTGAGCGACGATGAGCGCTGAGACGTTGATGCCGTACGACGAGGCGCTGGAGCGCTTCGAGCCGGTGCTGGGCCTGGAGACGCACGTCGAGCTGGGTACGGCGTCGAAGATGTTCTGCGGCTGCCCGACCACGTTCGGCGCCCCGCCGAACACGCACGTCTGCCCGGTCTGCCTGGCGCTGCCCGGCTCGTTGCCGACGGCGAACGCCGCCGCGATCGAGGCGACCATCCGCATCGGCCTGGCGCTCAACTGCTCCATCGCCGAGTGGTGCCGCTTCGCCCGGAAGAACTACTTCTATCCGGACATGCCGAAGAACTATCAGATCAGCCAGTACGACGAGCCGCTCTGCTTCGACGGCTACCTCGACGTCGAGGTCGACGGCAAGACCGTCAGGATCGAGATCGAGCGCGTCCACCTGGAGGAGGACACCGGCAAGTCCACCCACGTCGGTGGCGCGACCGGCCGCATCCACGGCGCCGACTACTCGATCGTCGACTACAACCGGGCGGGCATCCCGCTGGTGGAGATCGTCACCAAGCCGATCCCGGGGACCGACAGGCTCGCCCCCGAGGTCGCTCGCGCGTACGGCATCGAGCTGCGCGAGCTGGTGCGTGGCCTCGGCGTCTCCGACGTGCGCATGGAGGAGGGCTCCATGCGCTTCGACGTGAACGTCTCCCTCATGCCGCGCGGCTCCTCGGAGTGGGGCACCCGCACCGAGACCAAGAACGTCAACTCGCTGCGCAGCGTCGAGCGCTCCGTGCGGGGTGAGATCGAGCGCCAGGCCGCGATCCTGGCCGACGGCGGCCGGATCATCCAGGAGACCCGCCACTTCCACGAGAACACCGGCACCACCACCTCGGGACGGTCCAAGGAGGAGGCGCAGGACTACCGCTACTTCCCCGAGCCCGACCTGGTGCCGATCGCCCCCGACCCGGCGTGGGTCGCCGAGCTCAAGGCCGCCCTGCCCGAGCTGCCGGGCACGCGGCGCAAGCGGCTCCAGCAGGAGTGGGGCGTGTCCGACCTGGACATGGCGGCGATGCACAACGCCGACGCCATCGCCCTGGTCGAGGCGACGGTCGCCGCGGGCGCCCCGCCCGCGGACGCCCGCAAGTGGTGGATGGGCGAGCTGGCCCGCCGCGCCAACGAGGCCGGTCTCCCGCTGAGCGCGCTGAGCATCACCCCCGACCAGATCGCCAGGGTGTGCGCGATGGTCGCCGGGGGAGCGCTGAACGACAAGCTGGCCCGCCAGGTGCTGGAGGGCGTGCTGAACGGCGAGGGCTCTCCCGACGAGGTGGTGGCCGCCCGCGGCCTGCAGATCGTCAACGACGAGGGCGAGCTGATGGAGATCATCGACCAGGTCCTGGCGAGCAACGCCGACGCGGCCGACAAGGTCCGCAACGGCAAGGTCGCCGCCGTCGGCGCCCTGGTCGGCGGCGTCATGAAGGCCAGCAGGGGCAAGGCCGACGCGGGCCGCGCCCGCGAGCTCATCCTGGAGCGCCTCGGCGTCTCCGGATAGTCCACGCCCCAGGTTTCCCGGGAGCCCGCGCGAAGGGCCTCCCGGGAGGCCTGTACCCGCCCGGACGGCGTCAGCCTCGGCGTCGAATGAAATCGATCATTTCGGTTCTGGTCTCCTCGTGCGGTTCCACCGATGCCGCCCGCCTCACCCAATTTCTCGCCTCGTCCGGTACGGCTGAGGCCGGCCAGGCGGTCAGCGTGGCCAGGGCCGCGCGCCGGACCCTGGTGACCCGGTTGCGCAGCGCCACGTCGATCAGTGCCGGCCCGACGCCGGGAAATGCCTTCAGCCCACCCACGACGGACTCCAGCGCTCGATCCGGCCTGTACTCCTCGCCGATGCCGAGGTGTTCCCCCGGCCCGTCGGCCAGGCCGGCCAGGGGAAGGAGGCGCTGGGCCAGGTCGACGAGCTGTTCGGCCTCCTCGGCGGTGGCGAGCCCGAAGGCGTGGTGCCAGGCGGACTCGTCCAGCGGATCGGTGTCCAGGCGGGCGACGATCTGCGGGACCACCTGTAGGCGAAGCCTGTCGGCGGCCCACATCGCGCGGCTGAAATCGGCATGATGCGGATCGGCCAGGCACTCCAGCACGAGGTCGTTCCACCGAGGTCGCACGACGAGTTCCTCGTAGCGATGACGGAGTCGCGCGATCGTGTCCGGGGACCAGGCCGAATCGTCGCCGGGCCGGCGCAGGAAGGTCAGGATTCTCAGTACGGCGTCCAGCCTGCCGAGCGTGGCCCGCCGGTCGGTGAGAAGGTCGGCGAGGCGATGCATGGCCGGTACGGCGTCGGCGTAGTCGCCCATGTCCTCGGCCGGGCCGCCCAGTGCCAGGGCGGCCAGGATGTCCGCGGCGCCGTCGAGCAGGGCGTCGTCGACGTCCGGTTCCAGCAGGGCCGAGTACAGGTCGCCGGTCGTGGCCGCGAGGTGGGCCAGGTACTCGTTCATGATCCTGTTGCGGAAACCGTCGCGGAGCAGCCAGTCCTTGATCTGCGGATCGTCGCACCCCTTGAGCCGTTCCACCGCGTGGATACGCCCCCAGCCCCGCACTCGGCGGGCCAGCTCGTAGGTGGCATGTTGAGGGTCGGGCTGGGTGCGCCGCAGGGCCACCACCGCGTACAGGGTGAGCTCCTCCAGCGTGCCGAGCAGGAGCAGCAGCTCCCGGTCCCGCTCGTCCCCGCAGGCGCCGAGCAGCACAAGGCCGATCTTGACGGCGTCGCGGCGGGTGCCGTGCTCGGCCAGATGCCGTCCGACCTCGCCGATTCGGTCACGGGGGAGGCGCCGTCGCCGGATCTGGTCGATGAGACCGTCGGCGATACCGAGTGCCGATACTGTGCCGAGCCGATCGTGCAGCCGCAGGAGATCGTCGCGGGCCGGGTCGTCGGTGACGAGCCTGCCGACCAGGTCGGCGATCTCGATGACGGCGTCGTCGTCCGGCTTGACGCCGAAGTGATGGCTCTGGATGCCGTCCATGACGACGCTGCTGATGAACGGTTTGTCGCCGGTGGGGCGGGGCTGGTCGTCGGGGAGCCGGTAGGCCTCCTCGGGCCACGGGCCGGGGCCGTACCGCAGGGACATCGCGAGTGCGTGAGCGAGGAAGGTGGGGCGATCGCCGAGGGGATCGTCGCCCAGCTTCCAGGTGCCGGGGTTCACCGGCCGGGGCGGTGGCCGCCCTTCCTGTAGGTCATGCCCGCCATGATGACCCATCGGGAGTCCGGACCGCAATCACGGGCCACCCCGCCGGGGCTGATGGCAGGAACCGTGGACCACGGTTCCCGATGCCGACAGCGCTTCGATGAACGCGCCGATCCCGTTTGGAGGATTTTTCTGCAGGATCGGCGCATTGGAGACATATTTCTATTTGGTCAGCCACTCGCCCTTGTGATCGGAGAACCCGCTGTCCAGTGCGAACTGAAGCTTCTCGATTTTCGTGGTCTTGGGCACCTCGAAGACGATGACCCCCTTACGGCTGTCGCCGCTGCTCATCGTGACCGAACCGGCGAACGAGACGCCTTCCTGTACGTCGCCGAACGTCGACCTGTATTGCTGGCCCTCGGTGTCGATCAGTATGGCGCCGTTGGACGGACTGTCGCTGTATGCCTTCCGGCCCGTGTTCTCGAGGGTCAGTTGGATCGCGAAGAAGCGACTTCCGTCTTTCGGCTTGAGGAAGTCGACCTTCGGTGTCGCGTTCTCGACGACCTTTTCGAGGGTCACGGCGACCTGGAGATCGGAGTCGATGCCTTTCAGGCTGATCGTGCCACCTACGGCCGCCGTCGCGGGTCCGGATTCCGGCTCCTGAGTCGGCGCCTTCTCGGTTCCCGCTTCGGTCTTGGCCTCGGTTTCCGCGACGGGAGCCGACTGGGCGGCGGTCGGCCGGTCTTTTCGCGTCGTCACCGTGGTGTCGTCGCTGACGCTCACGACGGCCGCGACGCAGCCGAACAGCAACAGGACGGGAGCGCAGGCGACGAGCAGCCAGAACGCGGCCCCCTTGCCCGGCTTGCGCGGCGGTTGTCCGTATCCGCCACCCGGTGGTGGGTAAGGCCGGCCATAGGGCTGCTCGTATCCGTGACCGGGTGGCGGATAGGACTGGCCGTAGGGCTGCTGGTACTTCTGTGAGTAGCCGCTCTGCGGGGGTGGTGGCTGCCCGTACGGTCGTTGGTGCGGATCCTGCGGGCCGTGCTGATTCGCCATCGGTGCTCCTGGGGCTAAAGGTGCATAGGGGACGCCCTGGATGTCCACTTGGATGACGCGATCCGCGATTTCTCCGGCCTTTTTGTGAATGCCGTGTGATCGGGAACTTGACGGCAGGTTAGTAAGCGCCTGTCATTCAATCGAGTTATCTAAGAAATTTTGTGGTGATTTATCATCATATGAGAATGGGATCAGGCGGGAGTGGCCTGGGCGGCGACGAGGTTCGCGTATTTGCCGCCGGCGGCCATCAGCTCGTCGTGGGTGCCGCGTTCCACGACGCGGCCGGAGTCGACCACCAGGATCAGGTCGGCGTCCCGGATCGTGCTCAGCCGGTGGGCGATCACGATCCGGGTCTGGGTGAGCCAGAACAGGTTGGACTCGATGGTCGCCTCGGTGGCGCTGTCCAGGCTGCTGGTGGCCTCGTCGAGCAGCAGGATCTTCGGCCGCGGCAGGAGGGCGCGGGCCAGGGAGAGCCGCTGGCGCTGGCCGCCGGAGAGGCCGCCGCCGTCGGTCAGCATCGTCTCGTACCCCATCGGCATGGCCATGATCTCCTCGTGCAGCGCCGCCACCTGGGCCGCGGCGACCACCCGCTCCAGGGGCGCGTCGGGGGAGTTCAGCGCGATGTTCTCCCGGATCGAGCCGCTGAACAGGGAGGAGTCCTGGCCGACCACGCCGAACTGGCGGCGCAGGGTGCGCAGGTTGAGCTCGGAGGCCGGGACGCCGTCGTAGAGGATCTCGCCCTCCACCGGGGTGTGCAGGGTGAGCAGCAGCCTGGCCAGCGTGCTCTTGCCCGACCCCGAGGCGCCCACCAGGGCGACCTTCTGCCCCGGGCGGATGGAGACCGAGACGTCCCGCACCACCCACGGGCCACGGGGGTCGTGCCGGAAGCTCACGCCGCGCAGCTCCACCGCGCCGCGCAGCCGCAGCACCTCGATGCCGTCGCTGGGCTCGGGCTCCGAGGCCAGGATGTCGGACAGGCGGTCGAAGTGCGCGCCCGCCTGCTGCAGGCTCTGCAGGCCGGTCATGAGCGAGCCCAGCGGGGTCAGGGCGCCGAGCGCGATGGCGTTGAGCGCGATCAGCGCGCCCACGGTCAGCTCCCCGTCGAGGACCCGCCACGTGCCGAGCCACAGCAGGCCGAGCGGGGCGACCACCCGGATCGCGGACAGCGCGGCCTCCACCAGGCCCTGGGTGAGGCCGCTGCGCACGTCGGCGTTGAGCTGACGGCTGAAGTGCGCCGACCACTGCTCCACCGCCCGGTTCTCGGACCCGGACGCCTTCAGCGTCTCGATGCCGGTGATCGCCTGGATGAGGCTGCTCTGCGACGCGGAGAAGGCGGTGAGCTCCTGCTGGGTGAGGAGGTTGATCCGGCGGGTGGTGGCCAGGACCAGAAGCCCCTGGGCGGCGACCACCCCGGTCAGCGCCAGCCCGAAGACGGGATCCCAGACGTACACGAGCACGAGGTAGCCGACGGCCAGCGGGCCGTCCAGCAGCGCCGCCACGATCTGTCCGGTGAGGATGTCGCGCAGCGTGGAGACGCTGGCGGCCCGGGTGAGCAGGTCGCCCTTGCCGCGCTGCGCGAAGTACCGGTACGGCAGCGCCACCAGATGGCCGATCACCCCCTCGGTGAGCTCCTGGTCGGCACGGGCCCGTACGGCCACCAGCAGCGCCGCCCGCAGGTAGCCGATCACGAACTGGGCCACCCCGGCCAGCAGCACGGCTCCGCCCAGCAGGGGCAGCAGGTCCGCTCCCCGCGACGGGATGACCTTGTCGATCAGCAGCTGGGAGAGGAGGGGCAGCGCCAGCCCCAGCAGCTGCAGCAGCAGCGAGGCCGCGATGACCTGCGCGAGCAGGCCGCGGCGGCGCCGGAACAGGGTACGGACGAACTCGCGGCGCCAGGCGCTCGCCATCGAGGACGTGCCGCGGTGGAACCCCTCGCCGGGCTCGAAGACCAGCAGCACACCGGTGAACCCGGCGCTGAACTCCTCCGGCGTCAGGCGGCGGCGGCCCCGGCCGGGGTCGACGAGGTCCACCCGGTCGGGGGACCAGCGCTCGACCACCACGAAGTGGTTGAACTCCCAGTGCGCGACCGCGGGGAGCGGTACGCGCGCCAGGTCCTCGGGCGCGAGGGAGAAGGCGCGCGCCTTCAGGCCGTGCTCACGGGCGCCCTCCACGATGGCCTTGGCGCTCAGCCCGTCCCTGCCGACCTGGAGCCGTTCGGACACCTGGTGCAGCGTGGTGCGGTGGCCGTGGTGGCAGAGCACCATGGCCAGGCACGCCGCGCCGCACTCGGTGGCGGTGTTCTGCGTCAGGACCGGTACGCGACTCCTCATCCGCCCGCTCCCAGCACGAGGGTGACGAGCGCGGCACCGGCCGCCAGGACGGCGGCCACCGCGATCCACAGCAGCAGGAACGACGGGCCGCTGATCACCAGCGGCATCCGGGCGGCGCCGCGGGCCTCGACGTGCCGGCGCATCGCCTCCTCCCGGTAGACGAGCCGCCCCTGGCCGCCCCCCGAGGGAGGATCGTCCCCGGAAGCGGAGGGAGGGCCGGGCCGCGGCGGAGTGGCGGGAGGGGTCGCGGGGGACTGCGTTCGGGGTTCGGTGGCGGTCGCCGCCGCCGGGGACCGCGGCGCGGACGCGGGAGGTGAGTGCTCGGAGGTGGGAGGTGAGTAAGGGGGGCGCGCGCGGTACCCCTCGGCGTCCTCCCAGTGCTTGACCCTGTGTCGGCCAGGCGCGGGGACGGCCTGGGTGCGGTCCGGATCGATCACGACCAGTGCCACTCGACCGTGGCCGCGGCGCGGCGCTCCGCCAGCCAGCCGGTGAACGCGGCCCGTCCGGCGGCGGCCAGTGTCTCCGCGTCGCCGGTGGCCGGGCTCCTGGAGAGGACGGCGCCGGTCAGGAAGCCGCCGTCGGGCAGCTCCACCGGGCCGACGACCCGGCCGGGCTCGGCACCGCGCAGTGCCTCCGGCAGCTCCGCCTCCCAGCGGGTCGCGAAGGTCACCGCCGTCTCCGTGAGCGAGGTGACCGCCGTCTCCCCGGGCGAGGTCACCGTCGCTTCCCTGTACGAGGCCACTACCGCTTCCCCGGGTGAGGTCACCGCCGTCTCCCCGGGTGAGGTGATCGTCTCTCCGAGGGAGGTGAGGACGGTGAGGAGGCCGGTCGTGGTGGCGGCGGTCACCTTCTCGTCGCCGGTGACCCACACGGCCCCGACCCGGGCGAAGTCGCCGGGGTTCGCGGCCAGGTGGCCCGGGGCCAGCTCCGCCTCCTTGTCCTGCCGGAACCGGCGGCGGCGGGCGATCTCGGTGATGTACGCCTCGAACCGCTCGCCCGACATGCCCGCCTCGGTCATCCAGGCCAGGGTCGACGCGCGGTCGTGCAGCCCACGGCCCCTGCGGAACTCGTCGGCCGTGGCCTGGAGGTCGGCGGCGGTGAGCGGTGCGGTCTCGGTGGTGTCTCCGGCGTCCCCGGCGGCCTCGACGAGCAGGCACTGGTCGACGATCTCCTGGTACGGCGACGCGTCCCGCCGGGAGAGCGAGCGCAGCATGGTCAGTGCCTGGGGGACCGTCACGTCGACCTCGTTGACGCTGACCAGGTACCCGGCCGCCCAGTGCGTCGAGTGGTCGATCAGCCAGGGCACCCCGTCCTCGGGGGCGGCGGTCAGCGCGACCGTGCCGCCGTCGGGGTGGTCGAGGAGCAGGTCGTAGTCGACCACCGGGGTTCCGGGACGCCGGTCGACGACGAGCTGTGCCCGCACCTCCGGATACCGTGCCGCCCACTCGCCGGTCGCGCGGCGGGCTTCGGCGACACCCGCGCCCCGGCGGGGCAGCGTACGCAGCAGGGAGACCCCCGACTGCAGGGCCTTCGCGAAATCGGTCACGGTGTTCCTCCGTTCATGAGCCAGTCCGCGATCGCGTCGCTGACGGGCAGCCCGGTCCACAGTTCGACGAACCCCCACGCGCCGTTGGAGTTCAGCTCCAGGAAGACGTACTCGCCGCCGGGGGTGACGATGAAGTCCAGTGCCGCGTAGGTCAGGCCGACATCGGCGACCAGCCGGGCGCAGCGCGACGCCACCTCGGCGGGCAGCTCGTGCACGCCGTACCTGACGCGGTCGTTGTCGTAGTGCCGCCAGTCGTCCCTGGCCGCGCGGGAGGCCGACGCGTCGATCTCCGCGGCGAACACCCGCTCTCCCACGACGATCACCCGCAGCTCGACCGCCTTGGGAACGTAGGGCTGCAGGATCACCGGCTCGTGCTGCACCCGGTGCCGGGAGGCCAGGTGGCGGCGGGTGACCACGGTGGTGAACGCGCGGTGCTCGGCGCCGTCGACCTGGAAGGGCTCGGCGGTGATCTGCTTGGCGACCAGCCGCTCCGCCGATTCGTACGCGCCCGCCAGCTGCGCGGGGTCGTTGGTGTAGACCGTGTCGGGTACGGAGAAGCCCAGCTCGATCGCCCTGGCCATGTGGAAGATCTTGTTGTGCGCGCGGCGCTCGTCCGCCCGGCGTCCGGGCAGCCAGCGCGCGGGCAGCAGGCTCCACACCCCGTCCAGCATGAACTCCGCCTGCTGGTCGACGTGCGCGCGGTGACTCGGCTCGGTCACGGTGCCGGCCGCGCGGGGCGCGCTCGGCCGGCTGCGCCAGACCGCGGTGACGCGGGACAGGTCGATCGTCTCGGCGCCGGTGTCCAGCAGCAGCCGTCGCTCCCCGCCGGAGAACGAGGCGGTGATCCGGCTGCGGCCCGGGAAGTCGCCGGTGTCCCACCACAGCACCGGGGTCCCTGGGGCGTTCGCGGCGGTGTCCGGACCCACCGGGCGGGCGCCGCGCCGCCGGAGCGCGGTCATGACCCGCTCGACCGCCCCGTCCCCCCGCCTGCTGATGATCAGAATCACTGTCCGGTCCCGTCTCGAAGGCACGGCGGAACGGGTCCTCCGTTCCGCCGTGCCGTGTTCATCCGATGTGCCGTCCGCGGAAGGCCCGGCCCGTCTCACCGCGGGCGGGTTCCCGGTGCCGGTGGATCCGCCCGATCAGGCGGACTCGCGCACACGGCCCCGGGGGCCGTAGGTCAGCACCCACCCGGGCATCCCGCCGGAGACCCGGCTCGGCCTCGGCCGGCTCCGCGCCCTCGAAGGGCGGGTCGTCGATCGTGATCCTCGGCGCGATCGTCCCGGCCGGCGGTGTGAGGTGGGGTGGTCGTACGCGTTGGCTAGTACTGCCACCACTCGCACGGCAGGTCCTTCTTCCAGGCGCTGACCGACCACCTGCCGCCGGAGACCTGGCCCAGCTCGGCCTCGGCCAGCTCTGCGCCCTCGAAGGGCAGGTCGTCAATCGTGATCCTCGACATGATCATTCCTCTCGGTCGCGTCGTAGCGACCCGCTGGTCCTCCGGCCTCGGTGCCGAGAGCCGGGCGCCGGGTTCCCGCGTTCGGTCCCCGGCTGTACGGAGGAATCTAGGAACGATCACTTGTGGACCACTTGCGCCCCGCTTGGGACGCGCGGGATCGGGCGCGGTGGCCGCGCGAGGGTGCCGTGTCGTGCGAGGGCGTCGTGTCGCGTGGGGGCGCCGTGGTCGTACGAGGGCGTCGTGGGCCGAGTGAGGGCGCCGTGGTCGTACGAGGGCGGGCGGGCGGACGCGATCGCGGGGCGGAGCGCCGGCGGTCAGTCGGGGGCGGGCCGCTCGCCGGGACGGCGGTAGGCGCCGTACCACCAGATCTTGCCGAGCTCGCGCGCGAAGACCGCGTCGCCGCTTCCGTCGTCCACGCCGATGTGCCGGGCGATCGCCTGCGCGCCGCCCCAGACGATCACCCGGCTCGCCGCCGTGGCGTCCAGGTCGGAGGGCGTCGAGCCCGATGCCTGCTCGTCGACGAGCGTTTTGTGAACGGCCTCGTCGAATTCCTCGAGATCGGCGGTGTAGAAGTCTCGTACGGCCGGGTCGTAGGAGGCCAGCTCCCTCATCGCGGACAGTATCGCGAAGTTCTCCCGATGGATCGCGATGACCTCCATGAAGAATTCCGCGTATCTGGCCGCGCCGTCCTCCCCGGCGCTCGGATCCCATTTCCCGGCCATTTCCACCAGCCTGCTTCTCAGGGTGTCGGAAAGCCGGATGAGCAGCTGGGACTTGTCACGGAAGTGCGCGTAGAAGGTGGCGCGGGACAGGCCCGCCTCCTCGAGGATCTGCCGCACGCTGATCTCCGTGAAGACCTCACCCCTTTTGAGGAGCCGCTCGACCGCGGCCAGGAGTTGCGCCTCGGCGGGGGCCGGCCCCTCGGCACCGTCCTTGCGCCTGCGGGTCACAGAGGTCATGGCCACATACTAGGGCCGGTCCGGGGCGCGTCCCGGCAGGCTCCACCACCTGCGGAGCCGCCCCGGCGCCCGTGCCGGACGGTCGCGCGCGGAGGCCCTACCCGGCCGTGGACGACCGCGCGGCGACGTCCATGAGGATGTCCGCGAACTCCTCGGGATTCGAATGGAACGGCGCGTGGTGTCCCGGGCAGCGGTAGACGGTTTCCGCGCGCGCGGCCATTCGCTCCGCGATGCTTCCGGTAATGGAGACGTCTCCGTCCGGAATGACATAGCTGTTGGGCGTCGTGCGCCAGCCGGCCTGTGTCACCACCTCGAAGTCGGCACGCACGGTCTGCGGAACCAGGCGGGAAATCGCCTCGGCGGTCTCCGGATTCGTCGCGTCGCCGTCGTAGAAGGCGGCGGGCAGGTTGAGGTCGGGATTCTCCGCGGGCCGCAGCCCGGCGAGGGAATCCGGAACGGGGATCCCGTGCGTTTGGAACATGCCTTCACCGACGTCCGGCATGTAAGCGGCCACGTAGACGATGTGCGCGACACCGGCCGCCCCGGCGACGGCCTCGGTGGCCGGTACCCCGCCGTACGAATGGGCCACCACGATCACCGGTCCGGTGATGTCGTCGAGGGCTTTCCGAATGACCGCGGCGTCGTCGTACATGCCGGGGAGCGGTTCGGCGCCGGGCTCGTCCCCGACGGCGCTGGGCAGACTCACCGTGCGGCTCGCCCAGCCCCTTTCGTCGAGCACGTTCTGCAGCCTTTCCCAGCTCCACGGTCCGTGATGGCCCCCGTGCACGAGAAGGAACGTGGCGCGGTTCGCGATTTCCCGCAAGAGATCTCCCTGTTCGGTGGTCCACGCCGAAGAGAACGTGGCCGCCCCGCGCGCTCGGCGGTACGGCGGGCCACGACCCGTGACCGCCCCGCGCGGAGTTCGTGCGCGCCGGAGGCGGTCCTGGCCGGCGGTGTCGTACATGCAGACCATACACTATGTATAGACAGCTTGTATGGTCGCGTCGCGATGTCCGCCCGAGACGGGACGGCCTGGTGAGGGGCGTGGCGCGGGGTCCTCGGGGACGTCGTGGCCCCGGTTCGAGGGGCGGGGGCGAAGCTCCTTTCGGTCGCGTGCGTTCCGGTGATCGGAGGGTCCTTTTTGATGTGGTAATTCACATTTCTGGAATTAAATAGGTATTGACGAAATTCATACCAACTTGCACAGTAATCACTGCAGTCTCAGCTTTCACTCCGACATGACCTGACCTCACGATCGGAAGAGCGTTCAATGAAAAGGCTCCTGACATTCGCCGCCGTGACGTTGACGGCCGCCGCGGGAATGGCCGTCGCGGCCGTTCCCGCCCAGGCGACTCCCGTGAACGGGGCCTCCGTCGTCCTGGCGGCTCCCGGCGTGGACGCGGTGGTCGTCGCCGACGGGGTGCGCCTGCGGTCGAGTGCCGGAGGATCGACGGTCATCGGCTACCTCTACTACGGCGACTACGGGCAGATCCTCAGCACGACGGGCGGCTGGTGCAGGTTCCGGCTGGGCGCCAGGTCGGCCTCGGGGCTGCCCTCCGGCACCACGGGATGGGTCTCGTGCACCTACCTGGCCAGGGAGGACGGCCAGAAGTTCACCGGCCCCGCCGTCGACACCCTGCGGGAGTAGCCCCTTCCCGGGATGAGCCCGGCCGCCCGGCTCCCCACGGCCGGGCGGCCGTTCCCCGTTGCGAGGCAGGTCACGAGGCAGGTCGTGAGGCCAGGTCGTGAGGCCAGGTCGCGAGGTGGGTCGCGAGGCCACGTACGTCATGAGACCCCGCCGTGAGACCGAGGCGCGCGCCCGCACGGGGGAGCGGGGGAACGGGCGGAGGAGCGGCGAGCGGAACGGAAACGGAAACGGGCACGGACGAAGGTCCGTGCCCGCGTGTCGCCGCGTCCGGGCGCGGCGGGTTCCGTTCAGGCGCCGCGACGGCGGGCGGCCACCTTCCTGATGAGGGGCGTGCACAGCGCCAGGAGCGAGACGACCAGCAGCGTCGCCGCGATCGGGCTCCTGACCAGCACCGTCACGTCGCCCGCGCCGATGGCCAGGGCCCGGCGGAGCTGGATCTCGGCCATCGGGCCCAGGATCAGGCCGATCACCGCCGGGGCCACCGGCAGGCCGAAGCGGCGCATCGCGAAACCGAGCAGCCCCAGGATGTAGAGGATGACCAGCTCCACCCAGGAGGAGTTCAGCGCGTAGACGCCGAGCGCCGCGAACAGCACGATCCCCGAGTAGAGGTACGGCCGGGGGATGCGCAGCACCCGTGCCCAGAGCGGGGCCAGCGGCAGGTTGAGAACCAGCAACATGGTGTTGCCCACGAACAGCGAGGCGATCATGCCCCAGACCAGCGCCGGGTTGTGGTCGAACAGCTGCGGGCCCGGCTGCAGCCCGTACTGCTGGAAGGCCGCCAGCAGGATCGCGGCCGTCGCCGAGGTGGGCAGGCCCAGCGTGAGCAGCGGGACGAGCGTGCCCGCCGCCGAGGCGTTGTTGGCGGCCTCGGGACCGGCGACCCCCTCGATGGCGCCCTTGCCGTACTCCTCGCGGGCGACCCCGCGCGCCAGGCGCTTCTCGATCGAGTACGACAGGAACGTCGGGATCTCCGCGCCGCCGCCGGGCAGCGCGCCGAACGGGAAGCCGAGCGCGGTGCCGCGCAGCCACGGCCGCCAGGAGCGCGACCAGTCGGAACGGCCGAGGAACGCCCGGCCGACCGGGACCACCTCGGGCCGGCCGTGCCGCAGCCGCGAGGCGACGTAGAGCACCTCGCCCAGGGCGAACAGCCCGACCGCGACGATCACCACGTCGATGCCGTCGAGCAGCTGCGGGATGCCCAGGGTCAGCCTGGCCTGCCCGGTCTGCTGGTCGATGCCGACGAGCCCGATGACCAGGCCGAGGCTCAGTGAGGCCAGCCCCCGTACGACGGAGCGGGACAGCACCGACGACACCGCGGTGAAGGCCAGGACGGCCAGCGCGAAGTAGTCCTCGGGGCCGAAGGAGATCGCGAAGTCCACCACCAGGGGCGCCGCGACGACCAGCAGCGCGGTGGCGATGGTGCCCGCGACGAACGAGCCGATCGCGGCCGTCGCCAGCGCCTGGGCCGCCCGGCCGCGTTTGGCCATCTTGTTGCCCTCGAGGGCGGTGATCATCGATGAGCTCTCGCCCGGCGTGTTGAGCAGGATCGAGGTGGTCGACCCGCCGTACATGCCGCCGTAGTAGATGCCCGCGAACATGATGAACGCGCTCGCCGGGGGGACGGTGAACGTGATCGGCAGCAGCAGCGCGACGGTCATGGCCGGGCCGATGCCGGGCAGCACGCCCACCAGCGTGCCCAGCGTGACGCCCGCCAGCGCGTAGAGCAGGTTGACCGGGGTGAGGGCGGTCGCGAAGCCGTCCATCAACAGCTGGAAGGAGTCCACTCAGATCACCCCGGACAGCAGCCCGGCCGGCAGCGTCACGCCGAGGCCCCTGACGAACACCAGGTAGGTGAGGGTGGACAGCACGATCGCGATGACGCCCGCGCGCAGCCGGTGGGCCGCCCCGAGCGTCACGGACAGGCCGAAGAAGAGCAGCGCGCCCGCGATGACCCAGCCGAGCAGGTCGAGCAGCCCGGCGAAGGCGAGGAAGATCACGCTGACCAGCGCGACCGTCCGCCAGTCGGCCCGCGCGCCGGAGTCGATGTCCTCGGCGTCCTCGGGGTCGCCGCGGCCACCCCTGAGCACGTCGACCACGTAGAACAGCCCGATCAGCAGCATCGCCCCACCGACCAGGGCCGGGAAGAACCGGGGCCCGAGACCGAGGGCGGAGCCCGCGGCGGTCACGTCGGCGGTGCCGACGATCACGAACGCCCCCAGCGCGAGGACCAGCACCGCCAGCCCCAGCTCGGGCCGCCGCCACGACCACCCGGCCTCGCCCTCGGGCGCCGTACCGGGACGCGGGTCCCCGTCGCCGCCGGAAGCCGGGAGGGGGCCGGCCTCGGCCCGGGGACCGGCCTCGCGACCGGAGCCGGGTTCGGGGCCGGATCCGGTACGACGGTCGCCGGCGCCGGCACCGGCCCCGGTGGGACCGCTACCGGTGGGACCGGAAGGGTCTTCTGCGGGAGACATCAGGAGACGAGGCCCATCTCCGCGATGACGGCCTTGACCTTGGTCTGCTCCGTCGCGAGGAAGTCGGCGAACGGCTGCCCGGTCTGGAAGACGTCGGTCCAGCCGTTCTTGATCACCGCGTCCTTCCACGCCGGGGAGTCGTGCATCTTGGTGACCAGGTCGGTGAGCTTCTGCTTCGCCGCGTCGTCCAGCCCGCCGGGCGCGACGAAGCCGCGCCAGTTGGCCAGCTCCACGTCCAGGCCCGCCTCCTTGATGGTCGGGGCGTCCACGTTGCCGAGCCGCTCGGGAGAGCTGACGCCCAGGGCGCGCAGCTTGCCGGACTTCACGTGCTCGGCGAACTCGCCGATGCCGGAGATGCCCATCGCGACCTTCCCGCCGAGCAGCGCGTTGAGCGCCTCGCCGCCGCCGGAGTGGGCGATGTAGTTGACCTGCTTGGGGTCGATGCCCGCCGCCTTGGCCATCAGGCCCGCCACGATGTGGTCGGTGCCCCCGGCGGAGCCGCCCGCGATGGCGATCTTCGTCGGGTCGGTCTTCCACGCCGTCACCAGGTCGGCCAGCGTCTTGTACGGCGACGTGGCGGGAACCACGACGATCTCGTACTCCTCGGTGAGCTTCGCGATCGGCGTGGTGTCGGCCAGCGTGACCTTCGACTTGTTCTGCTCGACCGCGCCGACCATGACCAGGCCCATGGTCATCAGCAGGTCGCCGTTGCCCTTCTCACCCGCGAGCTGGGCCAGGCCGATGGTGCCGCCCGCGCCGGGCACGTTGTAGACCTCGATCTTGCGGGACGGGTCGGCGGCCTTGAGCGCCTCCCCGGCGACGCGGGAGGTCTGGTCCCAGCCGCCTCCCGGCGAGGCCGGCGCCATGATTCTCAGCGCGCTCGTACCCGAGCCGCCATCGGAACCGCAGGCGGTGAGGGCGGCGAGGGACAGCGCCGCGAGGGCGGCCAGTCTCCGAAGACGCATGGTCTGCTCCAAACAAACGTAAACAAAGCGTGGTGAGGATGGTGACTTCAGGAGGCCACCCTGTCGATCCTTTGCGTGTTTGCCGTCGTATCGGTCATATTGGTCACACCTCCTCGCGACCTCGCCGTTATCTCGAACTGCTTTCATCGAGGCCCTGACCAGGGAGTTGACTCGTGCGACGCTTAATCAACGCCTCGCTCGGTACCCAGCTTTTCGTGTTGCAGACCGTGATCGTGTTCCTCGCGGTGGGCGGTACGGCGGGCGTCTGGATGGAGCACACGCGCGTCCTGCTGGACCGCCAGTACCAGCAGCGCGCCCTGGCGATCGCCGAGTCGGTGGCCGGCCTTCCCCAGGTGCGTGAGGCGTTCGGCCTGCCCCGGCCCGAGCTGAGCCTGCAGCCGATCGCGCTCGGGGTGCAGGCGGCCACCGGCGCCGACTACGTGGTGATCGCGAACCGCGACCAGATCCGCTACGCCCACCCCAACGCGGCCCTGATCGGCAAGAGGCTGTCCACCGACGGCTCCGAGGTCATGACGAACGGGCGGCACTGGACCGGCATCCAGACGGGCACCCTCGGCCGCTCGGTACGCGGCAAGGCCCCGATCTTCGACTCCTCGGGGCAGGTCATCGGCCTGGCCTCGGTCGGGATCCTGGAGGGGACCGTCGCCGACCAGCTCGGCGAGGCGCTCCCGCCGCTGCTGTGGACGGTCCTCGCGGTCCTCGTCGCCGGGTCGGCCGCCGCCGCGCTGATCGCCCGGCGGGTACGACGCCAGACGTTCGGCCTGGAACCGGGTGAGATCGCGGCCCTGCTCGAACAGCGCGAGGGCGTGCTGCACGGCGTCAAGGAGGGCGTGCTCGCCCTCGACCTCCAGGGACGGGTGACGCTGGTCAACGACGCGGCACGCGACCTGCTCGGCCTCTCCCAGTACGACGTCGGCCGCAGCCTGCGGGAGATGCCCCTGTCCGACCGGATGCGGGACGTGCTGGACGGCGTGGACTCCGGCGACGACCGGGTGGTGCTCCACCGCGACCGGGTGCTGGTGCTCAACCGGACCCCGGTGGCCGTACGGGAGCGGCAGAGCGGCTGGGTGGTCACCCTGCGGGACCGCACCGAGCTGGTGCGGCTGGCGCGCGAGCTCGACCAGGCCAGCACCACGACCGGCGCGCTGCGCGCGCAGGCCCACGAGTTCGCCAACCGGATGCACACCGTGGTCGGCCTGCTGGAGCTCGGCGAGCACGAGACGGCCGTCAGCTACATCACCCAGACCACCGAGGCCTACAGCAGGCACGCCTCGGGCATCAGGGAGAAGGTCGCCGACCCGACGCTGGCCGCGCTGCTGCTGGCCAAGTCGGCCGAGGCGGCCGAGCGGGGCGCCACCCTGGTGCTGTCCGACGACTCCCGGGTGGAGGCGGGCATGCTCGGCGACCCGCACGACGCCGTCCTGGTGGTCGGCAACCTGGTCGCCAACGCCCTCGACGCGCTGCAGGAGACCGGCGGGACGGTGGAGGTCTCGGTCCGCACCGAGGCGGACGGCCTGCGCGTCCGGGTCGGCGACTCCGGCCCGGGAATCACCCCGAGCCTGGTCCACGAGGTGTTCAGGGAGGGCTTCACCACCAAGGCCGCCCACGCGGGGCCGCGCGGCCTGGGCCTGGCCCTGACCCGCCAGGCGTGCTCGCGCCGGGGCGGCTGGGTGCGGGTGCACAACGCGGGCGGAGCGGTCTTCACCGCCCTCCTGCCCACCAGAGAGCCCGTGCCGTCCCCCTCCGCCGGGGAATCCGCGGAACGGAGGGTGCCGAGGTGACCGGGAACGGGCACGCGGGGGAGATCCGTGTCCTGGTCGTGGACGACGACTTCATGGTGGCCAGGATCCACGGCGGCTACGTCGCCAGGATGCCCGGCTTCACGGTCGCCGACGTCGTCCACACCGGGGGCGCCGCGATCGCGTCGGCCGCGACGCGCAGGCCCGACCTGGTGCTGCTCGACATCTACCTGCCGGACATGTCAGGACTCGACGTCCTCGCGAAGCTCAGGGAGGCCGTGCATCCGGTGGACATCCTGGTTATCACCGCCGCGCGGGACGTGGCCACCGTCCGGGCGGCGATGCGCGGCGGCGCGGTCAACTACCTGATCAAACCCTTCACCGCCCGCGCCCTGGCCGAGCGCCTCGAACAGTACGCCGAGATCCGCAGGCAGCTCGCCACCCTCGGGGAGGAGGCCCGCCAGGACGAGATCGACCGGCTCTTCGGCGCGGTCAGGGGGGTCCCGCCGCCGCTGCCCAAGGGGCTGTCCGGCACCACGTGCTCCCTGGTCGCCGCGGCCCTCAGGGAGAGCGGCGGCGACCTGTCGGCGGCCGAGGCGGCGACGCTCACCGGCCTCTCCAGGGTCAGCGCCCGCCGGTACCTGGAACACCTGTGCGCGGCGGGCCAGGCGGAGCTCCGCCCGAAGTACGGCACCGCGGGAAGGCCGGAACACCGCTACCGCTGGACGGGCTGATTTGTTACTCCTTTTGGGACGGCGGTTGACCAATGTGGTTTAAGGTTGCCGGAGGTGGAAGTTGCGAAGCAGGAGGATACGGAGGCCGTGCGGAACGCCGGAGCGCCTGTGAACCCGCCGCCGGACCCCTTTGAGGCAGTGCCGCTTCCCTCGGGCCCCGTCCCGCCGGGCGCCCGCGACCCGCGATTCCCTCCCGCCGGCCCGCAGGCTCAGGCCCCCCGTCCCCAGACCGCCCCTCAGGCCGCCCACCCCCAGGGCGGCTCAGGGCTTCCGCCGGGCGTCTCGCCCGACATCTTCGGCCCCACCGGTGCCGCGGGAGCCCCCGGTTTCGGCGGTCCCCCCGGACTCGGCGGCCATCCCGGTCCCGGCGGTCCCCCCGCGCCGCCCCGCGGCACGACGCTCCCGCCCGCCCCCCGGCCCCCGCAGCCCTGGCAGATGGCCCTCCCGCCGGAGCGCCCCTCCCACCGCGACGAGCCCTCGCTCGTCCCCGGTGGCGACGGAGGGTTCCCGCAGCCCGACGGGCTCCGCTACGAGGAGCCGCCCCCGCGCCGCCGCGGGGCCCGCAGGCTCTTCCTGATCGTCTTCGCCGTGCTGTTCGTCGTCGGGCTCGCCTACGCGGTGCCCGCGGTCATCATGTCCGGCAGGATGCTGCCGGGCACCACCGTGCGGGGCGTCGACATCGGCGGCCTGACCGCCACCGAGGCCGCCGACAAGCTCAGGGACCGCCTGACGGGCGAGGCCTCCGGGGAGATGACCCTCCTGGCGGCGGGCAAGCGCTACCCGTTCAACCCCGTCAAGTCGGGGCTCGAGTTCGACGTGGTCGCCACCATCAACCGGGCGCCCAGCGACTTCCCCAGCCCCTCCCAGGTCTGGCGGGCCTTCACCGGCACCACCGAGCTGGAGCCCCAGGTCTCCGCCGACGCCGAGAGCATGCGGACCGCGGTCGCGAGCCTGGCCAAGAAGATCGACCTCAAGGTGCGCGAGGGCTCGGTCACGTTCGAGGGCGTCAAGCCCGTCGTCGTGATGCCCCGCGACGGCAGGGAGCTGGAGCGGGAGGCCGCGGTCACCGCGATCACGGACGCCTTCCTCGGCCCGTCGAAGGAGGTCCGCCTCCCCGTCTCGGTGATCAAGCCGATGGCCGGTCAGGAGGCGGTCAAGAGGGCCGCGGCCGGAGCGGCCAGGGCCCTGTCCGGGCCGGTCACCCTGACCTTCGCCGGCAAGCGGGTCCAGCTGCCGGTGGAGACCCTCGCCGCCCACCTGTCCTTCAAGCCGGACGGCGCCGGCGGCATGAGCCCGGAGTTCGACGCCAGGAGCGCCGTCGCCTCGGTGGAGGGGGACCTCGTCGACCCGGTCCTGGCCCCGCGCGACCCCACGTTCCAGATCGTCGGGGGCAAGCCGAAGCTGGTGCCCGGCCGCAAGGGCAAGGGCATCGACGACGAGCGGCTCGCCTCGGACATGGCCGAGATGATCAAGGGCGACGGCGACCGGACGATCCCGGTGCTCCTGGCCACGGTCAAGCCGCGGATGTCCGACGCCGAGGCGCGCAAGCTCGGCATCAAGGAGCGCATCAGCCAGTTCACCACGCCCTACGAGTGCTGCCCGTCCCGGGTCACCAACATCAGGACGATCGCCAAGCTCCTGGACGGCTACCTGGTGAAGCCGGGCGAGACCTTCTCGCTCAACGGCGTCATCGGCCAGCGCGACACGGCCCGCGGCTTCGTCCCCGCCCCCATGATCCAGGGCGGCAGGCTGGTCGACTCGGTCGGCGGCGGCATCTCCCAGTTCGTCACCACCATGTACAACGCGGTGTTCTTCGGCGGCCTCGAGGACGTCCAGCACGTGGCGCACGAGTTCTACATCTCCCGCTACCCGGCCGGGCGCGAGTCCACGGTCTCCTGGCCCGAGCCCGACTTCCGCTGGAAGAACGACTCGCCGTACGGGGTGCTGGTGAAGACCTCCTTCAACGACAGCGGGGTCACCGTCGGCTTCTGGAGCACCAAGCGCTACGAGATCGAGTCGATCTCGTCCGAGAGATACAACGTCACCCCGTTCGAGAGCGACACCGACAGCGGTCCCGACTGCATCGAGATGGTCGGCCAGAACGGCTTCACGATCGACGTCTGGCGCGTCTTCAAGCAGGACGGCAAGGAGATCAAGCGCGTCAAGAAGACGACGGTCTACCGTCCCGAGCTCGACCTGAAGTGCGTGCCCGAGTAACCCCGGACAACAGGGCCGCGTCCTCTCCGCACGGCCCTGTCCCGCACGACCCTTTCCCTCCGCGGCCGGCGGCACCCCGGGGCCAGGGTCCGGTGTTCCCGGCTTTTCCGGCAATTCCGGCGCGGCCGGAGCGGCGGCGTCATGGGCGGCGCGGCTGGATAATGCGTCCATGAAGATCTGGGTCCCCTCCAAAGCCGCGGCCGACGTCCTGTGCGACCTCCCGGAGGTGGAGTGCGTCGTCTACGACGGCACGGAGCCGGTGCCCGAGGGGGCGGAGGAGGCCGAGGTCTGGATCCCGCCTCTGATGCCGGTGGCCGACCTCCCCGGGCTGCTCGCCCGGATGACCGGCCTGCGGCTGTTGCAGACCGTCACGGCGGGTGTCGACGCCTACCGGCCGCACCTGCGGGAAGGGGTGACGCTGTGCAACGCCAGGGGCGTGCACGACGCGGGCACCGCCGAGTGGGTGGTGGGCGCGATGATCTCCGTGCTCCGGGAGTTCCCCGGTTTCGTCCGCGCGCAGCTCCGGGGCGAGTGGACCTACCACCACACCGGTGTGCTGGCCGACTCCACGGTCCTGGTCGTCGGCTACGGCTCGATCGGCGAGGCGCTGGAGCGGCGGCTCGACGGTTTCGAGGTCGACGTCGTCCGGGTGGCCAGGACCGCCAGGCCCGGCGTGCACGGCCTGGACGAGCTGCCCGCCCTGCTGCCCGAGGCGGACGTGGTGGTGCTGCTCGTCCCCTCGACGCCCGAGACCACCGGCATGGTGGACGCCGGGTTCCTGGCCGCGATGAAGGACGGCGCCCTGCTGGTGAACGCGGCCAGGGGCACGGTGGTCGACACGGACGCCCTCGTCGCCGAGCTGCGCAAGGGCAGGATCCTCGCCGCGCTCGACGTCACCGCCCCCGAACCCCTGCCCGGCGACCACCCGCTGTGGACGGCGCCGGGAGTCCTCGTGACCCCGCACGTCGCGGGCAGCAATCCGGCCTCGGTACGTCGCACGCTGAAGCTGCTCCGCTCCCAGTTGCTGCGCTACCTCGCGGGCGAACCGCTCAAAAATGTGATCACGGGTTCCTACTGACCGGCAAAGGAATCCGGACCGTGGCTACCTCGTGACCTGCGGTGCGTACCGTCGGTAATAAGTGATCTCCGCGGACCGCGCGGTTATCAGATCGGTGACGACTGCGGCGTTGTCACCCCTCGCGCGGACCGGACGGCACACACTGGCCCTGTGCCGGTGCGAGCGCCGAGGACGAAGGACGACGTGCTCGCGCGGGCAGCGCGAGTGCAGCGAGCAAGGGATGCTGCGAAAGCGAAACACATCGACGAGACACACCAAACGACACTGATGGGCAGACGACATTGATCCGCTGGCGTGACCCCCGGGTACCGCTGACCGCCGCCGCCGTCGGCGTGGTGGGGCTCGTTGCCGCCCTGGTCAGCGGCGCTCCCGCCGTGGTCGTCGAGGCGGTGGCCGGCGTCGTCACCGCCACGGCCGCCGCGGGCTCGCTGTTCGCCGCCGCCTCCAGGACGACCGACCGGCGCAGGGCGCTGGCCTGGCGCTGGCTGGCCGGAGGCTCGGTCACCTGGCTGGCCGGGGTGGGGGTACGGCCGATCGCGGACGGCGCGCCCTTCGTGGTGACCTTCGCCGACCTGGTGCTCCTGGCAGGTACGGCCATGATCGCGGTCGGCACCGCGCTGTCGGCGGCGAGGCCCGCGCGCGGGCGCGCCCTGCTGCGCGACCTCGCCGACTCCTACGTGTGCGCCGCCGCCATCATGGTGATCCTCTGGGTGTCGCTGGTGGGCCCGGTCTACGGCGACGCCGGCGACGCGGGCGACGCCGCGGTCAGCTTCGCCTCGCCCCTGTTCTGCCTGATCCTCGCCTGCGTCGTGGGCCCCGCGGTGGTGCCGATCCGGCGGTCGGCCTGGCCGGTCGGCCTGGCCGCGCTGGCCGTGCTCGGTGCCGTCGCGACCTCCGAGACGATCACCGCGCTGGCCCGGGTGGGCGGCGACACGCCATCCCTGACCTGGGTGTGGCTCGCCCCCGCCGCGTTCCTCGTGCTCGCCGCGGTCCCGTGGAGCGGGCCCGCGACCCGGCCGCTCAAGCCCGCCGCCGACGACGACGAGCCGGCCGTCCGCGAGAGCACGTCGTCGCTGATCGCGGCCGTGCCGCTGTTCCTCGTCGCCGTGGCCACCGTCGTGGTGCTCCTGCGCGTGATCAGCGGCGGGGTGCAGGGGCCGCCGGCGGTCCTGGCCTCGGTGTGCGCGTCGATCGTCGCCGTCCTGCTGGTACGCCTGTTCGTGACGCTGCTGGAGACCGGGCGGCTGCGGAGCCTGCTCCATCTCGGCGAGCGGCAGCTGCACGACCTCGCCGAGAGCGCCGGCGACGTGGTCCTGCTGTGCGACTACGACGGCGTGGTGCGGCAGATCGGCGAGGGCGTCGAGATCACCTACGGCTACCGGGCCGAAGACCTGGTCGGCGGGAGGATCTTCGACTACATCCACCCCGAGGACGTGCCGGGAATCCAGGCGGCGCTGAGCGCGATGAGCCTGGAGGAGGAGGCCGAGGAGGGGCCGGGGGCGTGCATGGTCGCCTGCCGGGTCCGGGCCTCCGACGGGACCTGGCGACCGGCCGAGTCGGTGGCCACCCGGCACGTGCGCGGCGAGGACCTGCTGCTCGTCACCACCCGCGACATCAGCGACCAGGAGGCCCTGCGCAGCCAGGTCGCCCACCTCACCTTCCACGACGGCATCACCGGCCTGCCCAACCGGGCCTACTTCGAGGAGCGCACCCGCGAGGTGCTGGCCCGTCCGGGCGCGAGCAACGTCGCGGTGGTCTTCCTGGACCTCGACGGCTTCACCGCGGTGAACGACTCGGTGGGTCACGCCAGCGGCGACTACCTGCTCGGCCAGGCGGCCCGCAGGCTGCGCGCCGCCGTACGGGCCGACGACACCCTGGCGCGCTGGGGCGGCGACGAGTTCGCGGTGCTGCTGGAGGCGCCGGTCGACGCCCAGACGGCGGTCGACCTGGCCGAGCGGCTGGTCCGCACGGTCTCGTCCGAGCCGTTCCGGGTGGCCGACCGCGACATCGCGCTGACCGCGAGCGTCGGGGTGGCCTTCGCCGCCGACGACGTCTCCTCCGCCGACCTGATCCGCAACGCCGACGTGGCGATGGCCAGGGCCAAGGAGCTGGGCGGGCGCAGGGTCGAGGTGTTCGCCGCGCACATGCACGCCGACGTGGTACGCCGCCTGGAGCTCGCCGCCGACCTGCAGCGGGCCCTGCTGGAGAACCAGTTCGCGATCGAGTACCAGCCGGTGGTCGACCTGGCCACCTCGCGCGTCACCGCCGTCGAGGCGCTGGTGCGCTGGTGCAGGGGAGGCGAGTTCGTCCCGCCGGAGCAGTTCCTCGGCCCGGCCGAGGACACCGGCCTGATCGTCCCGCTGAGCGAGTGGATCCTGCGCGAGTCCTGCCGGGAGGTGGCCGCCTGGCGCGCCTCCGCCTGGGACATCGGGCTCTCGCTCAACCTGTCGGCCCGGCAGATCATGGCGCCGCGCTTCGTGGAGACCGTCGGGGCGGTCCTGGTCGAGAGCGGCCTGCCGCCCAGCGCGCTGACCCTGGAGGTCATCGAGGAGATGCTGGTCGAGGACGCGGAGGAGATCATCACCCGCCTCTCCGAGCTGCGTGCCCTCGGGGTCCGGCTGGCCATCGACGACTTCGGCACCGGCTACGCCTCGCTGGCGTTCCTGCGGCAGCTCCCGGTAGACATGATCAAGATCGACCCGTCCTTCGTGTCCGGGCTCGGCCGCGACGAGACGCTGACCCTGCTGACCCGCACGATCGTGCGGCTCGGTCACGACCTGGGGCTGATCGTGGTCGCCGAGGGCATCGAGCGGCCCGAGCAGCTGGAGCTGCTGCGCGAGATGGGCTGCACCCGGGGCCAGGGTTTCCTGGTGGCGCGCCCGATGGCCGCGCGCGGCGTCGACTCGCTGATGCGCACCAGCCTCTCCAGTCTCGGCACTCCCGCGTGATCTCGCATCTCGGACTCTGAGATATGTGTCCCATGAATTTGACGCGGGGGTACCCCGTCGGCCATGGTGGAGCCATGCAGCTTCACCGTGGGATTCTCGTAGTACTTCGCCGGCGCGCGGGCCGATAGCCGAAGCACTACGACCTGCGCGCCGCCCCAGCTCCGCCGTCCAGGCGGAATGGGGCATTTTTTATGCCATCAGCATGCTCAGCCACAAGGAACGAGCCGATGACCGAACAGATGACAGGAGCCCAGGCCCTGGTGAGGGCGCTGGAGCACGTCGGGGTCGACACTGTGTTCGGGATCCCGGGCGGCGCGATTCTCCCCGCCTACGATCCTCTCTACGACTCGACCAAGGTCCGGCACGTGCTCGTACGGCACGAGCAGGGCGCGGGGCATGCGGCGCAGGGATACGCGCAGGCCACCGGGAAGGTCGGGGTCTGCATGGCGACCAGCGGTCCCGGCGCGACCAACCTGGTCACCCCGATCGCCGACGCGTACATGGACTCGGTCCCGATGGTCGCGATCACCGGCCAGGTGGCCAGCAACGCCATCGGCACGGACGCCTTCCAGGAAGCCGACATCTCCGGCATCACCATGCCGATCACGAAGCACAACTTCCTGGTCACCGACCCGGACGACATCCCCAGGACGATCGTTGAGGCGTTCCACATCGCCTCGACCGGACGTCCGGGGCCGGTGCTGGTCGACATCGCCAAGGACGCGCTCCAGTCGAAGATGACCTTCCAGTGGCCGGTCGTCATGCAGCTGCCCGGCTACCGCCCGGTGACCCGGCCGCACTCCAAGCAGATCCGTGAGGCGGCGAAGCTGATCGTCGAGGCCAGGCGGCCCGTGCTCTACGTGGGAGGCGGCGTGCACCGGGCGGGGGCGTCGGCGCAGCTGCTGGAGTTCGCCGAGCTGACCGGCATCCCGGTGGTCACCACCCTGATGGCGCGGGGCACCTTCCCCGACAGCCACCCGCAGCACATGGGCATGCCCGGCATGCACGGCTCGGTGTCGGCGGTCGGCGCGCTGCAGAGATCCGACCTGATCATCGGTCTCGGCGTCCGCTTCGACGACCGCGTCACCGGCCAGCTGTCCACCTTCGCGCCGCACGCGAAGGTCGTCCACGCCGACATCGACCCGGCGGAGATCTCCAAGAACCGGCACGCGGACGTCCCGATCGTGGGTGACTGCAAGGAGGTCCTCTCCGACCTGATCAACGTGGTGCGCAACGAGGAGCGCAAGGGCGACTACACCGAATGGTGGACGGCGCTCAACGCCTACAAGGCGACCTACCCGCTCGGCTACACCGAGTTCGAGGACGGCTCCCTCGCCCCGCAGTACGTCATGGAGCGGCTGGGCGCGCTGGTCGGCTCGGACGCGATCTACACCGCGGGCGTCGGCCAGCACCAGATGTGGGCCGCGCAGTTCATCGGCTACGAGAACCCCGGCAGGTTCATCAACTCCGGGGGCGCGGGCACGATGGGCTTCGCCGTCCCGGCGGCGATGGGGGCCAAGATGGGCCGTCCGGACACCACGGTGTGGGCCATCGACGGCGACGGCTGCTTCCAGATGACCAACCAGGAGCTCGCCACCTGCACGATCGAGGGTGTGCCGATCAAGGTCGCGGTCATCAACAACGGTAACCTGGGCATGGTCAGGCAGTGGCAGACGCTGTTCTACAACCAGCGTTACTCCAACACCGACCTGCAGACGGTCCGCCGGATTCCCGACTTCGTCAAGCTCGCCGAGGCGTACGGTTGCGTGGGGCTGCGGTGTGAGCGTCCGGAGGACGTGGACGCGACGATCAAGAAGGCCATGGAGATCAACGACGTGCCTGTGGTCGTCGACTTCGTGGTGCACCAGGACGCCATGGTGTGGCCGATGGTCGCGGCCGGGACCAGCAACGACGAGATCAAGTTCGCGCGCGACATGGCGCCCGTCTGGGACAGCGAGGACTAGGCATGAGCAGGCACACGCTCTCCGTGCTGGTGGAGAACAAGCCGGGCGTGCTCGCGCGCGTCGCGGCGCTGTTCAGCCGCAGAGGGTTCAACATCGACTCGCTGGCGGTGGGGCCGACCGAGCACGCGGACATCTCCAGGATGACCATCGTGGTCAACGTCGCCGACCTGCCGCTGGAGCAGGTCACCAAGCAGCTCAACAAGCTCGTCAACGTGCTGAAGATCGTGGAGCTCGACCCGGCGCAGTCGGTGCAGCGCGAGCTCACGCTGATCAAGGTGCGGGCCGACGCGGAGAACCGCTCCAGCGTGCTGGAGCTGGTCAACCTGTTCCGGGCGCGCTGCGTCGACGTCTCCTCGGACGCGGTGACCATCGAGGTCACCGGCACGCCGGACAAGCTGCACGCGTTCATCAAGGTCCTGGAGCCGTTCGGCATCAAGGAGCTTGTCCAGTCGGGCATGGTGGCCATCGGCCGCGGCGCCCGTTCCATCACCGACCGTTCTCTCCGGGCCCTGGACCGGACCGCGTAACGCGTACGAGAAACCCGAAAGGTTAAGCAAGTGACTGAGATCTTCTACGACGACCAGGCCGACCTGTCGATCATCCAGGGCCGGCACGTCGCCGTTCTGGGATACGGCAGCCAGGGCCACGCCCACGCGCTCTCGCTGCGTGACTCCGGCGTGGACGTCAGGGTCGGCCTGCCCGAGGGGTCCAAGAGCCGGGAGAAGGCGGAGGCCGACGGCCTGCGCGTGCTCACGCCCTCGGAGGCCGTCGAAGAGGCCGACCTGACCATGATCCTCGCGCCGGACCACATCCAGCGCCACCTGTACGCCGACCACGTGGCCCCGAACCTCGTCGAGGGCGACGCGCTCTTCTTCGGGCACGGCCTCAACATCCGCTACGGCCTCATCGAGGCGCCCGAGGGCGTGGACGTGGCCATGGTCGCCCCCAAGGGCCCCGGTCACCTCGTGCGCCGCCAGTACACGGCGGGCCGCGGCGTGCCGTGTCTCGTCGCGGTGGAGAAGGACGCCAGCGGAAACGCCCTGGAGCTCGCGCTGTCGTACGCCAAGGGCATCGGCGGCACCCGCGCCGGGGCGCTGAAGACGACCTTCAAGGAGGAGACCGAGACCGACCTGTTCGGCGAGCAGGCCGTGCTGTGCGGCGGCGTGTCCGAGCTGATCAAGGTCGGTTTCGAGACGCTGATCGAGGCGGGCTACCAGCCCGAGGTCGCCTACTTCGAGTGCCTGCACGAGATGAAGCTGATCGTCGACCTGATGTACGAGGGCGGCATCTCGAAGATGTACTGGTCGGTCTCCGACACCGCCGAGTACGGCGGCTACTCCCGCGGCCCGCGCATCGTGACGCCGGAGACGAAGAAGGAGATGCAGCGCATCCTCGCCGAGATCCAGTCCGGCGAGTTCGCCAAGGAGCTGGTGGACGAGTTCGACGGCGGCCAGAAGAAGTTCACCGCCTACCGCGAGGAGATCGCCGAGCACCCGATCGAGAAGACCGGTGCCAAGCTCCGCCCGATGATGAGCTGGCTCAAGTAGCGGCGCCCGGTTCGCGGCGTTCGGGCCACAGCGGTCAGGTGGCCGCGCCCGGACGAGACACCGGATGAGACAACGGCCCGTGCCCCTCGCGACGCGTTCACGTCGCGGGGGGCACGGGCCGTTCTGTCGCCTGTCCGGTTTCCGCCGGATGCCCGGCGGCCCGGTCGTGCCTAGTGCTTGGCGAAGTTCTGGGTCCAGTAGATGCCCTGGGGGCTGTTGGCCACGCCCACCCCGAGGTGGGTGTAGGCGCAGTTCACGATGTTGGCCCGGTGACCGGGGCTGTTCATCCAGCCGGTGACGACCTCGGCCGGGGTGCGCTGGCCCCTGGCGATGTTCTCGGCCCAGGCCCGCATCGGGCTGAACCCGCTCGCCTTGATCCGGGCGGTCATGTCACGGCCGTCCTGCGAGGTGTGGCTGAAGTAGTTCTTGGCCGCCATGTCGTCCGAGTGGCCCTGCGCGGCCGAGCGCAGCTGCGGGTCGGAGACGAGCGGGCCGCAACCGTTCTTCTGCCGCTCGACGTTGGTCAGGCGCACCACTTCCTCGGACTGGGAGGACCCCGGGTTGGAGTTGGGAGGCGTGCTGGGGGAGGTGCTGGCCGAGGGGGTCGGCGCCGGGGTCGGCTTGGTGGTGCCGGTCGGCGTGGGGGTGGGGGTGACGGGGGAGCAGCTGCTGATCCTGACGGGCTTGGAACGGCCGCTGTTGCCCCGGTAGTCGGTGACGACGGCGTAGTAGACGCCGGGCGCACAACGCAGCCTCACCGTCACCCGCCCGTTGGTCCCCTTGCGGGACGCGCTCTTGACGATCGGGTCGTTCCCGGCCACGGCGCGCTTGATGCGGATGCGGACCAGGGCGGTCTCGTCGCAGCCGAGCCGCGCGGCGGAGGCCTGGAGCCGTCCGGCGGGGGTGACGTACGGCTTGGCGGCGTACACACGGCACTCGGCCTGGGGAGCGGCCGCGGCGTGAGCCGTGGCGATCGGCGTGCTGAGGGCCGCCAGGCTCCCGAGGCAGAGCAGCGCCCCTAGCGGTCTACGCATGTCGGTTCCTCCAGTTGGTTAGACGCTGGACGACTCCGCATTCTGTCGGGGACGGATCGGTCTTGTCAGCAAATTACGGACATTAACTATGGGCCCCAGGTAAACCAGAGTGGTCGCAGAGGCGTCTGGGGCCACTGATGCACGAACTCGCGCCCCAGTCCCCTTAATCCGGATATTTCCCTCTATATGTGCCATGAGCTGGACATTCGCCGTGTCGGTGAGAGGAGTTCCACCGGATCACGCGGTCTGGAGGACGGCCGCACCCGCCCGGAGCCTCGGCCGGGAGGAGCCGAAATATTCTCGTCTTTCCGCGTACCGCCCTGCCTCAGGATCTACCGGGCGCCCGACTCGCTGCGATTGAATGTGGCATGGTCTCCCCGGCGCCCCCTCCCGCCGTCGTCACCGTGTCGCGCGGCGTCCGCGTCGGCTACGGTGTCGGCTCGATCTGCACCGCCACCTTCTCCACGGTCCCCGGACTGCTGCTGCTGTTCTACATGACGAACGTGCTCGCGGTTCCCGCCTGGATCGCCGGCATCGTGGTCTTCCTGCCCAAGCTCTGGGACATGTTCATCAACCCCTGGGTGGGCCAGCGTTCCGACCGGACGGTCTCCCGTTTCGGTGCCCGCCGCCCCTGGATGCTCCTGGGCGCGGTCACCCTGCCGGTGACGTTCGCCCTCACCTTCGCGGGCCCCCCGCTCACCGGTGTCTCCGCCGCCCTGTACGTCGCCTTCTTCTACTTCCTCACCGCGACGGCCTACGCCTTCTACGAGGTCCCGTACAAGGCGATGCCGGCGGAGATGACCGACGACTACCACGAGCGCTCCTCACTCCTGCAATGGAAGATGGTCTTCGTCGGCCTGGGCATCCTGCTCGCCGGGGCCGGCGCTCCGGCGATCGCGGGCACCGACGTCGCCGGTCACCGGACCATGGGGATGATCATCGGCGTCGTGCTGCTGCTGTCGATGCTCGCCGCCTTCTTCGGCACGGCACGCGCCCCGGTGATCGCGCGGGCCGAGGCGGAGCCGTCGATCGCCGCCCAGTTCACCGCGGCCCGCTCGAACAAGACGTTCATGGTGCTGCTCGGCCTGAGCTGCGCCCAGATGTTCTCGGCCGGCGTCATGCTCGCCGGTGCTCCCTACTACGCCACCTACACGCTGGGAGACCCGGCGGCGACCACCACGCTCTTCGTGGGCATCGTCGGCCCGTTGCTGATCACCATGCCGCTCTGGGTCTGGCTGTCCAAGCGCTACGACAAGCGCGGCGCGATGATCCTGTCGTCGGCGCTGTTCATGACGGGCACCGTGGGGATGGCCTTCTCCGGCGCGCTCGGTTCGGCGTACGCGCACGCGTGCGTGCTCCTCGTCGGCATCGGCTACGCGGGGCTCCAGCTGCTGCAGTTCTCGATGCTCTCCGACGTGATCGTCCATGACGCCCTGGTCACCGGGAAGCGCCGGGCCGGGGTGTTCACCGGGCTCTGGACGGCCGCGGAGACCGTGGTCTTCGCGTTCGGCGCGCTCGTGCTCGGGTGGCTGCTGGCCGCGACCGGTTTCGTCGAGTCCGACCCCTCCGCCCCCGTCGCGCAGCCCGGGTCGGCGACCACGGCGGTGCTGTACGGCACCACGCTGCTGCCCGCGATCCTGATGGGGGTCAGCATCCTGCTGACCATGCGCTACACCCTGACGGCCGCGAAGATCAAGGAGGCCCAGGACGCCGCCGCCGAGACCCCGGCCGGCATCGTCGAGACCAAGGAGGGCTGAGGCGGCTCCCACCCGGCTCCCACCCGGAGCCCGCGT
This sequence comes from Streptosporangium nanhuense, assembly GCF_059358815.1. Taxonomy (NCBI): domain Bacteria; kingdom Bacillati; phylum Actinomycetota; class Actinomycetes; order Streptosporangiales; family Streptosporangiaceae; genus Streptosporangium; species Streptosporangium nanhuense. Next base: position 182,136 of record NZ_JCADBG010000008.1, read on the forward strand.
CACGGTCCGGGGTGATCATGGCGCGGCCCGGGGCGGCCGTGACGTGACTCGGGGGACTCCGGTGCGCGGCCCGGGGCGGCCGGGGCACGGGCCGGGAAGACCCGGGCTCGGGACGGCGCGGGCGCGGACGGTCAGAGCATCTGAGGCGTGATCATCAGGAAGCCGCAGTCGCCGAAGGAGACGACGTCGCCCGGCCTGACCTTGGCCGGGCCGACCAGGCGCCAGTCGTTCAGCCGGGTGCCGTTCAGCGAGCCGAGATCGACCAGGACCCAGCCCTCCTCGTCACGGCGCAGCTCGGCGTGCACCCGTGAGACGGTCAGGTCGGCGAGGACAAGGTCGCAGGCGGAGCCGCGGCCCACCACGTAACGGGTCCTGCCGTCGCCGGGCAGCGCGAGCCGGGGCAGCCTGGGGCGTCGCCAGGCCGACTCCACGCGCTTGGTGAAGTCGGAGGCGGAGGCGACGGCCTCGGTGACCATGCGGCGCAACCGGCCGCGTTGCGGCAGGTCGGCGACCAGATTGTCGAGCTCGCCCTGGTTGCGCGCACGCAGGGCCATGTCGACACGGCCAAGGAAGGTGTCGTGCGACAGGCGCCCCTCGACGGCACGGTCACGCAGCTCGTTGATCGCGCGATCGCGGTCCCCGTCGGAGGCGCGGGCCGGGGGGTGCGTCGAGCTCATCCTCCGAGTATCGGCCCCAAGGGCGGAACCTGTCCAGAATATGCAGATCTCTTGCCCCATGGATACTGAGTATGCATACTCAGTATCCATGGTGATCCGACAGGGGCTCCTGGCCCTGCTGAGTCAGGGGCCTCGCTACGGCTACCAGTTGCGTGCCGAGTTCGAGGCGTCGACGGGGGCGACCTGGCCGCTCAACATCGGCCAGGTCTACACGACGCTCTCCCGCCTGGAACGCGACGGCCTGGTGAGCCCCGGCGAGCAGGACGAGCAGGGACGGGTCGTCTACTCGATCACCGAGGCCGGTCGGGCGGAGATGGAGCGATGGTTCGGCACCCCCGTCGCCCAGTCGGACCGGCCTCGGGACGAGCTGGTCATCAAGCTCGCCCTGGCGGTGACCGCCGCCACGGACGTGCGGCCGATCATCCAGGCCCAGCGCACCGCGACCATGCGCACGCTGCAGGCGTTCGTCCGCGCCAGGCGCGCGAGCGCCGAGAACCCCGCCCAGCGGCTGGTGCTCGACTCGATGATCTTCCAGGCCGAGGCCGAGCAACGCTGGCTCGACCACTGCGAGGCCGTGCTCACGGCCACCACCCGGCCCCGAACACCCGCGGCCCCGGAACACCCGAACGCGGATATCCCGCCCCCGGAACACCCGAACCCGTAACACCTCACCACGGATGTCCCGGCCCCGGGCCATCCGAACGCGGATGTCCCAGCCCCGGGACGCCCGAACGCCTGAGTCCCGGACCAGGAACACCCGGACCAGGAACGCCCGGACACGGAACACCCGGCCACGGAACACCCGGACACGAGATCCCCACGCACGTGATCTCCCGACGCGTGATCCCCAGACGCAGGAGACGGACAGTTGACATCCTCCCCACGACCACAGCCACGACCACACCCCGGAACCCGCGCGCCGGAGGGACCCAGATGACCCTCGACCCGGTCGTACGGCTCACGGACGTGACCCGCGCACACGGCGACGGACCCCAGAGCGTGGCGGCGCTGCGCGGGGTGAGCCTCGACGTCGGCGCCGGAGAGCTCGTCGCGGTGATGGGCCCCTCGGGGTCCGGCAAGTCCACCCTGCTCAACCTCGCCGGAGGCCTCGACCTGCCCACCTCCGGCTCCGTGGTTGTGGAGGGCACGCCGCTGGCGAGCCTGACGGCCGGGGAACTGGCCGGGCTCCGGCGCAGGCGCGTGGGCTACGTCTTCCAGGACCTCAACCTGATCCCGTCGCTCACCGCGCTGGAGAACGTGACCCTCCCGCGCGAGCTGGACGGGATCGCCTTCAGGAACGCCCGCGGCGAGGCGATGGAGGTGCTCGCCGAGGTCGGCCTCGGCGAGGTCGCCGGCCGCTTCCCCGACGAGATCTCCGGCGGCCAGCGCCAGCGGGTCGCCATCGCCCGCGCGCTGGTGGGGGAGCGACGGCTGATCCTGGCCGACGAGCCCACCGGCGCGCTCGACACCCCGACCGGCGACGACATCCTCCGGCTCCTGCGCACCCGCTGCGACGCGGGAGCCGCCGTGCTGCTCGTCACCCACGAACCCCGCTACGCCGCCTGGGCCGACCGCGTGGTCTTCCTGCGCGACGGAGAGATCGCCGACTCCACCGCCACCCCTCTGGAGAGTGCCCGATGAGCGAGCGACCGGACACGCCGAGCACACCCGCGGATTCCCGGCGAGCGGATCCCCGACGATGGGCGGGGGCGCCCGCGTGAGCGCGATCCTCGCCGCCCTGCGCCTCTCCCGCCGGGAGATCGGGCGGGCCAAGGGACGCAGCGCGCTCATCATGGTCATGGTCGGCCTGCCGGTCATGCTCCTCGCGGCGGGCCTGACCTGGCAGGCCACCGAGAACATCACGGTCAGGGAAGGGCTGGACTGGAACATCGGCACGGCCGACGCGCACGTACGGGGTGCGGCCTTCGACAGCCCGGTGCGGCAGGGCGTCGGCGCCGACATCTTCCACGTGAAGGGCCGCAACTTCGAGGAGCGGACCCTCACGGAACAGGAGGTCCTCACCCTCCTCGGGCCGGGCAGCCGCGCGGTCCCCCTGCGCGGCCTCTGGACCGGCTACGAGACGGCCGGTACCTACCGGGAGGCCGACCTCTGGGAGATCGACCTGCACGACCCGATCACCGCGGGCATGTACACACTCCGGTCAGGGCGCCTGCCGCGCGCGGCGGGGGAGGTCGTGGCAGACATCGGGCTGGGGCTGCCGGAGGGCAGAACCCTGACCCCGGCCGGTACGAGCACCGCCGTCACCGTGGTCGGCGTCGTCGAGTCCCAGCGCAAGCCGGAGAGTCTGGTCGCGCCTCCGGGAACCGTGTTCGACGACCCCGGGAAGGTCAATACGAGCTGGCTCGTCGACACTCCCGCCCCCGTCTCCTGGCAGCGGGTTCGCGAGATCAACCGGCACGGTGTCAGGGTCCTCTCGCGAGCGGTGGTCGACGATCCGCCTCCCGCGGGTGACGGCCCGGAGGATCCTCTCCCCTACGGGTCGATGCGGGCCTCCGAGGTCGTGATGGTCACCCTCGGCGCGGTCGTCGTCGTGCTGGAGGTCGTCTTCCTGGCCGGACCGGCGTTCGCCGTCGGCATCCGGCGGCGCCGGCGCGAGCTCGCGCTGATCGCCGCGCAGGGCGGCTCACCCCGCCACCTGCGCGGTGTCGTCCTCGCCGACGGGCTCACCCTCGGGCTCGCGGCCTCCCTGCTCGGAGCCGCAGGGGGGATCGGGATCGGCGCGGCCGTCGCGCCGTTCGTCCACCGCGGCCCCCTGGAGGTGCCCGTCGGCCTGATCGCGCTCGCCGTGCTCCTCGGGGTGGTGAGCGCGCTGCTCGCGGCGATCGTCCCCGCCGTCCAGGCGTCGCGGGCCGACGTGGCGGAGGTGCTGGCCGGCCGCCGGGGCCGGGCGAGGGAACGCCGTGGCCTGCCGGTGCTGGGTGTGGTGCTCCTGGCGGTGGCGATGGCGTTCGTCCTTCTCGGCGCCGCCTTCGCGAGGCGGTGGTCGCATTACGGGGCGTGGCAGCCGGTCAGCATGCTGCTGGGCGCGGTGCTCGGGCAGCTCGGGCTCGTCCTGCTGACGCCGTGGCTGGTCGGCGTCGCCGCGCGCCTGGCCGCGCGGTCGCCGCTGCCGTTCCGTATGGCTGCCAGGGACGCCGTGCGCAACCGTGGCCGCACCGCCCCCGCCGTGGCCGCGGTGCTCGTCGCGACCGCCGTCTTCGCCACCGCGGCGGTGATGGTCTCCAGCCAGACCGCCCAGGCGCGAGAGCGCTACCTGCCCCAGTACGTGAGGGGGAGCACCGTCGTGTCCTCCTACGAGCCCGAGCCCGCGGCCTGGCGGGAGATCAGGAGAGTCGTCACCTCCGCCCTGCCCGGAGTGCCGCTGATCGAGGCGGGAAGGCTCGCCGGGCCGGAGTCGCAACCCGTCAACGTCGTGGTCCAGCCCGGCTGCTCGAGAAATTGCGAGGCGTTCCTCTCCCGCGCGTCGTTCTACCCCCCGCCGGTGGGCGGTGCCGACCTGGTCCGCTATTTCCTGCGTGGCCCCGACCCCGCCGCCGAGGCCGCTCTCGCCGAGGGCAAGGCGGTGGTGTTCGACCCGAGGGTGTTGCGCGAGGGGAAGCTGGTCTTCACGACCGAGATCACGAAACGCGTCACGCGCTCGGTGCCCGCCGTCGTCCGGCGGCCCCCGGGCGAGCCGCTGGTGACCGCGGTACTTCCCGTCTCGCTGGCGGCCAAGCTGGGCCTCACCGTCGACTACAACACCCTCATCGCCGATCCGGCCGCGGTGAGCACGACGCCGCAGCAGGAGGAGCGGCTGCACGCCGCCGTCCGGGAGGTCAACTCCACCGCCGCCGCCGAGGTCGAGCGGGGTTTCCGTGACGACGACACGGCGACGCTTCTCGCCTTCGCCGCCGGCGCGGCGATCCTCATTCTCGGGGGTACGTTCGCGGCGACCGGCCTCGCCGTGGCGGAGGGGCGTCCCGACCGGGCCACGCTGGCGGCGGTGGGGGCGGCGGGCCGCGTTCAGCGCCTTCTCGTCGCCGGACAGGCCGCGTTCGTCTCCGGCCTGGGGGTGGGAGCGGGGATGTTCGTCGGGCTGGTCGCCGGGGTGGCGAGCGTCCTCGGTGGGTTCTACCGACAACGGGCCCCCGGGATCACGACGATGGACGGCGTGCCGCCCGGCCTGGTCACCTTCGTGATCGACGCGCCCTGGCTCCTGCTGGGAGGCGTGCTGGTCGGCCTGCCCCTGCTGACCGCGCTGCTGGCCGGATCGTGCGTCCGGACGCGGGTGGTGCTCACCCGCCGCCTGACCTGACCCGCCGTTCCGGGTCGTGCCCAGCCGTGCCCGGCCGTCGCCCGGCGCTCCGGGGGCGGCCGGGCACGGCGCGGGTGTCACCTCGCGCCGTGCCCGGCCGGTCGGAGCGCTCAGTCGGTGACGTCGGCGCAGACCACGTGGGCGCCCAGCTCGACCATCCGCTGCTCGCTGCGCGCGTCGGCGACCCTGGCCATCAGGATCGGCGCCTCGCTCGCGGCGAGCTGCGGCAGCCGGGCCCGTACCCCGCGGTGGATGTCCCTGACCACGTCCTCGGCCGCCGACATGTGCACCTTCACGTGCAGCATGATTCCCGGCGCGCCCGAGGAGGTGCTGGCCTCGGAGATCCAGACGTGGTGGACGAGCGGGTAGTCCACGAGCAGCTGCGAGATCGCGGCGCGCAGCGCGGGCAGGATCGGGTGGTCGCACCGGCGGTATCCCGGGTCCACCATCTGCATCGGGCCCGACAGGTGCGGCCGGGGCGCCGGGATCCACGGCTGGGAGGGCGCGGCGGGCACCGGCGCTCTCGGCGGGCGCGCGGGCGCGGGGCGCGAGACCGTTGCCATCGCCCCGGTCGCGTACGCCGTCGGCGCCGCGCTCGACAGCGCGGGCGTGGGGCCGCTGCGCGTCGAGAGCAGGTAGCGCTGGAGATCCTCGATCGGCACGGCCGCGGCCGCGGGACCCGCCGCGTCGATCACGATCTCCCGCACGCCGGTGACGCGCTGGATGTCGAGGATGGTGTCGGCGTCGCACGCCGACAGCGAGTGGCTGCCACGGTGCCGCGCGTAGGTGTCCGCAGAGGTGTATCCGAGCAGGACACGATCACCGGCCTGGGTCGTGCCGAGCACGACGGAGCGGTCGGGGCGCACGGCAACCAGGAGTCCCCATTCGGCCAGCGCCGCAAGCAGCCGGTGCGGATCGCCGTGCTGCGCGAGCACGTTGCCGAGAGCGGGGTTCCCGATGCTCATATGAGGAACGATAGGTAGTGGACCACGGCTTATCAGGGTAATCGCGAAGTTTTCCTGGGATCAATACCAACTTGAATTTTGGGCGCATGAGATCTGTCAAGACGGGTAACCGTCTCCTGTGTCCCCCGAGTCCTCTCACGTCCCACGAGCGTCCCGGGACCCGCGGGAGCCTCCGGGGGCTCTCGGGGCGGCGCGAAGCGTCTCGGATCGCGGGACACTCGTGAACGCGTTCACAAGCGCCGATAGACTACGTGAGGTCCGTGCACCCCTCACCGTCTAGTAAGGATCCAGCCTGTGAACAAGCCCGTCGTACTGGTCGCTGAGGAACTTTCCGAGGCCGGTCTCGCGGTTCTGGGCGCGGACTTCGAAGTCCGCCACACCGACGGCGCCGACCGTGCCCAGTTCCTGCCCGCCCTCGCCGACGTGGACGCGCTCATCGTGCGCAGCGCCACGCAGGTCGACGCCGAGGCGATCGCCAACGCTCCCCGGCTCCGCGTCGTCGCCCGCGCCGGCGTCGGCCTGGACAACGTCGACGTGGAGGCCGCCACCAAGGCCGGTGTCATGGTCGTCAACGCGCCGACCTCCAACATCACCAGCGCCGCCGAGCACACCGTCGCCCTGATCCTCGCCTCCGCCCGCAACGTCGCCCAGGCGCACTCCGCGCTCAAGGGCGGCGAGTGGAAGCGCTCGAAGTACACCGGGGTGGAGCTCGACGAGAAGGTCGTCGCGATCCTCGGCCTCGGCAAGATCGGCCAGCTGGTCGCGCAGCGCCTCCAGCCGTTCGGCGTCGAGCTGATCGCCTACGACCCCTACCTGCAGCCGGCCCGCGCCGCGCAGATGGGCGTCCGGCTGGTCTCGCTGGAGGAGGCCCTGAGCGAGGCCGACTTCATCACCGTGCACCTGCCCAAGTCCAAGGAGACCATCGGTCTCATCGGTGAGCGGGAGCTCCACACGGTCAAGCCGAACGTCCGCCTCATCAACGTCGCCCGCGGCGGCATCATCGACGAGAACGCCCTCTACTCCGCGATCAAGGAGGGTCGCGTCGCCGGCGCCGGCATCGACGTGTTCCCGAAGGAGCCGGTCACCGACAGCCCGCTCTTCGAGCTCGACCAGGTCGTCGTCACCCCGCACCTGGGCGCCTCCACCCACGAGGCCCAGGAGAAGGCCGGCACCCAGGTCGCGCGCAGCGTGAAGCTCGCGCTCGCCGGGGAGTTCGTGCCGGACGCGGTCAACGTCCAGGGCGGCGCCGTCGCCGAGGACGTCAAGCCGGGCCTGCCGCTGGCCGAGAAGCTCGGCCGGGTGTTCACCGCCCTGGCGGGCGAGGTCGCCACCAAGCTCGACGTCGAGGTACGCGGCGAGATCGCCTCCCACGACGTGCGCGTGCTGGAGCTGGCCGCGCTCAAGGGCGTCTTCACCGACGTGGTCGAGGACTCGGTCACCTACGTCAACGCCCCGCTGCTGGCCAAGGACCGCGGCGTGTCGGTCGAGCTGGTCACCAGCTCCGACAGCCCCGACTGGCGCAACGTCGTGACGGTCCGCGGCGTCCTCGCCGACGGCCGCGCGGTCTCGGTCTCCGGCACCCTGGCCGGGCCGAGGCAGATCACGAAGATCGTCGAGGTCAACGGCTACCAGATGGAGATCGAGCCGACCGACCACCTGTCGTTCTTCACCTACACCGACCGGCCCGGCATCGTCGGCGTGGTCGGCCGCATCCTCGGCGACCACTCGATCAACATCGCCTCGATGCAGGTGGCCCGTGACGCCAAGGGCGGCAAGGCGCTCATCGCGCTCACCGTCGACACCGCCATCCCGGCCGAGGTGATCGACCAGATCGGCTCGGAGATCGGCGCCGACAGCGGCCGCTCGGTCGACCTGGCCGACTAGCCGTCCCGCCGATGTGGCCGCCGTCCCGGAGACCGGGGCGGCGGCCACATCTCGTCTCAGCATGTGGGAAGTGTGTACGCCGGGCGAGACGCTGTTCCCGTGGCCAGGTAGCCTGGAATGAAATGCGCCAGGTTCTCGTAATTCCTACCTGCCGCGGCGAGGCCTGACAGGGGCAGGCCGGCGACTCGCCGCGGTGTCGTGGCGCGTGCCGGCTCCAAGCCCCCGCCGCCGGTCCGTGATCCGGACCCGCGACATCAGGCCTGGTCGGAGTCCCGACCGGAGTCTCGACCACCTTCATTGCTGGCATGCGACCGAGACGAGATTCGCCATGTACGACATGTATCCCTGGAACCGTCCCGACGAGACCGAGGACGAGGCCGCCGACGCGCTCCAGACCGCTCTGGACCGCAGGGACAACGGTGGTGCCCCCACTCGCTGAACCCGTTCTCGCCGCCGCCGGGATCTTCACGGCCTCCCGGCGTTGATCCGCCGGCGTGTCTCATCCGCCGGTCACCGTTTCGGTCGCGAGCTCGACCCGCTTGGCCAGCTGGACCCCCTGCGGGTCGGGGCGCACCGCGCCGGCGAAGGACTCGCGGCGCCAGGAGTCGAGTTTCTCCTCCTTGACCACGTCGCCTGTCTGCGGGGCGTGAACCATGTAGCCGGGCTTCGTGATCATGCCCACGTGGCCGAGGCCGCTGAAGAAGACCAGGTCACCGGGCTTGAGGTTCTTCCAGGCGATCTTCTTGGAGAAGGCCGCGTACTGATCGTTGGTGACGCGGGGGAGCTTGATCCCGGCGGCGCCGTAGGCCCGGAGCACCAGGCCGGAGCAGTCGAAGCCGCCGTGGCCGGTGCCGCCCCAGACGTAGGGCGTTCCTTGCTTGGACAGGGCCCACTTCACGGCTTTCTGCCAGGCGGGCTTGACGGCCACGGCCTTCAGCGCCTCTTTCAGCGCGGGGGTGTGGAGCGCGGCGGGGCCGGGGGCCGGGGGAGGGGAGGCGGCAAGGGCGGCGGTCGAGGTCGCGAAGACCGCGGCGCCGGCGACGGCCACGGAGACGGAGATGGACAGGACGCGGGGGAGAACTGTGCCGGACAGGATGATTCCTTCCATAAGGCCGGCCGGGTGAGCTGTCGGGCTCGGGCGTGGAGGCCGCCCTACGGCGCGAGAACGCGCTGATTCGCCCCAAGGAATCCACCTGACGACGACCGGGAACGGCGCTCCGGGGGAGGAGCGGTGTTCCCAAGGCCAGGTAGATCCCGTAAAGAGTGGTTCCCCGGCTCCGTACGGGCCCGGTTAGGGGATGACCCGTACGGATTAGGCAGTGATGTGAATGGGAGGACCATAACCAAACCTCACGAAACGGTCAATACCAAGCAAAGACGGACAAAACGATCAGAGGTCCCGTCGGGCGGATGTGTCCGCAGGGTGAGATCGGTGTTCGATCACCGAGACGGACCGGTAAGGTGCCTGCATGGATTCGCGTAACATTCGCCTGGCGGTCATCCCCGGGGACGGAATCGGAGTCGAGGTCGTCACCGAGGGGCTCAAGGTCCTCGAAGCGGTCGGCACGAAGGTGGAGACCACCACCTACGACCTCGGCGCCAGGCGCTACCACGAGACCGGCGAGACCCTGCCCGACCAGGTCCTCGACGAGCTGCGCGGCTACGACGCGATCCTGCTCGGCGCGGTCGGCGACCCCAGCGTGCCCCCGGGCGTCCTGGAGCGCGACCTGCTGCTCAAGCTCCGTTTCCAGCTCGACCACTACGTGAACCTCCGCCCGGTCAAGCTCTTCCCCGGCGTCGAGACGCCGCTGGGCAAGGCCCGCCCCGAGGACATCGACATGATCGTCGTCCGCGAGGGCACCGAGGGCCCGTACGCCGGGGCGGGTGGCGTCATGCGCCGGGGCACCCCGCACGAGATCGCCACCCAGGAGTCGCTGAACACCGCCTACGGCGTCGAGCGCGTCGTGCGCTACGCCTTCGACAAGGCGCAGGGCCGCCCCCGCAGGAAGCTGACGCTGGTCCACAAGACCAACGTGCTCACCTACGCCGGTGACCTCTGGGCCCGCACCTTCGACCGTGTCGGCCTGGAGTACCCCGACGTCCAGACCGACTACTGCCACGTCGACGCGGCCTCGATGTTCTTCGTCAGCCAGCCCGAGCGCTTCGACGTGATCGTCACCGACAACCTCTTCGGCGACATCCTCACCGACATCGGCGCGGCGGTCGCCGGTGGCATCGGCCTGGCGGCGAGCGGCAACGTCAACCCCGACCGCACCGCGCCGAGCATGTTCGAGCCGGTCCACGGCAGCGCCCCCGACATCGCGGGCCAGGGCAAGGCCGACCCGACCGCCACGATCCTGTCGGTCGCCATGCTCCTCGACCACCTGGGCCTGGCCGCCGAGGCAGCCAGGGTCGAGCGGGCCGTCGCAGACGACCTGGCCGAGCGGCCGGCCGGCCGGACCGGCCGGACCACCCGCGAGATCGGCGACGACATCACCGCCCGAGTAGCCGGCTGAGGAAGCCGCCCTCCTCGACCCCGACGCGCCTGGCGGCTCATCCGAGCCGCCAGGCGCGTTTTTGTTTCTCCAGCACTGCCGGTTTTCGGCATGGATGGAGTAGTTTCCCGTTACCCGGTCCGACGCAGAATGGACCCAAGGGTAAGCCAGACACCAAGAGAAGGATCCGTGCGATGACCACCGCTCAGAAGCTCAGCTTCGACGTGCAGCTCTCCGACCACGCTCGCACCGCGGAAGAGCGCGAGCAGGTACTGGCGAGCCCTGGGTTCGGTCAGGTCTTCACCGACCACATGATCTCGATCGACTACACCGAGGGGCAGGGCTGGCACGACGCCAAGCTCGTGCCCTACGGCCCGCTCAGCCTCGACCCCGCGACGTCGGTCTTCCACTACGCGCAGGAGCTCTTCGAGGGGCTCAAGGCCTACCGCCAGGAGAACGGCTCGATCGTGACCTTCCGGCCGGAGGCCAACGCCGCGCGCTTCAACACCTCCGCGGCGCGGATGGCGATGCCCGAGCTGCCCGAGGAGACGTTCGTCGAGTCACTGGAGCTGCTCGTCCAGACCGACCGCGAGTGGGTCCCGACCACGCCGGGGCACAGCCTCTACCTGCGTCCCTTCATGATCGCGACGCAGCCGGCGCTCGGCGTCAACTACCCGTCCAGGACCTACAAGTACATGGTCATCGCCTCTCCGGCGGCGGCCTACTTCGGCGGGGGCAAGGCCGTCACCGTCTGGCTCTCCACCGAGTACACCCGCGCGGCCCCCGGCGGGACCGGCTTCGCCAAGTGCGGCGGCAACTACGCGGCGGCCTTCGTGGCCCAGCGCCAGGCCGTCGAGCAGGGCTGCGACCAGGTGGTCTGGCTCGACGCGAGCGAGCACCGCTACGTCGAGGAGATGGGCGGGATGAACCTGTTCTTCGTCTACGGCGACCGCCTGCTGACCCCCGCGCTCACCGGAACGCTCCTGCCCGGAATCACCCGCGACTCGATCCTCTCCTTCGCCTCCGACCTCGGCCTCCACGCCGAGGAGGGGCGCCTGTCGGTCGAGGAGTGGCAGCGCGGCTGCGAGACGGGCGAGCTCACCGAGGTCTTCGCCTGCGGCACCGCCGCGGTGGTCACCCCGGTCGGCTCGGTCAAGGGCGCCGACCGCGCCTGGACGATCGGCGACGGCACCCAGGGCCCCGTCACCTCGAAGATCCGCGAGGAACTCGTGGGCATCCAGTACGGGTCGCGTCCCGACCCGAACAGCTGGGTCCACAAGATCTGCTAACCACGTACGGAACCCGCTGGTTCCGCTGGTTTCATACGGAGAAGATCCGCGGGAGCCGGTCGGCCGGAGTGCCGGTCGGCCCCCGCGTGAAGGAGACCCGGCTCCCACTCCGCGTCCCTGTGCCGGGCCTTCTTCCAGGCGGGGGCTATCCCTCGATCAGCTTGCCGGTGTCGATCGTGAGGTCCCAGGGCGCGGGAAGTTCAAGTGGCTTGCCCAGCGACTCGGTGACCTCGTCGGCGTAACCCTCCGGACCCGGTCGGCTGAGAAGCCTGAACCGGTTCGCGAAGGTGTCGATGACCAGATAGAGCGGAACTCCCGCGAGGGCACAGGCCCGAGGCTTGACCACATGGTCATCGTGAACACTGCTCGGGGAGACGACTTCGGCGACCAGCAGCGTGGCATTGGCGTACACGTGGCTGGGATCCCAGAGGGGCGGGTTCGGAGGAACGACGATGAGGTCGGGTTCGAAGCGATCGGCCTGAATCTGCAGGAGAAGTCTGGCTTCCGGGTAGACGCGCCATCCTTTCTCCAGCGAGAACGGTATGAGCTGTGCCATCAGCTGGTAGACGACGTCGGCATGGGCGATCGTGGGCATTTCTCTCACCACGATCCGACCGTTGATGATCTCGATTCGATGCTTCTCGAACCGGTCGACGAGCTCCAGGTAGAGCCGTTCGAGCTCTTCCTGATCTGTGATCTGGTAGGCGATCGATCTCTCCATGAGCAGTCCCATGAGCTCCTCCTTCCCTCCGCGCGGGTGGGCGCAACGTGTTTTTCACATCACGTAAAGTAATCGGAAAGATTCTCGTGCGCCTGCGATTCGGGAAAGTTCTCGTCAGTGCTTTCGAATCATGGTGAGGCCGTCGGCGATGGGGAGCATGATCGAGGTGACCCGCGCGTCGGCGCTGACCATGTCGTTGAACTCGCGGATGTGCCTGACGGTCTCGTCGTCCCTGCTGGGGTCGGCGACGTGGCCGCTCCACAGGGTGTTGTCGATGAGGATCACCCCGCCGGGAGCCAGGCGCGACATGAGGATCTCGTAGTAGACGGGATAGTTGACCTTGTCGGCGTCGATGAACGCCAGGTCGACGGCCGGGTGCTCGGGAAGCTCTCGCAGCCGTTCGGCCGCGGGGCCGATCCTCAGCTCGATGAGGTCGGCGACCTCCGCCTTGGCCCAGTAGGTCCTGGCGATCGCCGTCCACTCCTCGCTCACGTCGAAGCAGGTGAGCCCGCCGCCGGGGGCGAGCCCGCGGGCCAGGCAGATGGAGGAGTAGCCGGTGAAGGTGCCCACCTCCACCGCGTTCCTGGCGCCGCCGAGCTGGGCGATCATGGTGAGGAACCGCCCCTGGTCGGGGGAGATCTGCATCGACGCCTTGTGGCCGGTCAGCTCGCGGGTCTCGAGGGCGAGCGCGTCGAGGACGTCGTCGGGCTGGGTGGTGTGCGCGAGCAGATACTGCCCCACGGTGGGGTCGAGATAAGTCGCCTTCATGGGGCCCATTCTCACCCGTGCCGGACGGCCGCGGGGGGTGATTCGGGTCGTGTCCGGGACTCGTCCGGGTCCTGTCCGGGTCTCGTTCGGATCTTGCCCCGCCGGCGCGTGGCTCGTGCCCGGGCCCGCGCGGTTCGTGCCCGGCCCCTGTTCGAGGCCTGTCCGGGGCCTGTCCGGGGCCTGTCCGGGGCCTGTCCGGGGCCTGCCGGGGCTCGTGTCCGGCCCGCGCCAGGAGTCCCGTTCGGAGATCTTTTCGGCCCGTACCGGAATCCTGCCCGGCCCCGGACCCGGACCCGGATCCGGGCCTGCTCCGGGCCTGCTCCGGGCCTGTCCTCGGGTCGCGCCGACACGCCGCTGGTCTCGGATCCTGAGATCGATGTGTCAGATGGTGTCGGCGTATGGCAGACTCCCAAGCATCATGTTCTACGGTCTGCTCATTATCGGCAGGCGCGCTGGCTGAAAAGGGACACCGCCAGCGCGCAGACCTCTCACGTCCGTGAGGGGTCATTTTTGTTTCCAGAAGCCGGATGAGCGCGCGGCGAATCATCGAACCCGCGAAGGAGAACGACATGGCCGACGATCGCTTCCACGTGTACGACACGACTCTGCGTGACGGCGCCCAGCAGGAGGGCCTCAACCTCACGGTGGCCGACAAGCTGACCATCGCGCGTCACCTGGACGGTCTGGGCGTCGGCTTCATCGAGGGAGGCTGGCCCGGTGCCAACCCCAAGGACACGGAATTCTTCAGGCGCGCTCAAACAGAGCTCGACCTGAAGCACGCGCAGCTCGCCGCGTTCGGCGCGACCCGCCGGGCCGGTGCGAAGGCAGCCGACGACCCGTTGGTGGCCGCACTGCGCGAATCCGGCGCGCCGGTCGTGACCCTTGTCGCCAAGAGTCACGACCGGCACGTGGAGCTGGCCCTCCGCACGACCCTCCAGGAGAACCTCGCGATGATCCGCGACACGGTCTCCCACCTTCGTACGGAGGGCCAGAGGGTCTTCCTCGACGCCGAGCACTTCTTCGACGGCTACAAGTCCAACCCCGACTACGCGCTGGAGGTGCTGCGCACCGCCGCCGAGGCGGGAGCCTCGGTCATCGCGCTGTGCGACACCAACGGGGGCATGCTCCCCGACGAGCTGGCCGAGGTCGTGCACGCGGCCGTCGGGACGTCGGCCAGGATCGGCATCCACTGCCACGACGACACCGGCTGCGCGGTCGCCAACTCCCTGGCCGCGGTGAAGGCCGGAGCCACCCACGTGCAGGGCTGCGCCAACGGCTACGGCGAGCGCTCGGGCAACGCCAACCTGTTCACCGTGGTGGCCAACCTGCAGCTCAAGCGGGGATTCGACCTCGTGCCGAGGGAGACGCTGGCCGACATGACCAGGATCGCCCACGCGATCACCGAGGTCACCAACGTCACCCCCAACTCCCACGCTCCCTACGTGGGCGTCTCCGCCTTCGCGCACAAGGCCGGGCTGCACGCCAGCGCGATCAAGGTCGACCCCAACCTCTACCAGCACATCGACCCCGCCGAGGTCGGCAACGACATGCGGATGCTCGTCTCCGACATGGCCGGACGCGCCTCGGTGGAGCTCAAGGGCCGCGAGCTGGGCTACGAGCTGGCCTCCGACACCTCGCGGGAGCTGGTGAACCGGGTCAAGGAGATGGAGTCGAAGGGATACACCTTCGAGGCCGCCGACGCCTCCTTCGAGCTCCTGCTCCGCGACACCGTAGCGGGCGAGCGCAAGCGTCACTTCCAGGTCGAGTCGTGGAGGGTGATCGTCGAGCAGACCCGGGGCGGCGAGGTCGTCAGCGAGGCCACCGTGAAGCTGCACGCCAAGGGGGAGCGGATCGTCGCCACCGGTGAGGGCAACGGCCCGGTCAACGCCCTGGACCGGGCCGTACGGCTGGGGCTGGAGCGGCTCTACCCCGAGCTGGCGGCGGTCGAGCTGATCGACTACAAGGTGCGCATCCTGGAGGGCACGCACGGCACCGACGCCGTCACGCGCGTGCTGATCACCTCCAGCGACGCGGCCGGGGAGTGGTCCACGGTCGGTGTCGACGAGAACATCATCGAGGCCTCCTGGCAGGCGCTGGAGCAGGCCGTCACCTACGGCCTCCTGCGCGCGGGCCACAACGCCTGAGGGCACCCGCGGTCTCCTGCGTGCGGGTTCATACCGCTTGAGGGCACCTGCGGTCTCCTGCGTGCGGGGTCATACCGCTTGATACCTGCGGTCTCCCGCGCGCGGGCCACGCCGCCTGACAGCACCCGTAGTTTCCTGCGCGCGGGGTCATACCGCCTGATATCTGCGGTCTCCCGCGCGGGCCACGCCGCCTGACGCGTCTGCCCCGGCCCGTGGTCGGACCACCGGCCGTTTCCCCGCCGGAAGGCACCGGGAAACGGCCGGGGAGCGCGTCAGGAGAGGTCGGCGCCGCTGACGCGGAAGCTCACCTTGCCGCCGGAGGTCTCCAGGCTGACCTTGCCGCCGGAGCAGGAGAGCGACGGCGTCCCGCTGCCGGGCACCACCACGGTCAGCACGGAGGCGCCGGAGGCGGGTGCGACGACCGCGGGGGCGGGGTGTCTCTGCAGGTAGGCGGAGGAGACCCAGCCCTGGTACGGGTTCTTCTGGCCCTGGACCACCTTCAGCCCGGCGACCGGCCGGCAGGAGGGCATCGAGACCTGGACGAGCGTGGCCTTCCACCCCGTCTTGTCCTTCACCACGACCTGGCCGCCACCGTTGGAGACGGTGGAGAGATCGCGGGAGAAGTGCCAGACGTTGCGCACCTTCGAGCCCTTGGGGACCGTGTCCAGCACGGCCATCACGTCCTCGTGGTGGTTGACGAGCACCGAACGGGTCCTGGGCTTGCCGTAGGCCCTGTCGGTCAGCCGGTAGCTCTGCCGGTCCTGCCCGATCGAGGACCTGCTCAGCGCGGTGGCGGTCTTGCCGCGAAACCTCGCCCCGGCCACCATCGACGTGTTGTGCGCCTCGGGGGACATCGTCCAGTCGCGGTAGCCGCTGTTCTCGTACGAGTCGAAGCCGGAGTCGACCAGGACGTCACGGCCCTGGGCGTAGTAGGTCACGCCCAGGTGGTCCTCGTGGCCGTGGTACTTCATGCCGGGCCCGAAGCGGACGGAGTAGAACGCCGACTCGGGCTTGTCCCAGGCGGTGCGCCCGTAGACGTAGCCGCCGCCGAACACCCGTACGGTCTGCTTCGGGTGGCTGTAGCCGACCGGGCGCACGTCCGCGCCGCCGTCGCCGATGGGGACCATGAACCCGTCGGGCTGGGTGGAGTGGGAGATGAAGTCCTCCAGCGACTCCCACCGCCGGGAGATGTCGCCGGGCACCTTCCGCTTGCACGCCCTGATGTTGTCCATCGCGACCTTCAGCCGCTCGTAGACGTAGAGCGCGTAGCGCGGGGCCTGCTCGCGCAGCGCCCCCTGGGAGTCGACGTCGAGCCTCACGGTCTCGGTGAGCCGTTTGATCGCGAGGCTGGACCACTGGTCGCGGCCGTAGCGGCAGCCGATGCCGAGCAGCGCGATGTCCTGGTCGATGCCGTGGTTGTGGCCCTTCTCGTACAGCCTCGGGTCGGAGAGCATCTTCGCGTGCTCGGCCAGGCTGCCGGTGAGCCACGAGCCGCCGGCGTGCTTGCTGAGGCAGACCAGCGCGGGGGCGCGCAGCGCGATCGGGTGCTCCTGCCAGGCGTACGGGCTGGTCTTCGCGCCACCGCGGGGGTTGTCGGCCACCCAGTCCTTGGCGATCTCGACGGCCCGCGCCAGGTACGCCTCGTTGCCGTTCGTCTCGTAGTCGGCGACGAGACGGCCCATCCAGCGCAGCGAGTGGAAGACCATGCTCCACGAGCGGTTCCGGTAGGGGTCGGTGCGCCAGTTGACGTCCTTGCCGACCTTCACCGGGTCCAGGTCGAGGAAGTCGACCTGGCCGTTCATGATGTCTGTCGCCGTCGGCGTGGCGGGCAGCCAGTCGCCCTGGCACTCGGCGGTGCGTCTCGCCTCCCTCGCCTGCGCGGTACCGACCGTGACGCCGCAGGTCATCAGAAGAATGATGCAGAGAGCGAGTGCTTTTGTGCGGCGGCGCACGCCAGTTCCTTCCGGGCCGAACGAGGGGGGCGGATCATGCTGTCCGAATCCCAACAAACCGGTCAAGCCGGGATGGTCTCTTCTGAAACATCGTTAGCAACTAGATGCGGGTCTCCCAGTTTGCTCACAGCGTTCACCGTGTTCACAATGTGCGCGGGGCGCACGGCGTTCTCGCGGCTCACCATCCCTCCCGCACGTCAACAGGTGCTCACCCGTCCCGCCCGTGGCGGGATTTCGTCGGTGGATGACCCTCCTGGCACTCGCGGGCGACGCCGCGTTTCGGCAGGCTGGACAGCATGAGACTCGCCGACATCGTCATCCCCGACACACCGGCCGCCCGAGGCGCGCTGGAGGTGGCGACCGCGTACTGCTCGCCCGCCCTGCTCAACCACTCCGTCCGCGCCTACCTGTTCGCGGCGGCCTACGGCGCGATGAACGGCATCGCCTTCGACGACGAGCTGCTGTACGTCGCGTCGATGATGCACGACATCGGCCTGGTCAAGGAGTTCGACAGCCACACCGTGCCGTTCGAGGAGGCGGGCGGCCACGTCGCGTGGGTCTTCGCCGCCGGGGCCGGGTGGCCCGTCGAGCGCCGCGTGCGCGCGTCGGAGATCGTCGTACGTCACATGTGGGACAAGGTCGACCCCGAGGAGGACCCCGAGGGTTACCTGCTCGAACTGTCCACCGCGCTCGACATCTCCGGGCGGCGGCCGGAGGACTTCCCTGCGGAACTCCGCGCCGAGGTGCTGCGGCACCACCCCCGGCTGGGGATCGGCCCGGAGTTCACCGCGTGCTTCGTCGACCAGGCCGAACGCAAGCCGGACAGCATAGCCGCCCGGTTCGTCCGTGCGGGGGCCGCCGAGCGCATCGCCGCCAACCCCCTGGACCGCTGAGGGCCCCGCGGGGTGCCCGGCTTTTGACGACCAAGAGCTCTCGCCGGGTGCCCGGCCCCTTGGGCCGTTGGGGCCTCCGCCGGGAGCCCGGCCGCTCGCCGGTCAGGCTCCCGGTGCGGGACCGGTGCTCTGGACGACCTCGAAGGACCACAGCTCGGCCCCGGTGGCGGCGGGCCCCTGCCCGTGGCCGTGTCCCTGGCCGTGTCCCTGAACAGGGCCCTGGGCAGAGCCCTGGGCGGGGCCGTCCTGCCCCTGGCCGTGCCCGTGGCCCTGGGCCGCGCTGTGGGGGTCGTCGTGCCCCTGTCCGCGCCCGGCCTCGGCGGCGGCCTGGGCGTGGCCCCGCTGGAAGGCCTGGCTCTCGGTCCAGCGCTTGAAGTCCTCCTCGGAGCGCCAGCGGGTGTAGACCAGGTAGCGGTCGGTGCCGTCCACGGGGCGGAGCAGCTCGAACCACTCGAACCCGTCCGCGGACTCGACGATCCCCGCACGGCTGGAGAAGCGGGCTTCCAGCTGCTCGCGCATCTCCTTGGACACCGTCAGCGCGTTTATCTTCACGACCGAAGGCACATCGTCTCCTCGAAGCGTTGGTTTCCCTGATCACTCTATGATCGGCGCTCCGTCACGTGGGTCAGGCGATGGTCCTCGGGCGGCGTGGCGCGTCCTCCAGGCTCACCCGGGCGACGGCGGGCATGCGCTCGGTCTCCAGGGCCTGGCGCATGTGCGGGATGACCACCCCGCCCAGCTGCTCGCGGACCGCGCTCATCGGCGCGTCCTCGGCGACCACGACCTTCATCCGCACGGCCGGGTGCCGGCTCGTGCCGATCATGTCGGCGGTGGCGTTGATGATCGCGGGGTGCGTGCCCGCCTCGGCGGCCGCCGCGCTGGTGACGCTGCCGGTGTCGACCTCGGTGACCCCGTCGGGGCCGCCGTCCAGGCGCATGCCGCCCAGCTTGCCGCGACGTCCCTGGGCCAGCAGCCAGCGCAGGCCGAGCAGCGCGAGCACGATGCCCGCCGCCGCGATCACCCACCACAGCCACGGGTCGTAGGTGGCGAACGGCTGGCGTACCGAACCGTCCACGAGAGGGCTGCGCGCGGGCGCCCGCTGCCGGAACGCCCCCGCGCCGCGCGCGATGGCCAGGGCGCTGAGGGCCATCAGCACCAGTCCCACGATCAGCAGCCCCAGCCGGTTGCCCCGGGCGGTCTTGTCGTCCATGGCACTCACTTCTCTCGCAGGGACACGCGGACGGGGTACTTCCCAACGGGGGAGAGCGCGGTGATCCGCAGGTTCACGGCCTCCCGTACGGCGTCGGCCAGCCCGCGGGTGTCCCGCATGCCGCTGTCGGCCGCGACGTGCACGGCCTTGCCCCGCAGCCGCACCCGGGCGTGCTCGATCCCCTGCACCTGCTCGGCCGCGTGGGCCAGCGACCGGGTGAAGCCCCGGCGCTGCATGCCGATGGCCAGGTCCTTGTCGCCCGTCCTCACCGGGATCAGCGTGGGCCGGCCGGGAACGAGCGAGAGCAGCACCAGAAGCAGGCCCAGCAACCCGATCAGGCCCGCGCCCGCCATCACCCGCGGGTCGTTCCACGGGGTGGAGGTCGCCCAGGACAGGATCCGGTCGTAGGGCACCAGGCGGAGCGGGCGGCCCAGCAGCGCGGAGATGACCTCCAGCGCGACGAGAAGGCCGAGCAGGGTCATCAGGGTGGCCGTGATCACCGAGGGAAGCACCCGGCGCGGGCGGAACGCCCTGACCGCCGCGCGGTCCGCGGAAGAGTCCTTCGCCACCGTGCCGTATATCGGCGGCGGGGAGGGCTCGGCCGTGCCGTACGCCGGCGCGGAGGGCTCCGTGCCGTACGCCGGCGGATAGGGCTCCGCCGTGCTGTACGCGGGAGCCGGTTCCGTGGTGCCGTACGCCGGTGGCGCGGCCGGTTCCGTCGTGCCGTGCATCGGCGCGGCCGGTTCCGGAGGCTCCACGCGGGGCGCGTTCGTCATCTCGCGGGTCGGTTCCGAGCTGGGGACCGGCTCCGCCGGGTCGGGTACCTGCCTGGCCATCATCGCTCCTCACGTAGCGGGACGACGTCCTCGGTGGGGTTGTCGGCGGGGTCACCGGCGGGCGTCGCGGCCCGGTCCCGGGCACCCGCGCCGGCCCGCTCCACGCCGCCCGCTGGGACTCCTCCGGCCGGTACGGCGTCCCCGGCCCGCGAGGCCCCGCGGCCGCCGTGATCGTCGTGGGCGGGGGTCACGTCGGTGACGAGGACGTCGATGTAGCCGACGTCCATGCCGGTGAGGACCATGACCCGTTCGGCGACGTGCCGCCTGACCTCCTCGGCCACCTCGCGGATCGGGGTCGGGTACTCCACCGTCACGTCCAGCCGGAGCGTCGCGAGCTCACCGTCGAGGGTGGCCCGGGTGCCACGGCGGAAGGACAGCGGCCCCCGCTCGCCGACCTCCCGTACCCGTGCCACCTCTCCGGCCGCGCGGGCCGCGATGCGTGACACCACCCGGTCGGATATGTCGGTCCTGCCGCGTCGCTCGGCCGGTACGGCCTGCCGTGACGGCTGGGCGGGGACGGCGGACCGCCCGGAGCGCCCGGTCTCCGCGGGGAGGGAACCCGCCTGCCGCGAGGGCGGGGGGTCCGGATCCCCGGCCGTCCCGGAGGACGCGGGACGGTGCTCGACGGGAGTGTTCATCGACGTTTCGCCGCCAGCCGGGACAGGTCGACCTCTCCGGTCTCCGCGAAGCGGCCGACGAGGAATCCGACGGCGCCCAGTACGAGCACCAGCAGGAACGCGCCGAGGCCGCCGAAGGCCGCCGCGAAGCCCAGAAGGACACCGACGATCGTGCCGACCACGGACCACACTGGGAAATTACTCATGACAAACCTCCGATATGAACGTTCACCGGCCGGTCGCCCGCCATCGGGACGACCGCCGCTCGCACTTCGTCGGCGATCTCCGGTAGCGGGCGCCCCAGCCTGACGACGATCGAGACCTCCACCTCGTCCTCGCGCAGCGCGACACCGGGCAACCGCTCGCCGGGCAGGTAGGTCGCCACGGTTCCGAACGGCCCGCCCGACAGATCCGCGACGTCGGGGCAGCGCAGCACGGCGTCGGCGATCCTGTGCGCGAGGCCGGCCTGCCCGAGGGCCGGGTCCTCCGGCCCGCGGGTGACGACGGCCGTCTCGCGTGCGGGTTCCGGCGCCGTCCGGGTCGCGGCGGCCGCCGCCCGGGCCGGGTCCCCCGGCTCGCGCGATGGTCTCGCCGCCTCCCCGCTCTCCCGGCCCGTCTCCTGGCCACGGCCCGCCTCCCGGCTCTGGCCGGCCGGTCCGCGAGCGGTGTCCGCCGGCCCGCGCGCGGGCGCGGCCTTCTGCCGGGGTACGGCGGCGGGCCTGCGGGACGGATCGTCCGGCCGGTGCGCGGGTATGGCCGTCGCCGGTGTCGGGACGGCGCTCCTGGCGGGTCCCCCCGGCCCGCGTCCGGCGGATTCTCCCGGTCCGCGTCCGGCCGGCTCTCCCGGTCCGCGCGCGGGCGCGGGCGTCTCGCCGCCGGGCCTCTCGTGCTGGGAGGGCGCGGCCGTCCCGCCGGGCCTCTCGTGCCGCCCGGGTCCGGCCGTTCCGCTGCCGGGCTCCCCGGGTCGAGCGGGACCGGCCGTCCCGGGGCCGGGATCCGCCGGTGCCGGGGGTGTCACGGTCTCGCGGGCCGGGTCCCTCGGCTCACGGCCCGGTCCGGCCGCACCGCCTGCCGGGCCCTTCACTGGACGCGAGGCCCCGACTCGGACGAGTCCTCCGACCTGTCCTTGTCCTGGCCGGGCATGTGGACGTCGGAGACCTTGATGTTGACCTCGGTGACCTCCAGCCCGGTCATGCGCTCGACCGCGGTGATCACGTTGCGGCGTACGGCGGCGGCCAGGTCGGGGATGGCGATCCCGTACTCGACGATCACTTCCAGGTCGGCGGCGGCCTGCCGTTCGCCCACCTCGACCGAGACTCCCTGGGTGGCGCTCTTGTCGGCGCCCACCATGCCGCGTACCGCGTCGAGAGCGCGTGCCGCGCCCGCGCCCATGTTGTATACGCCAGGGATCTCCCTGGCCGCGAGACCCGCGATCTTCGATACGACCCCGCTGTCGATGGTGGTGGTCCCCTTGGGAGTGACCAGGCCACCCTGGGATCCGGGACTGTCGGTGCGTGCCCGGGGCACCGTGGCCTCGTCGCCCTTGGGCCTGTTCACCGTGCTGGATTCGGTCACGTCCGTTCCTTCCCCCGTAGGAAGGCCTTCTGGCCTCCCCGATGCCTCTGAGGCCGTCATACCCCCCATAAGCACATAAATCAGGACATAGCTTTTCTTAGGGCAAACATGGCACTATCAATAAAATCGGATTTATCGACATTTTTAGTTACATATGGTGCAGAGGTTCCGGACGCCGGGCCGGGGAGGCGCGGGCACGGTCCGGCGGGACCCCGAGCGCGACTAGCCTTGTGGTGTGCGTATAGCGAGGTTCTCCACAGGAGACGGTGTCGGGTTCGGGGTGGTCGAGGGAGGCCCGGGGGAGGAGTTCATCTCCGGGATCTCCGGACACCCGTTCGGGCCGATCCAGTTCACCGGCGAGCGATACTCGCTCTCCCAGGTCAGGCTGGTCGCGCCCATGCTGCCCAGCAAGGTCGTCGCGATCGGCAAGAACTACGCCGACCACGCGAAGGAGATGGGCGGTGAGGTCCCCGACGAGCCGCTGGTCTTCCTCAAGCCGTCGACCTCGGTGATCGGCTCGGGTGAGGCCATCGCCTACCCGACGACGCTCTCCCAGCGGGTCGACTTCGAGGGAGAGCTCGCGGTGGTGATCGGCAGGCTCTGCCGCGAGGTGCCCCGCGAGCGGGCGCACGAGGTCATCTTCGGCTACACCTGCGCCAACGACGTCACGGCACGGGACCTGCAGAAGAAGGACGTCCAGTTCACCCGGGCCAAGGGCTTCGACACCTTCTGCCCGCTCGGCCCGTGGATCCAGACGGAGCTCGACCCGAGCGACGTCGGCATCGTCACGTCGGTGAACGGCGAGGTCAAGCAGGACTCGCGCACCTCCAAGCTCATGTACGACATCCCCGCGCTGATCGCCCACGTGAGCGCGGTCATGACCCTGATCCCCGGTGACGTCATCCTCACCGGGACCCCCGAGGGGGTCGGCCCGCTCAACATCGGCGACGAGGTCAGCGTCTTCATCGAAGGAATCGGCACTCTCAGCAACCGGGTGGTCTCCCGTGATTAGGGTTCGTTTCGCCCCCTCGCCGACCGGCATGTTCCATGTCGGCGGCGCCCGCTCCGCGCTGTTCAACTGGGCCCTGGCCGAGCAGGCCGGCGGAAGGTTCGTGCTGCGCATCGAGGACACCGACGCCGCGCGCAACCGGCCGGAGTGGACCGAGGGCATCCTCTCGGCGCTCGCCTGGATCGGCATCAACGGCGACAGCCCGATCTTCGAGGGCCCCCACTTCCAGTCCTCGTACGAGAAGCAGCACCGCGAGGCCGTGGCCGGGCTTGTCGCCGGCGGCCGGGCCTACCACTGCACGTGCACCCGCGACGAGGTCAAGGCGCGCACCGGCTCCGAGCACCAGGGCTACGACGGCTTCTGCCGCGACCGCGGCCTGACCGAGGGCGCGGTCCGCTTCCGTACCCCGGACGAGGGCGTCACGGTGGTCCAGGACCTGGTCCGCGGCACCGTCGAGTTCCCCAACAACGCGATGGAGGACTTCGTCGTCGCGCGCGGCGACGGCTCCCCGCTGTTCGTGCTGGCCAACGTCGTCGACGACGTCGAGATGCGGATCAGCCACGTGGTCAGGGCCGAGGAGCACCTGTCCAACACGCCCAAGCAGCAGCTGCTCTGGGAGGCGCTCGGCCTCACCCCGCCCACCTGGGCGCACGTGCCGGTGATCGTCAACGAGAAGCGCCAGAAGCTGTCCAAGCGCCGCGACAAGGTCGCCCTGGAGTCCTACCGCGACGAGGGCTACCTCGCCGAGGCGATGATCAACTACCTGATGCTGCTCGGCTGGGGCCCCGGCGACGACCGGGAGATCATGCCCTGGTCGGAGATGGTGCCGCTGTTCAAGCTGGAGAACGTCAACCCCTCCTCGGCGTTCTTCGACGAGAAGAAGCTCCGCGCGTTCAACGGCGAGTACATCAGGGCGCTGCCCCTGGAGGAGTTCGCCGCCCGCTGCGAGCCGTGGCTGGAGCCCGGCTGGGACCGCGCGACCTTCGCCAAGGTCGCCGAGCTCGCCCAGACCCGCATCGCGGTCCTGTCCGAGATCACGGCGAACGTCGACTTCCTCTTCCTGGACGAGCCCGTCTTCGACCAGGCGTCATGGGACAAGGCGATGAAGAACTCCGCGGCGGAGATCCTCACCGGCTACCTCGCCCGCCTGGAGACGGTCGACATGGACACCGAGTCGCTGAAGACCGCGCTGGAGGAGGTCGGCATCGAGCAGGGCCTCAAGCTCGGCAAGGCCCAGGCCCCCGTGCGCGTGGCCGTCACCGGCCGGACCGTGGGCCTGCCGCTGTTCGAGTCGATCGAGGTCCTCGGCCGCGAGCGCTCCATCGAGCGCCTCCGCGCCGCCCTCGCGAAGCTCCAGGCCTGACCGGACCCCACGGATCGGAGCCGGGCCCCGGTCCCGGGCTTACGTGAACGCTTCAAGGCCCGCCCCGGGCATTCGCCGGGGGCGGGCCTTCGCTTTCCGTCAACGGTCACCGGTCACGGGTGGTCACCGGCTGACCGCCGGTGGCCGGAGCCGCGGGAGAGATGCCGCGGGAGAGAGATCGGGAAGGGGCCCCGGAGGAACGCTCCCCTTCCGCGTCCTGACCGGCTCTCCGCGCCCTATTCGGGCTTCGCCGCTCGCGCGGCTCCCGTCCCCCGCGCGGCGAGCTCGTCCCAGAAGGCGAGGTTGTGGGCCGAGGCGCGGTCGAAGGGCTTGATACCGCCCCTCCCCGGGGACAGCTCCTGCACGTACGGCGTGCCGTCGGCGGGGCGCACGCGCTTCCAGGCGGGCAGGCCCGGCCGGTTCGGGTCGCCGGTGGCGGCGAACCTCGACCAGTAGTCGATCATCGTGTCCCCGAGCCGCCGCTGCGCGGGGGTGAGCGGTGCGGACTCCCAGCCGACCCCGAACAGGAACGACAGCTCGGAACCGTGCGCGGCGAGCGGCTTGACCCCGTAGTCCAGGGGGAAGAGCGGGGGCGCCGTACGGTCGGTGAACTCGTAGGAGTAGGTCGGCACGTGCCGGGCGAGCAGCAGGTCGGTGTCGCGCGCCTGCCAGGCCCAGTCCAGGTCGCTCATGATGGCCCCCAGCGCCTGGAGGGGCGGGCCGTCGTGGGTGCCCACCGGGTACCGGGCCAGGACCTCGGGCCCCGCGGCGCCGAACTCGCCGTTGACCTTGAGCTCGTACTCCTCCGCCGTGATCGGCTTCTGGGTGATCGCCGGAGCGAACAAGGTGCCCTCGTCCCGGGTGATGCCCGTCAGCACCGGCACCCGGTGGAAGCGGCCCTCCTGGAGCACCTTCGCCGGATCCTCGGGCAGCACCGCGTTGCCGTACCCCGGCAGCGGGAGGGGGTCGGGGGCGAGCAGCTCGGCCACCGGCTTGCCGTACAGGCAGGCGAGCGCGGCCTCCGGGTCGGTGCATCCCACCAGGGTGGCGAAATACTGCCCGTAGCCCTCGTGGGAGGCCCTGGGCAGCCACAGGGGCACCTTCAGGATCGGTGCCAGCGGGGTGCCCTCGAAGCTCCCCGCCTGGCACGGGCTGCTCTGGGCGATCGCCCGGTGGAACAGCCCCGCGGCCGAGGGTGAGGTGAGCTGCGCGCACACCGAGTGCGACCCCGCGGACTCGCCGGCCAGGGTGACGTTGCGCGGGTCGCCGCCGAACGCCGCCGCGTTGCGCCGCACCCAGCGCAGGGCCGCCTGCTGGTCCTCGATCCCGAAGGACCCGGAGTTCTCCAGCCCGGGATGGCCGAAGAACCCGAAGATCCCCAGCCGGTAGTTGACCGTGACCACCACGACGTCGCCCTGCCCGGCCAGCCTGCGGGCGTCGTAGTCGCTGCCCGCGCCCCTCGTCAATCCTCCGCCGTGCAGCCACACCACGACCGGCTTGAGACGGTTCTCGCTATTTCGCGTAGGAGTGGTCACGTTGAGGTAGAGGCAGTCCTCCGCCTCGCTCGCCGGCAGCCCCCAGTTGTCGGCGCGCTGCGCGCACCGGCTGCCGGGCGCGGTGGCCTCGCGTACCCCCTGCCACGGGGTGACGGCCTGCGGCGACCGCCAGCGCAGCTCCCCGACCGGGGGCGCGGCGTACGGGATGCCCTGGAAGAGCCGCTGACCGCCGGCCTCCGCGCCCCGCACCCACCCGGCGTCGGTACGGACCGTCGTCCCCTTCGCGGAGGAGGCGGAGGAGGTCGCGGCTCCTCGCGTGTCGTGCGCTTCCGACCCGGCCGCGGCCGGGTCGGCGGCTCCCAGTAACAGGGCTCCCGCCAGACCGGCGACAAGCGCGGCACTGATCCTGTTCCGTGGTGGTTTCATGACCTTTACGATGCCCGCCCGGCGCGTCGCGCGCACTGGCTTTGCGCCCCCCGCCGGGGTGTGGTTTCCCGCACCCCGGCGATGGACGAAGGGCCACGCGGGCAGGAGGCGCAGAGGACCCGGGGAACGCGGAGGACTAGGCCAGCAGGCCGCGGCGCTTCAGCAGGGGCTCGATGCGCGGGTCGCGCCCGCGGAAGTCGCGGAAGGCGTCCATCACGTCCCGCGAGCCGCCCACCGACAGCAGGGTGGAGCGGAAGTGGTCACCGTTCCCGCGCCCGAGCCCGCCGTTCTCCTCGAACCAGTCGACGCTCTCCGCGTCGAGCACCTCGCTCCAGATGTACGAGTAGTAGCCGGCGCTGTAGCCGCCCACCCCGCTGAAGAAGATGTGCGCGAAGTAGTTGGTCCGGTAGCGGGTGCGGACCAGGTCGAAGGCGATCCCCGCCCGCTCCAGGGCCGCGTTCTCGAACGCCTCGGCGTCCTCGACCGTCTCGCCCGCCGCCAGCTTGTGCCAGGACCAGTCGAGCAGCGCCGCCGCGAGGTACTCGACGGTGCCGAAGCCCTGGTTGAACTTCTCGGCGGCCCTCATCTTCTCCAGGAGCTCCGCGGGCACGGGCTCGCCGGTCTCGTGGTGCCTGGCGAAGTTGGCGAGGATCGACGGCCAGGTGGCCCACATCTCGTTGACCTGCGAGGGGTACTCCACGAAGTCGCGCGGCACCGCCGTGCCGGAGACCCGGGGGAAGCGCACGTCGGAGAACAGGCCGTGCAGGGCGTGGCCGAACTCGTGGAAGGCGGTGTTGACCTCGTCGAAGGTGAGCAGCGTCGGCCCCTCGGCGGGCTTGGTGATGTTGAGGTTGTTCATCACCACGGGCCGCTCGTCGAACAGGTGCGACTGGTCGACCAGGTTGTTCATCCAGGCGCCGCCGCGCTTGCTGGGCCGGGCGTACGCGTCGAACAGGAACAGCCCGAGCGGCGAGCCGTCGGCGTCGAACACCTCGAAGACCCGCACGTCCGGGTGGTACCCCTCCAGGTCGTCCCGCTCGGAGAAGGTGACCCCGTACAGCTCGCCCGCCGCGTGGAAGACCCCGTCGCGCAGCACCCGGTCCAGCTCGAAGTACGGGCGCAGGTCGGCGCCGTCGAAGTCGTAGCGGGCCTTGCGCACCCGCTCCGCGTAGAAGGACCAGTCCCACGGCTCGATGGGGAAACCGGCCTCCTCGCTCAGCGCCTCGGCCTCCCGGCGGGCGTTGGCCATCGCCGGGCCCACCAGCTTGCCGAGCATCTCCTCGACGGCGTCGGTGGTCTTGGCCGTCTGGTCGGCGACGGAGTAGGCGGCGTGGCTGGGGTAGCCGAGCAGTGCCGCCCGCTCGGCGCGCAGCGTCGCCATCCTGGCCGCCAGCTCGAAGTTCTCCGGCGCCCGGCCCGTGGACAGCTCGTACAGCCTCCTGCGGGTCTCCCTGTCGGTCAGCTCCGCCAGGGCGGGCTGGTTGGTGTGGTTGAACAGCGCCAGGACGTAGGAGCCGTCCTTCTCGATCGCCTTGATCGTGCTCTCGGCGAGCCCGTCCAGCAGCCTGACGTCCTCGACGACCAGCGCGGAGGCCGTGGAGGCCGCCAGCAGATTCTGGGAGAAGGTGGTGGAGAGCTTGGTCAGCTCCTCGTTGAGCTCCCTGAGACGCTCCTGGTCGGTCTCCGACAGGTCGGCCCCGGCCCTGACGAAGTCGACGCGGTACTTCTCCAGCAGCCACGCCTCCTCGGCGTCGTCGGTGGTCACCTGCTTGATCCGGGCGTACAGGGCGCGGTCCAGGCGGATGGAGTCGGCGTGCTGGGTCAGCCTGGGCGAGACCTGGGTCTCGATCTCCCGGATGCCGTCGGTCGAGTCGGAGGCGGAGATGGTGGAGAAGACGGTCACGGTTCGCTTGAGAATCTGTCCCGAGCGCTCCAGGGCCTCGATCGTGTTGGCGAACGTCGCGGGCTCCGGGTCGTTGGTGATCTCCCGCACCTCACGCAGCTGGTCGGCCATGCCCCGCTCGAAGGCGGGAAGATAGTGCTCCTCCCTGACCTGGGCGAACGGCGGCAGCCCGTAGGGCAGCTCGCTGGGGGTGAAGAACGGGTTGTCGATCAAGGTGGGAACTCCTCACATGCGGCTGGATCTCTCCAGCAGCGTTACACAGTGGACCTTCGTGGCGGCAGCCGGGTGATACCGCGATTCGGCCTCCAGCAATCGTTTTGGTCTTGACCCCCAACCTGGGCTATTCTTTCGGAGTCGCCAGCGAGTCCCGCAAGGGGGTCCAGCGCGGTGGGGTATGGTGTAATTGGCAACACGGCTGATTCTGGTTCAGTTGTTCTAGGTTCGAGTCCTGGTACCCCAGCTGCATCTTCTCTGGAAGATGCCGCAGATTCGGTCCCCTCCGGATCTGCTGACAGTGTGTAGGGTCCCGTCGTCTAGTGGCCTAGGACGCCGCCCTCTCAAGGCGGTAGCGCCGGTTCGAATCCGGTCGGGACTACCACTGTCTCTCGCAAGGCTCCGTCGTCTAGTGGCCTAGGACGCCGCCCTCTCAAGGCGGTAGCGCCGGTTCGAATCCGGTCGGGGCTACATCGTGAACCCCGGAAGCGGTCGCTTCCGGGGTTTTCGCATTTCCGGGTTCCAGGGAATTCCCGCGCTTCCGTTCCAGATCGTTCCCAGCCGTTCCCGGCTGTTCCCGGTTTTTTCCGGCCGTTCCCGGTGTTCCCGGTGTTCCCGATGTTTCCGCCCTCGCGTTTCGGCGCGGATCACGCTCCGCGCCCGGACGGATTCCGGGGCGTGGATCGGGCTCTCCGCCCGGACGGATCCTGGACCGCGGACCGTGTTCCCCGCCAGGCGGGCCCCTGGCCGCGAACCGTGTTCCTCTCCGGGCGGACCTCCCGGTGCGGTCCCCCTCCCCGGCGGGCGGGTCCATCCAATACCCTGCTGAGTACGTAATCCGTACTCAGGTCATGTCCCTCACGATGGTGGAGCCCATGTCGACGACGCCCCAGACCCAGCCGACGACCTCGCGGACCCACTCCTGGGCGCCGCCCGTGGTCCCAGCCGACGTGGCGGAACTGTCGGGCCTTGAGTTCCTGGAGCGGCTGGTCGACGGCCGCATCCCGCCGCCGCCGATCGCGAGCACGCTCGGCTTCCGGATAACCCACGTCGAGCGCGGCCTGGCGGTCTTCGTGGGGGAGACCGGCGAACACCTCTACAACCCGCTAGGAAGCGTGCACGGCGGCTATCTCGCCACCCTGCTCGACTCGGCCCTCGGGTGCGCGGTCATGACGGAGCTGCCGGCCGGCACGGCGTACACGACCGTCCAGCTCGGGGTGAACATGGTGCGGCCGGTCCACGCGAGCACCGGGCCGCTGCGCTGCGAGGCCAGGACCCTGCACGTCGGCCGGACCGTCGCCACCTCGGAGGCGCGGGTCGTGGGCGAGGGCGACGGCAAGCTGTACGCCCACGCCACCACGACCTGCGCGGTCTTCCCGATGCGCTGATCCCGGCTCCGGCCGCCTTCCACCCCGGCGGGGCCGGGCCCCGCCCCGGAGCCGGTCGGCCCGGACCCCGGAGCGGGACCGGAAGGCTAGTTCTGCCCCGAGCGGGCCTTGAACAGGGCCCGCTTGGCGGCCTTGCCCACCTGCTTGTCGGGGTGGGACTTGCCGATCGCCTCCAGCAGCTCCTCGAGGTGCGGGTGCGGCACCTTCCAGATCACTTCGAGCAGGCTGACCAGATTCGGCACGTTGCCGATGTCGTCGAGGCTGCTGACGAACTCCGGGCGGCCGAGACCGGCGGAGATGGTCAGCATGTCGAGGATCAGCCAGTGGGTGTCGGCCTGGGTGGGCGGGGGAGCGTCCTCGACGCCCAGCTGTGCCAGGTGGGTGGCCGCGTACGGGCGCAGGGACGGCTCGTCGAGGGCCTCCCGCCACGCGGGCACGGCCACGTCGCCGAGAGAGCCGACCATGCTGGCCGCCTGGACCCGGATCAGCGCGTCCGCGTCGTCCTCGGCGGCGGCCTCCAGCAGGTCCCTGGCGGCCTGCTCGGGGGCGCGCAGCTCCATCCAGGCCGCGAACTCGGCGTCCGCCTCCTCCTCGGGAAGCTCGGCGCCGAAGGAGAGCAGGTCGAGGGCCGTCATCGCGTCGATGGCGGGCCGGGCGTCCAGCTCGATGTCGGCCTCGTCCACGAGGTGGACCACGCCCTCCATGCCGAGCGGCGTCAGCCGCACCTGGTCGTGCTCCACCTCGACCATGCCGTATCCGGCCAGCCAGTCGAGCACGGGGTTGAGCGGGTCGCCGTACTGCGCGGTGGCGGCGGCCCAGGCCTCGGCGCCCAGGTCGTCGTACTCGGCGGCGGCCTCGGCCAGCTCGGCGCGCAGCTCGGCCAGCGGCTTCGAGCCCGTCGCCACCAGCACCCGGACCAGCAGCGCCCTGGTCAGCCCGGACAGGGCGATCGTGGCCTCCTCGTCCTCCAGCTCGGGGTCGCCGTAGTCGATGGAGTGCAGGCCCGCCATCCACGCGTCGAGGGCGTCGTCGTCCTCCTCGAAGGGCCACTCCGCGGTGTCGGCGTCGACGCTGACGGTGTCCTCCCCCTCGGGCTGGAGGAAGTCGAGGTCGATCGCGAGGTTCCAGATGTTCCAGAGGGCGGGGACGGAGTCGGCCAGCGACGCGCCCTCCTTCTCGGGGACCGGGAACCCCAGGACCCCCAGGGCCTCGACGATCTCGGTGTCGTCGAGCAGGCTCGTCTCGCCCACGCGGCGCTCGGACCCGACCCAGACCGCGAGGTCGCGGGCCTTGGCGATCAGGGGCGCCGCGCGGGTGGCCGCGGCCAGCTCGCTGTCCGGGCGGAGGCGGATCGTCGGCAGCTCGGAGAGCTCGTCGGCGAACGGCTCGAAGTCGCCGAGCCCCTCGGACTCCTCCTCGTCGTACTCCTCGTCCTCGTCGTCCTCGACGACGAGGTCCTCCATGGCGTCGACGAAGTCGTCCTCGAGGCGGTCGAGCTCGGCGAGCAGGTCGCCCAGCGAGGCGGAGCCCTTGGCCAGCCGGTCGGACTCCGACAGGAAGGTCAGGTAGGCGCGGATCGCGGGCACCATGCCGTCGGCGGCGGCGTCGGGGTCCTCGACGACCTGTGGCATCCGATCGAGGAGCACCGTGCGCAGGTCGGACTGCTTCCACCGGCCGACGTCGTCGGAGGCGATCAGACGGTGCCACAGGGCGACAGAGCCGACCAGGTTGGAATCGCTGCCGGGTGCGTTCTCACGCGCCCAGAGGATGAAGTTTTGGAGCAGGGGACGCAGTTCAGCCGCGGCTGCCTCGATGCGATCTGTCACCTTCCCAGCCTAGGGGGCCGCAGGGGTGCTCGCCTCCCCATATCGCCCTCCGGTCGGCCGGTGTCAACCGGCGCGAGGTGTCCGCTCGTCACCGGCCGGACGCCGGCCGGCCCCGGACCGGCTCCCGGCCGGCCCCGGCCGCACCTGGTGGGCCCCCCGGTCGGCTCCAGGTGGCCCTGGCAGGACCCCGGGCGCCCCCGGCCGGCCGGATCTCAGTTGGCGCGGCGCATCGATTCGGTGATCCGTTCGGCGGCGGTGACCACGGGGGCGGCGTGGAGGCGGCCGGGGGTGCGGGTCAGGCGCTCGATCGGGCCGGAGACCGACACCGCGGCCACCACCTTGCCGCCCGCGCCCCTGATCGGCGCCGAGACGCTGGCCACGCCCTGCTCGCGCTCGCCGACGCTGTGCGCCCAGCCCCTGCGCCGTACGCTCGCCAGGGTGGCGGCGGTGAACTTGGCCCCGCGCAGGCCCCGGTGCAGGCGGTCGGGCTCCTCCCAGGCGAGCAGGATCTGCGCCGCGGAACCGGCGAGCATCGGCAGCGCCGAGCCGACCGGCACGGTGTCGCGCAGCCCGCTGGCGCGCTCGGCGGCGGCCACGCAGACCCGCTCGTCACCCTGGCGGCGGTAGAGCTGGGCGCTCTCCCCGGTCAGGTCCCTGAGCTGGGTGAGGACCGGGGAGGCGACGGCCAGCAGCCGGTCCTCGCCGGCGGCCGTGGACAACTCGGACAGGCGTGGACCCAGCACGAACCGGCCCTGTGTGTCGCGGGAGACGATCCGGTGATGCTCCAGCGCGACGGCCAGCCGGTGGGCGGTGGGCCGTGCCAGGCCGGTGGCCTGAACGAGCTGCGCGAGGGACGCCGGACCTGCTTCGAGGGCATTGAGCACGAGGACGGCCTTGTCGAGTACGCCGACTCCGCTAGAGTTGTCCATACACCGATACTGCCGTCTCGACATATGAGAAAGCAAGTGGGAGTGGGACAGCCGATCGCAAGGAGGCGACATGGGCCGCACACTCGCGGAGAAGGTATGGGAGCAGCACGTCGTGCGACGCGCTGAAGGAGAGCCCGACCTGCTCTACATCGACCTGCACCTCATTCACGAGGTCACGAGCCCGCAGGCGTTCGACGGCCTGCGCCTGGCCGGTCGCCCGATCCGGCGCCCCGAGCTCACCATCGCCACCGAGGACCACAACGTCCCGACCGTACGCGGTCCCATCGACGACCCGGTGTCGCGGGTGCAGGTCGAGACGCTGCGCAAGAACTGCGCGGAGTTCGGTGTCCGGCTCCACCCGATGGGCGACGCGGGGCAGGGCGTGGTCCACATCATCGGGCCGCAGTTCGGCCTGACCCAGCCCGGCATGACGATCGTGTGTGGTGATTCTCACACCTCCACCCACGGCGCCTTCGGCGGCATCGCGTTCGGCATCGGCACCTCGGAGGTCGAGCACGTGCTGGCCACCCAGACGCTGCCCGCCTACCGGCCGAAGACGATGGCCATCGAGGTCTCCGGCGAGCTGCCGCCCGGCGTCACGGCCAAGGACCTGATCCTGGCGATCATCGCCAAGATCGGCACCGGCGGCGGCCAGGGCTACATCGTCGAGTACCGGGGCGAGGCCGTCCGCAAGCTCTCCATGGAGGGCCGGATGACCATCTGCAACATGTCCATCGAGGCGGGCGCCCGCGCGGGCATGATCGCTCCGGACGAGACCACCTTCGAGTACCTCAAGGGCCGCCCCCACGCGCCGACCGGCGCCGACTGGGACGCCGCGGTCACGTACTGGAAGTCGCTGGTGACCGACGAGGACGCCGTCTTCGACACGGTCGTGGAGATCGACGCCGCGACGCTGACCCCGTTCGTCACCTGGGGCACCAACCCCGGCCAGGGCGCCCCGCTGGGGACGGCCGTGCCGCGCCCCGAGGACACCGACGACCCGGCCGCCGCCGCCCGCGCCCTGGAGTACATGGGCCTGACCGCGGGCACCCCGCTCCGCGAGGTCCAGGTCGACACGGTCTTCGTGGGCTCCTGCACCAACGGGCGCCTGGAGGACCTGCGCGCCGTGGCCGACGTGCTGCGCGGGCGCCAGGTCGTCACGCGCACGCTGATCGTGCCCGGCTCGATGCTGGTCAAGCTCCAGGCCGAGCAGGAGGGCCTGCACGAGGTGTTCAAGGACGCGGGCGCCGAATGGCGCGAGGCCGGCTGTTCCATGTGCCTGGGCATGAACCCCGACACCCTCGCCCCCGGCGAGCGCAGCGCCTCGACCTCCAACCGCAACTTCGAGGGACGCCAGGGCAAGGGCGGCCGTACGCACCTCGTGTCCCCGCAGGTCGCCGCCGCGACCGCCGTCACCGGCAAACTCACCGCGCCCGCCGACCTGTAAGGAGTCCCCGCGATGGAAGCGTTCGTCACCCACACCGGCCGGGCCGTGCCGCTGCGCCGCAGCAACGTCGACACCGACCAGATCATCCCCGCCGTCTGGCTCAAGCAGGTCAGCCGGACCGGTTTCGAGAAGGGGCTGTTCTCCGCCTGGCGCGAGGACCCCGGCTTCGTCCTGAACAACCCCGCCCACGAGGGCGCCACGATCCTGCTCGCCGGACCCGACTTCGGCACCGGTTCCTCCCGCGAGCACGCGGTCTGGGCCCTGCAGCAGTACGGCTTCCGCGTCGTGATCGCGGCCCGCTTCGGGGACATCTTCCGTAATAACTCCACCAAGATGGGACTGCTCCCGGTCGTCCTGCCGGGCGAGACCGTCGAGGCCCTGCAGAGCGCGGTGGAGGCGGACCCCACCCTGGAGATCACCGTTGACCTGGGAGAACGCCAGGTCCGCTGGGGCGGCGAGGCCGTCGCCTTCGAGATCGACGACTACACGCGCTGGCGGCTCACGGAGGGCCTGGACGACATCGGGCTGACCCTGCGCAACGCCGACGCCATAGGGGCATACGAGAATGGTCGGCAGCCATGGCTGCCGACGACCGTCTGACGAGTTCAGAACACGAGCTGGCGTGGCGGTTGCGCGAGGCGCACCGCCGCGTCCGGTCCCTGCCCGTCCCCGCCGAGGAGAGAAAACGTCTCGCCCGGCGTCTGGTGGCCATCTGCGATATGGCCAAACGCGACCTCGAACACGCCGCCGGGCGTCTTGATTTGTTCCTTCTCAGTATTGATGTCGTGGTTTCAGATACGCCAAGCACTGGAAACATTGCGGAAGGTGATTGAGTCATACGGCTCCGTCCCCTAATTTCAAGCGGGCAAGGGGTTTCTCATCGTGATCGTTGATGAGAGATCTGTGATGAGACCCCTCGCCGTGACAAATCGGGTGAGACGGGTTTTCTGCCTCGTGACCCACTCCCGGACATCGGTAAGCAGGGGGAGCAACCTTATGAACAAAAAGGAACTCGTCGACGCCATCGCGGATCGGGTGGGCGACAAGAAGACGGCCACCGAGGCCGTGAACGCGGTGCTCGACGCCATCCAGACCGCCGTCGCGAATGGCGACAAGGTCTCGATCACGGGGTTCGGCGCTTTCGAGATGGTGCACAAGCCGGCCCGCACCGCCCGCAACCCTTCGACAGGTGCAGAGATTCGCGTCGCCGAGAGCTGGGGGCCGAAGTTCCGGCCGGGCTCCGACTTCAAGGAACTCGTCAACACCGGCGGCAAGAAGGCGTCGAAGAAGAGGTAGGCCTCGGGCACAGACGCCCGGACTCCCGCGACGGGAGGCCGGGCGTCCGGCTTTCCCGGGGTCCTCGCCCGGCGAGGACGCTCGCCCGCGGATTTCTCCGGGATCGTGCCGGGGCCGCTCGCCGGACCGTCCGTCCGGGATCGTCTGTCCGGAACCGTCCGGCCAGGGCTGTCCGACCAGGGCCGTCCGTCCGCCCGGGGCCGCCTATCCGGGAACGGGGAAGGTCGAGAGGGTGACGTAGGTGACGTCGTCGCCGTTCATGACGATGTTGACGCGCTGGCCCGATCTGAGCAGCCGCAGCGGCCCCGCGTCGAACGCCGCCGCGCCGAACGGGATCTCGGTCCCGTCGTCCAGGAAGACCGACCCCGACCGGGTCGCCGGGTCGAAGTTCCGCACCGTCGCCTGCACCCGCCCAGCCTAACCCTCGCCCGGCCGCCCGTCCCCCGCCCGCGGCCCCCGCCTCGTTCGCGGTTCCGGCCCCGCCCGCCGTCCCGTCCTCCGGGCCTCGCGCTCCGCCCGGGCCCTACCCGCCCTCCGGCCCCGGCGCCGAGATCCGCCTCGCCGTCGCCAGCGTGCGGGGGCCGACGCCGAGGGTCAGCGCCACGCGCAGGTCGTCCGGGGTGTCCACGTCGAGACGGACCGACTCCACCCCGTCCACGAAGAGCTCCTTGGCGCCACGCCGCAGGTGCCGGTCCCGCGACTCGCCGCCGAACCCCGGCGTGAACGGCACCCCCGGCCGTACGCCGTAGAAGGTCGTGCCGATCTCGGCGGCGTCGGGCAGGAACATCTGGCCGAACTCCGCGGCGGCGGCCAGCACGCGGGCCAGCTCCGCGGGGCGGAGGGCGGGGAGGTCGGCCTGGAGGGCGCCGACGGGGTCGGCGGGCGCCAGCCGTACCGCTTCGAGGGCGCCGTGCCGCAGGGCGGCGTTCAGCCCCCGCTCCGGGTCGCCGACCACGTGCGCGCCGACCTCGCCGAGCGCCTTCGCGGCCACCGGGTCGCCCGTCACCACGACCACCCGCGCGACGAGCGCGCAGCTCAGCGCCGCCTCGACGGTGTCGCAGGCGATCGCCACGGCCAGCGCGGCCCGGTGCGGGCCCGCCGCGGCCGACAGGCGGGTCTTGGCGGCGACCAGCGTCTTGACCGGGACGACGAGGGTCCAGCCGGAGCTATCCGAAGCAGACATAGCCTTAAGCATCCCGCCTCGACATCCCCGGGAGCCAACCGGGAGACTTGGGACGCATACCGCTCATATGGAGGAGCCCATGAGACGCCCCGGATGGCCTTCGCGATTCTGGGTGGCCTTCGCCGTCGTGATCGTCAAGCCGATCTCGTGGCTCCTGGTCAAGAAGGACTGGCGGCGCAGCGACCGTCTTCCCAGGACCGGCGGGATCATCATGGTGACCAACCACCTGTCGTGGCTGGACCCCATCCTCGTCGCGCACTTCCTCTACAACCACGGCCGCTGGCCGGTGATCCTCGCCAAGTCGAGTCTCTTCTCGGTGCCGCTGGTCGGCCCCCTGGTGAGAGCGCTGCAGGCCATCCCGGTCTACCGGGGGAGCGCCGACGCGGCGCGCTCGCTGGAGGAGTCGCGGCGGCGGCTCGCAGCCGGGGCGTGCGTGATGTTCTACCCGGAGGGCACCTGCACCCGCGACCCGGACTTCTGGCCGATGGAGGGCAAGACCGGCGCGGCCAGGCTCGCGCTGGCCACCGGCGCGACGGTGATCCCCGTCGCCCACTGGGGAGCCCAGGAGATCCTGCCGTACGGCGCCAAGAGGCCCCGCCTGCTGCCGCGCAAGACCTTCCGCGTGCAGACGGGACCGCCGGTCGACCTGTCGAAGTACGCGGGGCACGAGGGAGAGCCCGCCTCCGCCGACGTCCTGCGCGAGGCGACCGCCGACATCATGGCGGCGATCACGGCCCAGCTGGCCGAGATCCGCGGGGAGAAGGCGCCCGGGACGCCGTTCAAGCGACCGTCCGACAACTGACTTCGGCGTACGGTGTTGACATCCTCCCCTCCCCGAAGGGAGGGGGTTCCCACGGTCGCCCGTGAGAGTTCCTGATTCACCGCCGGTCGCCCGCCAGGAGAAATCCCTTGAGGTTCCACACCAGTTCCACAGGCGTCCCGCCCCTCCGCCGGCCAGGTGGCGGGGGCGTCGCCGTCACCACCGGAGGCGGCGCCGCGCCGCGTTCCCTCCCCAGCCCCCGGGCAGGGGTCCCCACGTCCGAGGAGAACCGATGACCAAGGCGGCCGTGTTCGGCACGGGCTCGTGGGGGACGACCTTCGGCATGATCCTCGCCGGGGCGGGCACCCGGACGACGCTGTGGGGACGCAAGCCTGAGATCGTCGAGGCGATCGACCGGCGGCACGAGAACCCCGACTACCTGCCGGGCGCGGTGCTGCCCGAGACGCTGCGCGCCACCACCGACCCCGCCGAGGCCCTCGAGGGCGCCGACTTCGTGGTGCTCGCGGTGCCCTCCCAGACCCTGAGGGAGAACCTGACCCGCTGGAAGCCGCACCTGCCGCCCGAGGCGGTGCTGGTCAGCCTGATGAAGGGCATCGAGCTGGGCACCACCAAGCGGATGAGCGAGGTGATCTGCGAGGTCGCCGAGGTGCCCCAGGAGCGGGTCGCGGTGGTGTCGGGCCCCAACCTGGCCGGCGAGATCGTCCGGGGCCAGCCGGCCGCCACCGTGGTCGCCTGCACCGACGAGCGGGCGATGGAGCGTCTCCAGGCGGCCTGCTACCTGCCGCCCTGGTTCCGCCCGTACACCAACCCCGACGTCATCGGGGTCGAGCTCGGCGGGGCCGTCAAGAACGTGATCGCCCTGGCCGTCGGCATCTCGGCGGGGATGGGGCTCGGCGACAACGTCGGGGCGATGCTGATGACGCGCGGGCTGGCCGAGATCTCCCGGCTGGGGACGGTGCTCGGCGCGGACCCGCACACCTTCGCGGGGCTCGCGGGTATGGGCGATCTTGTAGCGACCTGTGTCTCCCCATTGTCCCGGAACCGTACTTTCGGGGAGAATCTCGGGCGAGGTATGACGCTTGACGAGGTCATCGCCGCGACGAAACAGACCGCCGAGGGGGTCAAATCCTGCGAGTCGGTGCTCGAACTGGCCAGAAAGCACGACGTGGAGATGCCGATCACCGAGGTGGTGGTCGCCGTCGTCCACGACGCGATGCCCCCCAGCGAGGCCGGGGTGCTCCTGATGTCGCGGACCCCCAAGCCGGAACGGTACGGCCTGTGAACGGACAGCGTGGTCGATGAACAGACGGATGCGCAGGCGCAAGGGCGAGAACACCCGGTCGGTGCACCTGCCGGCTCCCGAGACGCCCCGGCGGCCTCCCCTCGGCCTTCCCGTGTGGCGCAGTTCCGCGTGGGGCTTCGGCGACTCCGCCGAGTACGCCGAGGTGTTCGACGAGAAGAGCTCCGGATACGCCTACGGCCGGATCGACAATCCCACCACCGCCGCCTTCGCCGCGGCGGTGGCCTCCCTGGAGGGCGCCGCGGCGCCCGAGGACGTGACGGGGCAGGCGTTCGCCTCGGGGATGGCCGCCGTCAACGCCGTCCTGATGACGTTCCTGCGCGCGGGCGCGCACATCGTGGCCCCCGACCCGCTGTACGGCGGGACCCACTCGCTGATCACGAACGTGCTGGCCAGGTTCGGGGTCGACGCGGACTTCG
Organism: Streptosporangium nanhuense; assembly: GCF_059358815.1. Classification (NCBI taxonomy): domain Bacteria; kingdom Bacillati; phylum Actinomycetota; class Actinomycetes; order Streptosporangiales; family Streptosporangiaceae; genus Streptosporangium; species Streptosporangium nanhuense. Next base: position 221,456 of record NZ_JCADBG010000008.1, read on the forward strand.
TCGGCTACGGCGAGCTGGCCAGGGTGCAGGCGGCGATCAAGCCCAACACGAAGATCATTTACGCGGAGACGCTGTCCAACCCCACCATGGCCGTCTCCGACATCCGGGGCCTCTACCGGATCGCCCGCGCCGCGGGGGCGCTGCTGGTGGTCGACTCGACCTTCGCCACCCCGATCGTGTGCCGCCCCCTCGAACACGGCGCCGACCTGGTGATCCACTCCGCGACCAAGTATCTCGGCGGCCACGACGACTGCGCCGGGGGCGTGGCGGTGGGCCGCCCCGACCTGATCGCCCAGCTGCGCGAGGTCAGGATCGACACCGGGGGCACCCTCTCTCCCGACGACGCGTTCCTGCTCCGCCGGGGGCTGGAGACCCTGCCGCTGCGGGTCCGCCGGATGTGCTCCACCGCGATGGTCTTCGCCGCCGCCGTGGCCAAGCATCCCGCCGTACGCCGGGTCGACTACCCGGGGCTGCCGGGACACCCCGGCCACCAGCTCGCCAGGCACCTGTTCGACTCCGGCCCAGAGGGCACGAGATACGGCGCCGGCGTGACGATCACCCCGCGCGGCGGCTACGACGCGGGGGTGGCCCTGGCCGACGCGCTCAAGCTCGTCTCGATCGCCACCTCCGCCGGGGGGACCCGCACCAAGGCCGCCCACGTGGCCTCGGCCGCCCGCCGGCGGACCGGTGAGGAGGCGGGGATCGACGCGGCGGCGGTCAGGTTCTCCATCGGGCTGGAGGACGCCGAGGATCTCATCATGGACGTCACCCAGGCGCTCGACTCGCTACCCGCATCAGGTAGGTAGGCGCGTCTAACAGCCGGATTGCCCCCTAACAGGGGGTACATTCGGTCATCATGAGTGAGCAGCACGAACCTCTACCGAGGGTCGCCGTCGTCTTCGGCGGTCGCAATTCCGAGCACGCCGTCTCCATTCTCGGGGCGGGAAGCGTGCTGGGGGCCATCGACAGATCCAAGTACGACGTGATCCCCATCGGGATCGCCACGGACGGCCGGTGGGTGCTCGCCTCGGGGGAGCAGCGCTACGAGATCGAGAGCGGCGACCTGCCCGCCGTCGACGCGGCGGGCGCGACGCTGGCGCTGGCCTCCGGAGGCGGTTCGCTGGTGGCGTACGACCCCGGCAGCATCCCCGTCGAGCTCGGCCAGGTCGACGTCGTCTTCCCGGTGATGCACGGCCCCTTCGCCGAGGACGGCACGATCCAGGGACTGCTGGAGATGGCCGGGGTCCGCTACGTCGGCTCCGGGGTGCTGGCCAGCTCGGTCGGCATGGACAAGGCGTACATGAAGCTGGTCCTCGCCGCCGCGGGCCTGCCCGTCGGCCCGTACGTCGTGATCCGCGACCGCGACTGGCGGACCGACCGCGGCCGGGTCCTCAAGGAGGTCCAGGAGCTCGGCTGGCCGGTCTTCGTCAAGCCCGCGCGCGCCGGGTCCAGCCAGGGCATCTCCAAGGCGGCCAACCTGGAGGAGCTGGAGCGGGCCATCGAGTTCGCCCGCGAGCACGACCCCAAGGTGCTGGTCGAGGCCGCCGTCACGGGCCGCGAGATCGAGTGCGCGGTGCTGGAGTCGCCGGGCGACGAGGCGCCCAGGGCGAGCCTGCCCGGCGAGGTGCTGGTCCACGGCGACCACGAGTTCTTCGACTTCGAGGCCAAGTACATCGGAAGCGACATGTCCCTGTCGGTGCCCGCCGACATCCCTCAGGAGACGGTCGAGCAACTGCGGGCGATGGCCGTCCGCGCCTTCGAGGCGCTGGGCTGCGAAGGTCTGTCGCGGGTCGACTTCTTCTACACCCCCGACGGACGGCTGATCGTCAACGAGATCAACACCATGCCGGGCTTCACCGCGATGTCGGTGGCGCCGCAGCTGTGGGCCGCCACCGGGGTGCCCTACGCCGAGCTGGTCGACCGGCTGATCCAGCTCGCGCTCGGACGCTCACCCGGTCTGCGGTAGGACGCTCCTGGGCGGCAGGGCGTTTTCGAACGGCAGGGCGCTCGCGGGGCGGGCGCTCAGCCGGTCTGGGGCAGGGCGCTCTTGATGGGGGCCGCGAGATCGACCAGCACGTTCTGCGGGACGTGCTCCCGCGCGATCGTCACCTCGACGTAGGCCTCCCTGCCGATCGCGGTGAACAGCGTCGGCCTGGCCGGGTCGGCGTACCACGCCACCCCGTCGATCTCGGGCACCTGGTCGGTCGGTGACATCGTCACCGGCCGCGGCACCCCGCAGCGCAGGGCGATGCGCGCCTCCCCCCACACGGCCACGTAGGGGGAGGCGGGAGTCGACTCCGTCCGGTCGGCGCCGTCGAGCTTCGCCGGGAGCCGCTCGGCGAGCACCCGGCACGCGGCGGCGGCGGGCGCCTCGGGGACCGGCGGCTCGACCCGGACGGCGCCGCCGCACCCCACCAGGATCAGCAGGGCGCAGGCGCACCCCGCCCGGCGGGCGAACCGCAGTGGCATGTCACGTTCCAGACGCTCGGACGCGGATGAGGGCCCGGACACGGGTCCGGGCGCGAGGTCGCGCTCGGACACGGGCTCGGACGCGATCTCAGATATGGACGATGGGACACGTCAGCGTGCGCGTGATCCCCTCCACACCCTGGATCTGCGCCACCACGAGCTTCCCCAGCTCGTCGACGTTCCGGGCCTCGGCGCGCACGATGACGTCGTACGGCCCGGTGACGTCCTCGGCCTGCGTGACACCCGCGATGCCGGAGATCGCCGAAGCCACACTCGCGGCCTTGCCGACCTCGGTCTGGATGAGGATATAGGCCTGCACCATAACGACCTCCCGGGCGATTGGATCAGTGCCGAAGGGCCACCGTACCCTGTGATGAACGGGAGGTGTGTCATCACAGTCGGAGATCTCGGCGAATTCGGGGTTGTTGCACGTATTGCCGGACGTTTGCCACAAGGTGGGACCGTAATACTCGGCCCCGGGGACGACGCCGCGGTGGTGAGCGCTCCCGACGGGCGGGTCGTCGTGACGACTGACCTGTTGATTGAGGGTAGGCACTTCCGGCGCGATTGGTCCAGTGGCTACGACATCGGCCGCAAGGCCGCGGCGCAGAATCTCTCCGACGTCGCGGCGATGGGGGCCCACCCCACCGGCATCGTGGTCGGCCTGGGAATGCCCGCGGACGCCGCCACCGGATGGCTGGACGACCTCACCGACGGCTTCCGCGACGAGTGCGACCTCGTCGGCGCCAGCGTGGTCGGCGGCGACATCACCCGCTGCGACCTCGTCATGATCGCCGTCACCGCCCTGGGCGACCTGGGCGGCCGGGCACCCGTCACGCGGTCGGGAGCCCGCCCCGGCGACGTGGTCGCCTTCGCCGGTCGCCTCGGGCACGCCGCCGCCGGTCTCGCGCTGCTCCGCGCGGGCCTGGCCGGGCCGGTGGAGCTGATCGACGCCCACCGCCGCCCGTGCCCTCCCTACGCGCGTGGCCCCGAGGCGGCCGGGCTGGGCGCGACGGCCATGCTCGACGTGAGCGACGGCCTGCTCCAGGACCTCGGCCACGTGGCCGAGGCGGCCGGGGTCGCGCTCGTCCTGGACCCGGAGGCGTTCCCCCTCCCGCCCGCGATGAGGGAGGCCGCCCGGCTGCTCGGCGTCGATCCGCTGGAGTGGGTGCTCTCCGGCGGCGAGGACCACGCGCTCGCCGCGACTTTCCCGGCCCACGTACGGCTCCCGGAGGGCTGGAACGTGGCCGGTCACGTCGTCGAGGGGGAAGGTGTGCAGGTCAAGGGCTTTTCACTCGACCGTGGAGGCTGGGACCACTTCCGGGAGTGATCCATACCACTTCCTGTGACATCTGTGAAAATTGCGACAAACGTTTATCTAACTGGTATGAAGATGGGCGGTCGAGATTCCCTTCGAGAAAGGGGCCATATGGGCCGCCACGGTGGAAACGGGGAAGAGGCTTCCCCGAACCGGGGTAAACGTGAGCCGGAGTCCGCTCCGGAGGCGGGATGGGAGGACGAGCCGATCGGGCGCCGGCTCCGTCCCGAGGAGTCGGTGAGCACCGAGACCCGGACGGGTTTCCTGGGATCGGGATGGAGCTCGGAGTCCGAGCTGTCCGACTCGACCGGGGCGTCCACCACGTACGACCCATGGCCCGAGGACGAGGAGCGGCCCGGCGGGCGGATCAGGAAGGCGGTGCTGATCGTCGCGGCGGTGGCCGTGGTGCTCGGCGGGACCGTGGTCGGCGTCCGTTCCCTGGCCGGCTCGGAGAGCCCCGCGGACTGCCCGCCCGCCGGTTGCGTCGCGGCGGCGTCGAACCAGCCGGTGCCCGAGGCCGACACCACCGACGAGCCCGTGGCGGAGGAGCCCTCGGAGGACGCGGCGCCCGACGAGCCCTCGGAGACGGGCGACGAGACGCCGCGGCCGGGTGACGAGAGGGCGAGGTCCACGCCGGCCCCCGACCGCCCCTCCACCCGCGGCGGAGGAGAGGGCACCTCCACCCCCCGGCCCACGCCGACGCGGAAGGCCACCCGCGCGCCGGTGGACACCGACGAGTCGTCGCTTTCCGACGAGGCCGCCGACGAGCCCGCGTCCAGCCCCACCCCCGAGCCCATCGTCGTCGACGACCGGACGTCGGCTCCCGAGCAGCCCCTGAGCAGCGCCGGCCCCGATCCCGTGCCGAGCGAGACGGCCTCCAGCGCGGCCCCCCTCGCCGGAGGCGCCGCGATCACGGTCGGCGCCGACATCGTGAGGGACAGGGCGCAGACCTATACCGTCGAGCTCGTGGTCGCCGCGGACGAGAGCGTCGAGCGCCTCAATGTGAGCGTGCCGGTCAGCGGGGAGGTCACCTCGGTCGACGGGGCCGACTGGGAGCAGGTCGGGGACGACCTGCTGATCGAGTCGCCGGAGGGCCTGGGCGCCGGCGAGGAACTCGTCGTCACCTTCACCGCGAGCGGCGACGCGGAGATCCCGCGGAGCTGCCGGAGCGACCAGGGAGAATGCGCCGTCGCCTGACCCGGTGCGCGTCGCCGCGACGGAACCGGTCCGGATCGCCCGGGGCCGCGTCCGGGCCTTCGGAGGGTTGCCGGAAGCTCTGGGAGCGGGGTGGAGGCCCGGGAGCGCCGGTAGGCCGGGGGAGCGCTTCGAGGGCCGGAGCGGGGCTGGTTGGATGGGGAACATGACCGTTTCGACCCCCCCTCGCGTGCTGACCGTCGCCGGCTCCGACTCCGGAGGCGGCGCGGGTGTCCAGGCCGACCTGAAGACCATGCTCGCCCTCGGCGTGCACGGCATGAGTGTGATCGCCGCGGTGACCGCCCAGAACTCGGTCGGCGTGCAAGGCTACTGGGAGCTTCCCCCGGAGGCGGTACGGGCCCAGCTCGACTCGGTGCTCGGCGACATCGGGGCCCAGGCGGTCAAGACCGGCATGCTCGCCTCACCGGCGCTGGTGGAGACGGTGGCCGGGGTCCTGGCGGGGCTGGACGTGCCCGTGGTGGTCGATCCCGTCGGGGTCTCCAAGCACGGCGACGCGCTCCTCGCCCCCGAGGCGGTGGAGACGGTGAAGACGCGCCTGCTGCCCGCCGCCACGGTGGTCACCCCCAACCTGTGGGAGGTCCTGCAGCTCACCGGCGTGAAGGTCGAGGACGAGCCCGACCTGCGCCGGGCCGCCGACGCGATCCTGGAGCTCGGGCCCGCGTGGGCGCTCGTCAAGGGCGGCCACCTGCCGGGTGCCCCGGTCGACCTGCTGACCGACGGCACGAGGGAGTTCCGCTTCACCGCGGAGCGCCACGACAACCGGCACACCCACGGCACGGGCTGCACCCTGGCCTCCGCGATCGCCTCCCACCTCGCCCTCGGCGAGGACGTCCCGTCCGCCGTGGAGAAGGCGAAGGCGTACGTCACCGGCGCGATCGCGCACGGCTTCCCCCTGGGAGCGGGCATCGGCCCCGTGGACCACGCCTGGCGCCTGCGCGTCCCCTGAACCGCGCCCCGGCGGGACGGCTTCCCGGACGGTACGGCCCCCAGACGGGAAGCCGGACGGGACGAAAGCCGCCGGGAACGACGAAGCCCGCCGCCCCTTCGAGGGGACGGCGGGCTTCGCGAAGGTCTGGCTAGCGGGTGACCTTGCCGGCCTTGATGCAGGAGGTGCACACGTTCAGCCGCTTCGGCGTGCCGTTCACCACTGCGCGCACGGGCTGGATGTTCGGGTTCCAGCGGCGGCGGGTGCGGCGGTGCGAGTGGGAGACGTTGTTGCCGAAGGTCGGCTTCTTAGCGCAAACGTCGCAGACGGAAGCCACGGTTCGCTCCTTATATCAGTCGAGAGGCTCGATCCGCCGCACTGGCGGCGGTCATCGGGCACGCCGGGACGACCGGCTGGCCACACGAGGATATCCGATGTCCGGCCCCGCGGCGAACGCGAGCCGCCGTGAACGGTCGAACGGGGATAATCTCCGGAGGCAACCGTAGCGCATTCCAGGACACGCCACGGCGGGTCTCCTCCGGAGAACGGGCCGGGAGAGCGGCACCGGCGGAACCGGACCGGAGAACCGGACCGAGGAACCAGACCGGCGACGCCCGGAGGCCGGTGAGGGCGTCCGGCGGGCGCGAGCAGGGCCCGGGGCAGGCCTTGGAGCAAGGCCCGGAGCAAGGTCCGGAGCAGGACCTGGAGCAGGAGCTGGGGAGCAGGAGGACAGGAATGCTGCAGGTTCTCGACCCGCTCGCGGTGCGCAGATGGTCGCGGCTGGCCGCCGAGACGCTGGGAAAGGCACGCGAGGAGATCGACGCGCTCAACGTCTTCCCCGTGCCCGACGGCGACACCGGCACCAACCTGCACCTGACCATGCTCTCCGCCGCCGAGGCGCTCGACGGGCTGCCCGCCGACGCGGGGGCGGAGGCCACCTGGCGGGCACTCGCGCAGGGGGCGCTGCTCGGTGCCCGCGGCAACTCGGGAGTGATCGTCAGCCAGGCGCTGCGCGGCCTCGCCGAGGTGCTCAGGGAGGCCGAGGGGCGCGGCGCCGACCTCGGACGAGGCCTGGTCAGAGCCGCCGAGCTGGCCCGCGCCGCGGTCTCCAGGCCGGTCGAGGGCACGATCCTGAGCGTCCTGGCGGCCGTGGCCGTGGCCGTGGCGGTGCGTGACGGGCGGGAGGATCTCGCCTCGGTCGCGAGACGGGCGGCGGGGGAGGCGCGCTCCGCGCTGCGCCGCACCACGGAACAGCTCGACGTGCTGGCCCGCGGAGGGGTGGTCGACGCGGGCGGAGCGGGCCTGACGATCATCCTGGAGAGCCTCGCCGCCGTCGTCACCGACTCCTACACCGGCCGGGTGGACATCCCGGCCCCGGCCCGCCGGGTCGTCCCGGAGACCCCCGGAGAGGCCGGGAAGAGCGGGGAGGGCCCGGGGTACGAGGTCATGTACCTGCTGGACGCCGGAGCGGAGGAGGTCGCCGCGCTGCGCGAGGAGCTCGACGCGCTCGGCGACTCGCTGGTGATCGTGGGCGGGGACGGCCTGTGGAACGTCCACGTCCACGTGGACGACGCGGGCGCGGCGATCGAGGCGGCCATGAGGCTGGGCCGCCCCCACCGGATCAGGGTGACGTACCTGGTCGGCTCCGGCAGGACCCACCCGGTCGCGCGGGGGAGAGGGGTGGTGGCGGTGGCCGCGGGGCCCGCGCTGGCGGCGGTGTTCGAGGAGGCGGGAGCCGTGGTCGTCCGGCGCGAGCCCGGCTCCAGCCCCCCGCTGGCGGCGGTGCTCGCCGCCATCCGCGAGGCCGGGTCCGAGGTCGTGGTCCTGCCCAACGACAGCGACACGCGCGAGGTCGCGGCCGCCGCCGCGGAGATCGCGAGGGAGCAGGGGCTGGTGGTCGGGGTCCTTCCGACCAGGGCCTCGGTGCAGGGCCTGTCGGCGCTGGCCGTCCATGACCCGCTGCGGCGTTTCGACGACGACGTGGTGGCCATGACCGAGGCCGCCGCGCACACCCGCCACGGGCACGTGTGGGTGGCCGACCGCGAGGTCATGACGAGCGCGGGCCTGACCGCCCCCGGCGACGTCCTGGGCGTGGTCGACGGCGACGCCGCGCTGATCGGCACGGACCTGGAGGCGACCGCGCTGGAGGTCGTACGCCGCATGGTCTCCTCCAGCAGCGAGCTGGTGACCCTCCTGGAGGGCGCCGACGCCCCCGAGGGGCTCGCCCGCGCCGTACAGGACCACCTGGCCGGGACCAGGCCGGACGTCGAGGTGGTCACGTACGAGGGCGGGCAGGGCGGCTACCCGCTGCTGATCGGCGTGGAGTGAGCCGGCGCCGGACGGCCGGGAACGCCGTGGCTGGTGAAATCTGTCGCCCGGGCACGGTAGAAAACGGGGGTGACGAGCTTCGACGAGCCGCTGGCGAAGGCGCTTGACCCCAAGACGGCCAAGCTGCTGGAGAGCGTTCTCGACCTGCGCACCGTCGGCGACCTGCTGCGGCACTACCCGCGGCGCTACGCCGAGCGGGGCGAGCTGACCGACCTCGACGACCTGCGGGTCGACGACCACGTCACCGTGGTGGGCGAGGTCACCAGGGCGATGCGCAGGCCGATGCGCAACAAGGGCGGCACCTGGCTGGAGGTCGAGATCGTCGACGGCCGGGGCAGCAAGATCTACCTGTCGTTCTTCGGGAAGACGTCCCACATCGCCGAGACGCGGCTGAAGCCGGGCAGGCGCGGCATGTTCGCCGGGAAGGTCGGCGCCTTCGGCCAGGGCGAGAAGCGCAAGTGGCAGCTCTCCCACCCCGAGTTCGAGATGATCGAGGAGAGCGAGACGGGCGCCGAGGAGTTCGCCGCCGCGCTCGTGCCGATCTACCCGGCGGGCAAGGACGTGACGCCCTGGGCGATCCGCAGGGCACTGGGCGTCGTCCTCGACACGATGGGCGAGCTCGACGACCCGCTCCCCGCGGAGCTGCGCGCCCGCCACCGGCTCCCCGGCCTGTCGGAGGCGCTGCTGGCGATCCACCGCCCCCGCGACCACGCCGACGTGGCCAGGGCGCGCAAGCGGCTCAGGTTCGACGAGGCGTTCCTGCTCCAGGCGGTGCTGCTGCAGCGCCGGATGGCCGCGGCCTCCTGGCCCGCCACGCCCCGGCCCGCGATCTCCGGCGGGCTGCTCGCCGACTTCGACGGGCGGCTGCCGTTCGAGCTCACCGAGGGGCAGCGCGACGTGGGCGAGGAGATCGCGGCGGACCTGGCGCTGCCCCACCCCATGCACCGGCTGCTGCAGGGCGAGGTCGGCGCGGGCAAGACGATCGTCGCGCTGCGGGCGATGCTCCAGGTGGTCGACGCCGGAGGGCAGGCGGTGCTGCTGGCCCCCACCGAGGTGCTCGCCCAGCAGCACCACCGGTCGATCTCGGCCATGCTCGGCGACCTGGCCACCGGCGGGATGTTCGGCGGCACCGCGGTCGCCCTGCTGACCGGCTCGCTGGGCGCCGCGGCCCGCCGCTCGGCCATGCTCGACGCGGCCTCGGGCGCGGCGGGCATCGTCGTCGGCACCCACGCGGTCCTGCAGGAGCGCGTCCAGTTCGCCGACCTCGGCCTGGTCGTGGTCGACGAGCAGCACCGGTTCGGCGTCGAGCAGCGCGACGCGCTCCGCGAGAAGGCAGGCGGCGGCCGCCCGCACGTGCTCGTCATGACCGCCACCCCAATCCCCCGCACCGTCGCGATGACGGTCTTCGGCGACCTCACGGTCTCCACGCTGTCCCAGCTGCCCTCGGGCCGGGCCCCGATCACGACGCACGTGGTCCCGGCCGCGGAGAAGCCGCACTTCCTCGACCGGGCCTGGACGCGGCTGCGCGAGGAGATCGAGCTGGGCCGCCAGGCCTACGTCGTGTGCCCGCGCATCGGCGACCTGGAGGGCGACGAGGGCGACATGTCGAAGGCCGACGACGAGCGCAGGCCGCCGCTGGCGGTGCTCGACGTGGCCGAGACGCTCGCGCAGGGGCCGCTGCACGGCCTGCGTACGGAGGTGCTGCACGGCAAGCTCCCGCCCGAGGAGAAGGAGGCGGTGATGAAGGCCTTCACCCGGGGGGAGATCGACGTGCTGGTGGCGACCACGGTCATCGAGGTCGGCGTCGACGTCCCCAACTCCTCGGTCATGGTCATCATGGACGCCGACCGGTTCGGCGTCTCCCAGCTGCACCAGCTCCGCGGCCGGGTCGGGCGCGGCGGGCTGCCGGGCCTGTGCCTGCTGGTGAGCGACTCCCCGGGCGGCACGCCCGCCAGGGCGCGGCTCGACGCGGTGGCGGCCACCCTGGACGGCTTCGAGCTGTCCCGTGTCGACCTGGAGCAGCGCAGGGAGGGTGATGTGCTCGGTGTGGCCCAGTCGGGGCGCAGATCGTCGCTGAAGATGCTCAGGCTCCTTCGCGACGAGGACGTCATCCACGCCGCGCGCCTGGACGCCGAGGCGATGCTGGAGGCCGATCCCGAGCTGGCGGACCATCCCGTGCTCCGCGCGGAGATCGACAGGCTTCTCGCGGACGAGCGCGCCGAATACCTGGAGAAGACCTGACGGAGCGGGGGCGTCGTCCTTCGACACCTGCGGAGGATCTGACGGAGCGAGGGCGTCGTGCCCTGGGCCCGACCGCGTCGTGCCCGGGGCCCAACTGCGGGGACGGCCTCCCCCCGAATGCCGTCCCCGCTTGGGCCCACTCCCGGGTCAGGTGCCGAGAGCACCGGCGTGCGGAAGGGCTCACGATCACGCCGGTCGGCCTCCCCCTGGGTCACTTGGAGGCCGCAGGAATCATCATGCAAGGGACCGGCACCGGACGGAACGACCCTTACGCTTTCGTCGCCACTCCTTGCCCACTCTTGACCTAGATCACCTACCAGGACCCTTTTGACCTGCGGTTATGTGATGCGTCGCGACACGCCGGTGCTGCGTGCGGCGCGCCCGGGGGCGGGAGCGCGAACGGCGGCGGGAGCGGCACCGGGAGGCACTGAGAGGATGGCCGGGTGAGCCGAGTCATCGCGGGAAGCGCAGGGGGACGGCGGCTGGCAGTGCCGCCGGGACGGGGGACACGCCCCACGAGCGACAGGGCCAGGGAGGCGATCTTCTCCACCGTGGGGTCGCTGATCGGCCCGCTGGAGGGGTGCCGGGTGCTCGACCTCTACGCGGGCTCCGGGGCGCTCGGGCTCGAGGCGCTCTCCCGGGGGGCCGATCACGCGCTCCTCGTGGAGTCGGACGCCAGGGCGATCCGGACGATCAGGCAGAACATCGCCTCACTGGGCCTTCCGGGGGCCGAGGTCGCCGCCGACCGGGTGGAGCGGCTGCTGGCCAGAGGCCCCGGCGGCCCCGGAGACGCCGGAGACGCCGGAGACGCCGACACCGCCGGGAGACCGTACGACCTCGTCCTCGCCGACCCTCCGTACGCGCTGGGCGCCGAGGAGGTGGACGCGGTGCTCGGGCTGCTGCGCGACCGGGGCTGGCTGGCCGAGGACGCGCTGGTCGCCGTGGAGCGGGAGAGCAGGGGCAAGGATCTGGTCTGGCCCCCGGGGTATGAAGAGGAGAGGGTCCGTCGTTACGGCGAAGCGTCCGTTTGGTACGGTCGCGCCGCCGGGAATCCTTAGAGCAGGGGGTCCGCCTTGCGTCGCGTTGTCTGTCCGGGATCGTTCGATCCCGTCACGAACGGTCATCTGGACATCATCGGCCGGGCTTCCCGGCAGTACGACGAGGTCGTCGTGGCCGTACTGATCAATATCGAGAAGAAGAGCCTGTTCACCGTGGAGGAGCGGATCCAGACGCTCCAGACGGTCACCAAGGAGTACGGGAACGTCCGCGTGGACAAGTTCCACGGCCTCCTGGTCGACTACTGCAGGCAGCAGGAGATCCCCGCCATCGTGAAGGGCCTGCGCGCCGTCAGCGACTTCGACTACGAGCTCCAGATGGCGCAGCTCAACTACCGGATGTCCGGGGTGGAGACCCTGTTCATGGCCACCGGCCCCGAGGTCTCCTTCCTGTCCTCCAGCCGCATCAAGGAGATCGTCAAGTACGGCGGGAACGTGGCCGGGCTGGTGCCTGATCTTGTGCAGGAACTCCTGGTCGAACGGCTCAGGGGCTAGGCCCTGCTATTCTCTTATTTCGGCCTTGCACGACGGCGATGATGCGCCATGCCTAACGAGAGCGAAATGACTCAGCACCTTGACCCCCGCGCCCCATGGGTGATCTCCACCCACGATCTGGGGCGGCGACCGGGGTCGATGCGCCGGATGAATCTCGCTCTCCCGGCACCGGCGGACATCGGCGTCGACATGATCGGCGTCCCCAAGGACGCCGACGTCGAGCTGGACATCCGGCTTGAGGCGGTCATGGAGGGTGTGCTCGTCACGGGCACTGCGCAAGCCCCGCTGCGGGGGGAGTGCGCACGCTGCCTGGAACCCGTCATCTCGCGAACCGAGGTGGACTTCCAGGAGCTGTTCTTCTACTCGGCAGAGGATGCTGCCGAGGGTGACTCGCTTCTCGACGGAGAGCTGCTCGATCTCGAACCCGCGTTTCGCGACGCGGTCGTGCTCACACTGCCGTTGAGCCCGGTCTGCGGTGAAGACTGCGCCGGGCTCTGCGTGGAGTGCGGCGTCAGGCTGGCCGATGCCGGGCCTGACCACGGCCACGAGGTGATCGACGCCCGCTGGGCGAAGCTGCAAGGTCTGATTCCGGAACATAACAACGATCAGGAGAGCTGACGTGGCTGTCCCCAAGCGCAAGATGTCGCGGAGCAATACTCGCTCCCGCAGGTCGCAGTGGAAGGCCGCCGCGGTTTCGCTCGTGAGCTGCCCCCAGTGCCGCTCGCCGAAGCGTCCGCACGTGGCGTGTCCGACCTGCGGCACTTACAACCGCCGTCAGGTGATCGAGCCCTCCGCCTGATCGCATTCTGACCGACGGATGCCGGCCGGGTCCTCCACGGGCCCCGGCCGGCGTCACGGTCTGCACCCCCTGCGATGGCGGTCCGCCCGCGGCTGTGGTGGACGCCGGGGTTCGCGGTACAACGCGTGCCCTCCCGGCGCCCACCACATCTTCGGGCACCTCTCGTTCCTTCCTTCGCCATCGCGCATTCGCTGAGAGAACGTGCGAGGAGAAGCCGTGGGTACGAGCGTCAAGCCGGTCGCCGTCGAGTTCGTCAAGGAAGAGCTGGAGCGCCTCCTCCTGGTGCGCCTCGACGTCGCCATCCTGGAGCGGGCGCTGACGCACCGCTCCTACGCGTACGAGAACGGCGGCCTGCCGACCAACGAGCGCCTGGAGTTCCTCGGCGACTCGGTGCTGGGCCTGGTCGTCACCGACACCCTCTACCGCAACCACCCGGACCTGCCCGAGGGGCAGCTGGCCAAGCTCAGGGCCGCGGTGGTCAACATGCGCGCCCTGGCCGACGTGGCCCGCTCGCTGGGCCTGGGCCGCTTCCTGCGGCTCGGCCGGGGCGAGGAGGGCACGGGGGGACGCGACAAGTCCTCGATCCTCGCCGACACCCTTGAGGCGCTCATCGGCGCGGTCTACGTGAACAGGGGGCTGGACGAGGCGTTCCGCGTCGTCCACCTGCTCTTCGACCCGCTCATCACCCGCTCCGCCTCGCTCGGCGCCGGGCTCGACTGGAAGACCTCCCTGCAGGAGCTCACCGCGTCCGAGTCGCTCGGCGTGCCCGAATACCATGTCGAGGAGAGCGGCCCCGACCACGCCAAGTCCTTCACCGCGGTCGTCCGCGTCGGCGGCGAGGCGTACGGCTCGGGGTCCGGCCGCTCGAAGAAGGAGGCCGAGCAGCAGGCCGCCGAGGCCGCCTGGAACCGCATCCGGGAGGACCGCGAGAGGCGCGAGGCCAGCTGACCGGCCGGCCCGCTGCCCGAGGAAGCGAGGTCGAGCGGGCCCGAACGGGGCCGTGACGGGCGCGTGGCCAGCTAACCTGCTGACCGGCCGGATACATCGCCGGCACGGGACCACGGTGAATCCGGCCGAGCCGCCAGGTTCGTCCGAGTCTGTTCGTGTCTGCAAGCGTCTACCCATGCCTGCCCATGTCTGCCCACGTCGCCCCAGGAGGGACGCATGCCCGAGCTGCCCGAGGTCGAGGTGGTACGCCGTGGCCTGGAGCGATGGGTCTCCGGCCGGGTCGTCGCCCGCGCCGAGGTGCTCCACCCGAGGGCGATCAGGCGGCACGTCCCCGGCGCCGTGGAGTTCTCCGCCCGGATGGAGGGCCGCACGGTCGGCCCCGCCGAGCGCAGGGGCAAGTACCTCTGGCTGCCCCTGGGGGGCTCCGACGCGATCCTGGCCCACCTCGGGATGAGCGGCCAGCTGCTGGTCGTGGAGCCGGACACGGCGCCGGAGAAACACCTTCGCGTCCGGATCGGCTTCACCGACGGCGGCCCCGAGCTGCGCTTCGTCGACCAGCGGACCTTCGGCCACGTGCTGGTGACCGGCATGACGCAGGCCGGTGGCCGCGCGGTGCCCGAGCCGATCGCGCACATCGCGGCCGACCCGTTCGAGGAGAACTTCGACGACGACGGCTTCGCCCACCGGCTGCGTGCCCGCCAGACCGAGGTCAAGCGGGCGCTCCTGGACCAGTCGCTGATCAGCGGGGTCGGCAACATCTACGCCGACGAGGCGCTCTGGCGGGCCAGGCTGCACGGCGCCCGCCCCACCGCGACGCTGACCCGGCCCAAGGTGGCCGAGCTGCTGGCCGCGGCCCGGGAGGTGATGTCCGCCGCCCTGTCCGAGGGCGGCACATCCTTCGACAGTCTTTACGTGAATGTCAATGGGGAGAGCGGCTACTTCGACCGTTCCCTCGCGGTTTACGGTCGGCGCGACGAGCCCTGCTCCCGGTGCGGTACCCCGATCGTTCGCGAGTCGTTCATGAACCGTTCCTCCTACAGTTGCCCCCGCTGCCAGCCCAGGCCGAGAGGAGTCCCGGCGTGACGGACGTGCGGCTGACGGCCTGGGTCAGGGGCCGCGTGCAGGGCGTGGGTTTCCGCTGGTGGACGCGTGCCAGGGCCCTCGAACTCGGCCTGACCGGCTGGGCGCGCAACACGGACGACGGCCGCGTGGAGGTGGTCGCGCAGGGCCCGGAGACGTCGTGCGCCGAGCTGCTCGGTCTGCTCAGGGGCGGGAACACGCCCGGACGGGTCGACGGGGTCGTCGAGCGCTGGAGCGAGACCAAAGACGGCCTCCGGGGTTTTGTCGAGCGCTGACCACTTCCCCAAACCGCCCAAAATAAGGTATAGTTGACCGTCGAGAGTGCCTACTGGTGCATCCATCCGGAGCGTTCAACTTGACCGTCTCCCTCACCGGTGCGACTCTTGATAAAGAACCACGCGCACCCCTCCCGCGGCAAAGAAGTGCGCGAACCAGTCTGGTCACTCAGCGTGGAGGACCCTTTACTATGGCGAAGGCTCTACTCGGCCACGTCGGCGGTCCCGACCCTCGTATGGTCTCGGAAATGCGTCGTCTTCAGCAGCGCATCCGTGATCTCGAGGGAGAGCTCACCCGGCTCCAGGCCCAGAACGACGAACTCGCGGCAGGCACCCGCGACGAGGAGTTCAACCGTCTGCAGGATCGTGAGCCGGCTCTCACCTAACGAGGGCCGGGGCGGAACACTGTCCAGGGACGCCTCATCGGGGCGTCCCTTGTCATATCGATACGCACGTCACAGCCGTCACGTGTGTCCTATATGCCGTGCCAGGAAGGCCAGCTGCTCGGGTAACACCCTGCGGCGGTAGGCCGTGTCCTGGCACCCTTCTGTGATGCCTCCTTCGGCCGTGGCGCCCAGCGCTTTCAGACCCTTCAGCATGGTCTGGGTCTGCCGGGCCCACGCGTCGCGGTCTCCGCACCCCAGCCACACCGGGATGTCCACGAGCTCGCGCAGCGGCGCCTGAGCCGCGCTCACCGTGGGCGACGCCGCGACCACCGCCCCCACCTGCTCGGGGCCCAGCTCCGCGGCCAGCCTCAGCGCCCCGGCGCCGCCGGAGGACCAGCCCATCAGCCCGATCTTCGCGGTGTCCATGCCGTTCATGTTCAGGTACGGCAGCAGCGCGCCCGGGATGTCGGCGGAGGGCCAGTCGTCGATGGAGGCCACCGCGAAGCGCCCGCCGCCCGCGGCCAGGTAGCGGTCGATCGCGTAGACGTCGAACGGCGTGCGCGCGTCACCCGCGGCGCCGTGAAGCATGATCACCACGGGGAGCCCGTCCCCGGCCCCCGGAGGCAGCCCGACGATCACCCGCCGCCGGTCGACCCGGCTGCGCTGGAGCGTTCCGGTCGAGGTCACCGGAGGCTCGGGGATCGCGCCGCAGACGATCTGGGCGTACGCGTCCCTGAATCCCTCGGGCCCGGCCGCCAGGGCGGCGCCGCCGAGGCCGAGCACGGCCAGCCCGCCGCCCACGAGGAAGGCGCGCCGCCTGAGGAGACCCCTGCCGCCCGATGGGTGTGATGGAGCCTCGCCCCCACCGCGTTCCGCGTCCATGCAGGGCACCATAGGCGGTGCGCGGGCGGGCGCGGGTGAAGAACGGTAGTCTTCCCGCGTGACCGAAGCCGTGGGCTGACCGTGGGCTGACCTGTGGGCTGACGAGGCAAGACGCGTTCACCGGCGCCCGGGACACGGCGCGTGAGACGCCGGTCGGCGCGGCGGCGCCGTGGATGGGGGGTTCCGTTGTATCTCAAGACCCTTACCCTGCGCGGGTTCAAGTCCTTCGCCTCCGCCACCACGCTCCGGTTCGAGCCCGGCATCACCGCCGTCGTCGGCCCCAACGGGTCCGGCAAGTCCAACGTGGTCGACGCCCTGGCCTGGGTGATGGGCGAGCACAGCGCCAAGTCGCTGCGCGGCGGCAAGATGGAGGACGTCATCTTCGCCGGCACCTCCTCGCGGGCCCCGCTGGGACGCGCCGAGGTCACGCTGACCATCGACAACACCGACGGCATGCTCCCGATCGACTACACCGAGGTGACGATCAGCCGCCTGATGTTCCGGGCCGGCCAGAGCGAGTACGCCATCAACGGCGACACCTGCCGCCTGCTCGACATCCAGGAGCTGCTGTCCGACTCCGGCATCGGCCGCGAGATGCACGTCATCGTCGGGCAGGGCCAGCTCGACCAGGTGCTGCACGCGGGCCCCGAGGAGCGCAGGGCGTTCATCGAGGAGGCCGCGGGCGTCCTGAAGCACCGCAAGCGCAAGGAGAAGGCGCTGCGGAAGCTCGACGCCATGCAGGCCAACATGACCCGGGTCCAGGACCTCACCACCGAGCTGCGCCGCCAGCTCAAACCGCTGGGCCGTCAGGCCGAGATCGCCCGCAAAGCCGCCGTCATCCAGGCCGACCTGCGTGACGCCAGGCTCCGGCTGCTCGCCGACGACGTGCTCACCCTGAGGACCACCCTGGAACGGGAGATGGCCGACGAGGCGGCCGTACTGACCCGCAGGGCCGCGGTGGAGGTCGAGCTGGAGCAGGGCCAGGTCGCCGAGTCCGAGCTGGAGGCCGCCGAGGCCGAGGCCCAGCCGCGCCTGGCCGCCGCGCAGGAGACGTTCTTCCGCCTCTCCTCCCTCCGCGAGCGCCTCAGGGGCCTGGCCGGGCTCGCCGCCGAGCGGCACCGGCACGCCACCGACACCGCCGTGGAGCGCCGCGGGCGCGACCCCGAGGACTTCGAGCGCGAGGCCGAGGAGGTACGCGAGCAGGAGCGGGTCCTGGCCGAGCTGCTCGAAGGGGAGCGGGAGTCGCTCGCCGGAGCGGTGGCCCGGCGCGCCGAGACCGAGGCCGCGCTCGCCGCCGAGGAGCGGAGGCTGGCCGCGGAGGCCAGGGCCGCCGCGGACCGGCGCGAGGGCCTGGCCAGGCTGAGGGGCCAGGCCGGGGCCGCGCGCAGCCGGGCGGGAGCCGCGGAGGAGGAGATCGGCAGGCTGCGGCGCTCGCTGGAGGAGGCCGAGCAGCGCGCCGAGGAGGCCCGGGCCGAGCACGACGGCCAGGAGCGTGCCGAGCCGTCCGCCGACCCCGCCCTCGCCGAGGAGCTGGAGATCGCCCTGGAGACGGTCGAGCAGGCCAGGGAGTCCGTAGAGTCGGCCAGGGCCGGGGTCGAGGAGGCCAAGGCGGCCGTCGCGGCCCCCAACTCCGCGCTCGGCGCCGCCAGGGCCGCCCTCGCCGCCGCCCGCAAGACCGACCAGCAGGCGCAGCGCCAGGTGGCCGCGCTGGAGGCCAGGTTCGAGGCGCTGGAGCTGGGCCTGGCCGGTGGCGCCGACGGCGGCGCCGCGCTGCTCGCCGCCGACCTGGCCGGGGTGCTCGGCCCGGTGGCGACCATGCTGTCCGTGCGGCCCGGTGCCGAGGTGGCCGTCGCGGCCGTGCTCGGGGCCGCCGCGGAGGCCGTCGCCGTGGAGTCGCTGCAGAGCGCCGCCGACGCGATCGAGTTCCTCAGGGGTCACGACGGCGGCCACGCCACCCTCGTCATCGCCTCGGGCGGGGCGGGAGCGGGCTCACCGGGCTCACCGGGTTCGCAGGGGCCGGTGCCGCTGGCCGGGGCCGAGTGGGCGGCCGACCTGGTCACGGTCTCCGCCGAGCTGCGGGCCGCCGCCACCCACCTGCTCGCGGACGTGCTGGTCGTGGACGATCTCGCGACCGCGAGGAAGGCGGTCGAGCAGCGCCCCGAGCTGCGGGCCGTCACCCGGTCCGGTGACCTCCTGGGCGCCCACACCGCAGAGGGGGGTTCGGCGGGCGGCACCTCCGCGCTCCAGATGCGGGCCGCCCTCGACGAGGCCGCCGCGGACCTGGCCGAGGCCAGGGTCGCCGCCGAGCTGGCCGCGACGGAGCTGGAGGAGAGCGCCGAGGCCGAGGCGGAGGCGCAGCTCGCGGTCGAGACCGCCCAGGCGCGCGTCGCCGAGGCGCAGACGGGCGTGCAGAACGCGCAGGCCGGGGTCAACGCGGCGCAGGCCGCCCTCGACCGGGTCAGGGCCAGGCAGCGCGACG
Organism: Streptosporangium nanhuense; assembly: GCF_059358815.1. Classification (NCBI taxonomy): domain Bacteria; kingdom Bacillati; phylum Actinomycetota; class Actinomycetes; order Streptosporangiales; family Streptosporangiaceae; genus Streptosporangium; species Streptosporangium nanhuense. Next base: position 240,351 of record NZ_JCADBG010000008.1, read on the forward strand.
CCGACCAGCGGGTCGCCGCGGTGGCCAAGCGGCTCGCCCAGCTGGGTGCCGCGGCCAAGGCGGCCCGCGACGAGTGCGAGCGCCTGGCCGGGGGCGTACGGGCCGCCGAGGAGGCGCGCGACCGTGACGCGGCCGGTCTCGCGGAGCTGGAGGAGCGGCTCGCCGCGGCCGTCGGCGCCGAGGAGCTGGAGACCGAGCCCACCACCGACCTCCGCGACGAGCTCGCCGAGATCTGCGCGACGGCCAGGCAGGACGAGATGGAGGTCCGCCTCGCCGTACGGACGGCGGAGGAGCGGGTCAGGGGCATCGAGGGGCGGGCCGACGAGCTGGCGCGCGCGGCCGAGCGCGAGCGTGAGGAGCGTTCCAGGGCGGCCGAGCGGCGCGAGTGGCGGCGCAGGCAGGCCCGTACGGCCCAGGCGGTCGTCCGGGGCGCCGAGCGGGCGCTGCGCACGCTGGAGACCTCCCTGGAGGCCGCCGCGGGCGAGCGCGACGAGGCCGACCTGGCGCGCGGGCAGATCGACGCCTCTCTCAAGGCCGTCAGGATCCGCGTCCGGGAGCTCACCGGCGAGCTGGACAAGCTGGTCAACCGGGCGCACGGCAGCGAGGTGGCCCGCACCGAGCAGCGGCTGCGCCTGGAGCAGCTGGAGAGCCGGGCGGTGGAGGAGTACGGCGTCGAGGCCGACACCCTCATCGCCGAGTACGGCCCCGGCGAGCCGATCCCGACGGCCGACGGCGATCCCGTCCCCTACGACCGCGACGAGCAGCTCAAGCGGGCCAGGGCGGCCGACCGCCAGATGGCCCAGCTCGGCAAGGTCAACCCGCTCGCGCTGGAGGAGTTCGCGGCGCTGGAGGAGCGGCACTCGTTCCTCACCTCGCAGCTGGAGGACCTCAAGAAGACCCGCCGCGACCTGCTGCTGGTGGTCAAGGAGGTCGACGACCGGGTCGAGCAGGTCTTCGGCGCCGCCTTCGCGGACGTGGCCCGCGAGTTCGAGACGATCTTCACGCGGGTGTTCCCCGGAGGCGAGGGCAGGCTGCTGCTCACCGACCCTGAGAACATGCTGACCACCGGGATCGAGGTCGAGGCCCGGCCGCCGGGCAAGAAGGTCAAGCGCCTGTCGCTGCTGTCGGGCGGCGAGCGGTCGCTGACCGCGGTGGCGTTCCTCGTGTCGATCTTCAAGGCGCGCCCCTCGCCGTTCTACGTGATGGACGAGGTCGAGGCCGCGCTGGACGACACCAACACCCAGCGCCTGCTGACCCTCTTCGAGGAGCTCCGGCAGACCTCGCAGATCATCATCATCACCCACCAGAAGCGCACCATGGAGATCGCCGACGCGCTGTACGGCGTGTCGATGCGCGGGGACGGCGTCACCCAGGTCATCAGCCAGCGCCTGAGAGAACACGAGCCGGTCTGAGCCGCCGAGGGGCCGGTTCCCCGGGAAGCGGCTGCTCCGGGGGCGCGGGGTCGGACGGTGACCGTCGGTGAGGAGTCGCGAGCCGGTCCGGAGCACCGGGGTGTCGGAGCATCCCGGGGCGTCTGGAAAACTGTGCTCTTGTGGAAGCCTATCTCGGCATAATCGCGATCATCGTCGTCATCGCCCTGTTGGCGGCGGGCGGCATGCTCCTGCTGTTCAGGTCGGGGGGCAGGACCGCGCCGCCGCGGGTCGAGCCGCCCCAGGCGCCGCCGATCCCCGAGGAGACGAAGGCCCCGGGCCGGGGCTCGGTCGTGGACGACGACGCGACGACGACCACCGTGCCGCCGCCGGCCAGGCCGGTGGAGCCCGCGGAGGTCACCGTCGTCGCCCCGGTGATCGAGGTTCCTCCGCCGTCCGCCGGGCGCATGGTGCGGCTCCGCGCCCGGCTGGCCCGGTCGCAGAGCACGCTGGGCAAGGGCCTCCTGGAGCTGCTCTCCCGCGACCGTCTGGACGACGACGCCTGGGACGAGATCGAGGAGACCCTGATCACCGCCGACGTCGGCGTGACGCCGACCCGGGCGATGGTCGAGGAGCTGCGCACCCGGGTGAAGGTGCTGGGCAGCCGTACGCCCGAGGAGGCGCGCGCCCTGCTCAGGGAGCAGCTGCTCGCCCAGATCGGCGTCGACATGGACCGCACGCTGCACGTCACGCCGCACGGCGAGCGCCCCGCGGTGGTCCTCGTGGTCGGCGTCAACGGCACCGGCAAGACCACCACCACCGGCAAGCTGGCGCGCGTCCTCATCGGCGACGGCGGCAAGGTCGTGCTGGGCGCCGCCGACACCTTCCGCGCCGCCGCCGCCGACCAGCTGCAGACGTGGGGAGACCGTGTCGGGGCGGCTGTCGTACGCGGGCCCGAGGGCGGCGACCCCGCCTCGGTGGCCTTCGACGCCGTCGCCGAGGGCATCAGCGAGAAGGCCGACGTGGTGATCGTCGACACCGCGGGACGGCTGCACACCAAGACCGGCCTGATGGACGAGCTCGGCAAGGTCAAGCGTGTCATCGAGAAGAAGGCCACGGTCGACGAGGTCCTGCTCGTCCTCGACGCCACCACGGGCCAGAACGGCATGCGCCAGGCCCAGGTGTTCGCCGAGGTCGTCAACATCACCGGTATCGCCCTGACCAAGCTCGACGGCACCGCCAAGGGCGGCATCATCATCTCCGTCCAGCGCGAGCTGGGTGTCCCGGTCAAGCTGGTGGGTCTCGGCGAGGGGCCCGACGACCTGGCGCCGTTCGACCCCGAGGTCTTCGTGGATGCGCTCCTCGGAGACTGAGCCCGTCTCGTCTCGTCCCGCTGCCGGCTCGGGGGCCGGGTCCGTTCGGTCCCCTGCCGTCGGCCCGGGCGGGCGCACGGGCGCGCGGGGGCGCTTCTGAGTGAGGGGCGCGGGGGCAGGGTGCCGGGGCGAGGGCCGTCGCGCCCCGGCCGTCGGAGCGGGGGCGTGCCGGGGTGTCGCGCGCCCCGGCCTTCGAGAGCGGTGTCACCCGTGATCGCCCGAGGTGTGATCGGCGGCGGGCATCGCTCGTCGCCACCGGAGCGCCGGAAAATCTTCGCGATCGTTACCGGCGGACCGTTCCCGCCGTCTACCGGGCCGTATGCGCAAGGGGCCGGGTGATGGTGTCCGGGTGAACCGCAGGGGGGTGCCGGGCCGTCTCTTGAGGAGGAGATTAAGTCCCCAACACTCGGGAAGCGGGGAGACGTGGAGATGGGTGCCGGAGTTTCTCAGGGTGCGGGCCCCGGTCCGGCAGCCGGTCCCGGCCGTCAGGCAGCGGGTTTCGGAGGCTTGGTGATCGACGTTTTTCACGACCCCAAAGCGACCCCTACCTGGGGATATGTGATGATAGACACACCCTCTACCGAATCTGGGGAACGATGTTACGATACTGAGACTTGTCCGGCTGTAGAGCGTGTCGCACCCGCTGTTGGCACAGCCATAGATCAGTCCCCTGACCACGTAGAGCTTTTAACGGCCCCCTTACAAGGTGCCTGCGAGCATCAAGTACGCCGTCAGAAAGGGTGCGTCGTACCTTTGCCGGACGGTAGTGGGGGGAAGAGCACGAGGGGGGTCCAATGATCACGATGACGGAAGAGCAGCGCCAGGACTGGTTCGAGCGTGATGTCGTGCCGGTCACCAGCCAGCTTTACGCGTCCGCGATGCGTCTGACCCGCAACACCGCCGACGCCGAGGACCTGGTCCAGGAGACCGTCACCAAGGCCTTCACCTCGTACCACCAGTTCCGCGAGGGCACCAACCTCAAGGCGTGGCTGCACCGCATCCTGACCAACAACTTCATCAACGACTACCGCAAGAAGCAGCGCTCGCCCAAGCTCTCGGCGACCGAGGAGATCGAGGACTGGCAGCTCGCCGCCGCCGAGTCCCACATGTCCAGCGGTCTCAAGTCCGCCGAGACCGAGGCGCTGGAGCAGCTGCCCGACAGCGCGGTCATGAACGCCCTGCGCGCCCTGCCCGAGGACTTCCGGGTGGCCGTCTACCTGGCCGACGTCGAGGGTTTCGCCTACAAGGAGATCGCCGAGCGGATGGGCACCCCCATCGGCACGGTCATGTCCCGCCTCCACCGGGGCCGGCGCCAGCTCCGCACCATGCTCGAGGACTACGCCCGCGAGGAGGGCGGCCTCCGCGTGTCCGAGGAGGTCCAGGCCGCCTGAGGCCTCTCCCTTTCCCCTTTTCCGGCTTCGTGTACGGCCCGTGTCCGCTCCGGACGCGGGCCGTACGCGCTTTTCGCGTACCGGTAGGGAAGGTCAGTCCAGCGCCATGTGGAGCCTGACCCTCAGCTCGCCGTCCACGCCGCGCACCTGCACCAGGTCGCAGAGCTGACGGCTGATCCAGAGCCCGTAGCCGCGCGGCGACCCGGGCTCGGGCGGGAGGTAGCCGGGCAGCGGGACGTCGAGGTCGCCGCCGCCGGAGTCGGCGATCTCGCACACGATCTCGCCGCCGGCCGTCCAGATGGTCGCCCGGCCGTGTCCCGCCCCGTGCTCCACGCTGTTGGCCGCCATCTCCGAGACGCTCAGCACGAGCGAGGCGATCAGGTCGCGCCTCATGCCCACCCGGCGCGCGTGGTCGGTGACGAGCGCGCGCAGCCGTCCCAGCTCCTCCAGGGTGAAGTCGGTGACCACCGCGGCCGGGGGCGGGTCGGGGAGGGGGAGGTCGTCTCCCGGAAGCTCGAACCGCTCCGGGGAGACGTAGCTGTCACTTCGCCGCAGACCGGCGCCGGTCAGCTCCGTGGGATGGGTGTGCGGGACGTGGTCGAGCGCCAGGGTCTCGTCGTACAGGCACCACAGGCTGACCGGGAGCCCGGCGAAGGCGGCGTTGAGCACCGACTCGTAGCGGATCCACTCGCGGGCCTGCCGCTCGGTCCAGCCCGACCACACCGGCTCCCCGAGGACCAGCGGCCGCTCCCGCTGCCGGACGTAGTCGTGGAAGGCGGCGAGGGTCCGCGTGGGGTGGGCGTACCACTTCTCGGCGAGGCGGCGGTCGATGAGGCGGGAGTCCGTGCCGAAGGCGTCACCGATCAGGTCGAGCCCGCGCTCGCTCGTGACGACGAGGATCCGCCGGCTCTCGCGGAGGGCGCCGGCGATCAGGGGCTGGACGAGTCGCAGGAAACCGGAATCGGAGCCGTACGCGACAGCCGTGTGCGCGAACGGCCCGCCGGAGTCGAGGAACGCCCGCTCGGGCTGCACGGGGATGACCGTAACAAGCGTCCGGCCTCAACACAACAGAGTCAGCCGGCGACATCGTGTCAACCGGAGGCGATCAGCGCGACCGCGGCGAGGGTGAAGCCGATTCCCACCACCTGCACCGTGTTGAGCCGCTCTCCCAGGAAGTGGCGGGCGAGCAGCAGGGTGCTCGCCGGGTAGAGCGAGACCAGGACGGCGACGAGGCTGAGCATCCCGCGCTGCTGGGCGAGCACGAAGAGCACGTTGGCGGCCATGTCGAGCGACCCGGCCGCGAAGATGACGCGCAGCGTGCCGGGCCCGGGGCGCAGGGCGCGGCCGGTGGCCAGGGCCAGCAGGGCGATGGAGGTGACCGAGACCAGGCGCGCTCCGAGCAGCGGCCACATGCCACCGTCCGCCGGGGCCTGGGCGATGATGACGAAGAAGCCGCCGAAGCCCGCGCCCGCGGCGAGCGAGGCCAGGACCGGCCCGTACCCCCGGGTGGCCTTTCTGCCGGGGGAGCCGCGGCTCACCAGCAGGACCGCCAGCAGCGCGAGGACCACCCCGCCCAGCGCGACCGGCTCGGGGCGCTCCCCGACGGCCAGCCCGAACAGCACGGGCAGCGCCGCCGAGACGGTCGCGGTGATCGGCGCGACCACCGACATCACACCGGTGGCCAGCGCCCGGTAGAACAGCACGATCCCCGCGGTGCCGCAGAGGCCGGAGGCCGCGCCCCAGGCGAGGGCCGCGGGCGTGGGGGTCGCCGGCAGGAAGGGCAGCAGCGCGGCGATCACGACCAGCCCGGCGGCCTGGGAGAGGACCACCACCGCGAGCACCCGCGACCGGCGGGTGGCCAGGCCGCCGAGGAAGTCCGCGGTGCCGTACACCAGCGCGCAGGCCGTCGCCAGCACCACAGCCGTCACGTTTCACCTCAGTTCAATAGAATGTACTGAAAGGACAATATATGAAGTGCAATGGAGTGCCAAGAGAGTTCACTAGACTGGACTTATGGATCCAGAGACGATCACTGCCGCGGTCGCCAACAACGTGCGGGCGCAGCGGGCGCACCGGCAGATGACCCTCGACGAGCTCGCCGCGCGCTCGGGAGTGAGCCGGGGCATGCTCGTCCAGGTCGAGCAGGGCAGGACGAACCCGAGCATCAGCACGCTCACCCGCATCGCCGACGCGCTCGGGGTGACCGTCGCGCGGATGGTGGAGGTCGCCGACACGCCCGTGGTGCGGGTGGTCAGCGGCGCCGACGTCGTCACCTTCCCGCACGGGAAGTCCAGCACCGCGCGGCTGCTGGTCGGCACCGACGCGCCCGCCATCCTGGAGCTGTGGGACTGGCGGCTCGCCCCCGGCGACCACCACGACGGCGACGCCCACCCCCCGGGCACGCGCGAGATGCTGACCGTCATCGAGGGGCGGCTCACCCTCTCGGTGTACGGCAAGAGCCATGTCGTGGAGACGGGCGACGCGGTCGTGTTCAGCGCCGACCGGCCGCACAAGTACGCCAACGAGGGGGACACGCCGCTGCGGTTCATGATGGTCGTGACCGAGCCCCGGGAGACGCCCGACCGTTCCTGATCCGCCCCGGCCCCCGAGGGTTTTGGGGTTCTAACTGGCCGCATCGGATGAGACATGACCACCCGGGTGCGCATCTCGCCGGATGTGGCGTGAAGTGGCGCGTCGGTACGGGCAATCGGCCGTTGATGTCCCATCCTGGTGGAATACCTGGTCATGATCTTGCGGGGGGACCCGGCCGGGCCGCTCGCCCTCCCCGCGGCGCTTTCGGGGGGAAGCATGCGGGTGTGGCGGGTGTGGGTCGTGCCGGTGGCGTTGCTGTTCGCGATCTGGGGCTGCACCTCCCCGATCGCCCTGGTCGGATCGGTGGAACCGGCGACCCTGGCGCCTCCCGTCGTCGCTGGACCCTCGCCGTCCGTCCCTGCGGGGCCCGTCCCCGCTCCCGGGTTCGGGCCCGGTGCGGTGCGGTCGCACTGGGCGCGGGACGATCTTCCCGTCTCCCCCCGGGCGCGCCGGATCGACTGCGAGCGGATCAGGTGCGTGGCGCTGACCTTCGACGACGGACCGGGGATCTACACCGAGCCGCTGCTCGACATCCTCGCCGGGCACCGGGCCAGGGCGACCTTCTTCGTCGTCGGGCGCATGGCCTTCGGGGGCGGCGAGAGCACGCTTCGCAGGATGGTGGCCGAGGGGCACGAGCTGGGCAACCACACCTGGGACCACCCGCAGCTGCCCCTGCTGTCACAGGCCGCCATCAGGGAGGAACTGGGCCGTACCCAGTGGCTCGTCAAGCGGGCGACCGGGGTGACGATGATCCTCATGCGCCCGCCGTACGGGTTGACCGACTCCAGGGTCGCCGCGGAGAGCCGCCAGCTGGGGCTCGCCCAGATCCTGTGGGACGTCGACACGCTCGACTGGCGCGACCAGGACCCCTCGGTCGTCGCCCGGCGCGCGGCCGAGGCCGGGCCGGGTTCCATCGTGCTGATGCACGACATCCACCGTTCCACGGTCCAGGCCGTCCCCAGGCTGCTGGACGAGTTCGCGGGCAGGGGCTACCGGTTCGTGACGCTGTCCGAGCTGTACGGCGGGCGTCCCGCGCCGGGCAGGAGATACTACGGCGGTCCCTGACGGCGGCCCCTGACGGCGGAAAAAAGCGTGAACCCGCCGCACCCGTTTCCCGACTGTCCCGGGTGAGGAGGCAGGGTGACTGACGAACTGCTGGTGGTCCGGTGCCGGCTCGGCGAGCGCGAGGCGTTCGCCGAGCTGGTGAGGGCCTGGCACGATCCGGTACGAGACTACGTGCGGCGCATGCTGGGGCCCTCGCGGGCCGACGACGTGGCCCAGGAGGTCTGGGTGGCCGTGGTGCGCGGGCTGCCGCGCCTGAAGGAGCCGGGCAGGTTCGCGCCCTGGCTGTTCACGATCGCCAGGCGCGCGGTGGCCGACCGGCTCCGCGAGGAGTACGCCAGGCCGGAGATACCGATGGAGGAGGAGCGGGCGTCCGGCGATCCCGCCGACGCCCTCGTGGACCGCGCCGGCCTGCTCGCGGGCCTGTCGGAGCTGCCGGTCAGGGAACGGGAGGTCCTGGTGCTGTTCTACTTGCGAGATCTCTCCCTGGAGGACTGCGCGCAGGTCTGCGCCGTCCCCGTCGGCACGGTCAAGTCACGCCTGTCCCGCGCGCGGCGCATGCTGCGCGATCGGCTCACGGAGAAGGGATACCGAGGATGAACCCCGATGACATGATCGGCAGGCTGTCGGGGCCGCTGTCGCTGCGCCGCCGGATCGGCAACGTCGTGGCGCTGCTCGGCGGCCTGGGCGGGGCACTGTTCGTCGGCCTGCTGTGGGCCACGGAGCCCTCCCTGCCGGGCCGTACGCACCTGGCCTTCGGCGCGCTGGTCGCGATCGGCCTGGCCTGGGCCGGTTACGGGGCCTGGGCGCTGACCCGCAGGACGCCGCTGTTCGCCCTCGACCGGGTGATCGCCGCCTGGCTGGCGGTGGCCGCGACGGGTCTGCTGACGGCCGGAACGGCCGTGGTCGCGGCCACGAGGGGCACCTGGGCGGGTACGGCGGGGGTCGCCGTGGCCGCGACGCTGGTCGTGCTCGCGGTGGCCGTCCTGCTCAGGGCCCGCGCCGAACGCGCCGCCCTGCTGCGGCGCAAGCGCGAGCTCGGCGGCTGAGGGCCGCCGCGAAGCGGGACGGTGATCGGGGCGAAACGGTGATCGGGGCGAAACGGTGATCAGGGTGGAACGGTGATCAGGGTGGGGCGGTGATCGGGGCGAGACGGTGATCGAGGCGAGACGGTGATCAGGGCGGCACGGGGCCGGCGGGCAGGGTGCCGACGGACGAGGTGCCGTCGGGTGAGCTGCCGTCGGACGGGGTCCCGGGCCGCCCCCGGAACGGTCGGGAATCACTGGTTCCTGTTGATCACACCGCAGGCGACGCGCCCGCCGGAGTCTCCCGCCTTGAGGGTCTCCGCGTCGGGGCCGACGCCGCTCGGGGGCCCCTGGTGGCTGTAGCGGTCGGGAATGTTGGAGTGGTTGTCCGGCAGGGCGTGGATGACGATGGAGCTGCCGTCACTGTCGAACAGCTGTCCCACCCGGAAGCGGTCGGTCACGACGGTCGCCTCGCCGGTGCCGTCGGCGGCGACGAGAAGGTTGGGCAGGTCACCGGAGTGCCCGCTGTGCGCGACCGGCGGGATGGTGAAGTGCGCGCCCGCGCTGGCGAAGGGGCTGCGGGTGACCGGGTCGATCGCCTTGGGATCGCAGACGCCCTTCGCGTGGACGTGGAAACCGTGATAGCCGGGGCGCAGGCCGGTGACGGTTACGGTCAGCCTGGACTTGTCGCCCGGCTGCTGGTCGATGCGCAGAAGGCCGATGCTCTTCCCGGCCGTGTTCTTGATGACGGCCCTGGCCGACGGTGCCGACTCCGAGCCCTGTGAGATCTGCGGCGTCCGCGGGTCCGCCTGGGCGGCCGGCACGGTGCCCGCTCCGGCCGTCACCGTGCCGAGCGCGACGGTCAGGGCGAGAAAGGTCCTGTGAAGCATGAGATATCCCCCGTACGAGTCCTGGGCTCCCCTGTCGTGACAGGGAGCGTCCAGCACAGGGTTCCTACCCCAGAAGGGGGAGGGAACCTGGGGCACCACGCCGTCTCACCACGTGAAGTCGTGCCGGGAGGGGCGTTCGGCACGAGGCAGGACCGGCGGGAGGCGCGGTCTGCGGGGCTTGTTTCACATGAGACCGAACCGGCGGGAGGCGCGGTGTGCGTGGTGTCTCGCGCGGGGCCGGACCGGGCGAGGACGAAACCGTCCCGCCGGGTGGGCCCGGCGGGACGGGGTGGAGCGGTGACACGGTGACACGGTGGCGCGGCGCGGTCAGTCTATCCGCTCGGCGCCGGGTGGAGTGATCAGTTGGTCCGCTTGGCGCGGGCGGTGGTCCGGGCGCGGGTCGAGGCGTCGAGGACGACCTTGCGGATGCGCACGTTCTCCGGCGTGATCTCCACGCACTCGTCCTCGCGGATGAACTCCAGCGCCTGCTCCAGCGAGAGCTGGCGCGGCGGGATCAGCGTCTCCGTCGTGTCGCTCGTCGAGGAGCGCATGTTGGTGAGCTTCTTCTCCTTGGTGATGTTCACGTCCATGTCGTCGGAGCGTGAGTTCTCACCGACGATCATGCCCTCGTAGACCTCGGTGGTCGGCTGGACGAACAGGACGCCGCGCTCCTGCAGGTTCAGCATGGCGAACGGGGTCACCGGGCCGGGCCGGTCGGCGACCAGCGAGCCGTTGTTGCGGGTGCGCAGCTCGCCGAACCACGGCTCGTAGTCCTCGAACACGTGGTTCACGATGCCGGTGCCGCGGGTCTCGGTGAGGAACTCGGTGCGGAAGCCGATCAGGCCGCGGGCCGGGACCACGAACTCCATGCGGATCCAGCCGGTGCCGTGGTTGGTCATGTGCTCCATGCGGCCCTTGCGGACGGCGAGCAGCTGGGTGATCGCCCCGAGGTACTCCTCCGGGCAGTCGATGGTCACCCGCTCGACCGGCTCGTGCACCTTGCCGTCGATGACCTTGGTGACCACCTGCGGCTTGCCGACGGTGAGCTCGTAGCCCTCGCGGCGCATCTGCTCGACCAGGATGGCCAGCGCCAGCTCGCCACGGCCCTGGACCTCCCAGGCGTCGGGGCGGTCGGTCGGCAGGACGCGCAGCGACACGTTGCCGACGAGCTCCTTGTCGAGGCGGTCCTTGACCATGCGGGCGGTGACCTTGGAGCCCTTCACCCTGCCGACCAGCGGCGAGGTGTTGGTGCCGACGGTCATGGAGATCGCGGGCTCGTCGACCGTGATCAGGGGCAGCGGGCGCGGGTCCTCGGGGTCGGCGAGGGTCTCGCCGATCATGATGTCCGGGATGCCGGCGATCGCGATGATGTCGCCGGGACCCGCCTCCTCGGCGGGCTTGCGCTCCAGCGCGTCGGTCATCAGCAGCTCGGTGATCTTCACCCGCTGGATGCTGCCGTCGGTGCGGCACCAGGCGACCTGCTGGCCCTTCTTGATGGTGCCCTGGTGGACGCGGCAGAGCGCGATCCGGCCCAGGTAGGACGAGGCGTCCAGGTTGGTGACGTGCGCCTGCAGCGGGGCCTCCGGGTCGTACACCGGGGCCGGGATCGTGTTCTTGATGACCTCGAACAGCGGCTCCAGGTCCTCGGAGTCCGGCATCCCGGCGTCCTCGGGACGGTTGAGCGAGGCGCGCCCGGCCTTGGCCGAGGCGTAGACGATCGGGAAGTCGATCTGGTCCTCGGTGGCGTCCAGGTCGATGAAGAGCTCGTAGACCTCGTCCACGACCTCCTTGATCCGGGCGTCGGGGCGGTCGACCTTGTTGATGCACAGGATGACCGGCATCTTGGCGGCGAACGCCTTGCGCAGCACGAACCGGGTCTGCGGCAGCGGCCCCTCGGAGGCGTCGACCAGCAGCACGACGCCGTCGACCATGGACAGGCCCCGCTCGACCTCACCGCCGAAGTCGGCGTGGCCGGGGGTGTCGATGATGTTGAGCGTCATGCCGCCGTGCTTGACGGCGGTGTTCTTCGCGAGAATGGTGATCCCCTTCTCGCGTTCGAGGTCGTTGGAGTCCATGACGCGGTCGTCCACGTCCTGGTTGACGCGGAAGGCGCCCGACTGCCAGAGCATGGCATCCACGAGAGTGGTCTTGCCGTGGTCGACGTGCGCGATGATCGCGATGTTCCGCAGGTCGTCGCGGCTGTTCAAAGGCATGATGGAGTCTCACTCTGTGATCGTGGAGGCTGGCCGCGGACTGTGCGGCCTTCCCATTTTAGTTGATCCGGACAATCGCTCTCACGCCTCCGGCAGATGAAGTGCGCCAATTCACCCTCCGGACACCTCCCGGGCCCTCCCGGGGGCGGCCTGTGACCGGTACGGCGGACCGGGCCGCACCGGGGGTGCGGGCAGGGCGTGAAAGGCGTGCGGAGCAGGGCGCGCCGGGCTGCGGGGCGGGTCGCGGCCGGGCCTCCGCCACTCCCTAAGCTCGGATCCATGCCTCTCGCACCATCGTTTCCCGTAATGCTCAAAACCCGCGACAACCTGCGGATAGACGCCGCCCACACCCCCTCGCGCGGCGCCGGCGACCTCGGGATCGTCCTGGCCCACGGCTTCACCGGATCGCTCAGGGAACGCCCGACGCGTCGCATCGCCCACGTGCTCAGCGGGTTCGGCGGGGTGGTGGCGTTCGACTTCAGGGGACACGGCCGCTCGGGAGGCAGGTCGACCGTGGGGGACCTGGAGATCCTCGACGTGGAGGCGGCGGTACGGCACGCGCGGGCGGTCGGCTACCGCAGGGTCGTGACCGTCGGGTTCTCCATGGGCGGGGCGGTGGCCGTACGGCACGCGGGGTTGCTGGGCGGCGTGGACGCGGTGGTGTCGGTGAGCGCGCCCGCGCGCTGGTACTACCGGGGGACCAGGCCGATGCGCCAGGTGCACTGGGCGATCGAGAGGCCGATGGGACGGCTGGCCGCGCGGCTGGGCAAGCGCACCCGGATCATGAAGGGCGTGTGGAACCCGCTGCCGCTGGCGCCGTACGAGGCGGCCGCGAAGATCTCGCCGGCGCCGCTCCTGGTCGTGCACGGCGACGCGGACCGGTTCTTCCCCCTCGACCACGCCTACCAGATCTACGAGGCCGCGAACGAGCCGAGGGAGCTGTGGATCGAGCCCGGCTTCGGCCACGCGGAGTCGGCGGCCACCCCGGATCTGGTCCGTCGCATCGGGAGATGGGCCGCGGCCCGTTCCGGCCCCCCGGAAGATGTCTATCCTCATGAAGATTGACCGCATGCCTGGTGAAGATTGACCGGATGGCGACGTGACGGCGGCGGGCAGGGGCGCGACGTGACGGCGGCGGGCAGAGGCGAGGAAAGGGACGCATGCGGAGCATCTACGTTGCGGGTCTCGGGCGGGGAGACGGCAGGCAGATCGTCGAGCTCGGCCTGATGGAGCTGCTGACCGGGCGGGCCGACCGCACGGGGGTCTTCCGGCCGATCACGAGGGGCGGCGAGGACCGCACCCTGGAGCTGCTCAAGGCCAGATACCGCCCCGCCGCCTCGGCGACCGGGGTGACCGCCGAGGACGCCGCGGAGATCTACGCCGAGCGGGGCGCCGAGGAGCTCATCGGCCGCCTGGTCGCCCGCTTCCACACCCTGGAGCGCGAGTGTGACGCCCTGCTGGTGCTCGGCAGCTCCTTCGACACCGACGACCTGCCGCGCGAGCTGGCCTTCAACGCCCGCCTGGCCGCCGAGTTCGGCGCCCCGGTGATCGTGGTGGTGGGCGCGCACGGCGACGACGCCGAGGAGATCGCGACGGAGATGCGTACCGGCTACCAGGTCTTCTCCGACCTGGGCTGCACGGTGCTCGCGGTGATCGCCAACCGGGTGCCCGAGGGCACGGTCATCGAGTGCGACCTGCCGGTGCCCCACTACGCCGTGCCCGAGCACCCGTCGCTGTCGGCACCGACCGTCGCGCAGGTCATGCGGGCCGTGGACGCCGAGCTGATCCAGGGCGAGGACGGCCTGCCGCGCGACGTGCTCGGCTTCGTGTTCGGCGGGGCCACGCTCCCGGTGTTCCTGGAGCACCTCGTCGACGGCGCGCTCGTGATCACGCCGGGTGACCGCGCGGACCTGCTGCTGGTCTCGCTGGCCGTCGAGGCGGCCGGTACGGCCAGACCGGCCGGGGTCGTCCTCACGGTGGGGGAGAGGCCCAGCGAGGCCGTACGGGAGCTCACAGCCCGTCTGGCGCCCGGTGTGCCGGTGCTGGCGGCCGAGGAGGACAGCTTCACCGTGGCGACCACCCTGGCCGGGCTGGAGGGGCGGCTCACCGCCGACAACCCGCGAAAGATCGAGACGGCCCTCGGCCACTTCGAGGCGCACGTGGACGCGGCCGGCCTGGCCGACAGGATCGAACTGACCCGCTCCGAGCGGGTCACCCCGATGATGTTCGAGCACACCCTGCTGGAGCGGGCGCGGGCCGACCGGCGGCACATCGTGCTGCCGGAGGGCGAGGACGACCGCATCCTGCGGGCGGCCGACATCCTGCTGCGGCGCGGCATCGTCGACATCACCCTCCTCGGCAGGGAGGACGCGGTGCGGCGGCGGATCGGCGACCTCGGCCTCGACCTGTCGGGCGCGACCGTCGCCGACCCGCTCACCTCGCCGCTGCGGGAGTCGTTCGCCGAGGAGTACGCCGCGCTGAGGGCGCACAAGGGGATGACCTCCGAGCTGGCCATGGACGTGGTCGCCGACGTCAACTTCTTCGGCACGATGATGTTGCACCGGGGCCTGGTGCACGGCATGGTCTCCGGGGCCGCGCACACCACGGCCGCCACGATCCTGCCTGCCTTCCAGATCATCAAGACGGTTCCCGACACCTCGGTCGTCTCCTCGGTGTTCTTCATGTGCCTGGCCGACCGGGTGCTCGTCTACGGAGACTGCGCGATCAACCCCGACCCCGGCGCCGAGACGCTCGCCGACATCGCGATCTCCTCGGCCCGTACGGCGAGGCGGTTCGGCGTCGAGCCGAGGATCGCGATGCTGTCCTACTCCACCGGCGAGTCGGGCAGCGGCGCCGACGTCGACAAGGTCCGCGCCGCCACCGCCCTGGTCGCCGAGCGGGCGCCGGACCTGCTGGTCGAGGGGCCCGTCCAGTACGACGCGGCGGTGGACGCCAGGGTCGCCGCCGCCAAGCTGCCCGGATCGCAGGTCGCGGGGCGCGCGACCGTGCTGATCTTCCCGGACCTGAACACCGGCAACAACACCTACAAGGCCGTGCAGCGCTCGGCCGGCGCCGTCGCGGTCGGGCCGGTCCTTCAGGGGCTGCGCAGGCCGGTCAACGACCTGTCGCGCGGGGCCCTGGTCACCGACATCGTGAGCACCGTCGCCATCACCGCCGTACAGGCACAGGAGGTCACCCCTTGAGCGACGAGCGAGGCGCGCGGACGGCCGGGACCTCCGGAGCGGCAGGGACCTCCGAGGGGAGCGGTTCGGGGCGGGCGGGGCAGCCTGGTGGGAATCCGGGGCGCGGGAGCCTTCCCGGCCGGGTGCTGGTCCTCAACTCCGGGTCCTCCTCGCTGAAGTACCGGCTCCTGTCCGGCGCCGAGCGGCTCGCCTCGGGAACGGTGGAGCGCATCGGCGAGCCCGGCTCCCCGGTGACCGGCCACCGGGCGGCGCTGGAGGCCGTCGCCGCCCGGCTGGCCGCCGACGGCCTGGGGCTCGACTCCCCCGAGCTCACCGCGATCGGGCACCGGGTGGTGCACGGGGGCACGGCCTTCACCCGGCCCACACTGATCACCGACGAGGTGGTCAGGGGGATCGAGGAGCTCGTCCCGCTCGCGCCCCTGCACAACCCCGCCAACCTGGCGGGCATCGAGGTCGCCCGCAGGCTCCGCCCCGACCTGCCGCAGGTCGCCGTCTTCGACACCGCCTTCCACGCCACGATCCCCCCGGCCGCCTCGACGTACGCGATCGACCGCGAGGTGGCCGCGCGGCTGGGGGTGCGGCGCTACGGCTTCCACGGCACCTCACACGCGTACGTCTCCCGCGAGGCCGCCCTCCTCGCGGGCGGGCCGGAGGCCAACGTGATCGTCCTGCACCTCGGCAACGGCGCCAGCGCCTCGGCGGTGTCCGCCGGGCGGTGCGTCGACACGTCCATGGGCATGACCCCGCTCGAAGGCCTCGTCATGGGGACCCGCAGCGGCGACCTGGACCCGGCGGTGGTCATCTACCTGGCGCGCACGGGAGGCATGTCCCTCGACGAGGTCGACACGCTGCTCAACCGCCGCAGCGGCATGCTCGGTCTCAGCGGCGACAACGACATGCGCGCGGTGACGGAACGGCTGGCCGAGGGCGACCCGGAGGCCGAGCTGGCCGTGTCGGTCTACTGCCACCGGCTCCGCAAGTACGTCGGCGCCTACTACGCCGTCCTCGGCACGGTCGACGTCATCGCCTTCACCGGCGGGGTCGGGGAGAACTCCGCCCTGATCAGGGAGAGGGCGCTGACCGGTCTCGGGGCGCTCGGCATCACCGTGGACCCGGTGCGCAACGCGCGCGGCGACACGCTCGTCTCCGCCGACGGCGGGGCCGTGAAGGTCGCGGTGATCCCCACGGACGAGGAGTTCGAGATCGCCCGCCAAACTCTTTCCGTCGTTTCCCGAACCGATCGCGGATGAAAGACGTCTACCACGACAGCGGATGAATGCGATCCGCCGGGAGAAGTCCTCGGGACCCGAATCATCGCTCGGCGGTCGTCGTGGGACATACTTCTTGTGGTCGGACGGTCGCCCAGCGTCGCGGGGGTGCGCTGGGCGGTCCGTCCGGCGGTGTGGCTCGTACGGCTCGTCGTGAGCCGTACGAGCCACACCTGAGGTCCCGCGAGGCCGGTCTCAGCCCAGGCGGGCGATCGACTTGTACTCCAGGTAGGACGACAGCCCCTCGGGGCCCAGCTCGCGGCCGAGGCCGCTGCCCTTGAAGCCGCCGAAGGGCGAGCTGTTCTCGATCATGAAGAGGTTGACGCCGTAGGTGCCGGCGCGCACCTGGCGGGCGACGTCCATGCCGTGCTCGGTGTCCGCGGTCCACACCGTCCCGGCCAGGCCGTAGTCGCTGTCGTTGGCGATCCGGATGGCGTCCTTCTCGTCCTCGTACGGGATCACCGCCAGGACCGGGCCGAAGATCTCCTCGCGGGCGATGCGCATCTCGTTGGTGGCGCCCGCGAACACGGTCGGGGCCACGTACCAGCCGCGGTCGTGGGGGCGCTCCAGGCCGCCGACGACCGGCTTGGCGCCCTCGTCGATGCCGATCTTGATGTAGCCCTCGACCCGCTCCTGCTGCCGCTTGGCGACCATCGGGCCGATGCCGGTCGCCGGGTCGGACGGGTCGCCGACCGGCATGCCCCGTACCATCGCCGAGACCGCGTCCACGACCTCGTCGTAGCGGTTGCGCGAGGCGAGGATGCGGGTCTGGGCGACGCAGGCCTGGCCGTTGTTCATCAGCGAGGCGATCGACAGGAAGCCCATCGCGGAGGGCAGGTCGCAGTCGTCGAGGATGATCGCCGCGGACTTGCCGCCCAGCTCCAGGGTGCACCGCTTGAGCTGCTCGCCGCAGATCGCCGCGATGCGCCGCCCGGCGGCGGTGGAACCGGTGAAGGCGACCTTGTCCACGTCCGGGTGGGAGATCAGGTGCTCACTCGTCTCGCGCCCGGCGGCGACGATGTTGACGACGCCGTCGGGGATGCCGGCCTCCTTGACCATCTCGGCCAGCAGGTAGGAGTCGAGCGGGGTCTCGGGCGCGGGCTTGACCACGACCGTGCACCCCGCGACGAGGGCGGGGGCCAGCTTGATCATGATGACGAACTGCGGGACGTTCCACGGGACCACGGCGGCGACCACGCCCACCGGCTCGCGGCGGACGGTCACGGTGCCGAAGGTGCCGGGGCGCTCCTCCTCGACGGGGAAGGTCTTGCCCAGCTCGGAGTAGTACTGGAGCATGCCGAGCGGCTGCGGGGCCTGCGCCAGCTGGGAGAAGGTGATGGGGGAGCCCATCTCCAGGGTGATGAGCTCGGCCATCTCGCCCTGGCGGGCCGCGTAGATCTCGGCGAGCCTGCCGACGACGGCCGCGCGCTCGGCCATCGTCATCCGGGGCCACGGGCCGTGGTCGAACGCCTGGCGGGCGGCGGCCACCGCCCGGTCCATGTCGGCGGGGGTGCCGTCGGGAACCCGGCCGACGACCTCCTCCGTATGGGGGGAGACGACGTCGATGACGCCGGTCCCGGCGGGGGCCACCCAGTCGCCTCCGATGAAGAGCGTGTCGTGCTGGCGCATGTATTGCCTCCTGGTGGGCGGGCCGGAGTCGCGATTCTCGGACGGTTTCATCCGCTGGGCGGGGCGCCACGCGCCCCACCGCTGCTTGAGACCGAATCATGTTCTGTCGCAGATGACAAGGGTCGCCGGCGTCTTCGTGTCCCGGGCCGGAATGTCCCCGCGCCGTGGGCGGAAACACCCCTGTGCCTTGAAGTGAGGCGTCCGTATGTCCTGTGCCGGGACGCTCTCGCGTCCTGTGCTGGGAGGCTCCCAGGGGCTGGGCCGAGACGCTCCCGGGGTCCGTGCCGGGAGGCTTCCGGGGTCTGGGCCGAGACGCTCCCGGGGTCCGTGCCGGGAGGCTTCCGGGGTCTGGGCCGAGACGCTCCTGGGGTCCTTGGTCTGAGGCGTCTTCCTCCGCAAGTGGAGTGGTGCGTTCTGTGCGAGGATTCCCCAGAGTGACAGGAGTGACATGTCCCGCAGTACCTGTTTAAATCACCCTAAAAGGGTAGATAGTTCACCAATGGTGCGCGAGTTCCTTCGTTCCGGTGGCGAGCTTCAAGATCGTCTTCTATAGTTTCGCTCCGTCCATGAGGGGGCTCCGGAGGTGAGCGAAGCGTGAGGCCGACTCGCGCAGCCGCATTGGCTGCCGTACTCACCGTCCTGCTCCTGTCGCCCGCCGTCGCCGGCGCCACCCCGTTGCAGACCGCCAGGCCCAACCCCGAGGCTGAGCTGAAGAAGCTGACCCAAGAGGCCGCCGCGATCAACAAGAGCTACCGCGGCCAGGTGCAGAGCCTGGAGGAGACCCGGGTCCAGGCCGGCAAGGCCACGACCAACGCCAAGAGCCTCAGGCGCGCCCTGGCCAACGCCGAGACCGACGTCGTGCGCTTCGCCCAGACGGCCTACATGGGCGGTGCCCTCGACGACGGCAACCTGCTGAGCTTCCAGGGCGACGCCAACCTGGCCCTCGGCCAGGCCGCCACCATGTCCTACCTGGCCAGCCGCCGCGCCACCCAGCTCAACCGGGTCAAGGACCTCATCAAGAGGGCCAAGGCCGCGGAGAAGTCCGCCGACACGAAGATCGTCAAGCTCAAGAAGGACATCGCCGACCTCAAGCGGCAGCGGGTCAGGATCGAGAGACTCCTGGCCAAGTACGGCTTCCAGACCCCCTCGGGCAACGGCGGCCTCACCCCCCGCACGGTCACCATGCGCAACCTCGTGCTGCAGAACTTCCCCATGCCGTACGGCTACGGCTGCCTGCGCCCCGGCGACCCGGGCGAACACGGCAGCGGCCGGGCCTGCGACTTCATGATGAGCTCCGGCGGCAGCGTCCCCGCGTCGGACGCCCTGGACCGCGGCAACCGCCTCGCCCAGTGGGCCATCGAGAACGGCGACCGCCTCGGGGTCATGTACATCATCTGGCAGCAGAAGTACTACGACGTCCGCACCGGCGCCGGATGGAAGATGATGTCCAACCGAGGCGGCAACACCGCCAACCACATCGACCACGTCCACATCTCGATGTTCTGAGCCGCCAGACCTCTGACCTGCGGTGATCTTGTTGCAGGATGACGCAACCGGTCAAGGTGCGCAGGCTTCACAGATCAGCAAGGACAGGAGCCGCAGCGAACCGTGTGACGCGGCATGATGGGCGCGGTCCGGGATCGGCGGGCGATGACCGTTCAGGTCGTCGGCCCCCGAGTATTTCCTGGCTTCGGGAAGGGATATCCGTCAGCGTGCGATCCACAGCCATGCGCTGGTCGTGAAGCCCTTGTTGCTCACGTCGCAGGGAGTGAAGTCGAACGGGTCGAGTTCAGGGTGGCCTTCACGCACCGTGTACCTGTGGAGCAGGTCCGAGACCAGGACCGCGAGATCGGTCTGGTGGTGGTCGCGCATGACCTGGCGCAGGGACTCGCTGTCGAGCATGCGGCTGACCTCGATGATGCTGGAACCGGAGTAGCCGAGCACCGCGATTCCCACGGGGCCGAGGACCACGGCCATGCGCAGCCTCATGCGGTCGGCGTGGTGCCGGTTGTCCTGTGCCAGGTGGTCGCGCCAGGCGCGCAACAGGCCGGGCAGCGCGGTGTGCAGTTCCAGGGCCTGCGGCAGGAAGACGTTCATGCCGTCACCGGTGCCCTGCCGGTCGGTCGCGGGGATGTCGAGGCCCATCTCGTCCATCGTCCGGGTGAAGATCGCCGTCAGCCGCTCCTGTAGTTCCCTCTTCTGGGGCGCGGACCGGCCGCTGTAGTCGACGATGTCCACGGCGAAGCCCATCCGGACCAGCTCACGCCCGAGATCCCCATGAGCGTGCGCTTCCGGCCGGGAGGCTCGTCCGTGGCATCCGCTCAGGAGCTCCAGCTCGGACTTGACGGCCTCCGCCTGCCAGCGGAGCAGGCCTCGGACGAGGATCTCGCCTGAGGCGGTCACGAGCCCGATGTCGGCCGTGTTGAGGACACCGAGCCTGCGGTCGTTGTGGACGACGACGGCTCTCAGGTCACCGTGGTCGATGGTGACCGTATCTGAATGCCGGTAACTCATGTCGAGGTCGGCCAGATGGGTGCGCCGATCGCTCAGCGCTATGACGGCCGATCCGGGTGTGGAGCCGGAAAGACGGCAGGGAGCCAGGCGGATGAAGTCCTCGTGCTCGTCAAGCAGGCGCATCACGACGTCGACCAGGTTGTCCTTGTTGCCGAACATGCGCTGTGGATAGGGGAGTTGCTCGTCCAGCGCACGGCTGATCAGCGTACGGTCGCGCGGGACCCTGCCAGGGGTGTGACGCTTGTCCACGTTGTTCCCGTGCTGAGGAGAGGACGGTCCGATGTAAAGATACGGTGATCCCGCGGGGATGTCAGTCGGCTCCCACGACGATGAACGGCGCCGGTGTCCCGGGATCCCGGTAGGGCGTGCGGCCAGGTACGGCGGCTCGGATCTAGGCGACGCCGAGCGCCACGGCAGGTGACAGCACGCATGCGAGCCCTTCGCAGAGGTGTCGCGTCGGGTGGTGGGTGGGAGCGTCGTGGACCGGCCAGGACGATCGGCAGGGCGAGGCGGCGGGCCGGGAGCCGCTCCAGCGGTGCCGTCGTGCCCGCCTTGTGTTCCGGAAGCGGCGCGTACGAGAGCGGCGACAAGCGTATTCGGCATCGACCGTTGATCACATAGAGTGCCGTTCAAAGGTTGTCGAAAGCGTTGATCATGAATCGGCCCTCGATGTCCTTCGCCATCCGCGCAGCCGGAGAATTCAAGGTTCGATCACCCAGGGGGCACAGGTGTTCCGGTGGATGACCAGGACGGTCGTGTCCGTACCGCCGCCGCGAGACGGTGACGCGCGGGCGCGTGTTCACGGTGTCCGGCTGTTCACCGAAGCCCGTGAGGAACTCAACCGAGCGGACACGAAGGCACAGGTGCTTCTCGGTGTGGCGGGGCTGGGCATCGGTGCGGTCGCCGGTGGCCTGCTCGCGGGAAGCTGGTCGCCGCTGAAGTTGCACGTGGGTCTGCAATGGCTGTGGTGGGTGGGGGCGGTGTGCGCGCTCGCCGCCCTGGTCTGTCTGGCGAGCGCGGTCTACCCGCGCATCACGAAGCGCGCGCTGGGTTTCACCTACTTCGGTGACGTCAGCCGGTACGGCTCCGCGGTGGAGATCGCCAACGCGCTGCGCAGACATGATGACGACGATCTGACCGCCCTGGCCGAACAGATCTGGGCGGTCAGCGTGATCGTCGCCAGAAAGTATCTGCTCATCCGGTGGGGCTTCTGGCTGCTTCTGATCTCCATCGGGTCGGTGGTCGGCTCGGCGGTGATCCAGCTCGCCCTTTGACGCGCTCGTGTGACTGCCGAAACGGCTTGCCCGGCGCACGCATGGGGCATGCGGCCCTTCTCCCGGCCCGCCTGGCACTGTCTGATCAAGAGCGGCACGCCGTGCCGGCACGAAGCCGGGGACGGTGGAGTTCAGGTCACCAGGCCCCTGCGGTAGGCGTAGACCACCGCCTGCACGCGGTCACGCAGGTCGAGCTTGGTGAGGATGCGCGACACGTACGTCTTGACGGTCTCCTGGCTGAGCACCAGCGTCGCGGCGATCTCGCTGTTGGACAGGCCGTCGGCGATGTGGCGCAGTACCTCCAGCTCGCGCGGGGTCAGCGCGATGTCGCCCGGCATGCCTTTCGTGGGACGGATCCGCGCGGCATACCTGCCGACGAGCTGCCGCGTCACCTCGGGTGCCAATAGCGCGGCACCCGCCGCGACGGTGCGGATGCCGTGCAGCAACTGCGCCGGCGGGGCGTCCTTGAGCAGGAAACCGCTCGCCCCCGCGCGCAGCGCCTCGTACACGTACTCGTCCAGGTTGAACGTCGTCACCACGAGCACCTTGAC
Source organism: Streptosporangium nanhuense (assembly GCF_059358815.1). Lineage (NCBI taxonomy): Bacteria > Bacillati > Actinomycetota > Actinomycetes > Streptosporangiales > Streptosporangiaceae > Streptosporangium > Streptosporangium nanhuense. The sequence goes on from NZ_JCADBG010000008.1 coordinate 262,706, forward strand.
GGGATGCGCCACCCCGGCACCGGCCAGCAGGCGGGTCGCCTCGATGCCGTCGAGCACCGGCATTCGTACGTCCATCACCACGACGTCCGGGTTCAGCCGGTGGGCGAGGTCGACCGCGGCGCGGCCGTCCCCGCACTCGCCCACCACCTCGAGGTCGGCCTGCGCGTCGAGGATCGTCGCGAACCCGGTACGGATGAGCGCCTGGTCGTCGCAGACCAGGACCCGGATCGGGGCGTTCACGACAGGTTCGCCAGGGGGATGCGCGCTCGCACGACGAAGCCGCCGCCCGCCTGCCGATCGGCGCTGAACTCGCCGCTCAGGGCGTCGACCCGCTCGCGGAGCCCGGCGAGGCCCCGCCCGCTCCCGCCGGGCGAGCCGGTCCGTGAGCCGGTCCGTGAGCCGGTCCGTGAGCCGGGACCGTCGGTGCTGACCTCCACGCTGATCTCCTTCTCGCCGAAGCGCACGTGGACCACGGTGCGGCTGCCGCGGGCGTGTTTGAGGGCGTTCGTCAGGGACTCCTGCACGACCCTATAGGCCACGAACTCGGCGCTGCCGGCCGATCGCGCCGGTCTCCCCTCCTCGGCGAACTCCACCGGCTGCCCTGCCCGGCGCGTCCGCTCCACGAGCGCGTGAAGTTCGTCGGCGGACGGCATCCTGACGTCCTCGTCATGGTCGGGGTTGAGCAGATCGAGCAGGTGCCGCAGGTCGGCGATGGCCCGCCGGCCGGTGTCGGTGACGGCGCTCAGGGTCGCGTCGAGGCGATCGGGTACGGCGGTCAGGTAGCGTGCCGCCTCGGCCTGCACGACCATCGCCGTCACGTGGTGGGTCACGACGTCGTGGAGCTCGCGGGCGATGCGGGTGCGTTCGGCGGCGCGGGTGGTCTCGGCGATGTGGCGGCGGCGTTCGGCCTCGGCGGCCCGGGTGGAGCGCAGCCAGGCCCCGATGCCCCACGCGAGAACCAGCGCCAGGTAGAACGTCACGTATCCCTCCGGCCCCTCGTTGGAGCCGGACCGGTCGAGCGCGAGCACGAGCGGCAGGTAGGCCGCGGAGAGAAGGACCGCGGTGACGCGCCGGTGGTGTTCCAGGTAGGCGCCCGCGCTGATGAGCGCGACGGGCAGGGCGGTGCCCGCCACCATGTGGTAGGCGAGGAGCTGGTCGAGGGCGAAGCCGAGCGACACCAGGACGAGACAGACGACCGGCCACCGCCGGCGCACGGCGAGCGGGAGACACTCCAGGGCGAGCACCGCGAGGGCCGTCACGTCGAAGGGGCGGGACGGCAGGTCGCCGAGTTGCGTCCCCCTCTCGTGAAGCGCCGGCAGGAACGATGCGAGGGCCAGCAGCAGCGCGAACGGAAGATCCCGGACCGTGACGTCGAATCGACGCCACGGATCCGGGAGGCGCCACGGATCCGGGAACCGCCGGAGATCGGTCACCGGGGGAGCGTAGCGGTCGCGCCACCCCGGGCGCCGCGCCGACGGGGGACCAGGTTGCCGCGCCGGCGGGCCAACCACATGAAGGCGATCGTCAGCAGCACGCCGAACAGAACCGCGTACGGGCTCGCCTCCGGCCCGAACTCGCCGCCGGTGAGCAGGGCCGGGCCCGACGTCACGCCGTGCAGCAGCCCCTGCGTCGCGCCGGTTCCGGAGACCTCGGTGCTGAAGATGCCGGCCGCCGCGAAGTTCCAGCCGAAGTGCAGGCCGATCGGCACCCACAGGGTGCGGGTGGCGGCGTAGGCGGCGGCGAGCATGCCGCCGGCCTCGATCGCGATGGCGATGGCGCCCCACAGGCTGGCGTGCTCGTTGAACAGGTGCGACAGGCCGAACAGCAGGCCGGTCAGCGCCAGCGCGATCCAGGTGCCGGTGCGTTCCTCGATGATCCGGAACAGGATGCCACGAAAGATCAGCTCCTCTGTCACGACGGCGGCCGCCATGAAGCCGAACAGCGCGACCGCGCCCGTCAGCGAGCCCTGGCCCTCGATCCGGTAGCCGCCCAGGAAGGCGATGTTCGCGATGACCGCCGCGAACATCCCGACACCGATCAGCACGCCCCGGCCGATGGCGGCGGCGGCACCTTTCACGGCCACCTCGACCGGCGACCGGCGCTCGGACCACCGCACCACCCAGGCGTACACGAACACCAGAAGGACGGCTGTCGCGACACCGAGAACCAGGGTGAGAAGCGTGTTCCCCTGTACCGCACGCACGCCCGTGCTGCAGACGAAGGCCACCGCCGCGACGGCCAAGAGCTGCTTCGACAATCGCATGACGACTCCCTCGCGAGGTTCCGCGGTCTGGACGCCGCGGCCACGTCGAGAACGCTATGGATCCGGCGGCCCGGAATCGTCACCGCGCGGTGGACACTCGCGGGTAGCTCGCACGGGGGACAAGACCGAAAGATCATCGGTGGTCGGAGGGGCTTTTCGAGGCCGTTACCCTCGTGGCCGGGGGTTCGGTGGAGGGAGCGGCGAGGGGGTGCGTCAGCGGGTCGGGGGCCGGGGGCGGTTCCACCAGAGGGAGAGGGACAGGGCCGCGGTGATGAGGACGGCGCCGGTGGCGGCGAAGGCGGCGGCCGTGTCGACCCGTTGGTGGATGACGGTGAAGCTTCCGGGGAGGGTGTCGAGGGCGCTCTGGAGCTGGTCGGCGTTCTCGGCGCGGTGGTAGGAGCCGCCGGTGGTCTGGGCTATCCGCTTGAGCGCGGGCTCGTCGATGACGCGGGGGCTGCGGCCCCTGTCGAATCCGCCCCGGCCGCCGGAGCCGCCGGAGCCGCCGCCCCAGCGGCCGAATCCGCGGCCGTCGAACTGTGAGTTGTCGCAGACCATCGGGGCCGGGTTCGTGGTGCCGAAGCCGATGGTGAAGACGCGGAGGCGGCGCAGGGCCGCCTCCTGGGCGGCGAGCTGCGGGTCGACGCCCTGGGTGTTGGCGCCGTCGGTGAGCACGACGATCGCGGCACCGGCGTGGCCCGATCCGCCGTTGCCGGGGTCCGCGCCGGTGGAGGCGACCGACGGGTCGACCTCCGCGATCGCGTCGATCGAGGTGAGCACGGCCTGCCCGATCGCGGTGCCGCGGGACACGGTGAGGCCGTCCAGCGCCTCGATCAGCGAGTCGGTGTCGTCGGTGGGCGGGACGAGCAGGCCCGCGCTGCCCGCGAAGGTGACCAGGCCGATGCGTGGCCCGTCCCGCTGCGACTCGATGAACTCGGCGGCGGCCTTCCTCGCGGCGGTGAGGCGGTTGGGGTCGACGTCCGTGGAGCACATGGAGCCGGAGGTGTCGAGCGCGAGCAGGATCGTCACCGCCGTCTGCGGCACCGGGACCGACGCCTGCGGTCGCGCGGCCCCGACCGCGAGCAGCGCGAGCCCGGTCACGAACAGCACCGCTGGGATCTTCCGCGTCCAGCGCGTACGGCCGGGCAGGGCGCCGCGTACGAGCGCGATCGAGGTGACGCGCACGACGGCCCGCCGGCGGCGGCGCCGCGCCCACTCGCGGACGGCGAGGATCAGCGGGATGACCAGGATGGACAGCAGTGCCCAGGGCCATGAGAAGGACATTCAGATCACCCGTCCAGACCGGAGCACGGTGAGCGCGGCGCCCGCGGTGAGCAGCGCGAGGGCGAGCCCGATCAGCCCGCCGGCGAGGGGCAGCGGCTCGTCGGAGACGGTGAGCCGCAGGTCGATCGTGTCGGCGATCCCGTCGAGCCGCGCGGTGTCGGAGGCGGGGTGGTAGGCGCCGCCGGAGGTCTGCGCGATCGAGGTGAGGGTGTCCTCCTCGAGCGAGGTCTGCAGGTGGTAGCCGTCGACCTTCACCGTCGCCCCGGCCGTGGTGCCGACCCCGACGGTGTGGATGTGGACGCCCGCGCCCTGGGCCAGGGTGGCGGCCCGCTCGACGTCCGCGCCCTGGTTCTGGCCGTCGGAGAACATCACGATCGTCGCCGACGGCCAGTAGCCGATCTCGGGCGCGGCGCCGTCGCGGCCGAGGACCACCTGCTTGCCGGTGATCGCCGACAGGGAGGCCGTGATGGCCGCCCCCAGCGAGGTGCCGCCGGTGATCTTCAGCCGGTCGATGGCCTTGAGCGCGACGGAGTGGTCGGCGTCGGGCCGGGCGGTGGTGAGCGCGCCCCGCTCGAACGCGACGACCCCGATGTCGACGCTGTCGGGCTGCGCCGTCACGAACGCGCGGGCCGCCCGCTGCGCGGCCGCCAGCCGGGTGGGCGTGACGTCGTCGGCCCCCATGCTGTTGGAGACGTCGATGGCGAGGATGACGGTGCCCGCGGTCCGCGGGACCGGCACCATGGCCGTCGGCCCGGCGGCGGCGACCGCGAGCACCCCGACGCCGGCGATCGTCAGGCCGGTGCCGAGGTACGCCCGGCGCCCGCCCGGCACGGCGACCCCGGCCGCGGTGAGGGCGGCCGTACGGCGGCGCGCCGAGACGACGGCCGCCCAGGCGAGCGCCGCCGTGACGAGCAGCCCGACGACCAGCAGCAGCGAGGAGGACAGGGTCATGAGGCCTCCTTCGCGGGCCTCATGTGCCGGTTGGCGACCTCGGGTCGTGTGTGCCGGTTGGAGACCTCGGGCTTTGTGCGTCGGTTGGCGACCGTCGGTCTCGCGTGCTGGTTGGCGATCTCGGGCTTTGTGTGCCTGTTGGCGGTCGCCGGTCTCGCGTGCCGGTTGGCGACCTCGGGTCTTGTGTACCTGTTGGCGACGGCCGGCCTCGTGAGTCCGTCGACGACCTCGGCGGGTTCGGTCATGGCGATCGGTCCCCGGTCCGGGCGACGACCTCGACGAGCGCCTCGGCCAGGTCGCGGTCGGTGTCGATGCGGTGGACGGGCACCCCGGCCCTGCGCATGCCCGCCTGGAGCCGGGCGTCGCGGGCGTCGACGGCGGCGCGGAGGCGGACCCGTAAAAGCGGGTCGGCGGAGTCGACGACGAGCTGCTCGCCGGTCTCGGCGTCCTCGACCACGATCAGCCCGGCCTCGGGCAGCACGTCGTCGGCGGTGTCCACGATCCGCAGGGCGACCACCTCGTGCCGCCGGGCCAGGCGCTGGAGCGAGCGCTCCCAGTCGCCGTCGCCGATGAAGTCCGACAGCACGACGATGAGCGCGCGGCGGCGCGCGAGCCGTCCGGCCGCGTCGAGCATCTCCGCCAGGTCGGTGGTGCCGCCGCGCGTCTCGGAGGTGCCGCCGCGCCTCTTGAAGATGCCGCCGCGCGACCTGGAGGTGCCGTCACGTGCCTCGGAGGTGCGTTCCAGCTCGGCGCCGATCCGCAGCGCGTGCCGCCGGGAGGTGCCGGGCGGCACGACGCGCGGTGTCCCGGTGTCGAACAGCAGGGCGCCGACGCGGTTGCCGCCCCTGCCGAACAGCCGGGCGAGGACGAGCGTGAGCTCGGCGAGTACGTCGTGCTTGCCGCGTCCCGGCCGGCCGGCCGCCATCGAGGCCGACCGGTCGAGGACGAGCCACACCGTCAGCTCGCGGTCCTCGGTGAACACCCGCAGGTGCGGCTCGTCCAGCCGGGCGGTCACGTTCCAGTCGATGTGCCGGGCGTCGTCGCCGTCGCCGTAGGGGCGCAACCCGGTGAAGTCGATCCCGGAGCCGCGGTGCGCGGTGCGGTGGGCGCCCTGGAGCCGGCCGTCGAGCCTGCGGACGACCTTCCACTCCAGGCGGAGCAGGAGCCTCTCGGGGGCGGTGGCCATGACGGCTCAGCGGTTCTGCAGGACGACGTCGGGCACCCGGACGGCCCCGAGCACCCTGGTGATGATCGTGTCGGCGTCGACGTCGTCCGCGAGTGCCTCGTAGGACAGCACGACGCGGTGGCGCAGCACGTCGAGCGCGAGCTCGGACAGGTCGTGCGGCAGGACGTAGGTACGGCCGCGCAGGAACGCCAGCGCCCGCGCGCCCGTGACGAGCGCGATGGACGCCCGCGGGCTCGCCCCGTAGGTGACGTACCGTTCCAGCTCGCCGAGCCCGGCCATCGCGGGGGAGCGCGTCACGGAGACCAGCCGTACCGCGTAGTCGACGATGGCCGGGTCGACGTACACCTGCTGGGCGCGGGCCCGCATCGCGATCAGGTCCTCGGCCGTCACCATCGGCCGCGGCGGCTCGGGCGGACGCAGCGCCCGTACGACGATCGCCTGTTCCTCGGCCTGCGTCGGATAGTCGACGATCACCTTCATCATGAAGCGGTCGACCTGCGCCTCGGGCAGCGGGTAGGTGCCCTCGGACTCGATCGGGTTCTCCGTCGCCATGACCAGGAACGGCTCGGGCACCCGGAACGTCTCACGGCCGATCGTCACCTGGTGCTCCTGCATCACTTCCAGCAGGGCGCTCTGCACCTTGGCGGGGGCGCGGTTGATCTCGTCGGCCAGCAGCAGGTTCGCGAAGACCGGGCCGAGCTCGGTTCTGAACTCCCCGGAGTGCTGGTGGTAGACCCGCGTGCCCACGAGGTCGGCCGGTACCAGGTCCGGGGTGAACTGGACGCGCTGGAAACTCCCGGCGATCGCGGCGGCCAGCGACCTCACCGCGAGCGTCTTGGCCAGGCCCGGCACGCCCTCGACGAGCAGGTGGCCGTCGGCGATCAACGCGACGGCCATGCGCTCCAGCAGGACGTCCTGCCCGACGATCGTACGTTTGACCTCGAACAACACATGTTCGAGCGGATGGGCCGACTCGGAGGAATTGGTCGAGGTCATATGTGTTCCTTCTCGTGACGCTTCGGTCAGATCTGAGGCCCGCCCGGCGGCCCGTCGCCTTCACCCCCGCCCAGGGCCACGCCGATCGGCACCGCGAACGCGATGCCGGCGAACGCCTCGTCGCCTCCCGGGTCGGCGATCGAGACGACGATCCCGATGACCAGGCCGCGGGCGTCCAGGAGGGGACCGCCGGAGCTGCCCGGGTTCGCGGAGGCGTCGAACTGGATGAGCCCGTTCAGGTCGCCCTCCTTGGCGGTCCGGTTCAGGCCCGACACGACGCCGGTGGAGACGCTGTAGGTCAGGCCCAGCGGATTGCCGATCGCCACGACGGGCGCGCCCACGATGGCGCCGCCGCCGAGCGTCGCCGGGACGACGATCTCCGGCAGTTTCGCGGGCGTGAGGGTCGCGACGTCGAGCTTGGGGTTCGACGACGCGACGACGGCCTTCGTCTTGGTGCCGTCGGCGAACGTCACGGTGACGTCCCCGGCGCCCTTCTTCGAACCGCCCTTGTCCGAGGTGTCCTCGACGACGTGGTACGCCGTCAGGATCGTCCCGTCCTCGGCCGCGATCACCCCGGTTCCGAGCGACTTCCCGGCCTGGACGACCACCACCGACGGCCCGACCCTCCTGAAGACGTCGGGCACCGTGAGCGTCGCGCTGGGCGTCGGCGTCACGCTCGGTCTGGGCGCGGCCTCCTCGCCGTCCCCGCCGCCTCCCAGCCAGTACGCGAGCAGCGCCACGACGACGAGCGCGCCACCCCCGGCGGCGAACCGCCGGACCTTCCCGGCCGCGGCTCCCTGAGCCTCGACCGCGTCGGCCTCCTGCGGCACGCGCTCCATCGTCCCATAGTCGTAAATTTAAGTTGAAAGTGCTACAAACTTCGCCTGAGAACTCTCTGGGAACCGGTTTCCGCAGCTGGGCCGCCCCGGCTTCGATGGAGATCGTGATGTGCCTGGGACTCGGGGGTGCTCGACTCGGTCCCCGACGTCTTCCGCCACTGCGTCGAAGAGCCCGCGTTCTGCGACGAGGACGGCACGCCGGTCGCGACCGCCTGCCTGTGGCGCGAGGCCGGCGACGACCGCTGGCGGGTGGGTGAGATCGAGTATCCGGACGGTGAGAACGATCCCGACGGAACGGCGCACCTGTTCGGGCTGCTCGTCGAGCCGTCCGCGGAGGCGTTCCGGCGGTTCGCCGAGGACTACTACGGGGTTCCCGTGAACCTTGACGCGGTGCGGCACGTCCATGCCCTGCGTCCGCTGACGCAGGCGGTGGTCACCGCGCTGAACGCCGACCTCACGTTGAAGGATCTCGCCGAGGACCTCGCGGCGTCCCGGTATCCGTCCGTCGCCGGCTGAGGAGCCCTGTCCCGGGTACCCCGGGTGTCCCGGTGAGAGGCCGGGAGCCGCGCCCGCCCGGCCGGTGACGGACGCGTCCGGGGTGCGCGGTCTAGGCGGGGCCTCAGGGCGCGTAGACGGGGGCGAGGTCGACGAATATGCGGTAGTCCGTGATCAGGCCGTCGTCGCGGGTGTGCCAGATCGACACGGCCACGACGCTCGCCTCCCTGCCGTCGAGCCGCCGGTAGGTCACCTCGGTCTCGGCGATGATGTCGGCGTCCACCTGCCAGTTCCTGACGATCCGGTGCCGCAGGCCGGCGATGGTGGAGAAGAACGCCCGCAGCCCGGCGGCGATGGCCTCGCGGCCCGCCGTCGGCTCGGCGTTGCCGAACACCAGCGTGCCGTCCTCGGCGAACAACCGCACGAACTCGTCGGGGTCGAACGAGTCGACTATGTGGAAGACACGCCGCACCACGTCGTCGGTCATGCCGATCCTTCCTCGCACGGTCGGGATCACTGGTGGGGACGATACGGGGCGGGGGGCGGCACACAACTATCGCCGAGGTGGGTATCCCGTCGCCGGAGGCTCGCCGGGGACCTCCGGGCCCGGGAAACCGCGTCCACCCCTTGGAAGCGGGGCTCAGTGCCCGGAAAGGATGGAACGGATGGAGGCGCGCGGCCTCCACCCGTTCCACGTATCGCCCGCCGGGCCGGTCAGGGAGCGATGCGGATCGTCGCCTCCTGCCTGGTGCCGTTGACCGCCACGGACAGGACGACCTGGCCCGGGCGGCGGGCGGTCAGCGTTCCCGTGGTGGGGTCGAAGGTCGCGATGTGGGAGGAGCGGGCCTTGCCGGGGTCGCCGACGTGGACGTTCGGGCCTGCGCTCCAGTCGGCGCTCACCGGGTAGGCCACCGGGACCTGGCGGTCGCCCTGGGTGACGGTCGCGGTGACCTTCGCCGAGGAGCCCGGCGCGAGTCGCGCCGGCGCGGTGACGGCCAGGGCGTCCACGTGCGGGCGGATCTGGGCGGCGAGCCAGGTCGGGCCGCCGCCGAACGGCAGCAGCCGGGCCAGGAGCTGTTCCGCGCGGGAGACCGGGTCGACGCCGAGCATGGACCAGCCGGTGAAGCCGCCGTCGGCCGGTGCGGTGGACGGGGCCTTGCCGGAGTTGCCGTTGACCAGGTACGGCACGCCGTCCACCCGCGAGGCGCTGAAGGTGCCCACGTGGCCACCGACGAACGCCGCGCCCTTGCCTGTCTCGTGCTGGAAGTCGGCCAGCCACCTCTCGACCAGCGCCGCCTCCTTGCGGTCGCCCAGTTGGCTGGTCTTGGCGGGGGTGGGGTCGCGCGGCGGGTGGTGCTCCACCAGGACCAGGGAGTTGACCCGGTCGTTCCTCGCCGCGTCGTCCAGCGCCTGGCGAAGCCGTTCGAGCTGGCCGAACCCACCCCCGTTGATCGTGCCCAGCGAGGTGTCGAGGGTCACGAACCGGGTGCCCCTGTGGTCGAAGGTCTGGTTCGTCGCACCGAAGTACTTCGTGAAGTTGTCGATGCTCGCGCCCATGACCTCGTGGTTGCCCGGTACGTAGTAGTACGGCAGGTCGCCGCCGATCTCCTCGTCCAGGATCCGCTTGGCGAGCTGGAAGTCCGCCTCCGAGGCCTCGTCGACCAGGTCACCGGCGATGATCATGAAGTCGGGCCTGGCCGCCTTGATCTCGCGCATGGTCCGGCGCGCCGAGGCCACGATCGGGGAGTCCGGGCTGCGGCCCACGAACTGGGCGTCCGACATGACCGCGAACCGCCAGGGCTCGCCGTCCACGGTGCCGTCGGTGACGACCAGCCGGTCCTGGACGCGCGGTGCGGGCGGTGCCTCGATCGAGGGTGCGGCCTTGACGTACAGGTCGTCGAGCAGGACCTCGGACCTGTAGCTCCGGTCGGCCTTGATCTCGATCGTGTAGAAGCGGTTGACGCTGACCGGCTGGGTCAGGCCGGCCGGTACGGGGATCTCGATCTCGCGCCAGCCCTCCCAGGTGACGTAGGGGCCGTACACCGACGTCGACCTGCCGAGGCCGTCGATCATCGTGAAGGCCGTCCACTCGCCCTGGCCGTGGCCGTACACCGAGACGCCGAACGCCCGCGACTGCCCGCTCACGCCGAGGCGCTGCGGGGCGGTGGCGTAGGCGTTGCGGGTGGCGGTGGACTGGGTGAAGTCGTACTCCAGCCTCATGCCCTGCCCGTTGACGCCCTCCGCGACGGGGGTGACCCTGGCGGTGCCGCGCGCCGATCCCGCGGTCCACTTCGCGGCGTCGTCGAAGTCGGCGAGGATCTTCTTCTCCACGCCGACCGTGACGGCCACGACGGTGGTGAGCCTGCCGGCCCGGACCGTGATCAGGCCCGCGCCGGACTCCTTGACGGCCGCGACCGTGAAGCCGCCGGCCGCGCCGGGGGTCACCTTCAGCAGCGTGTCGTCGTACTCCAGGCGCAGGTCGGACGGCTCGATCGGCGCGGAGTTGCCGTGCTGGTCGTAGCCCACGATGCCGAAGTTCGCGGTGGCCGTCGCGTCGGCGACGTTCACCGAGGGGTTGGTGGCGTCGATCCGGGCCGCGGGGCCGAGCACCTCGATCTTCGTGCTGCCGTGCTTGGAGCCGGAGAAGGCGGTGACCGTGGCCGTGCCGGGCAGCTTGGCGTGGAAGACGCCGTTCTTGGCGTCGCCGTGGGTCGCGGTCCAGCGCACCGAGGGCTCGCCGCGCACCGGGCCGTACACCTCGTCGTGCGGGGTGGCGGTCACCGTCCGGGTGAGGCCGAGGAACACGCGGTCGGGACGGCCGCCGGGCACCGGGCCGGTTCCGGCCGCGGCGGCCGGGTCGACGGCGGGTTCGACCCAGACGCCGTGAACCTTGCCGCTGCCCTGCTCGCGGTAGATGCCGAGGCCGTTGGAGACCAGCCGCTCCTCGCCGTCGCTCGGCTCGTTGTCGATCCGCACCTTGTCGGCGCCGGGCTTGCGGGTGACCATCGTCGCCGAGCCGCCGCCGTCGATCTCCAGACCGACGTGGGCGCCCATCTTGACGAGCCGGCCGGCCATCTCCTTCAGCGTGGCGCCCCGGCTGTCGATCGTCCGGTTGTCCACGGTGACGAGGAACATCTTGCGGCCGTCGGCGCTGAAGCCGATCGCCATGCGCGCGGCCATGGTGGAGTCGTCGACGTTCTGCGCGACGCCGTCCTTGACCAGCGGGGTGCCGCCGCCGATCGCGGTGGCCAGTTCGGAGCCGTCGGACGTCCTGGGCCGGTAGTCGACCTGGACGGCGTCTCCCGGGACGAGCTTCGCCAGCCGGTCCGCCCCGGCGTCCCGGCCGAGCAGCACGGTCGCGCCGGCCGGGATCTGTCCCTCGCCCGCGCCCTGGGTGACGCTCCGCACCTTGCCGTCGGTGACCAGCACCTCGGTGACCTTGCTCACGCCCTGTACGGCGCGGGTACGGGTGTAGGTGCCCCACAGGGAGGTGTAGGCGCCGATGCCGTCCGCGGGCAGGTCGTGGCTGTTGAGGCGGGCGAGCGGTACCGGCCGCTCCTCGCCCGGCACGCGCACACTGCCCTCGAAGAGGATGTCGAGGATGCGGCCGGCGCCCGAGGTGTCGAACCCGGCGGCGACGTCACGGCCCGACGACGACTTGACCAGCTTGCCGTCGGCGACGGCGACGCCGACGGGGGCGCCGGAGTTGTTGATGTCGAAGAAGTCGCCGTTGACGGCGGCGACCGCGCCCTTGGCGTCGGCCAGCCGCGAGATCAGGCCGGTTTTTGCCACCGCGCCGCTGTCGAGGTATCCGACGGTGGAGCCCTTGGTGAGGTCGACGGACAGCGCGTCCGAACGCTGCCAGCCGCGGGCGTCCAGCGTGTCGAGCGAGTCGAGTCGCACGCCGGGGGCCACGGGGCGGCCGGTGCTGTACGTCTCGATGGGGCCGCCCGGCGTCCCCTGCGACCGGGCGGCCGGGGTGTTCGGGGCGTCGAGCAGCGGGGTGAACGCCGGCGGGTAGGACGAGGCGAGAGACGCCCGCAGCGCGGTGTCGGCGACGGGGTCGGCGGTTGACGCCGGTGCCCCGTTCGCTGTTCCGGCGAGGCCGAGGACCAACGCGGGGACGAGCGCCGCCAGCGCCGTCCTGTGTCCCCGGGTCGCGTGCTTCCTGGACAGGGTTTCCTCCGGTTGTCCGATGAATCGATCACCCGGGAGTAAATCGCCCTTATGTGGCGTAATTCGTCCATAGGAGATGAATCTTCGGGGATGGGGGCCGCCACAGAAGTTCATGTCGGGGAGCCGTGCCGGGTGAACCAACAGGAGGAAAGGGACGTTTCTGGGGCATGAGACTACGAATGACCCTGCTCGTGGCGCTGCTGGCCCTGGCCGCGGCCTGCGGAGGAGCGGAATCGGATATATCTGCGACCCCGGTCGACGACGGGCCGGCGAAGCCGGTCGCCCTGTGGGGAGCCGAGGGCGGGTTCGTGACCGCGACCACGAACGTGCTGCGCCCGCCGAGGGTGGTGCTGTACAGCGACGGCCTGGTGATCGTCGACGCGAGCAGGCAGCTGAAGCTCACCGACGCCGAGAGGGACAAGACGGTCGCGTCGATGGAGACGTATCTGACCGGGCGGCCGCCGACCGCGACGCCCAGGCCGGGCGCGCCGATGGTGACGGACGTGCCGGCCACCGTCCTCGGCGTACGGGGCAAGGACGGGAAGATGCTGGAGGTCCGGGCCCCGGCCCTGGACCAGGTCGCGGACTTCTACCCGCAGGAGCTCCTGGAGGCGAAGAAGCTGATGGACGGCCTGGCGACCCGGGCCGCCGACACGGGCACCGACTACGTCGCCACCCGCGTCCGGATGGTCGCCGAAGGGGCCGCCACGGCGACGGACAAGCCGTCGCCGTGGCCCGCGGGGGTCCCGGAGCCCTCCGGCACGGTGGACCCGGTCTGGCGGAAGGACGTCGACGGGGCGGCGGTGAGCGCGATCACCAAGGCGGTGCCCGCCTGGCAGGGGCACAGCAGGGCTCTGTTCAAGACCGGCTCGGGGGAGCTCTTCGTGCTCTCCTGGCGGTACCTGCTGCCCGGCGAGTAGCGGGCGTCACCGGGGCCCGTGGAGGTCGGCGGGCCCCGGCGAACCTCGGGCAGGCCCCGGCCGGGCCCCGGGCAGGGCCCCGGCGATCGGGAACCCTGACGGTCAGCGGGCCCCGGTGGCCAAGGACCCCGACGATCGGCGGCCCCCGGCGATTGGAGAACCCCGGCGGTCAGCGGACCCCGGCGGTGAGTGCCTCCTGCGGGAACAGGCCGTCGAACACCGCGGCCCGGTCGAACGCCATCGCGCGGGTGCGGGCGCGGAGTTCCAGGTGCCGGCGCTCGGCGGCGGGCATCTCCAGGACCACCCGGTCCACGGCCGCGGCCAGGCCGCCGATGTCCCTGGGCTCGACGATGACGGCGGTGTCGCCGACCGCCTCCAGGGTCCCGCCCGTCCTGGTGGTGATGATCGGCCCGCCGCCGGCCAGCATCTTCTCGGCCAGGGCGATGCCGAACGTCTCGACGAAGTCGGGCTCGGGCCTGGTCGGCAGGACGTAGGTCGCGCAGCCGCGCATGAGCAGCGGCTTCTCGTTGTCGTCGACGTCGGTGAGGAGGACCACCCGGTCGTCCTTCTCGGCCAGCGCCCGTACCTGCTCAAGTGAGGTCCCGGTGCCGGCGACGACCAGTTTCACGCGTGACCGGCAGCGCATCCGGCCGTAGGCGGCCAGCAGGTCGTCGATGCCCTTGGCCGGGGTCACCCGGGACAGGAACAGGATGTACCCGTCACGCTCCAGGCCGCGTTTCGCGAGGGCGGCGTCCACCTGTGCCGGATCCGTGTCGAGGAAGGCGCCGGAGTCGATCGGCGGGTAGCTGACGGTCACGCGGCGCCGGCACTGTTCGGCGAACCGGGTGCCGCAGTGGGCGTCCACCTGCTCGGCCGAGGCGACGATCTCCTCGCGGGTGTACTCGGAGACCGCGACGACCTCGTCGTTGGCCAGGAACGTGGTGAACAGCACGGTCGCCGCGCCGAACCGGCCCTCGCGCAGGCACGACCGGATCACGTTGGTCACGTCGGAGCCGACCGCCTTCGCGACGGTGTGCACGTCGGGCGCGAACCCGGCCGCGCGCGCCGCCCCGACCGCGTCCATGACCACCGAGGTGTGCGGGACGAGGTACATGGACAGGCAGGTCGTGGGCACCGGCTCGGCGAGCAGCTCGACGAGGCGGCCGGTGAGACCCGCCTGGTGGCGTCCGTCCGGCACCCGGTAGTCACCGACCGCCTCCGGGCGCTCCACGGTGATCCCGGGGCTGTACGGCAGCAGCCGGTCGAGCGGCTTGAGCGGCAGCCCGGCCGCCTGCAGCGTCGGAATGGGCCAGGTCAGCAGCCGTACGTCGTCGAACCCGCGGGTCAGCGCGACCTCGGCGAGGTTGCGGGCCTCACCGGAGTGGCCGCATATGACCGGGTCGGCCCTGACCACGATGACGAGACGGCGGCGAGGATTGGTCATCGTGCTTCCTTCGGTCTGGCGGGTGGGTCGGAAAGGGACGGCGGGCGGGCACTTCGCCCCCACCCCGACGGCTCCGGGCCCAGCCGCAGGTGCAGCACGCCGCCCCGGTGCACGGTGGCGGCGCTCAGGTGCGTCGCGTGCAGGGGCTCGCCGTCGAGGGTCGCCGACTGGACATACTGGGCCGGCGGGTCGCGATCGATGCCGTCGACACCGATCGGCGTCTCGCGGTGCCCGCTGGTCTCGATGACGAACTCGCTGTCACCGGTCCTGAGCACGGACCTGGCGAACGCGGGCGCGTTGACCAGGAACAGGTTCTGCCCGGCGATCGGGAACAGCCCCAGTGACGCCCAGACGTACCAGGAACTCAGGCCGCCGGAGTCGTCGTTGCCGGGCAGCCCGCCGGGTCCGGTGCCGAACTGCCAGGTCAGCGCCGCCTGGACCACCTCGGCGGTGCGGTCGGGCCGTCCCGCGTAGTGGTACGCCCACGGCGCCTCCATGTCCGGCTCGTTGTTCAGCCCCTCGAACCGGTTGAGGGCGTACCCGGCCGCCATCTCCGCCGCCTGGGGGCGCAGGCCGGGTTGCGTCACCGGTGCGGCGCCGAAGCCGAAGAACCTGTCCAGCATGCCGACGAAGGCGTGGTCGCCACCGGCCAGGGCGATCCGCGCGGCCATGTCGTGCAGCAGCCGGAACGAGTAGTTCCACTTGCCGCCCTCGTAGAACTCCGAGTCGCGCAGCAGCCCCGTGCCCGGGTCGAAGGCGTTGGTCCACTGGCGGCCCCGGTTCTCGAGGTCGTCGGCCAGGCGCCGGTCGTTCATCGCCCGCGCGACCTGTGCCGTGCAGTGGTAGCCGTAGGCGATGTCGAGGGTGTGGGTGATCGGGTGCACCACCCCGTGCTCGAAGAACTCCTCACCGTACAGGCGGCGCAGGTCGTCGACCATGTGCACGAGCGCCCAGTTCCAGTCCAGGCGCGTACGGCCGAGGGCGTGGGCGTCCGCCAGCACGGTGTGCGCGAGCGCGCTGGCCTGGCGGTAGAACCGGTCGGCGCCGCGGGCCATCCGGTAGCCGATGGGGAAGTTGCCCTCCTCCTCGCAGACCCGGATGAGCGACTCCAGCAGGTCCGCGGTCCGTTCCGGGACGATGGCCGCGAGCAGCGGCAGCTGCGTCTTGTAGATGTCCCACATGGTGCACACGTCGAACGCGAACGGCCCGGAGGTCGGCCAGAACGGGCTCTCGTCGTCGGCGAAGCACGGCTTGACCAGCGAGTGGTAGAGCGCCGTCGCGAACACGGTCCGGCGGGCGGGCGTGCCGCCCTCGACCTGGACGCGGTCGAGGTGGTCGCCCCAGCGGGCCCGGGTCCCGGAGCGCACCGTGTCGAACGCCGGCCGCGCCCGCCCGCACTCGCGCTCCAGGTTCTCCCGCGCCTGGTCGCAGCCGCGCAGCGAGAACCCCAGCCGCACCTCGATCGTCTGTCCCGGCTCGGCCGGGCCCATGAAGAGCATGCCGAAGGGCCGCAGCGTGGTGTGCCGGATGCTGTCGAAGTCCAGGCGGGTGCCGCCGTCGATGAGCCGCCGGTCGTACCAGAGCATCTGCCGCCAGCCAGGGCTGTCGACCTCCAGGTACACCGACAGCGGGACGCCCTCCATCACCACCGTGCCCTGGGCCCGGCCGTGGCCCATGCTCTCCACCTGCGCCCGCAACGGCACCGTGCGGCCGTGCTCGATGGCCAGGCCGCCGCAGGACAGGTCGACCACCACCCGGGCGCTGCCGTGCTCGGGAAAGGTGTAGCGATGGACGGCGACCTTGGTGCCCACGGTGAGCTCGCAGCGGACCCCGGTGCCCAGGGTGGCCGCGTAGTATCCCGCCTCCGCCACCTCGTCGCGCAGCGGCCAGGCCTCTCCCAGCGCGTCCAGCGGCTGCACCATCGGGGTGACCCGGACGTAGTTGTAGTACTTGCGGATCGCGCCGGTGCCGGACTGCTGGAAATGGCTGAACCCCGACGCCTGCGACCGCGCGAACATCTCCTCGGGCACGCCCTCGGTGTTCTTGGTGTACCTTCCGTAGCCGGTTGGGTACGCACCGGAGTAGGCGCAGGCCGACACCATGCCCAGCGGCGACGTGGCGCCCGGGTGGGTGTTGCCCACCTGCGGTTTCGGCCACCACCAGGTGGCGGCCAGACCGTGTGCCCGAGGCAGGTCGGTGGCCGCTACGCCGATGAAGGGGTCAACGTTGTCGAGGATGGCGGAAATCTACCCAGCGTGATGTCGCCGTAGGTTTCGGCCAGGTGAAATCCTTCGTCCGGCCTGGTTACGCGGGGGTACGCCGAGGCCTCCCCACCGGCCGGAACGGGTGATCGAGTGGCTCGCGTGATCGACCGGCCGCCCGTCACCGCGGGTGAACGGGCTGCCGGTAGTCTCTGGGGGCACGAAGTACGGGAAACCGGAAACCGGGGCACGAAGTACGGAAAACAGGGGAACCGGGGCACGGGGAGCGGGAAACGGGAAACGGGGAACGGGGAACGGGGAAACACAGCACCGGCCGGCTTCGCCGGTTCCCGCGATCTCGGCGGCGGACGGAACCCCCGCCGTGACCGGCACGTCCGGCGGGCGTGGTGCCCGGTACGCGGACCGCGACCACGGGGCGTGCCGGAGCGAACGAGGAGAGAAAGCATGTCGCAGGACGAGTTGACCGCTCTCGCCGAAGGCGCCGAGGCGGAGTTCATGTACCAGTACGAGTCGCTCGCACCGCCGTCCGTCGCGTCGGCGCTCGGGATCACCACCGCGCGCATCGGCGGCGGTGTCGCCCTGTCGATGCGCCATGACGTGACGGGCTACTGGAGCAAGGCGCTCGGGTTCGGCTTCGAGGAGCCGGTCACCCGCGACCTCGTCGACCGCGTGGTGGACTTCTACCGCGCGGAGGGCGGCGGGGGCGCGGTGATCCAGATCGCCCCGGCCGCGCTGCCGCCGGACTGGGACGACATCCGCGCCGGGCACGGCATCACCCAGGGATCGTCCTGGGTGAAGCTGGCGTGCCCGGTCGACGACTTCAGGCCGGGCCGGACCGGGATGCGCGTCGGGCCCGTCGGTCCCGACGCCGTCTCGGAGTGGGCCTCCGTCATCCTGCGAGGGTTCGGCATGCCCGAGGAGGGGCTCGCCGGGATGATGGCGGCCTGCCTCGGGCATCCGGGCTTCAGGCCGTTCGCGGTCTGGGACGGCGACGACATGGTGGCCGGCGCCAACCTCTTCGTCCACCGGGAGGTCGGCTCGCTGAACGCCGCCGCGACGCTGCCCGGCCACCGCAACCGGGGCGCGCAGTCGGCCCTGCTGGCGGCCCGCGCCAAGGAGGCCGCGAACGCGGGCTGCCGGTGGCTGGTCGCGGAGACCGGGGTGCCGGCGGAGGGCTCGGCCAACCCGTCGCTGAACAACATGCTCGCGGCCGGGCTGCGGCCGCTCTACGAACGGCGCAACTGGGTCTGGCGGCCGGACCCCGGGCCGACCGACGGGTCGTGATCCGGCCCGTCGGTCCGGGGTCGTGCCGGAGGTGATGTCGGTCGTTGTCCGGCCACCGTGATCCGGCCCGTCGGTCCGGGGTCGTGCCGCAGGTGATGTCGGTCGTCGTCCGGCCACCGCGACCCGGCCCGTCAGTCCGGGACCGCGCCGCAGGTGATGTTGATCGCCGTGCTCGTCATGGCGCGGGCCAGGTCGGAGGCGGCGAAGACGGCCACGTTGCCGACGTCCTCCAGTGACGCGGCCCGCCCGGTCAGGGTCTGCCCGACGATGTCCCGCTCGATGGCCTCGCGCTGGTCGAGGCCGGCGGGGAGCGTCTCGGGCAGGCCACCGGTCCGCAGGGTGACGACGCGGATCCCGTACGGTCCGAGCTCGGCGGCCAGCTGGCGGCGCATGGCCTCGACCGCGTCGAACGCGGGCTGCAGGCCTCCCAGCTCGTAGCGGCGGGCCGCGTTCGGGTCACCCGACCCGCCGAAGGCCATGATCACGCCCGACCGCCGCCCGACCATGTGCCGGGCCGCCGCGCGCGACGTGAGGAACTTCGAGCGCACGGCGGTCACGACCGGGCTCAGGTAGTCCTCCGGTGTCATGTCGATCATCGGCGTCCCCTGCACGTCGCTGTCCGAGATCACGTTGAGGGACACGTCGATGCTTCCCGCCCCGGCCACGACGGCGGCCGCGTGCTCGTCGACCGACCTCTCGTCCAGCGCGTCGACCTCGGCGATCTCGGCCGCGCCTCCCGCGTCGCGGATCCGGCCCGCGACCCTCTCCAGGGTCGCGAGGGTTCGCCCGGCGAGGAAGACGCGTGCCCCCTCGCGGCCGAACGCGCGGGCCACGGCGCCTCCGACCGAGCCGCCCCCGCCGTAGACGATCGCGTTCCTGCCCTTGAGCAACATGCCTGCCTCCTGCGTGCCGATCGGGTGGTGTTCACCCCGTACAACCCGCGAAGGACGCCGAACTCATCGGGCGGCGTCGAGATCGTCCGACGGCGGGACCGGCCGGGTCAGCCCGCGATCTCGGCGGGGAGGCCGAACCTGGGGAAGATCTCCGGCGTCAGGAACGAGACGACCTCGGCGATCATCGTGCCCCGCGACGTGAGCAGGTCGAGCCCCGCCGCGACGTGGGCCCTCCTGTCCTCGTCCCACATGTAGGTGCCGAACGCGAGCTGCCCGTTCGCGTACGCCGGCAGGAAGCGCCACCGGCGGGTCAGCGGCCCCTCGGCCAGGAAGGCCCTGATCGCCTCGCGACCCTCGTACCGTTCCGGCAGCGGCGGCATCGCGTACCTGGCGTCGTCGGTCAGCATCGCCACGATGGCCTCGACGTCCCCCGCCTCCCACGCGGTCGCGTACCGGTCCGCAAGCTCCCGGAACCCTTCGCCGTCCGGGGAGGGCGGGCCGGTGCGGGGAAGCCGGGCGCCGAGGGGCCCGCGGGCGCGCTGCAGCGCGCTGTTGACCGAGGCGACCGTGGTCTCCAGCAGGTCCGCGACCTCTCGCGCCGAGAATCCGAGCACCTCGCGCAGGACCAGGACGGCCCGCTGGCGGGCCGACAGGTGCTGGAGCGCGGCGACGAAGGCCAGCTCCATCCCCTCGCGCGCCACGTAGCGGGCCTCGGGGCCCGGCCTCTCGTCGGGGTACGGCTCGATCCACGAGGTCTCGGCGAGCGGCGCGGCCCCCGGGCCGAAGTCGGTGGGCAGCTCCCGGCGACCCCGGCGTTCGATCAGCGTCAGGCACCTGTTGGTCGCGATCCTGTACAGCCACGGCCGGATCGAGGAGCCGCGGTCCTCGAACCGCCCCAGGCCCCGCCAGGCGCGCACCAGCGTCTCCTGCAGGGCGTCCTCGGCGTCGTGAACCGATCCGAGCATCCGGTAGCAGTGCGCGTGCAGCTCACCGCGGAACGGATCGACCAGGTGCCCGAAGGCGTCGGGGTCACCCTTCCTCGCGGCGTCCAGAAGCCGCGCTCCCGGCGCGTCGGTCTCGGGTTCCCAGCCGGTCTCGCTCATCTCACGGAACCCTACCGGCGGGCCCCCGCGGGCGGGACCGGGCTCCCGGCGCGACCCACCGCCGCCTGATGCGTCGAACCGGGCACGCGCTAGTCGAAGAACTGCCAGATGCTGAACCTTCGCACGTAGAGGGGGGTGGAGTCCCGGCCGAGCACCCGGATCCGCCTGATGCGGGTCTGCTGGTTCATCGTGACCTTCACGCACTTCAGGCACGCCTCGTGGAATCCCGGCAAGGCGAAGTAGGAGATGGACGCGGCGCGGTGTCCCAGCCCCCGGTCGGAGAGCCCGAGTCCCACCTCCCGGTAGATGCGTCTCGACCCCTTCAGGTTGAACGCGGTGGAACCGATGAGCGCGTGGTTCGACTTCGGGGGGCAGTGCACGAATATCCGGACGTGGCTGGCCTGGCGGGGCCACAGGGGGAGGACGCGGAGCGACGGGACCTTTTTCAGCCACGGGGGGATGGTGTTCCTGCCCCCGAAGGGGGGCAGCGAGACCGTGTGGTCGGTCCTGGTGGTGAGGGTCGCGGTCGCGGTCGCGGCGGCACTGGAACTGGCGCTGACCACCGGGGTGGGAGTGGGCGTGGGGGTGGCGCCGGCCGCGGCGGGCGTGGGGGTGGGAGTGGGGGTGGCCGCGGCGACGGGCGCGGGCCTGGGGGAGCGCGCGAGTGCGGGCGCGGGCTTGGGCGTGGGGGCGAGTGCGGGCCTGGGCTTGGGGGCGGGCGCCGGCGCGGGTGAGGGCGTGGGCGCGGACGCGGGTGGGGCGGCCGGTCCGGCCGGTCCTGCTGGTCCGGCCGGGCCGCTCGGGCCGCCCGGCGTCGCGAAGAGAGCGGTGGCCACTCCGATTCGTATGGCGAGACGCATACGTTCCTCCTGCCGGACGCCCGGGTCGCTGTGGGGCCGTCATATGGCGTGACGTGGGTGTCGGTGGAGGGGGACCTGCCCGGGAACGTCCCGGATGAGGACGTCACATGTGCGGCCTGACCAGGCTGATCGTCTCGATTATGCCGGTTGGGGCGCACAACGGAGGGAGCCACGCTGATACGCGCGCGGACCCGGCGCCGTGGCCGGAGAGGCCGTCCGGCCCGCACCGGAGGGCGAACCGCCGGGCCCGTGCCGGCGTACGGGGTGTTCCGTGTCAGCTGGAGACCGCGCGCAGGGCGCCCGGGTGGCGGCCGGCGAGGCGGTCGAGCGCGGCCGAGGTGGCGCTGTCGGCGGGAAGGTGGACGATGAGACGCTGGTCGTCGTCGGCGGGCAGTTCGAGGGTCTCGTACGCCAGGCGCAGCTCACCCGCGTCGGGGTGCACCAGCCGAGTGACGCCGCTGGACTTCGGGAGGCCGGGCAGGGTGTCCACCCGCCCGGTGAAGGCCGCCCCGGCCGTGACGGCCAGCTCGTCGGCCATCGTGGCGATGTGCCAGTCCGCCCGGAACGGCCCCTGCTTGAGGGCGGCGACCTGCTCGTCGGCGACATGGTCCCAGTCGGGATAGACGGTTCGTGCCCGGCTGTCGGTGAACACGAAACGGGCGAGGTTCGGCGGGCTGCCCTCCAGCAGGCCGATCGGCCGGGCGAGCCGTTCGTACCCCGCCGTCCAGGCGAGGATCTCGCTCAGCCGGTTGAGCAGCAGGGCGGGGGCGGGCTCCAGCCGGTCGAGCAGCGCCCGCACGGTGGGACGGACCGCGCGGGCCGGCATCGTGGCGCCCATGCAGGTGAAGCCGCCGTCGGCCGACTTGGCGAGCCGGTGCAGGTGGACGCGCTCGCTCGTGGTCAGCCGCAGCGCGGTGGCCAGCGCCGAGAGCACGGGCACGGACGGGTGGCGGTCGCGTCCCTGTTCGAGCCGGGTGAGGTACTCGACGCTGACCCCGGCGAGCGTGGCCAGCTCGGCCCTGCGCAGGCCCGGTGTGCGGCGGCGGGGGCCGGTGGGCAGCCCCACCTCGGCGGGGGTGACGGCTTCGCGGCGGATGCGCAGGAACATGCCCAGCTCGTTGTCGCTCACGTTCCGAACGTAACAGCCGTGTCCGCCGGGGTCGTGGCCCTGCCACTACCAGTCTCGGCCCGGTCTTCCTGGTATCCGCCCCGCCCGGCAGGTTGGGGAACGCGACCTTCACGGTCGTCCAGGATCCCCCCTCTCCACCAGGGAGCACAGCAATGCCCAGTGAGACCCTCAACCTCGCAGTGATCATCGGCAGCGTCAGGGAGGGCAGGTTCGGCCCGGTGGTCGCGAACTGGTTCACCGAGCGGGCCGAGCGGCACGGCGGGTTCGCGGTGGACCTCGTCGATCTGGCGGACACGCCGCTGCCGCTCGAACTGCCGCCCCTGCCGCCGGCGCTCGAACCCGACATGGCCCGGCCGGCGGAGATGGCCGGCCTCACCCGGCGGATCGGGGCGGCCGACGCGATCGTCGTGGTGACGCCGGACTACAACCGGAGCTTCCCGGCCTCGCTGAAGGCCGCCATCGACTGGCACTACACCGAGTGGCGGGCCAAGGCGATCGGCTTCGTCGGCTACAGCGGGGCGAGCGGGGGCATCCTGGCGGTGGAGCACCTGCGCCAGGTCTTCGGCGAGTTGCAGGCCCACACGGTCCGCGACTACGTCAGCTTCCCCCGCTACTACGAGCTGTTCGGTCCCGACGGCACCCTCAAGGACCCCGAGGGCCCCGACCGCGCCGCGAAGGTGCTGCTCGACCAGCTTCTGTGGTGGGGCTCGGTCCTGCGCGACGCCCGGCGCGACCGCCCGTACGTCACCGAGGGGTAGTTCCCGTTCGTCGTCGAGGCGGGAGCCCGGGTCCGGCCGATGGGGCGGGCCGGACCCGGGCGGTGTCAGTGGAGCAGCTCGAAGAGCGTGAGCCACCGGCCGGGGTGGACGAACGCCACCACGGCGTCACGGTCCACCCGCGCCTCCGCGAACGCGGCGTCGACCCGGTGGGGGGCGTACCGCATCCGCAGCGAGGCGTGCAGCGAACCGCCCAGCCCGGTGAAGCCGTACTCGACGAACTCCCGCCAGGCCGCGTCCCGGCCGCCGGGCAGCAGCGGGACGGGGCGTGACGCGATCCGCAGGATCGCCGAGTCGACGGCGGGCACCGGCCGGAAGCTCTCGCGCCCGACGCGCCCGGCCAGCTCCCAGGAGTGGCCGGGCCACGTCAGCACGGTCAGCTTGCTCCAGCGGCCGAAGTCACCGGACCGCTTGCGGGCGTACTCCAGCTGGGTGAGCAGGGTCGCCGAGGTGAGCGCGGGCGCGCGCAGGCACCGGTCGACGATCCTGGAGGTGATCGAGTACGGGATGTTCCCGGCGACCGCGAACGGCTCGCGCGGGACCCGCGCGGTCAGGAAGTCACCCCTGACCACCTCGATCCGCTCGTCGTCGCGGGTGCGGGCGGCGAGCCTGCCCGCGTACAGCGGGTCGATCTCGTACGCCACGACCCTGGCGCAGCTTCTCGCGAGGGCGAGGGTGAGAGCGCCCTCTCCCGCGCCCGGCTCCAGGACCAGCTCGTGCGATCCGGCCGCGTCCGCCATCCGCCGGACGGCGTGCGGATCGACGAGGAAGTTCTGCGAGAGGGTGCGCCTGGCCCGGTCGCGGTCACCGCGGCCACCGCCGTTCCTGACCTTTCTCTGGGTGTGTGAATGGTTTCCGTGCGCGAAGGAGTGCGCCACAGCTTTCGCCCTTTCGGGTCCGAGGTGAAGGAAGGTCTCGGAGGCCCTGGGCGCGCATCGGGGACGCGTGTGAACGGGGAAGGGGTGTCGCGTCCCTAGCGGGCCAGAGCCCGGCCGCGGCGGGGACGGATCACGTAGCCGACCATCTGGCAGGCGAAGTACAAGCACATGGCTCTAGACGGTACGGCCCGTCTCGCCACCTCGCAACGGGTTTTCCACCGGCCCGCGTCCGGCGGGCCGGAGGGTGCCCGGCTCAGCCCGAGAACAGGCGCCAGGCCGCGTCGCGGGCAATGAGGAACCCGACGATGCCCAGGGTCCAGCCGATCGCGGAGGCCGAGTGCCTGCGCATCCAGGCGCGCAGCCGTTCCAGCTTCGGGTCCAGCCAGCCTCCGGCGACGATCTTGAGGCCGAGCAGCACGAGCGGCGGCAGGATCATCACGAGCACGTAGCACGCGAGCAGCGGCACCCACTGGACGGCGGGCAGGTCCGCGCCGGTCATGAACCCGATCGCGCCGAGATAGGGGACCATCGTCGCGACCTCCAGCAGGGCGGCGGTCAGCCCCAGGAGGACCATCGCCCCCGGCCCGCCGAGGCGGGGCTCCCAGCGGCTCGGCCCCTCCTTCTCCCTCTGCTTCTTGGAGTCGAAACGGAAGCTGAGCAGGAACAGCCCCACGCCGATCACCAGCTGGATCCAGTAGGCGGTGCGGCTGTACAGGGCCTCCTCGAAGGCGTCGAGGGCCGCGGCGAGCCCGAGCATGAGCGCGACGCCGACGGCGAAGTAGAAGACGGCGACCGTGGCGAGGTAGACCAGCAGGCGTCCGGCCGGCGACCGGTCCGAGGCGAGCAGCAGGTAGGCGGGGATGCCGAGGGTCCCGAAGCTCGTGCTGTCGACGAGCGCCAGGGCTGCCAGGGTCAGTACCAGTTCGGTGGTCAACTTCGCTCTCCGTCGGTGACGCCGGGGGCGCGGCGGCCCCCGCGTGCCCCGCGCGCCCGGTGCCGTTCGCGGCCGTTCGCAGTCGTTCGCAGTCGTTCGCGATCGTTCACGGCCGCGACCGTGGAGGCGGGTACGGGGGGTGATCGGTTGGGTTCCGGTTCTCCTCACCCCCGATCATCCGGCGCCGGGCCCCGCGTGACCTCCTGCGTGACGGCGAAGCCGCCGTACATCTTTCGGACTACGGCCCGGAGGGCGTGCCGTTCGGACCCCGCGAGATGCGGTCGCGCAGCCAGTGGTAGGAGGCCTTCGGGGTGCGAGTCCCGGTGGGGAAGTCGACGTGCACGAGCCCGAAGCGCTGGCTGAAGCCCTCGGCCCACTCGAAGTTGTCCAGCAGGGACCAGACGTAGTAGCCGCGCACGTCCACCCCCTCGTCCCGCGCCCGCTCGACGGCCTCGATGTGGCCGTCCAGGAAGGTGATCCTGGCCTGGTCGTCCACGGTCCCGCCTGGGCCGGGCTCGTCGGGCTGGGAGCAGCCGTTCTCGGTGACGTAGACCGGGGGGAGGGCGTCGCCGTACCGGGCCTTGAGGCCGGTGAGGAGTTCGCGCAGGCCGTCGGGGACGACGGGCCAGCCGAAGGCGGTGGTGGGGTAGCCGGTGACGCCCGCGTCCTCGAAGGGCAGCCCCTCGCCGGTGGGCGCGACGATCCGGGTGGGGTTGTAGTAGTTGATCCCGAGGCCGTCGAGGGGTGCGCCGATCAGCTCCAGGTCGCCGTCGCGCACGCAGTCGAGGCTCACCCCGTACGCGGACAGGTCGGGATAGGCGCCGAGGAGCACGGGGTCGTTGAACAGGCGGTTGTGCAGGGTGTCGTAGGCGTCGGCGGCGGCCAGGTCGGCGGGGTCCTGCGAGGCGGGCCAGACCGGCGTGCAGTTGTTGGTGATCAGGACCTTCTCCGCGCCGCGCGCCCTGAGCTCCCGTACGGCCAGGCCGTGCCCGAGCAGCTGGTGGTGGGCGGCCGGGAGCGCGTCCAGGATCAGGGTCCTGCCGGGGGCGTGGGTGCCCAGGGCGTAGCCGAAGACCATGTGGATGAAGGGCTCGTTCAGGGTGATCCACAGGGGGATCCGGTCGGCGAGCCTGTCGGCCACGGCCGCGGCGTACTCGGCGAAACGGTACGCGGTGTCGCGGTTCAGCCAGCCGCCCTCGTCCTCCAGGGCCTGGGGCAGGTCCCAGTGGAAGAGCGTGGCGGCGGGGACGATGTCCTTCTCGCGGAGCGTGTCGGTCAGCCGGTCGTAGAAGTCGAGACCCGCCTGGTTGATCGCGCCCTTCCCGTCGGGCTGGACGCGCGGCCAGGCGATGGAGAAGCGGTAGGAGTTCACCCCGAGACCGGACATCAGCGCGACGTCCTCCGGCCAGCGGTGGTAGTGGTCGCAGGTCACGTCGCCGGTGTCGCCGTCACGGACGCGGCCGGGCTCGCTGGTGAAGGTGTCCCAGATCGAGGCGCCCCGCCCGTCCTCGGCGACGGCGCCTTCGATCTGGTAGGACGCGGTCGCCGTACCCCAGAGGAACATCCCGGCCTCCAATTAGCGTGAGTCTGGCTCATGTTAATCCCCCGGGCCTGTCGTGGGGGATGATGGGGAGATGACGAACGTCTCCGGGGGAACGCTTCGCCGCCAACCCGCTCAGCGCCGCAGCCTGGAACGGGTGGAGCGCATGCTGGACGAGTGCGCGCGGTTACTGGACGAGGTCGGCTACGAGGCACTGACCACCAAGGAGGTCGCGCGCCGCGCAGAGGTGCCGATCGGCACTTTCTACCAGTTCTTTCCCGACAAACAGGGGCTTGTACGCGCGCTGGCGCTGCGCAATCTGGAGGCGTTCCTCGGCAAGATCACGGCCAGGCTCGCCGAGGTGCGGCTGTCCGAGTGGACGGAGATGGTCGACCTCGCGATCGACGAGTTCGTCGCGATGAAACGGTCCACTCCGGGGTTCGCGGTCGTCGACTTCGGGGGGGTGCTCGCCTCGCCCGGAGGTCCCCTCCTCGTGGGGACCCGCCGCATGCTCGACGCCGCCCTGGAGAACAACGCCATCGTGGCCGACCGGCTCCGCACGATCACCGTCGAGCTGCTCGGCGCCCCGCTCGGCCCCGAGCTGGACCGGGTGCTCTTCGTCGCGGTCGAGGCCGCCGACGCGGTGCTCAAGCTCGCCTTCCGCTCCCTGCCCGACGGCGACCCCGAGCTGATCGACGAGTGCAAGCACCTGGTCCGCCGCTACCTGTCGGCGCACCTGCCGCAGGAGTGACGGCGACGCCGCCCGCCGTCAACCGTCAGCCGGGCGGCGTCCGGGCGGCGTCCGGGCGGCGTCCGGGCGGCGTCCGGGCGGGGCGGGCCGTCAGCGGGCGGCGTCCAGGCGGGCGCGGTGCTCGTCGTCGAGTTTGAGGTCCAGGGCGCCCAGGGCCTCCTCCAGCTGGGCCAGGGAGCTCACGCCCACGATCGGGACCGTCGTCACGTCGCCGCCGACCAGCCAGGCCAGCACCACCTGGTTGACGGTCGCGCCCAGCTCGCCCGCGATCTCCCGCAGCACGGCGAGCCCGCGCTCGGTGCCCGGGTGCCGGTAGATGTCCTGGATCGGCCGGTCCTCGCGGGTGTAGGCGCCGAACATCAGCGTGTTGTACGCCCACAGCGTCAGGCCGGGCTCCGAGCGCAGATAGTCGAGCATGTCGTCCTGGACCAGGACGTGACCCGCCTCCGGCAGCCGCACCCCCGGCCGGGGCCGCAGGTAGGTGTGGCGCAGCTGGACGTTGGTGTAGAGCGGCCAGCCGTTGGCCCGCGAGGTGGCGCGGGCGCGCTCCAGCCGCCAGGCCGGGACGTTGCTCGCGCCGATCTCGCGCACCTTGCCCGCCTGGGCCAGCCCGGCGAAGGCGCCCAGGGTCTCCTCCAGGGGAACGGAGCGGTCCTCGATGTGCGCCCAGTACACGTCGACGTGGTCGGTGCCCAGCCTCCGCAGGCTGCCCTCGGCGGCGGCGGTGATCGCCGTGGCGGACAGGCCCTCGGCGGAGTCCAGGGTCCGGTCGCCGGGGACGGTCGGCCGCCCGCCGCACTTGGTGCTCAGCACCATCCGGTCGCGGTTGCCCCGGGCGGCCAGCCAGCGCCCGATGGCCAGCTCGCTCTCGTCGCCGGTGGCGCCCTCGTTCCAGAACGGGTAGTTGTTCGCGGTGTCCAGCAGGACGCCCCCGGCGTCGGCGAACCGGTCGAGGATCGCGAAGCCGGTCCTGTCGTCGAGGACGGTGCCGAAGGGGATGGTGCCCAGGGCGAGGGGGATGCGTGTCATGGAAGCCACCCTGGATGCTGGAGTGGACTCCAGGGCAAGCGGGCCGCCGGAGAACAGGGGATTTGACCTTGAGTGGGCTCCAGGTGAAATGCTGCTCGATGTGAGTGTGTACACACCGGGACAGGTGGTGGAGGAGACCGGCTTCAGCCTCGACACGCTTCGTTACTACGAGCGGATCGGGCTGCTTGAGTCGATCGGCCGCAACGCGGCCGGACAGCGCAGGTTCACCCAGGAGGACGTCGGCTGGCTCGGCATGATCCGCTGCCTGCGCGACACCGGCATGCCGATCGCGCAGATGCTGCGCTTCGCCGAGATGACCAGGGCGGGCGACCACACGGTCCGCGACCGCATCGCGCTGCTCGAAGCCCACGACAGGCGGGTGGAGGAGCAGGTCGAGAACCTGCGCGAGAAGCAGGTGGCGATCCGCAACAAGATCGCTTACTACCACTCGGTGGTCGACTAGCGACTCGGTGGTCGACTGGCGACCGCGCGGCTCGTGTCGGCGGGTGACGCGGAACCACCGGGCCCGCGCCGGCGGGTGCGCGAGGACCGTGCGGCTCGTGTCGGCGTGAGGCCGGAAGCCGTGCGGCTCGTGTCGGTGTGAGGCTGGACGGGTGCGCGGTTCGTGCCGCCGGTAAGCCCTGAGGCTTATGGCCGTTCGGAAGCCGTACGGCGGCTTTGCCCCTGGTCGAGGTGCCCTTTTCGGTCCGGCTGTTAAACCGGATACCGAGGTCGGGTGTCCAGGGAGGGGCCATGGTCGCACCGCGCGCGCGCCGGATCAACATTCCGCTGCGCCACGTCGCACTGATGTGCGGGGGAATGCTGTTCGCCCTTCTCGCCAGCATGACCTACATCCAGGCACTGGACTCCGAGCGGCTCAACGAGGACCCGCGCAACAAGCGGACGATGATCGCGCGCTTCGAGAGCCCCCGGGGCAGGATCCTGCTCCGCGACGGCACGGTCGTCGCGACCAGCCGCAAGGCCAGGAACGCCACGTACCGCTACCGCAGGGTCTATCCCGGCGGCCCGCTCTACGCGGCGGTCACCGGGCATTTCTCGCTCCACGGCACCGGCGGCGTCGAGCAGGCCGAGGAGGCCCTGCTGTCCGGGAACGACCCCCGGGTGAAGGTGCGCGGGCTGGTCGACGGCACCCGGGGCGGCGCCACGCTCAGGCTCACCGTCGACCGCGGCGCCCAGCGGGCCGCCTACGACGGGCTGCGCGCCACGGGCAGGCCCGGCGCCGTCGTCGCGATCGACCCTCGCACCGGCGCCATCCTGGCCATGGTCTCCCTGCCCTCGTACGACCCGAACCTCTACACGAGCTTCGACGCGGCCAAGCTCGACCGGGTGGACAAGCGGCTGCAGGGCGACCCCGAGGACCCGCTGCTGAACCGGGCGATCCAGCGGAGCTACCCGCCGGGCTCCACCTTCAAAATCATCACCGGTGCGGCGGCGCTCGGCTCGGGGCGCTACGACCTCGACACCCGCGTCAGCGCCCCGAAGGCCTTCCGCCTCCCCGGCACCTCCACCTACCTGCGCAACTTCGGCGGCGGCGCCTGCGGTGGCGGCGCGCTTCCGCTGCTCCAGGCGTTCAGGCTCTCGTGCGACACCCCCTTCGCGAGGATGGGCGTCGACCTCGGCCAGGACGCGTTGCGCGAGCAGGCCGAGGCATTCGGGTTCGACACCGACGACCTGCAGGTGCCCATGCCGGTGGCCAGGAGCGTCTATCCCCCCGCGCTGGACGACGCGCAGACCGCGCTGTCCGCGCTGGGCCGGTTCGACGTCCGGGCCACCCCGCTCATGATCGCGATGATCGCGGCGGCGGTGGCCAACGACGGCTCGCTGATGCGCCCCCACCTCGTGGACGACGTCCGCCTCGCCGACGGCACGGTGATCGACGTGACCGAACCCTCGCCGTACCGCCGCGCGCTCGGCGCCGAGGAGGCGGAACGGCTCACCGAGATGATGATCGCCGTCACCGGGAGGGGAGGGACCGGTGCCGCCGCGGCCGTCCGGGGGGTGAAGGTCGCGGGCAAGACCGGCACTGCGCAGAACGCCGTCGCGGGCGAGGACCACGCGATCTTCACCGGCTTCGCCCCGGCCGTCTCCCCCCGGATCGCCGTCGGGGTCCTGGTCGAGGGCGGCGGGCCGGGCGGGCGGGTGGCGGCCCCCGTCGCCAGGGCCGTCATCGAGGCGTTCCTGGGCGGCCAGACCGAGTAGCGACCGGCCCGGAGAGTTCGTCGCGGTCGCCCCGCCGGTCGGACCGAGCGGGAGAGGTCTCCCCGAGGTCAGGTCGAGTAGGCCCTGGCCTGGAGGCCGTAGAGGTCGGCGTAGAGGCCGTCGAGGGTCATGAGCTCGTCGTGGGTGCCGTGCTCGACGACCCTGCCGTGGTCGAGGACGTAGATCCGGTCGGCGTAGCGGACGCTCGCCAGCCGGTGGGTGATCAGCAGTACGGTGCGCCCGTCGGCGTGCTGCCGGATGCGTTCGAACAGGGCGTGCTCGGCGCGGGCGTCCAGGGCCGCGGTGGGCTCGTCGCAGATCAGCAGCGGGGCGTCCCGGTGGAAACCGCGGGCCACCGCGATCCGCTGCCACTGGCCGCCGGACAGCTCGTGGCCGTCCTTGAAACGCCGGTCGAGCAGGGTGCTGTAACCGTTCGGCAGCTCGGCCACCACCTGGTCGGCGCCCGCGACCTCGGCCGCCGCCACGAGCGCGGGCTCCCCCTTGTCGGTGCCCATGTTGATGTTGTAGCGGGCGGTCAGCGGCCAGCGCGTGTGGTCCTGGGCGATGACCGCGATGCGGTCGCGCAGGTCGTCGGGGTCGACGTCCGCCAGGTCGGTGTCATCCCAGCTGACCCGGCCGGCATCCGGTTCGTACAGCCCGGACAGGATCTTGGCCAGCGTGGTCTTTCCCGAGCCGTTCTCCCCGACGAGGGCGATCACCTCGCCCCTGCCGATGGTCACCGTGAGTCCCTGGAGCGCCGGGCCGGCGGAGCCCGGATAGGTGAAGACGACGTCCTCGGCGGTGATCCGCTCGAAGCCCTCCGGTGCCTTCACCGGGCGTCCGGTGGGCAGCCTGCCCTCGGCCTCGGCGCAGAAGTCGAGGAAGTCGGTGAAGTACAGGCCCTCCTCGTAGAGGCGGTTCGTGGCGTACATCAGGTTGGCCAGATAGGTCTGGCCCGAACGGATCGCCAGCACGGCGGTGCCCGCGACCGCCAGGGGGACCGCCCCCACCGCCAGCAGCACGCCGAGGGCGACGTAGACCAGGGCCGTGCCGACGCCGCCCAGCGCCTCGCCGACGACCCGCGCGAGGACCTGCCGCCGGGCCAGGCCGAGCATGACGGTCTGCTCGGCCGTCGCCACCGCGTCGTACATCCGCATCAGGAAGCCGCGCATGGTGAACGAGCGCACCTCCGCGGCCGGGTCGCGGTCCGCGAGCAGCTCCGCGATGATCCACTTACGGCGCCTGGCCGGGATCAGGGAGTACATCGTCGTGTAGCGCATGCGCGCCGAGCGGACCGCCGCCCACGCGTCGGGCAGCACCGCCAGCACCAGCAGCGGCAGCAGGACCGGGTGGAGCACCCCCAGCACGCCCGCCGCAGCGACGATGCCGATGACCGCGCTCAGCGTGTTGATGGCCGTGCCCACCACATCGTCCGCGACGGCGACCCCGCGCGACCTGGCCCGCTGGAGCGCGTCGTGGAAGTCGGGGTCGTCGAAGGACGCGAGGCCGACCCTGCCGGTCAGCCCGTACAGGCGCTCCTCGGCGATCCGGCCCACCTGGGGTTCCAGCCGCGACTGCGCCCAGCCCGCGCCCGCCTGCGTGAGGGTACGCAGGGTCGCGGCCACCCCCACCAGGACCAGGCTGGGCAGGGCGGCCCGTACCCGCTCGGGGGTCGGTCCCGCCTCGAACAGCGCCGACAGCACCCCGGTCGTGGCGAGCAGCCCGAACGCGGTGAACACCCCGCTCAGCAGGTTCAGGGTGATCGTGACGACGGTGTCGCGGGGACTGGCCGCCCACGCCAGCCTGACGGCCTGCGACACCAGCGCCGGAAGCCTGCGGGCGACGGTCAAAAAGCCGACCTTCGCCATCTTGTCGGTGTGGGCGTACCAGTCGGCGACGCTGATCTCGCCGATCTCGGGGGCCGGGTCGGTGGGGGAGTCTGCCATGGGAGCAGTGTGAGTCGCCGCGCCGGTGATGGCCATCGTGCGGCCACCGGATGGCCGTGGGCGGTCACACCGGGGCGGGGCACGCCACGGGGCACCGCACGGCACGGGGCGGGGGCGCGAGGTAATCACATAGGCCGGAAAACGTCTAAGAGTGGGCATGGTTCGGTAATTGATGTCACACTTTCTGTGACGGTTCTACCCGCGACCTCTCCTAAGAGCCGATGACCCAGGACACCGCACACGCCTCCCTCACCGGAGGCAACCTTCCCCTCGAACCCAACGGCTTCGTGGGGCGTGAAGCCGACGTGGAAGAGCTCACCGACCTGCTGGGCGTCGCCCGGGTGGTGACGCTCTGCGGGGCGGGCGGCATCGGCAAGAGCAGGCTGGCGGTCCGGGTCGCCGCCCAGGTGGCACCGGAGTTCCCCGGGGGCGTCTGGCTGGTCGAGCTGGCCGACGCGGTGCGCGGCGACCAGATCGAGCCCCGGGTGGCGGCCGTGCTCGGGGTCAAGGCCGAGCCGTCCCGCGCGCTGGCCGACACCCTGATCGACGCGCTCGGCGACCGGCGGCTGCTGCTGGTGATGGACAACTGCGAGTCGCTCATCGAGGAGTCCGCGCGGTTCTGCCGCGCCGTGCTCACCGTCTGCCCCGACGTACGCGTGCTCACGACCAGCCGCGAGCCGCTCCGGGTGGCGGGGGAGACCGTGTGGCGGGTGCCGCCGCTCACCCTGCCCCGCAGCGACGGCCACGACCTCGGCACCAGCGAGGCCGTGCGGCTCTTCCTCGGCACCAGCGAGGCGGTCCGCCTCTTCGCCGACCGTGCCACCGCCGCCTCGCGGGCCTTCTCCGTCACCGAGCAGAACGCGGCCGACATCGCCGGGCTCTGCGAGGCGCTCGACGGGATGCCGCTCGCCATCGAGCTCGCCGCCGCCCTGTGCAGGGTGCTGACCGTGGAGCAGATCAACGCCAGGATCAGGGACAGGTTCCGGCTGCTGTCGGCGGGCGACCGGACGGCCCCGGCCAGGCAGCAGACGCTCAGGGCGACCGTCGACTGGAGCTACCAGCAGCTCAACGAGCCCGAGCGGATCCTGCTGCGCCGGCTCGCGGTCTTCACCGGCGGGTGGACGCTCGACATGGCCGAGCAGGTCTGCGCGGGCAACGCGCTGTGGGCGGAGGACGTCCTGGGGGTGCTCTGCGACCTGGTCGACAAGTCGCTGGTCCTGGCCGACGCCGAGGTGGCCGGCGAGACCCGCTACCGCATGCTGGAGACGATCCGCGAGTACGCCACCGAGCAGCTCGACGCCTCGGGCGAGGAGCCCGAGTTCCGGAGGCTGCACCGCGACCACATGATCGAGTTCGCCGCCCGGATCCACCAGACGATCGTCCGGAGCCCCCGCCCGGCCTGGACCGAGATCTGCCCGATGCTGGTCCTGCTGGACGAGCTCCAGGCCAACGTGTGGGCGGCGGTGCGCTGGTCGGTCGAGTCCGCGGGCGACCCCGAGAGCGCGCTGCGCCTCCTCGTCCTGCTGCGCTGGCCCATCATCGCCGGGGGAAGGTTCACCCCGGCCGACAAATGGCTCGACCGCCTGCTCGACGCCGACTCCGGGGAGCTGACGTCGTGCGTGCGCGGCGACGCGCTCGCGCTGCGCGGGCAGGTGGCCTTCGGGCAGGGCGACCCCGACACCGCGCAGATCGCCTGCGCCGCCGCGGTCGGCCTGTGCCGCGAGGCGGGCCTGTACGGACCGCTCAGCGGCGCGCTCGCCATCCTCGCCTGGGTGGCCATCTACCAGCGACGCCCCGAGCGGGCCAGGTCCCTGCTCGACGACGCGCTGGAGGCCGTGCGCACGATCGACGACCCCTGGCACGAGACGGTCATCCGGTCCATGGAGGGCACGTTCGCGCTGTCGGAGGGCAGGGCGAAGGAGTCGCAGCGATCCTTCGAGGCCGCGCTCGCCATCGCCCACGAGCTCGACAACCACTGGGCCGCGCCGGTCGCCCTCATCGGCCTGGCCCAGGTCGCCTGGCTCCGCGGCGACCTGGGCGAGGCCCGCGCCCACTACGAGCGCGCCCTCGACATGCTCCAGGACATCACCGCCCACTGGCAGGCCATCACCTGCCTGTCGGGGCTGGGCCGGATCGCGCTGGCCCAGGGAGACCTCGCCACCGCGCGGGGCAGGCTGATCGAGAGCCTGCGGCTCTGCATCGGGACCGGCCAGCGGCTCGGCGTGGCCCGCCGCATCGAGACACTCGCGCAGCTCGCGCTCGCCGAGGAGGACGACCGCCGGGCGGTGCGCCTGGCCGGGGCCTCCGCCGCGATCAGGAGCGCGATGGGCGGCGCGGTGCTGCCGCCCGGGTTCGGGGCGCGGATGGAGGAGCTGCTCCAGCCCGCCCGGGTGCGCCTCGGCGACGCGCTGGTCGCGCAGCTGTGGGCGCACGGCCAGGAGATGTCCCAGGAGCAGGCGGTCCGCTACGCGCTGCAGTTCGACGAGCCGTACGAGACACCCGTGCTGCTCGGCAAGCATCCGGTCGTCGCCCCCATGACCACGCTCACCTGCCGGGAGTGGGAGATCGCCGAGCTGATCGCCAGGGGGATGAGCAACAAGGCCATCGCCGACGAGCTGGTGATCAGTCCCGCCACCGCGGCCAGGCACGTCGCCAACATCCTGGCCAAGCTCGGGTTCTCCTCCCGCACGCAGGTCGCCACCTGGGTCATCGAGCAGAACCGCTCCTAGCGGGCTCGCCCGGCGCGACCGGCTCACAGGGCTCGCCCGGAGCCGGTGAGTTTCTACATACTCCGGGCTACACATTCACGGCCGTGAAGATACATCCCGGGATACGCAGTCCGGAGCATGTGTCGTACCCGCCGCGCACCGTACGTTTTCCTGGTGTTCGACCGATGACGTCCAGCCTTCCGCACCGTGCCGGTCACAGTTCCGGTCCGGGACGGCAGGTCCACACCATCCCGGGCGTCTCGGTCGAGCACGCTGCGGACGTCGCGTGTCCCCGTTGATGGCCGAGGTCTCCTCGGAGGGGTGGGGGCCTGGGCCATGGGTCATGCGACAGCGGGCTCGAGTCGCGCAGGGCTCGGGCCCGCCCCTGGCCTTTCCAGGCCCTTCTCCGGGTTTCTCCTCGTCGTCGCGGTCATCGCGGCGCGTCGGGGCCCGCGAAGCGGGAACCACGCCGGCAACCGGGGCCCCGAGGAGGAGCCGGGGGCCGTACGAGGGGACCGGAAGCCCTTTCAGGGCGGGGAAAACGGGCGCCGCCGGGGGGAGGGGGCCGAATACACAGTCATCTACATACATCTGCGGATGCCCGCGTGCGCGGGGCGGCCCTACCGTCGGCGGAATGAGACCGACCTCTCCGTCCACCAGCTGCACCCTCACCGAGGCGGTGTTCGGCTACGCGCACGGTCGAGGTGACCGGCCCGCACTGATCGACCTCGGCGCCGGAGTGGTGTACGGCTACCGCCGGCTGGCCGCGGAGGTGACGCGGGGAGCGTCGGGCCTGGTGAGGCGGGGTGCCCGGCGGCGCCAGGTGGCCGGGATCCACGTGGACAGCGCGGTGGCCCAGACGCTGGCGGTGCACACGGTCATCGCGGCGGGCGGGGTGGCGGCGCCGATAACCTCCGGATGCGAGGAGATGGCCGACCTGCTGGCCGAGTGGGACGCGCGGCTGCTCATCACCACCCCGCGCCTGGCGGACGCGTCGTTGCGGGCCGTCGAGGACTCGCGGGTCCGGCAGGTGATCGCGTTCGGCCAGGCCCGCGACACCGTCGACTTCGCCGACCTGCTGCTCCTGGAGCCCGTCCCGCTGCCCTTCCTCGATCCGGCGGTGCAGCCTGCCCTCCTGGTCGACGACGGGGGCGTGCACACCCACCACGACCTGATCGTGCGGATGAGCGTGCTCGACGAGGGCGTCGAGCTGGAGAAGTCCGACGTCCTGCTGGTGACCTGGCCCCTGAGGTGCAGCCTGGCCATGACGACCCTGATCGGGCTGGCGCTGATGCGCGGCTCCCTGGTCGTCGTCGCCCCCGGCCTCTCGCCCGACGAGCTGTCGGCGACCATCCACGACTTCGGGGTCACCGTCGTGGCACTGTCCGACGGGGCCGTCCAGCGCGTCTGAGATCCCCGCCCGGATGCCCGGCGCGTCCGAGACGTTCCCGAGGCGTTCGCCCAGGGTCCTCCAGCGTGCCGGAGGCGTTCTCAGGTGTTCGTTCGAGGTTCCTGACCTGGCCGGATATGTGTCCGGCGGCGTGTGTGCCCTCCCCGTGGGTAGTTAACGACCAGCATGTTCTGCGAGGGGGATCTGTCTCATGGCGCGTATTCTGATCACCGGCTCCACCGACGGCCTCGGGCTGATGGCCGCCCGGCTGCTGGCCCACGACGGCCACGCCGTCACGCTGCACGCGCGCAACGACACCCGCGCCGACGACGCGCGCGAGGCACTGCCGGAGGCGGAGGCCGTCCTCGTCGGAGACCTGACCACCATCGAGGGGATGCGCTCCGTGGCGGCCCAGGCCGACGAGCTGGGCCGCTACGACGCGATCGTCCACAACGCCGCCGTCGGCTACCGGGAACCGAGCAGGATCGAGACCGCCGACGGCCTGGCCCACGTCTTCGCGGTCAACGTGCTCGCCCCGTACCTGCTCACCGCACTCATCACCCCGCCCGCCCGGCTGGTCTACCTCAGCTCCGGCATGCATCGCGGCGGGGACCCCAAGCTGGACGACCTCCAGTGGAACACCCGCAACTGGGACGGCTCGCGGGCGTACGCCGACAGCAAGCTGCTGGACGTCGTCCTGGCGTTCGCGGTCGCCCGCCGCTGGCCGGACGTGCTGTCCAACGCGCTCGAACCCGGCTGGGTCCCGACGAAGATGGGAGGTCCGGGCGCGCCCGACGATCTCTCCCTGGGCCCGGTGACGCAGGTGTGGCTGGCCACGAGCCAGGACCCCGAGGCGATGGTGACCGGCTGCTACTTCCACCACCAGGAGACGTGTTTCGCCCACCCCGCCGCGCGGTCGCCCGAGGTGCAGGACGGCCTCCTCGACGCGTGCGCCGACCTGACCGGCGTCCCGCTCCCGTCGCACGCGGCGTGAACGCGGCGTCGCTGACGGGACCGGGCGCCTCCGCGGTCCGGGCCGCCCGCGTTCGTCCTCGGCCGGTTCTCGCGCGGCTCCGCGACCCGGCGGTCCTGAAAGGCTGAACCGGACGAGGCCCGCGGACGTCTCATGATCATGCGATTGATCGTCCTCACGCTTCTCGTCGCCTTGGCAGGCTGCTCCGCGCCCGCGCCCGCGCCCGTGACGCGGAGCACGAGCGCACCGGCGGCCTCTCCCCCCGCGCCGGCGTCGGCCTCGACGGGGACGCGGGCGGGGGCGGAGGCCGGGGCCAGGTGTGCTCCGGTCCCCTCTAGGAGGCTGGACCCCAGACTGCTTCGGCAGACCGTCGCCGACTACGACCCCCTCAACTCCCCGGAGGAACTCGCGGCGAAGACGCCGCTGGTCGTCGCGGGAACGGTCGGGGACTTCATACCGGGACCGGTCGTCGAGGAGGGGCTCCCCGACGACCGTACGCACTACGTGCTGATGCCGGTGCGGGTGACGGAGCGGTTCAGAGGGCGGTCCGCCGGCCTGGTCCACGTGAAGTTCTTCCAGGGGGGCGTGTGGCGGAACCGGACCCCGGTCCACTCGGTGGCGGATTTCCGGAGGGGGGTGCCCAAGGGCACCGGGATCCTGCTGTTCGTCTACCCGGACGTCCGGAAGGAGTGGCCCGTGATCAAGGACCGTGCGGCTCTCCCCGCCGGGACGCCGGTCTACCTGGCCCATCCGCAGGGAGTGCTCCTCGGCAGCGGCCTGCGGATGATCGGGGGCCGGGAGGAGATCGATCCGCGATCACGATGGGCCGATCCCTGCGGCCTGGACGGCATCGCCACGCGGCTACGCGCCGCCGGGTATCACGGCTCCTCCTGACCGGGACGGGATCCGGACGCGTGACGCGGTCGCCGCCGGAGCTCGCGCCGAGCCGGTCCACGCCGCCGGCTCGGACGGCTCGCGGGCGGCGTCGACGACGGCCTCCGTTCGCCGGGGCGGAAGCGAGGCTCAGCGCCCCGAAGGGCTGACCAGGGAGTCGCCCAGCGCGGTGCGGTGGTACAGGACGCCCCGGCCGGTGCGGCTGCCGGTGACCAGGCCGGCCCTGCGCAGGGCGGAGACGTGGCCGCCCACGGTTCCCAGGCTGAGTTCCAGCAGGCTCACGAGCTGGGTGGTGGTCGCCGGGATCGCCAGCTCCAGCAGGAGGCGGCTCCTGGTCCTGCCGATCAGCCCGGCCAGGCCGTCCGGCGTCTCGGGCGGGATGCCGGTGCCCCGGGCCGGATAGCTGATCGCGTACGGCCAGTGGTTCTCCAGGTAGGAGCCGACCCCGATGGGGAAGACGGTCGGCATGAAGAGCAGCCCGCGCCCGTCGAGCCGGTAGGTCTCGTCCGTGCCCCTGGCGAGCACCTCGATGACACCGTCGGGACGCCACCGGACCCGGGGGCTGAGGTCGTCGAGCGCCGCGCCCCAGCCGTAGGTCGCCAGGCGGCCCGCCCGCTGGACCACGTCCCGCTCCAGGATCGCGTGGAAGCGCGGCCACGCGAGGGAGACGATCTCCTTCCAGGCCGCGCTCAACGCCTCGGCGAACAGCCGCACGACGTCCGGTGAGAACAGCACCTCCCTGACGGGCTCCGGGAGGCGCGGCATCCCCTCCAGGTTCCTGGCGATCTCGGCGTGCGCCCGCGCCACCGGGGTGGCGCGCACCACCGCGAGTTCGGCCTCGAACGGGGTGTTCACCCCGGTCGGCGGCGGCGCGGGGAAGTCGGCGTTGTAGTGCAGCTCGCGGAACAGCGCCACCATGGCGCCCAGCCCGGGGTGTGCGAGCAGCAGTCTCCCGTACGGCTCCCGCATCCTTGCGGCCCACGCCCGCCACTCCCCGGCCTCCCGCCTGCCGGAGAGGATCCAGAGCGCGTCCTTGGTCACGATGAGCGGGGAGATGGCGAACCTGCTGGCCATGATGTCCTGCGGGGTGACCTCGATGCGGAAGACCATGAAACGACCTTTCGGATATATCCGAAAGCTTAGCCAGCCGTCCGGGAGCCTCCCACCATCGTGTCCATGACCACACAAGAGCGCGGCGCGACCTATACGGAGGTCTTCGCGAGCCGGGAGTTCCGTGTCCTGTTCGGGAGCTTCACCCTGCTGGTGGCGGGGGACCAGGTCAAGATGCTGGCCCTGTCGGCGCTGGTCTACGCGCGGACCGGCTCGCCGGGGTTGTCGGCGGCGGCGTACATGGTGGGTTTCCTCCCCTACATCGTCGGCGGGACGTTCCTGCTCTCGCTCGCCGACCGGATCCGCCCGCGCGCTCTGATGGTCGCCGGTGAGCTGCTGCGGGTGGTGACCTGCCTGCTCCTGGCCTTCGCCGGGCTGCCCGTCTGGGCGATGCTCGTCCTGGTCCTGGCCACCGGCCTGTTCTCGCCGGTCTTCGGCGCGGCGCGCAGCGCCCTGCTGCCCGGCCTGCTGCCGGGCGACGCGTTCGTCCTGGCCAGGTCCGTGCTGAACGTGACGTCCGCCGGGGCCCAGATCGGCGGCCTGGCGGCGGGCGGCGCCATCCTCGCCCTCGCCGGACCCGAGGGGGCGCTGGCCGTCACCGCCGGGCTGTCCGTCCTGGCGGCGGCGGTACTGCGCCGGGGCCTGCCCGACTTCCCGGCCAGGAGCGCGAGGGACGGGGGTGCGAAGGGTGACGGTGCCGTACGGGAGACG
Source organism: Streptosporangium nanhuense (assembly GCF_059358815.1). Lineage (NCBI taxonomy): Bacteria > Bacillati > Actinomycetota > Actinomycetes > Streptosporangiales > Streptosporangiaceae > Streptosporangium > Streptosporangium nanhuense. The sequence continues at coordinate 302,608 of NZ_JCADBG010000008.1, forward strand.
CTGCGGGTCAACCGGGCACTGCTGGCCGACCGCCGGGTGCGCGGCCTGCTGCTCGCGCAGTGGCTGCCGATCTCGCTCGTGGTGGGGGCCGAGGCGATGATGGTCCCCTACCTGGGAAACACCGCCGGGCTCGCGCTCGCCGCCGCCTCCGTCGGCCTGGCGGCCGGCAACTTCGTCGTCGGCCGGTTCGTCCCGCCCGCAGGCAGGGAACGGCTGGCGTTTCCCCTCGCGGTCGTGTCGGGCCTTCCCCTGCTCGCCTTCGCCGCCCGGCCGGGACTCGCGGGAGCCGCGCTGATCGTGCTGCTCGCCACGGCGGCGTCGACCGCCTGCCAGCTCGGGTTGCAGCGGTGGTTCGTGGACGCGGTCCCCGAACCGGTCAGGGGACAGGCCTTCGGCCTGGCCTCGGCGGGAATGATGACCGGCCAGGCCGTGGGCGGCGCCCTGGCCGGTGCCGCCGCCGAGCTGACCTCCCCGCACACGGCGATCGTCCTCGTGGGAGCCGCGACCGTCCTCTGCTCGCTCGTCCTGCACCGGTCCCTGAGAGGCGGCGGACGGAGGCCCGCGTGACGACGCTCCACCGCGGGGGACGGGCATGGTGCTGCAATCGGCTGACTTCAACGCATCTCAGTGTGTGGCCTCAGTGGCGGGGGCCGGGCAGGGCGCGCGAGGTGCGGACGCGCAGGCGGCCGTACTCGAGCTCTCCGGTGATCCGGACGTGCAGCCCGCCCGGACGTGCGCGGCCGGGCAGCGAGCAGTTCACGCTGCCCCATCCGGTGCGTACCCCGTCGACGTTCGCGGTCGCGCCGGGCGGCAGGATGATCGTGGCGGAGCCGTAGGGGAGCCGGAGCTCGATGTCGATCTCCGGATACCGTACGAAGGCCTGGGACAGGTCGAGCCGCACCCCGCCGTACTCGGACTCGGCGCGCAGCCGGCGCGGAACCTCCCAGTCGCCCGACCGCTTGATGCGGCCGCCCGTGGACGTCAGCCGGAGCACGTCGTCCGGGGCGCCCGGGGTGTCCGGGCCGTCCGGGCCGTCCGGGTCGTCGGGCAGGTCGGCGATCAGTGGCAACAGGTCGCCGTGGGACTTCGCCGTGAGCGCGCGTTCGAGCCGTTCCTCCATCTCGCCGGGGCCGAGGCGGCCGTCGGCGAACGCCTGCTGGAGCCGGCGTACGACCCTGTCGCGTTCTCCGTCGGAGACGCGTATCCGTGGTTCCATCTGCGTCCTCATCTGCCTTTCCTCATCGAGCGGGATCACTGGCTGACCGCCCGCTTGTACAGCCGGATGGACAGGGGCACGAACACGACCAGGAGCAGTGCCGACCAGAGCAGCGTCGCGGGCACGGCGTGCTGGAGCGGCCAGGCGGCGGGCACGGGCATGGCCGCGTTGGTGTTGCCGAAGAGCTCGCGGGCGGCCTGGACGACCGTGGAGACGGGATTCCACTCGGCGACGAACCGCAGCGGCCCGGGCAGGCGGGTGCTGTCGACGAAGGCGTTGGACAGGAAGACCAGCGGCATCGACACGACGGTGGCGATGTTGTTGAAGATCTCGGGCTTGTGCAGGGCGAGCGCGACCGTCGCGGTCACCCACGAGAACGCGTACGAGAACAGCAGGAGCAGCAGGAACCCCAGCACGGCCCGGTGCGGCTCCGAGTGGATGCGCCAGCCGACGGCGAGCCCGACAAGGGCCATCGCGACGATGCTGCTCACGTTCATGAGGACGTCGCTGGAGGTCTGGCCGGTCAGCACCGCCGACGGGGACATGGGCAGCGTGCGGAACCGGTCGAAGATGCCCTTCTGCAGGTCCTGGGTGAGCGTGTAGCCGGTGATCTGCGCGCTCGTCACGATCGTCTGGACGAAGATCCCGGGGATCATGTACTCCTGGTACGACATGCCCGGCAGGCTCATCATGCTGCCGAAGACGTACGCGAACAGCAGCACGAACACGATTGGGAGGATGATCACGCCGCCCAGCAGGTCGGGCGCTCGCTTGATCTTGAGGACGTTGCGTCTGGTGATCGTCATGCCGTCGGCGATCGCCAGCTGGAGGGTGTTCATCGGATGGGCTCCTTCGTCTTCGTCGTGGTGGGGTCGCCGGCCTGGTGTCCGGTGAGGGTCAGGAACACCTCGTCCAACGTCGGCCGTCGCAGCCCGGCGTCGCGTACGGCGACGCGTTCGGCGGCCAGGTGGCCCAGGGCCGTGGTGAGGGAGGTCGTGCCGTCGCTGACCGGGACCGTCAGCCGGAACGTGACGTCGTCGGTCCGTGTCTCCCCCACGGCCAGGGGGGCGAGCACGCGCCGCGCGGTGTGCAGGTCGGCCGCGCTCGTCATGGTCAGCTCCACGCGGTCGCCGCCGACCTGGTCCTTGAGCTCGTCGGCGCTGCCGAGCGCGATCACCCGGCCGTGGTCGACCACCGCGATCGTCCTGGCCAGCCGGTCGGCCTCCTCCAGGTACTGCGTGGTGAGCAGCACGGTGGTGCCGTCGGCGACGAGTTCGGAGATGACGTCCCACAGGCCGGTGCGGGCCCGGGGGTCGAGGCCGGTGGTGGGCTCGTCGAGGAACAGCACCGGCGGGTTGGCGACCAGCGCCCCGGCCAGGTCGAGGCGGCGTCGCATGCCGCCGGAGTAACCCTGTACGGGGCGGTCGGCCGCCTCGGTCAGGTCGAAGCGCTCCAGCAGCTCGCGGGCCCGCTGCCTGCTGCGCTTGACGCCGAGGTGGTAGAGGCGGCCGACCATCTCCAGGTTCTCGGCGCCGGTGAGGTGCTCGTCGACGGCGGCGTACTGGCCGGAGGCGCCGATGTGGCCGCGCAGCCGGTGCGCGTCGGCGACGACGTCGAACCCGGCGACCGTGGCGCGGCCCGCGTCCGGTTTCAGGAGGGTGGTCAGGATCCGCACGGTCGTGGTCTTGCCGGCGCCGTTGGGGCCGAGCAGGCCGAACACCGTGCCCTGGGGGACGGACAGGTCGAGCCCGTCGAGGGCGACGACGTCGCCGTACTTCTTGACCAGCCCTTCGGCTGTGACTGCGGGGGGCATGCGGGTCTCTCCTTCTCACGGTTTCCATGGGACAAGGGGGATGAGGGCGTGACGGGGTAGCGGGCGGTCGCCTTTCGACCGTCCGATCGCGTTCGGTGGACGGGTCAGATGTCGAGGTCCTCCACGGCGGGACGCTCGGCCATGTCGGCGATCAGGTCGTAGAACTCGTCAGGGATCCTGCCGCGCAGCTCCTGGAAGGTCTTCACGACATCGAGCGTGGACTCGCCCTGGACGAAGCCCCAGCTCGAGTCGACCAGCCCGAGGTAACTCCGCCACGCGCCACGGGAGAGAAGGCCCTCCAGCCAGTTGTCGGCTCCCGACGTCAGGCTGTCCGTCCAGTCGGGCGAGCGGTCCACGTGCAGGACGTAGTTGTCCTTGCGGGAGCGGTACACCCGGAACATCTCCATCCGGCTGCCCGTCGTGCGTCCCCACTCGCCGAGCAGCACCCCGGAGAAGCGCTGCTTGCGGCCCGTGCCGCCCTGGCCGACCTGCAGGACGATCTCCTCGTAGCCCTCCTGGCGGCCCTCCTCCATCTCGACGTAGCGCCGCAGCGCCAGGCTGATCGCCGTTGACAGCTTGCCTCCGGCGAGTTCCTGGGCCCGCTGGAACAGCGGCAGGTCCTCGTCCGAGACGTAGATCGTTTTATTGGGCATCGTTCCATCCTCATCCCGTATACGTATAAGCCTACGTATAGAGTGAGACGCGCGGCAAGCCTTTCGCCAAATTTCGCGTTATGTCGCGACTTGTCGTGGGTCGGTCGTCGCCCCGGAGGTGGATCGGCCCAGGCGGTTCAGGCGTCGTGCCGGGTGAGGAACCGTGGCCCTTCGCGGGTTCCGCGACCATCGCGAGGGGCTGCGGGAAGAGCCGGCCGAAGGGGTCGCTCCAGTCGTGGACGGATGCGCCGAGGCCGAAGTGGACGCCGAGCGCGAGGAGCTGCTCGGTCCGGATCACGACGTCTTGTTCGTCGGTGGAGCGGCGCGCGTAGCCGGCCCGGGTTCCGTTCACGCGGCCAGGTGTTCCGGACAGGGGGCCTTCACCGGGACACCCGGGCCTGGGGGTCCGTTCCGGCCGGCTGTACGAGTGTTCCGGTGGGAGATCCCCTTACGGAACATCACCCAGCCGGAACGGCAAAGGCTTCCGCGACTCTGAGCCGATCATGATGCTTGCGTCAGTACCGCTGCCGGTAATACTCCAGGGGCTCGCCGAAGATGGACTTGAAGTCCCGGATGAGGTGGGCCTGGTCGGCGTAGCCCAGTTCGAAGGCGAGTGCTGACCAGCGGGGTTCCCGGCCTTGGGCCAGGCGTTCGGTCACCTCGTGCAGCCGGTAGCGGCGGATCACCCATTTGGGCGGGACGCCGACGTGTTCGGCGAAGGTCCGTTGCAGGGTTCGGATGTTCGCTCCGAACCGGCCGACCAGTGCCGCGACGGTGGTCACACGGGCATCGCCGGTGATCGCCGCCATGGCGGCCTCCGCAAGTGGCTCTCCTCCCCGCGGTGGTTCGGATGAGACCGCCAGGCAGGCGCGGAGGTAATCCTCGATCGCCGGGACGGTTGGAACGGCCGGGAGTGCCGCCGGGAGGGCTTGGGCGGCGTCCAGTTCCCGGTCGGTGATCGTGGCGACCGGGGCATTGAGGAAAGGGCGGAAACGCGTCTGGCGGAAGGCCACGCCGGTGACCTGGCCGTCGCCGTCCAAGATCTTGGTGTGGTGGCGGGTGCGCACACCGTTCAAGATCGCGCGGCTGTCCCGGAAGGTGAGGTGGACGTTGGGAAGGGGGACGATCAGCTGACGGTAGGGGGATTCGTAGTACCACTCGGCCGTCCAGTAGTACTCGACGTACGGAGCGAGGTCGGGGGACGGCGGGATGCGGGTGTGGCGCTGGTACTTCCGCCAGGCGCCGGCCAACTCACGGGTATCCCTCACCACGGGACCAGGCTCTGTCGCGTTTGTTCAATCCGCTGCTTCAGGGCCGGTGGTTGAGTTGAAGGCATGCACACAAGTGAACTGCCCGGTTGCGCCGCCCAGACCATGGTCGCCATTATCCACGCGATCAAGCCCGATCAGCTGGACGCCCCGACTCCGTGCCAGGAGTTCGACGTCCGTGCGCTGGTGAGCCATCTGCTGCACTGGAGCCCCGTCCTGGAGGGCGCTGCTCACAAGAAGCCCGCGCCCCCCTTGGACGGTTCTGAGACCGGCCACACTCAGGACGACTGGGTCAGCACGCTCGAAGAGCGGATCACTCGCACCGCGTCCGCATGGAGCGCCCCCGAGGTCTGGACCGGCATGACCCCCTTCGGCCCCACCGAACTTCCGGCCCACCTGGTAGGCGGCATGGTCGTCACCGAACTGGTCGTCCACGGCTGGGACCTGGCCAAAGCCACGGCACAACACCCCACCTGGGACCTTGACCTCCTCGGCTTCCTCTACGACGAGGTCAAGGACACCGCGGAGACAGGCCTCCAGATGGGCGTCTACGCTCCTGAAGTCCCGGTCCTCTCCGACAGCCCTCTGATCGACCGTGTCGTCGCCCTCACCGGCCGCACTCCCCACTGGAAACCCTGACCACGCCCCGAAGTCCGGCTGAGAGATCCCTGGAGGCAAAGGCCACGCCTCCACGCCGCGCTCCCCAGGCCGAGAGCGACCGCCGTTCCAGTTCTCGACGACCCGCGGGCCGCCGGTGGTGTCCCTTGGCCAGGCCGGTGTTGAACCGGTCAAGGGAGCCGGACAGGCACTGCTCGAGGTCAGCGACGAACTCGGCCGCGTCCATGGGCCTGGCGAGGGCGAAGCAGTGGACGCCCCGGTTGGCCTCGAAGTCGCCCGGCAGATCCTCGTCCGGGTAGCGCCACCGGCCGGTAGGCGGCGTTGTCGCACCGGAACTCCAGCGCCTCCAGCAGAGGGGCGAGCATCCGCCGGTAGTGGTGCGAGCAGGAGCCGCGTGACGCTGGATCCGGGGATCAGAGTTCGACGCTCTCGCCGGGCCTGAGGCGCCGGATGTCGGCGCCGAGCTTCTCGGCCTCACTGGCGAGCACGCCCTCCAGCACCTTGACGCCCCACTCGTTGATCAGACCGTCTTCTCCAGCCGCACACACGCGTGTCCGTATTTAGTGAGTTTTATCGTCATGCGTTCCATGCTGCTCGCCCCGCGGCGTCTCCTTGATCGGATCTGCCACGGGCGAACGACCGGCGGGAGCCCGGGTCAGGGGTGGGTCAGGCGGTCGTACGCGGTCGCGGCCGTCAGGCCGAAGGCGAGGTGCGGGACGATGTCGGAGATCCACGACGACGCGTCCCAGTCGCGCGGGTCGGTCAGGCGCAGCAGGCTGAGAGGGACGACGCTCGCGGCCATCGCCATCGCCGACAGTCCCAGGACGGCCACCGGCGGCGGAACGCGCCGGTCCGCGGCGAGCAGGCCGTACAACCCGCCGACCCCCATGCCCGTCGTGTACCCGAGCAGCGCGCCCAGGCTCTCGCGCCTGCTGCCGGAGGCCTCCCCCGGGCCGAGGTCGATGCCCGCGCCCTCGGCCAGCTCGCCCGCCGCCCGGGCCGGCAGCTCGCTCGCGGGCCGGCCGCGTACGACCATGTCCAGGTAGCCGGCGATGTTCAGCGCGGTGGTGCCCGCCGCGCCCGCGAGGATCCCCGCCGTCAGGCTCACGGTCGCCTCGCGGTCGGTGCGGCCGGATCGTGGGCGCGTCCCGGTCTCATGACGGTCCGTGCGCGCGGACGTCGCCGAACGACCGTCTTCCACCCCTGTGACATGCGTTCTCCCCCCGAGTCGGCAACGAGGTCGGTATGCCCGCCGTCGCCCCGGCCAATCCCGCACCGACCTGCGCCGCGGCGGTCCGGGCTACGCCTCGCCCCGGTGGGACGGGCGGGTGAGCAGGCCAGCGATCAGGGTTTCGAGCGTCTCGCGGAGAGCCGTGCCGAAGTCCAGCCGCATGGCGGCCAGTGACGGGTCGGCCTCGTAGGCGGCCAGCATCGCGGCCGCCGGGCGCGAGTGGCTCCACACGGCGCCGACCACCATGACGGTGACGCCGGCGAGCCTGATCGTGTCGTGCTCGCCGAGCTCGCGGAGGTGCCGGCCCGTCAGCCGGCTCAGGGTGGTGGCGTTGGCGACGGCGGCGCGCTTGTACTGCGCGGCGACCAGCGGGGAGACGTTGTGCTCCAGCACCGACGCCTGGGCGGCGGCCAGGTCGCACAGGACCGGGCGGTCCGCGAGCGTGGCCGCGAGCGTGGCGGCCACCTGGTCGCCGCGCTCGTACGGCGTGCCGGTGCCGACCGCCGCGGTGAGCGCGCCGTCGAGCCGCTCCAGCCATTCCCGTGAGGCGGCGTCGAGCAGTTCGAGGAGCACGGCCTCGCGGGACTCGAAGTAGCGCAGCACGTTCGACTTGGCCAGGCCGACGCGCCTGCTCAGCTCGTTGAGGCTCACCTGCGCCACCGGCATCTCGGCCAGCATCGCGGCGGCGGTGTCCAGGATCGCCTGCCTGCGCATCGCGCGCTGCTCCTCGCTGCGTGCGCGCTGGAAGGTCGTCATCCCGGCAGTCTACAGACCGGCGGTCCCTTGTTAAGAGACCGTCAGTCTGCTAGCGTCCACGACAACAGACCGTCAGTCTTTAAAAGAATCCGAAGGAGCCGCCGTGTACGCCGTACCCGACCAGAGCGGGAGGTTCGCCGTCGTCACCGGGGCCAACAGCGGTACGGGCAGGGAGGCCGCCCGGCGTCTCGCCGACGCGGGGGCGCGCGTCGTGATGGCCGTCCGCACGGTCGCCAAGGGCGAGCGGGCCCGCGCCGAGATCCTGGCCCGGCACCCGCACGCCCGGCTGGAGGTGCGCCGGATCGACCTGGCCGACCTGGGCTCGGTCGAGGAGTTCGCCGACGGGGTCATCGCCGAGGGGACCCCGCTGGACCTGCTGGTCAACAACGCCGGGGTGATGGCCCCGCCCACCCGCCTGACCACGGCCGACGGCTTCGAGCTGCAGTTCGGCAGCAACTACCTCGGTCCCTTCGCCCTGACGGTCCGGCTCCTGCCGACGGTGCTCGCCGCCCCGGTGCCGCGCGTGGTCACCATGAGCAGCGGCATGGCCCACTTCGGCCGGATCGACTTCCACGATCTCCAGGGTGAGCGCCGCTACGGGCCCAACCGCGCCTACGCCCAGTCCAAGCTCGCCGACCTCATGCTGACCCGGCACCTCTCCGCCCTCGCCGAACAGCGCGGCTGGAACGTGCTGAGCACCGCCGCCCACCCCGGCTACACCCGCACGAACCTGCAGACGGCGGGCGCGAGCCTCGGCGGCGGCAGGAGGTCGCGCCTGTCGGCCCTCCTCGGCGCCTTCGACGGTCTCCTGCCCTCACAGGGCGTCGAGCAGGGCACCGAGCCGCTGCTGTACGCCGCGACCGATCCCGACGCCGTCGCCGGGGGTTACTACGGCCCCGGCAGGCGGTTCGGACTGGTCGGCCCCACCGTCACCGCCCGGCCGCCCCGCAGGGCCCTCGACGCCGCGACCAACGCCCGGCTGTGGGCCGAGGCCGAACGCCTCACCGGCGTCGCGCTGCCCGCCCACATCGCCTGACCTCTTTGAACGCTTTGACCGCTTTGACTGCTGGAAAGCCCGTCACGGCGGGAGTTCTCCCGAGCCCCGGGGGATGAGCCGGGTCGGCAGCTCGATCCGCTCGGGAGGGCCGTGGTCGCCGGACAGGCGGCGGAAGAGCAGTTCGGCGGCGGTGCCGCCGAGCCGGACCGGGTCCTGGGCCACCACGGTCACGCCGGGGTCCAGCAGGTCCGCCAGCTCGAAGTCGTCGAAACCCACCAGGGCGGGCCGGTGTCCCGTGCGCAGCGCGGCCACGGTGATCCGGCCGTTGCCGGTGAACACCGCCGTGGGCGGGTTCTCGCCGGAGAGCATCCGGGCCAGGGCGGGTCCGGCCTGCCGGGCCGGGCCGGTCGCGACCAGGGAGGCGTCGAAGGGCAGGCCCGCCTCCTCGAGGGCGCGACGGTAGCCGCGCAGACGCTCGCCGGAGGTGAAGATGGACGTGTCGTCGCCGACGTAGGCGACGCGGCGGTGACCGTGCCGGATCAGGTGGGCCACACCGGTGTGCGCGCCTCCGGCGTTGTCGCAGAGCACCGTGTCGGCGTCCAGCCCGCCCGGCCGGTCGGCGAAGACGGCGGCGACGCCCGCGTCGAGCTCGGGCCGCAGGTAGTCGTGGTCGGTCCCGGCGGGCACGATGATCAGGCCGTCGACCCCGCGGGAGCAGAAGGCGAGCGCCAGTTCCCGCTCGCGCCGGGGATCCTCCCCGGAGGAGCCGCTGAGCAGCAGCGAGCCGTGCCGGAGCGCCATGTCCTCGACCGCGCGGCTGAACCCCGCGTAGAAGGGGTCGGCCACGTCCTCGATCACCAGGCCGATGCTCGCGGTCCTGCCCCGGCGCAGGACGCGGGCGCTCTCGTTGCGCCGGTAGCCGAGCCGCTCGATGGCGGCCGTGACCCGTTCGGCGGTGGCGGGGTTGACCCCCGGCTCGTCGTTGACGACCCGGGAGACGGTCTTCAGCGCCACTCCGGCCAGGGCCGCGACGTCCTTCATGGTGGGACGTCCCCGCGAGCTCTCTGTCACGGCACCGATCATCGCCCAGGTTCGGCCTGCTGACAACGTTGTCATCGAGGTGACGTGCCAGGGACGGTGGTCAGGGTCAGCGGGGGGACAGGGCGCTGCCCGGTGGTCAGGATCAGCGGGGAGACAGGGCGCTGCCCTTGACGCCCGAGGCGTGCAGGTCGGCCTCCACCCGCGCGGCGGTGGCGAGCAGCGGCGGGAGCAGGTGGCGGCGGGCGGACTCCGAGGTCGTACGGCTCGCGTGGGAGGAGATGTTGATCGCGGCGGTCACCCGCCCCGAGCGTTCCCTGACCGGGACGGCGATCGAGCGCAGGCCCTCCTCCAGCTCCTGGTCGACCATGGCCCAGCCCTGGGCGCGGACCCTGTCAAGCTCGGCGCCGAGCGCGGTGGGGGAGGTGATCGTCTTGGGGGTGAACCTGTGCAGCTCGACGTTCCCGAGGTAGGCGTCGAGGTCGCCGGGCGGCAGCCAGGCCAGCAGCACCCTGCCCATCGAGGTGCAGTGGGCCGGGAAACGGGTGCCGATGTTGATGGTCACCCGCATGATCCTGCTGGTGGCCACCCGGGCCACGTAGACGACGTCCTCGCCGTCGAGCACCGCCACCGACGCCGACTCGTGCACCTCGGCGACGAGGCGTTCGAGGTGCGGCTCGGCCACCTCGGGCAGCGAGAGGCTGGACAGGTAGGCGTATCCGAGGTCCAGAATGCGGGGGGAGAGCGCGAACAGCCGCCCGTCGGTCCTGACGTAGCCGAGGTCGACGAGCGTCAGCAGGAACCGCCGGGCCGCGGCCCGGGTCAGGCCGGTCGCGCGGGCCACCTCGCTGAGCGTCAGCTCGGGGCTCGTCGCGCTGAACGCCTTGATCACCGAGAGCCCGCGTGCCAGCGACTGCACGTGGTCCGAGCCACGGTCAACCGGTTCGACCATCCCCGCCCTCCTCGTTCCGGTCGAACTCTAGCGCCGCCCGTGCCACCGCGAACGCCCGGTTGGCGGCGGGCACGCCCGCGTAGATCGCGGTCTGCAGCAGCACTTCCTTGATCTCCTCCTCGGTCAGGCCGACGCGCAGCGCCGCCCTGACGTGCATGGCCAGCTCGTGCTCGTGCCCGAGCGTGGCGAGCATGGCCAGCGTGACGCAACTGCGGGTACGCCGGTCCAGGCCGGGACGGGTCCAGATCTCACCCCACGCGTACGTGGTGATGAACTCCTGGAAGTCCGCGGTGAACGGGGTGGTGCTCGCGACGGCGCGGTCCACGTGCTCGTCACCGAGTACGGCCCGGCGTGTCGCGTCCCCGGCCGCCCATCCGTTCGTACGGTTCGCTCCTTCGGCCGCGCTTTCGTTCGCGCGGTCCGCCTCTTCGGAGGCCCGTCCGCTCGCGCCGTTCGTCTCCCCGCCTGTGGGCTCGCTCATGTACCCGCTCTCCTGTCCGTTCGTGCTCGTCTCTCCGGTGTCCCGTTCGCTCACGTGCCGGCTCCCGCTCCCGCTCCTGTTCCGGTTTCGGTCTCGGCTTCGGTGAGGTTCTCGTGGGCGGCGAGCGCCCGGTCGACGAAGGCGGCGGCGGAGCCGAGGGCGCCCGCCGGGTCGAGGGCCGCGTCGATCTCCTCGGGGGGCAGGGAGACACCGGGGTCGGCGAGCAGGACCTCCCGCAGCTCCGCGCCCTCCTTGGCGGCGCGGGCGCAGGCGGCGTCCACCAGCCGCCGGGCCTCCGGGGTGCCTCCGAGCCGTACGACGACCTGCTCGGCCATGAGCAGCCCGCGGGTCGCCCCGAGGTTGGCGCGCATCCGGGCGGTGTCCACGGTCAGGCCCTCCAGCACCTCGCGGAGCCAGGAGGCGGCGCTGCCGGTCAGCCGGAGCAGCTCGCCCAGCGTCTCCCACTCGGCCTGCCAGGGGCCCGCCGCGCGCTCGTGCTCCTGGACCATGCCGTCCAGGATCGAGGCGACCAGCCCGGGGACGCGCTGGACGCAGGCGAGCACGGACATCGAGCCCACCGGGTTGCGCTTGTGCGGCATCGCGCTGGAGGTGCCCCGGCCGGGGCCGGTGGGCTCGGCGACCTCCGCCACCTCGGTCTGGGCGAGCAGCTTCACGTCGTTCGCCACCTTGGCGAGCGTCCCGGCGGCGGTGCCGAGCGCGCAGGCCAGCCGGGCCACCGGGGTCCGGTCGGTGTGCCAGGGGAGGACCGGCTCGGCCAGCCCCAGCCCGGCGGCCAGGAGCGGAGGCACCTCGTGGCCGCGCTCGCCGAGGACCGACAGGGTGCCCGCCGCCCCGCCGTACTGGACCGGCAGCGGAACCTCCGCGAGCCCGGTCCGCGAGCGGTCCAGCGCGCTCAGCCAGCCCGCGGCCTTCAACCCGAAGGTGACGGGCACGGCGTGCTGCAGGACGGTGCGCCCGGCCATGACGGTGCCGCGATGGTCGGACGCCAGCCGCGCGCAGGCGTCCGCGCAGGCGGACAGGTCGGCCAGGATCGGTGCCAGGGCGCGGCGGGCGACCAGCATGGCGGCGGTGTCGTTGATGTCCTGGCTGGTGGCGCCGTAGTGGACGAACCGCCGCAGGCCGGGTTCGATCCGCTCCCGCAGGGCGGCGACCAGGGGGATGACGGGGTTGCCGGTCCGCGCGGCCCGCTCGCCCAGCTCGGCGATGTCGTAGAGCTCGGGGCGGCAGGCCCGCGCCAGCGCGGCGGGCACCTCGGCGGGGACCAGGCCGATCCCGGCCTGCGCGCGGGCCAGCGCGGCCTCGGCGTCCAGCATGGCGGCAAGCCACGCGACGTCCGACACCTCCGCCGGGACCGCGCCCCTGGCGAACATCCCCGAGAACAGGCCGCCGGTCGCGGGAGTCGCTGGAGAGGTCATGTCCACCTCCGGGTGGTTCGAACGCCGCTCAGGAACCGATTCCCTCAAGGACGACGGCCAGTCCCTGGCCCACGCCGATGCAGATGGCGGCCAGGCCGTACCCGCCGCCCCGGCGGTGCAGATCGTGGGCGAGGGTGCCGAGGATGCGTGCCCCCGAGGAGCCGAGGGGGTGGCCGAGCGCGATGGCGCCGCCGTTGACGTTGACGATCTCGGGGTCGAGGTCGGGCCACTCGGCGAGGCAGGCCAGCGACTGGGCGGCGAACGCCTCGTTGAGCTCGACCGCGCTCAGGTCGGACCAGCCGACGCCCGCCCGCTTGAGGGCCGTACGGGCCGCTTCGACCGGTCCGATGCCGAACAGGTGCGGCTCGACGCCGACCACCGCGCGGGAGACGATCCTGGCCAGCGGGGCTCGCCCGGACCGGGCGGCCCCCGCCTCGTCGCCGACGAGCAGCGCGGCGGCGCCGTCGTTGAGGGGGGAGGCGTTTCCCGCGGTGACGGTGCCGCCGGAACGGAAGACCGGCTTCAGGCGGGACAGCGACTCCTCCGTCGAGTCGGCCCTGACGGACTCGTCGCGGTCGAGGGCTTCGAGCGGGACCACCTCGCGGTCGAAGACGCCGCGCTCCCAGGCCGCCGCCGCGCGCCGGTGGCTGCGCAGCGCGAACCGGTCCTGGGCCTCGCGGCCGATGTCGTAGCGGTCGGCGAGGATCTCGGCGCCCTCGCCCAGGGCGACCGTCCACTCGGCGGGCATCCGGGGGTTGACCATGCGCCAGCCGAGGGCCGTGTCGTGCAGGGTCCGCTCTCCCCGGTCGAAGCCCCGCGCTGGCTTGGGCATCACCCACGGCGCCCGGCTCATCGACTCCGAACCTCCGGCGACCACCAGGGACGCGTCGCCCACGGCCACCGCGCGGGAGGCGGCGATCGCCGCCTCCAGGCCGGAGCCGCACAGCCGGTTGAGGGTGGTGCCGGGAACCGTCACCGGCAGCCCGGCCAGGAGCACGGCCATCCGCGCGACGTCCCGGTTGTCCTCGCCCGCCCCGTTGGCCGCGCCGAAGAACACGTCCTCGATGGCGGCGGGGTCGAGGGCGGGGGCGCGGTCGGCCAGCGCGCGGACGACGTGCGCGGCCAGGTCGTCGGGGCGGACGCCCGACAGCGCCCCGCCGTACCGGCCGATGGGGGTGCGGACCGCGTCGAGGACGTAGACGTCGTTCAAGGTCGGAAACTCCTGTCCGCCCGGTGCTTCGGCCGCTCCGGTGCTCGGGTGACGTCGGGGGACGTCGGGTGACACAGCTGCCGGAGTGTTTGTTCGTTATGTGAACGGATGTTCTCTCAATGAACATACTGACCCGTCGTTCTGACGGTCAACTCGGGCGGCTCGCGATTGCTTGACACACTTGACACGGGCGGCGTAACTTCCGCGATATGCCCCGTTCGTCCGGAGAATCATTGTTCGTATAACGAACGTCACCCCTTGCGTTCTTCCCTTCGGGAGGTCCCGTGCGCCGTCCCACAACCGTCCTGACCGGCCTCCTGACCGGCGTGGTCGCGTGCGGTTCGGACGGGCAACCTGCCGGGGGTGCCGGAGGATCCAAGGACAGGGGGAACGCCGGTGTGATCGCCATCGTGGACACCGCGCCGACTCGCCTCGGCAAGGCCAAGGGGTTCTTCGACCGGCAGAACATCGACCTGACGATCACCCCTGTGCAGGGCGGCGCCGCGAGCATCTCCCGGGCATGGTCCCCCTCGCTCCGAACAGGGTTCCTCCCGGTCCGGGCGCGGCTTCTCGTGGTCCGGGCAGAGCCTCCCCCGAGTCGGGCCCGGCTTCTCGCCCCGGCTGCGCGCCGCCGCCCCCCCAGATCATGACGGGCCTGCGGCAGGCGCTGTCCGTGGGGATCATCCTGATGGTGATCAGCGAGATGTTCGCCGGCAGCAGCGGTCTGGGCTTCACGATCGCGCTCTTCCGGCGCGGGTTCGAGATCCCCGAGATGTGGAGCGGCATCCTGCTGCTCGGCATGCTCGGTCACGGGCCGGCCGTCCTGTTCGGGCGGCTCGAACGCCGCGTCCTTCACCGGTACCACGGACGCGGGGGTGACCATGCTTGAGATCTCCGGGCTGAGGAAGGTCTACGAGGACCGGGACGTCGAGGCCCTGCGCGACCTGACGTTCCGGGTGGGCGCGGGCGAGCTGGTCTGCGTCGTGGGCCCCTCCGGATGCGGCAAGACCACCCTGCTGCGCTGCGTGGCCGGCCTGCTCGCCCCCACCTCGGGGTCGGTGCGGGTGGCGGGCGTGCCGGTGACCGGCCCGCCGCCGCGCATGGCGGTGGTCTTCCAGGAGTACGGCCGGAGCCTGTTCCCCTGGATGACGGTGCGGCAGAACGTCGAGCTCCCGCTCAGGGAGAAGAAGGTGCCGCGCGAACGCAGGGAGGAGCTGGTGGCCGGGTCACTGGCCTCCGTCGGCCTCGCCGACGCCGACGCCGCCTACCCCTGGCAGCTGTCCGGCGGCATGCAGCAGCGGGTGGCGATCGCCAGGGCGATCGCGTACGAGCCGCAGGTGCTGCTGATGGACGAGCCGTTCGCCGCCGTCGACGCCCAGACCAGGGCGGACCTGGAGGACCTGATCCTCGCGCTCTGGCGCGACCTCGGGGTGACGACGCTGTTCGTCACCCACGACATCGACGAGGCCGTCTATCTCGGGCAGCGGGTGGTCGTGCTGTCGTCCTCGCCGACCGTCGTGCTGGAGGACCTCAAGATAGACCTGCCCCCCGGGCGCGACCAGCTCACCACCCGCTCCCTGCCGCGCTTCGCCGACCTGCGCGGCCACCTGTACGCCCAGATCCAGCGGGCACGAGGTGAGCGGTGAGCCCGGCGGGGGAGGGCGGGCCGGTGCGGACCGTCAGGGACGCGACCTTCGACGTGCTCCGCCGTACCGGCATGACCACGATCTTCGCCAACCCCGGCTCGACCGAGGTCTCCCTGCTGGCCGGGTTCCCCGACGACCTGGAGTTCGTCCTCGCCCTGCACGAGGGTTCGGCCGGGCAGCAGGACCGCGGGCACCTCGCGCTGGAGCCCTTCCTGATGGGGCGGCTCGCCGGTCTCGCCGGGGACCACCCGGTCCGGGTCGACGAGCCGGGGCCGCCGGTCGCGCCGGGTACCGCGGTTGCCGTCGTCACCGGCGACCCGGCCGAGGCGCACCGCAGCCCCGCCGGCCTGGCCCTGCCGGCCTCGCCCGCTGAATGACAGCCACGGCCGGGTGACAACCGCGCACCCCGCCATGACGAAAAAGACAAAGGAGACACCATGCCGCTTATGGATGCCAAGAAGTGGGCCGGGCAGATTTTCGGGGACGGATGGGTCACCTCGCGCGCGGGTGACGCGGCCGTGGTCGAGCCCGCCACCGGCGCGGAGCTCGGCAGGGTCGGGGTGGCCGGGGCCGAGGACGTGGCGGCGGCGGCCGTGCTCGCCGTACGGGCGCAGCGGGAGTGGGCGGCGACCTCGTTCGAGGAGCGGGCGGCCGTGTTGCGGCGGGCGGGCGGGCTGTTCGAGGAGCACGCGGAGGAGATCCAGGACTGGCTGGTCCGCGAGGCCGGGTCAATCCGCCCCAAGGCGGGCGTGGAGACGCACGTCGCCGCACAGGAGTGTCACGAGGCCGCCGCGCTGGCGTCCCAGCCGCTCGGGGAGATCCTGCCGACCGTCAAACAGCGGCTCAGCCTGGCCCGGCGCGTGCCCGCCGGGGTGGTCGGGGTGATCGCCCCGTTCAACTTCCCGCTGATCCTCGCCATCCGGTCGGTCGCCCCGGCGCTCGCGCTGGGGAACGCGGTGATCCTCAAGCCCGACCCGCGCACCGCCGTCTCCGGGGGCGTCGTCATCGCCCGCGTCCTGGAGGAGGCGGGGCTGCCGTCCGGGCTGCTCCAGGTGCTGCCGGGAGGGGTGGCGGCGGGGCAGGCGCTGGTCGGCGACCCGCTGGTACGGGTGATCTCCTTCACCGGCTCGACCTCGGCGGGGCGCGCGGTCGGCGAGGCGTGCGGGCGGCTGCTCAAGCGGGCGCACCTGGAACTCGGCGGCAACAGCGCGCTGATCGTCCTGGACGACGCCGACCTGGACCTCGCGGTCTCGGCGGGCGCCTGGGGCTCCTTCCTGCACCAGGGGCAGATCTGCATGACCACCGGACGCCACCTGGTGCACTCCTCGATCGCGGAGGAGTACGTGGCGCGGCTCGCGGAGAAGGCCGACCACCTGCCGGTCGGCGACCCGGCGGGCGGGCAGGTCGCGCTCGGCCCGCTGATCGACGCCGGCCAGCGGGACAAGGTCCACGGCCTGGTCACCGCGAGCGTCGACGCGGGGGCGCGGCTGGCGGCTGGCGGCACCTACGAGGGACTCTTCTACCGGCCCACGGTCCTGGCCGACCTGCCCGCGCGCGCTCCCGCGTACGTCCAGGAGGTGTTCGGCCCGGTCGCGCCCGTCCTGCCGTTCTCCACGATCGAGGAGGCCGCCGCGCTGGCGTCCGACAGCGAGTACGGCCTGTCGCTGGGCATCCTGACGCGCGACGCGATGCGCGGCCTGGCGCTGGCCGACCTCGTTCCCACCGGGATCGTGCACGTCAACGACCAGACGGTGGACGACGAGGCGGTGGCACCGTTCGGCGGGGTCGGCGCGTCGGGCACCGGCTCGCGCTTCGGCGGGGGACGGGCCAACATCGAGGCCTTCACCGAGACGCGCTGGGTGACGATGCAAGGAAATATCGCGACGTATCCCTTCTGATGCGTTGAATAACCTCCCCCTTTGGTGCTCTGTGAGGCTTATGGGAGAGTTGGGCAATGTCCGAGCGGGGAGTGAGCGTGTCGCGGGTGTCACCGGTGTCGTGGGTGTCGCGGGTTCTGCTCATCGCGGGGTTCGTGCTCGCGGCGCTCAACCTGCGGCCCGCGCTCGCGGGCGTCTCCCCGGTGCTGGGCGAGATCATGGACGATCTCGGGCTGAGCGCCGCAGGGGGAGGGGCGATCACCACGGTCATGGTGGTCTGCCTGGGCGTCCTCGGCCCGCTCGCCCCCCTGCTCGCCCGCCGCTTCGGGCTGGACCGCACGCTCATGGCCGGGCTGCTGATCCTGGCCGCGGGCGTGGCGCTGCGCAGCGTGGGCAGCGTCCCCGCGCTCTACGCGGGCGCGGCCGTCGCGGGCACGGCCATCGCCGTGATGAACGTCGTGATGCCCGGCGTGGTCAAGCAGCACTTCCCCGCGAAGGTCGGCCCGTTCACCGCGGTCTACGTCTCCTGCCTGGTGCTGGGCGCCGCCGTGGCGTCCGGTTCCGTGGTCCCGATCGAGCGGGCCACGGGGCTCGGCTGGCGCGAGGTGACCGCGATGACCGCGATCCCGGCGCTCGCGGCGGCGGCCCTCTGGCTGCCCCAGGCCCTGCGCCGCCCCGCCCGCCCGGAGGTCGCGCCCAGGCCGTTCGCCCAGCTGCTCCGCAGCCGGGTGACCTGGTACGTCACCGTCTACATGGGCCTGCAGTCGCTGACCTTCTACATCATGCTGGCCTGGATACCGACGATCTTCAAGGACGCGGGGCTCCCCGCCGACCAGGCCGGATACATGCTCAGCCTCACCAACCTGGCCCAGGTGGCGGCCACCCTGACCGTCCCGGTGCTCGCGGGACGGGCCCGGTCGCAGGTGCCGTACGTCACCGCCGCGACCGTTCTCACGGTCGCCGGATACCTCGGCGTGCTGATCGCCCCGGCCACCCTGCCGTGGCTCTGGATGATCGTCCTCGGGGTGGGACAGGGCGCCTCGATCGCGCTGGCCCTGCTCATCATCACGCTCCGCGCGCCCGACCCGGTCTCGGTGACCGCGCTGTCGGCCGTCGCCCAGTCCGTCGGCTACACGCTGGCCGCGCTCGGGCCGCTCCTGATCGGGGCGCTTCACGAGCTCTCGGGCGGCTGGACGCTGCCGCTGCTGGCCGGGCTCGGCGCGTGCGGCCTGCAGCTGGCGGCCGGTTTCCTGGCCGGACGCCCGATCGCGCCGTCCGGCGCGGACGACCCCCGGCCGGCCGAGGGATCCCCCTCCCTGGCCTGACCCGCGGCGGGACTCGCCTTCCCCGGCCCGGTGCGCGTTCGGTAAACGCGCTGGTCAGCGGGGTCAAGGGCCTCTTGTGGCTTCCTGGGCGGGCGCGTAGCGTTGGACGGGACCGCCACCGGACGACCGGGGGCGGGACCGTGATCGGCGGCAGGCCGGACGGCATCGCGTTCACCCGGATCCAGGGTGGCCGGCACTCTTTGCGACTCGCGACGGGGACCCTGTGTCACAGGGACCTCTCGCCATGCGGACGGGAGGGCGGACATGGTCGTGACGGCGCGCCGGCTCGTGAGGCGGGTTCCCGCCACCGGTGCGGACCTGCTGGTCGACTGCCTGGAGATGTCTGGGGTCGAGTACGTCTTCGGGATCCCGGGCGCCAAGATCGACGCGGTGTTCGACGCCCTGCTCGACGCCGGGCCGCGGCTGGTGGTGTGCCGGCACGAGCAGAACGCCGCCTTCATGGCGGCGGCGGCCGGACGGCTCACCGGACGGCCCGGCGTGGTGCTGGTGACCTCGGGCCCCGGCACCTCCAACCTGGCCACCGGCCTGGCGACGGCGACCACGGAGGGCGACCCGGTCGTCGCGTTCGCCGGGGCGGTGCCCCGCGCCGACCGGCTGAAGCGGACGCACCAGTCGATGGACTCGGTCGGCCTGCTCCGGGCGGTCTGCAAGTTCACCTGGGAGGTGGACGACGTGGCCGCCCTGCCCGAGGTCGTGTCGAACGCCTGCCGGGCGGCGACCACCTCGCCTCGCGGGGCCGTGGCCGTCATCCTCCCGCAGGACCTCCTCGCCGACGCCGTCACCGAGCCTCCCGCCGGAGCGCCGGAGGTGCCACGGCTCGGGGCCGCCCCTCCGGAGGCGGTCGACCGGGCCGCGGACGCCGTCAGGCGGGCACGGACGCCGGTCGTGCTGCTCGGGGCCCGGACCGGCGACCCGGCCGCCGCCGAGGCGGTGCGCGGCCTGATGTCCCGTACCGGACTGCCGGTGGTGGAGACCTTCCAGGCCGCCGGGGTGGTGCCGCGGGGGGAGCTGGAGGAACGCTTCCTCGGCAGGGTCGGGCTGTTCCGCAACCAGCCGGGCGACGAGGCGCTGGCCCAGGCGGACCTCGTCCTCGCCGTCGGCTACGACCACGTCGAGTACGACCCCGGGCTGTGGAACCCGGGCCCCGGGCCGGGACCGGAGATCGTCCACCTGGACGACGGCCCGGCGGAGATCGACAATCGCTACCGGCCGTCGGTCGAGCTGCGCGGCGACGTGGCGGCCACCGTGACGGCGCTGGCCGACCGGCTGGACGGGCTCGCTCCCGCCCGCGGCGCCGTGGCCCGTGTCGCCGCGCTGCGCGCCAGGCTCGCCGAGCTGGACGCCGCGCCCGCCGAGTCCCGTCCGGGCCGGATCCATCCCCTGCGGATCGTCCGCGCCCTGCGGGAGGCGGTCGACGACGACGCCACCGTGGTCTGCGACGTCGGTTCCCACTACATCTGGATGGCCCGCCACTTCCGGACCTACCGGCCACGCGGCCTGCTGTTCTCCGACGGCCAGCAGACGCTCGGCGTGGCACTGCCCTGGGCCGTCGCCACCGCGCTGGTGCGGCCGGGCCACAGGGTGGTGTCCGTCTCCGGCGACGGGGGCTTCCTCTTCTCCGCCATGGAGCTGGAGACCGCCGTGCGCGTCGGCGCCGACCTCACGCATCTGGTGTGGCGCGACGGCACCTACGACATGGTCGCCTTCCAGGAGCGGCTGAAGTACGGGCGGACGTCGGGGGTCGACCTCGGCCCGATCGACACGGTGCGCTTCGCCGAGAGCTTCGGCGCGACCGGGATGCGCGTGGCCTCCGCGGACGAGCTCCCCTCGGTGCTCCGCCGGGCCCTCGACACGCCGGGGCCCGTCGTCGTCGACGTGCCGGTCGACTACGGCGACAACGAGAGCCTCGCGGCGGTCCTGCGCCTGGAGTCGTTCGAGTGACATCCTCCCGGGAGGGGTGACGGCACGATGAACGGACACCACGACTTCCTGGAGGGGCTGGTGCGCGTCTTCCTCGCGCACCGTGACGGCGGCGGCGCCCTGCACCGGGATCCCGCCCGCGCCCACGAGATCTTCCAGTCCTCCACGATGGACGCCCTCCTCGACGGGGTGTACGAGGGGGACCTCACCGTCGGCGAGCTGCGCCGCCACGGGGACTTCGGCCTCGGGACCTTCAACGAGCTGGACGGCGAGCTCGTGGGGTTCGACGGCCGCTTCCACCATCTCCGCTCGGACGGCACCGCCGTCCCGGCCGGCCCCGCGGAGAAGACCCCCTTCGCCGCCGTCACCTTCTTCCGCGCCGACCGGGAGGCAGAGGTCGGCCCCGGCACGTCGCGCGCGGAGCTGGAGTCGCTGTGCGACGGGCTCGCCGCCGGGCGCAACCTCTTCTACGCGGTGCGCCTCGACGGGCTGTTCGCGCGGGTGACCACCCGTACCGTGGCCAGGCAGCACCGCCCCTACCCGCCCCTGGTCGAGGCCACCCGCGACCAGCGCCTGACCACCTTCACCGACGTCGAGGGCACCGTCGCGGGTTTCCGCGCGCCGGACTACGCGCAGGGGATCGCGGTCGCCGGATACCACCTGCACTTCCTGGACGCCGGCCGTACCGGCGGCGGCCACGTGATCGACATCACGGTACGGCGGGCGACGCTGCGGATCGACACCGAGGCCGAACTGCATCTCAGCCTCCCCCGCACACCGCGGTTCATGAACGCCGACCTCACCGGCCACGACGTGGACGCCGAGACGAGACGGGCGGAAGGGGGCGGTCCCGGCGGCGGCTGAGACGGTTCCCAACCCCTCGGGACGGAACGCATCACCGGCCGCCCGTCCCCCGGAACGGAGCGCGTCACCGGTTGCCCGCCCTCCGGGACGGAACGCGCCGCCGCCCGCCCGCCGTTCGCGACGGAACGCGTCACCGGCCGCTCACCCCTCGGGACGGAACGCATCACCGGCCGCCCGTACGACCCGTTTCCTTCGCGAGTCGTTGTTCCAATGGTCATCCGGGCGGCTTACGTTCCTGAACATGATCCGTAGGCTTCTGGCCGCGGCGCTGGCGGTCCTCGCGACCGGTACCGTCGCCGTTGTGCTGCAACAACCCGAACCCGCCACCGCCGAGCCCCGTGGCCGCGAACCCGTCGTCATCGGCCACCGGGGCGCCAGCGCCCACCGGCCCGAGCACACCCTGCTCGCGTACGAGACCGCGATCGCGCTCGGTGCCGACTACATCGAGCCCGACCTGGTCTCGACGAAGGACCACGTGCTGGTGGCCAGGCACGAGAACGAGATCGGCGGCACCACCGACGTCGAGAACCACCCCGAGTTCGCGGCGCGCCGGACGACCAAGACCATCGACGGCACCCCGATCACCGGCTGGTTCACCGAGGACTTCACGCTCGCCGAGCTGAAGACGCTCAGGGCCGAGGAGCGCATCCCCGACCTGCGTCCGGACAACACCGCCTTCAACGGCCTCGCGGAGATCCCGACCTTCGACGAGGTCGTGGCGCTCGCCAAGCGCAGCGGGGTCGGCGTCTACCCCGAGACCAAGCACCCGAGCTACTTCGACTCCATCGGGCTCTCCCTGGAGGAGCCGCTGCTCGACGTGCTCGGCCGCCACGGCTGGCGCGGGAGCCGGGACCCGGTCTTCATCCAGTCCTTCGAGACCGCCAACCTGCGCGAGCTGAGCAAGAGGACCAGGCTGCCGCTGATCCAGCTCATCACCGCCACCGGCGCCCCGTACGACTGGATCGCCGCCGGGGATCCGCGCACCTACGACACCATGGTCACCCCCGCCGGGCTCCGCGACGTGGCAGGTTACGCGGACGGCGTCGGCGTCGACACCAGGCGGATCGTGCCCGCAGGCCCCGACGGCCGCCTCCTGCAGCCCACCTCGCTCGTCCGGGACGCCCACCGGGCCGGTCTGAAGGTCCACACCTGGACCGTCAGGAACGAGAACGCGCAGCTCCCGGTGGACTTCCGGCTCGGGAACCCGGCGAGCCCGGCCTACCCGCGCGCCACCGGCAACGTGATGGGCTGGCTGGAGAGGCTCTACTCCCTCGGGATCGACGGCGTCTTCGCCGACGACCCGGGCATGGCCGGCGCCGTCAGGGCGCGCGTCTTCTAGCACCTCCCGTTCCCGGCCGTCCGGGCACGACGACCCCGTACGGTCGGGAACGGGGCCGGCCGGCCGGGGAGGGCGCGGGCGGCGGCCTGTCCGTGACGGCCGTGTAGAGGGTCTCGGCGAGGCCCTCGCCTCCCCGCGGGGCGAACGGCCTGATCGCGATGACGTGCCCGTCGGGCCGCAGCACCACCAGCGTGTCGCCGGGGACGCCGAAGCGCAGCCGGACCCGGTCGCCGGGGTCGAGCAGCAGCCGGTCGCGCAGCTCCGAGCCCGGTGGCACGTCCCACCTGCTGACCACGTACTGCCGCAGCGCGGGCGAGTCGGGGGGCGGGACCAGGGGAGCCCGCCGGGCGTCGGTGAAGTACAGCGCCACGAAGGAGTCCGCGCACAGGTCGTGCGGGTGGACCTCTCCGGCCGGGCCGAACAGCGGCAGGTCCGGGACGCGGTCGCCGGCCCGCACCGGTGCGGGGGTGTCACCGGTCCTGACCATGGCCCAGTCGCCGGTGCCGTCCACGTCGAGCCGTACTCCCAGCAGCGTGCGCGTCTGGGCGGTTCCCCAGCCGCCCTCCGTCATGGCCGCGACGCCCTCACCGCGATGGGCCATGACGGCGCGGGCCGCCTCGGCCATCTTGCCCGAGCCCAGGGAGGCCACCGGGAGCTGCTCGCGCTCGTACCCGTCGAGCAGCCGGTCGCCGGCCCACCCCCGCAGCACCCACGCCAGGCGCCAGACCAGGTTGGAGATGTCCAGCGCCCCGGTGTTGAGGCCGAGGGCCCACATCGGAGTGATCAGGTGGGCGGCGTCCCCGAGCAGGAAGACCCGCCGGTCACGCCAGCGGCTCGCGATCCGGTGGTGGACGCGGTAGACGTTGCAGCCGACCAGCCGCGAGGGGCCCACCTCCCCGAGGAAGCGCAGCGCCCTGTCCCGCAGCTCCGCCTCGTCCGGTTCCGGCGTGCCCGGCTTGAGCATGTAGACGAAGCGCCAGCAGTGCGGCAGGCGCACCACGACCACCCACTCCTCCGGGTCGGAGAAGTAGCCCAGGTAGGGGTAGTCGCGCGGGGTGTCGACGTCGAGGTCGACCTCCAGGTCGACGAGCACGTACCGCTCCTCCAGCGTGCGGCCCTCGACGGTCACGCCGAGCGCCCCCCGGACGAACGACCGCCCGCCGTCGCAGCCCAGCAGGAACGACCCGCGGATCGTCCGCGGCCCCGAGGCCGTCTCGGCGGTCACCTCCACCCCTTCCGCGTCCTGCCGGAAGCCCGTCACGCGGTGCCCCATGCGCAGGGCGCCCGGGGCCCTGCGCTCCAGCTCGTCGCGGAGCACCGGCTCCAGGTGGTGCTGCGGGATGTTGGCCAGGAACGGGAACCGGGTGTCCCCGGCCAGCGCGTCCGTGCCCACCCGGAACCTGGGCAGGCCCGTGGCGCGCTCGAACTCGCCGATCTCGTCGACGCGCAGCGCGGCGCGGAGCACCGGGGGCAGCGCGCCGTACCGGTGCAGGATCTCCAGGCTGCGGGTGAGCAGCGAGCCGGCCTTGGTGTCCGGGGACAGCCGCTCGTCCTCCTCCAGCACCACGACCGGCAGGCCGTGGTGGGCGAGCCCGAGTGCGGTGATGAGCCCCACGGGACCCGCGCCGGCCACGACGACCGGAGCGGGCTCCCCGCCGGCGGCCGGGCGGTCAGCCATTCTTCAGCTCCACCAGGCGCGACACGTATCTCGTCTCTCCCACGTTCGTCAGCTTGTGCACCGCGCCCGGCTCCCTGAAGATCACCGAGCCGCGCGGCTCGGGCGCGTCGATCAGCTGCCCGCCGGCGGTCTCGATGACGTTGACGGCCTCCCCGACCGCGATGACGAGGTACGGGAGGTCGTGCCGGTGCAGGGGCTGGGTCTGGCCCGGTTCCAGCTCGATCTGCCAGACCCTGACCAGCTCGTTCTCGAAGACGATGTGCTGGCCCACCGGGCCCAGCCCGGTCTCGCCCGCTTCTGGATCACTCATCGGATACCTCCGTGTCGACTCGGATGATGCGGCGGGTCCCCGCCGGGAGGGCCGGGTTCAGGCGGTGGTCTCGCGCGCCCACGGCAGCAGGAGGCGCTCGATCGCGACCAGGGCGTAGAACAGCGCGATGCTCATCGCGCCGAGCAGCACCATCGCGGCGAACGCCAGCGCGGTGTCCGCGCTCGCGCCGGACTGGACGATGACGTAGCCGAGCCCCGCCTGGGCGCCGACGAACTCACCGATCACCGCGCCGATGACGGCGAGCGAGATCGCGACCTTGAGCCCGACGAAGATCTGCGGAAGGGCGTGCGGGAAACGCACCTGGAGGAACAGGCGCCACCAGCTCGCCCGGAGCGACCTGCTCAGCTCGACGAACTCCGCCGGGGTGGACCGCAGGCCGGTGGCGGTGGAGATCACGATGGGGAAGAAGCAGACCAGGAAGACCATGACCACCTTGGGGAGCTGGCCGAACCCCATCCACACGACCAGGATCGGCGCGACGGCCACCTTGGGCACCGCGTTCACCGCGATCAGCAGCGGGTAGACGCTCTCCTCGACGATCCGGAACGTGGCGATCAGGACCGCGATCAGCACGCCCGTCACCACGGCGAGCGCGTACCCCTGCAGCGTCTCCACCAGCGTCACCCAGGTCTGGTCGAGCAGGTAGCCGCCGTGCTCGCCGAAGACGGCGAGCACGTCCGGCGGCGCGGGCAGGACGTACGGCGCGATGCCGAAGGCGACCGTGGCCAGCCACCACGCCGCCACGGTCAGCGCCGCGCCGATCACGGGAAGCACCCAGACCCTCATCGGGCGCCTCTCCCCGCCGGCCCCCCGGACGAGCCCGGGACCTGGTCACCGGCCTGTTCGCCGGCCCGCCCACCGAGCCGCTCATCGGTCTGTTCGTCGGCTCGCTCGCCCGTGCGTTCGCCGAGGGGCTCCGCGAGCAGGGAGCGCAGCCGCGCGCCGTACCCGGCCAGCCGCTCCGCGTGGGCGTCGCGGCCGAGGGAGCGCGGCCGGGGTACGTCGATCTCCACGATCTCCCTGACCCGGCCGGGCCGTGGGCTGAGCACCACGACCCGGTCGGCGAGCAGTACCGCCTCCTCGATGGAGTGGGTGACGAGGACGACCGTGGCCGCGCTCTCCGCCCGGATCCGCTGGAGCTCGGCGGAGAGCTCCTCGCGGGTGAGCGCGTCCAGCGCGGAGAACGGCTCGTCCATGAGCATGACCTTCGGCTCGCAGATCAGCGACCGGCACAGGGCCACCCGCTGCTGCATGCCACCCGACAGCTCGTGCGGGAGCCGCTTCTCGAACCCCTCCAGCCCGGCCACGCGCAGCAGCTCTCGCGCGCGGCCGAGATGGGCGGCCCTCGACCGGCCGAGGAACTCCACGGGCAGCAGCACGTTGCCGAGGACCGTCCGCCACGGGAGCAGGGCGGGCCGCTGGAACATGAGGCTGACGTCGGGGCGCGGCCCGGTCACCGGCTCTCCCGCGACCCGCACCTGCCCGCCGGTCGCCGGGATGAGACCGGCGACCAGCCGCAGGAGCGTCGACTTCCCGCAGCCCGAACGCCCGATCACCGCCACGAACTCGTGCTCGCGCACCCGCAGGCCGATCCCCTCCAGCGCGGTCACC
The DNA here is from genome assembly GCF_059358815.1 of Streptosporangium nanhuense. Taxonomy (NCBI): domain Bacteria; kingdom Bacillati; phylum Actinomycetota; class Actinomycetes; order Streptosporangiales; family Streptosporangiaceae; genus Streptosporangium; species Streptosporangium nanhuense. The sequence continues at coordinate 328,889 of NZ_JCADBG010000008.1, forward strand.
GGTCCGGTCCTGCCCGGGAACACGCAGGACAGATCCGAGATCTCGATCACGTCAGGATCCGGGGGCCAGGCCGAAGGTGACGATGTCGGAGGGCTTGAAACCGGGCTGGATCACCTTCGCGTCCTCGAGGATGGCGATGACGGCGGCCAGGCGGCTCTCGTCCAGCGCGCCCACGGGCACCCCGGCCTCCGAGGGCCGTACGAAGACGGCCATCTCCTTCAGTTCCGCGGCCGCGGTGACCGCGTTCTGGGTCGGGTGATACTTGTTCAGGATTTTTCCGGACTCGTCGGGGTTGTCGACGGCGTACTCCAGCCCCTTGAGCAGGGCGTCCCGAAATTTCGTCACCACCTCGGGCTTCTCGGCCGCCATCTTCGCGGTGGTCGTGAGGATGTTGCCGTACATCTCCTTGACGTGGTCGCTGTAGGGCAGGACCACGGCCTTGCGCCCCTGGGCCGCCTGCTCGATGGTCGGCCTGCCCACCACGAACTGGCCGATGGCGTCCACCTTGCCCGAGGCGAGCAGTTGCGGCAGCGACGGGGGCGGCGCGGGGACGAAGGTGACCTTGGCCGGGTCGATCCCGGCGGCCTTGGCGTACGCGGGGAAGACGAGTTTGACGGCAGAGCCCGGCGGGTCGGCGATCTTCTTGCCCTCCAGGTCCTTGGGCGCGGCGATGCCCGAGTCCTCAAGGGCGATGACGGCGGTGAGCGACCGCTGCTGGATCGCCGCCACACCGGTGACCGGCAGCTTCTGTCCCGCCAGGGTGACGATGGAGCCGGTCAGGTCGGTGATCCCGAAGTCGGCCTGGCCGCTCGCGATCAGCTTGAGGGAGTCGGCCGTGCCGCTGCCGGGCCTGATGGTGACGTCGAACCCCGCGTCCCTGAAATATCCCTTCTCCAGGGCGACGTAGGCGTAGGCGTCGCGCCCGAAGACGTTGAACGAGGTCAGATAGTTGATTTTCGTGGCCGCAGCAGGCGCGGACGGCGCGCCGGAGCCCGTCGCGGAGCTGCTGCCGGTGTCGGCGTTCGCACACGCGCTCGCAACCAGAAGGCATAAGGCTGCCAGCGAGCTACGGACGATCGTCGGGATGTTCACAGGTCCCCTTCCGTTACCAGATTTGATCAAAGCGTTTTTGATCAAATCCGGCAACGGTCCGGGATTACCTTCTTGTCAAATTTTCAACGGAACCGTGTCAGGCGACCTCGACCATCCGCTCGACGTCGTCCATGGGACGCAGCTCGTCGGCGTAGCTCACCGAGACGCGGCGCATCACGCCGCTGTCGCTGATGGAGTACTGGCCCAGGCGCCACAGCGGCGGCGAGTACGCGTGGATCGAGACGCTGCCGTGCACCGCGCCGGTCAGCCGGTGGATGTGGTCGGGGCCGAACGAGAAGGACTCGCCCTCCGAGATCACGGTCTCCAGGTGCTCGCCGCCGATGCGGGGGTTGCACTCCAGGAGCGTCCCGGCCACCACGCGGACGGCACCCGAGGAGGTGTCGTGGTCGTGCCAGCCGGTGTCGTCCTCGGGACGCCAGCACAGCAGCCAGACGTCCACGTGGGAGTCGCGGTAGAGGGAGGCGAAGTGGCGGCCGCCCTCCTCGGGGAACTCCACCTGGTCCGCCCACCCGGACGGGTCGGCGGCCAGCTCGTTGACCAGGTCGAGGAGCTCGCGCCGGTCGAGGGCGCGGGCGGGCAGGGCCTCGTAGCTCATGAGGTCTCACCGCCGAACGGCCCGGAGCCCGCGATGTCCACTCGCCCGGCGTGACCGACGTGACCGGTGACTCTTGCGCGCCGCTCGCTCGCGGCGTGGTCCGCCGGGAGCACACAGCTCTCGCGGCCCTGGTACTGGTTCACTTGCGCGACTCCTTTCCGTTCAGAAGGCGGTGCGGGTTGGTGACCGCGACGGCGTGCCAGGCGGCGTCGCCGAGCGCGGGGTCCGGTGCGGTGGCGTAGGGCTGGTCGGAACCGCTGACCACGATGTCGACGCCGAGTTCGCGGACGATCGCGTCGATGGCGCGCGGGCCGTAGGAGGAGGTCTCCAGGAACATGTCGGGATCGACCTGTCCCCGGCCCTCGCCGCCCCGGTTGGCCAGGCGCTCGGAGTGGAGCGGGGCCAGCCCGGCTAGCAGTGAGAAGCAGACCCGCAGGCGGGGGTGGCGGGCCCGGCCGAAGGCGGCGAAGGCGTACCACGCGGCGTGCATCTGCTGCACGTACGGCACGACGGCGGGCCACCAGCCGGGCCCCTCGGGCTCGGTGGCGGGGCCGGGGTGCACGAAGAGCGGCAGGTCGCGCTCGGTGAGCACGTCGAGCAGCGGGGCGACCCCGGCCAGACCGGCGGCGTCGCGCACGGCGGTCGCGGGCAGCTGGAGCCCGACGAGCCCGGGCCGCGCGTTCCCGCCGACGTTCCTGACGCCGTCTCGCGTGTCGAGGGTCTTGGCGAGCCTGGCGGGGTCGATCTCGCTGAGGCAGGTCGCCGCCCAGGCGCCGAAGGGCGCGGGCAGCGCGAGGGCGTCCTCGTGGTACGCGTCGATGATCGGCCAGGCGTCGCCGGGGGGCAGCGACTCGATGCCCAGCGGGCTGGACAGCGACACGAGGGCCAGGTCGAGGCCCGCGTTCAGCGCGAGGCGCCCGGCGAGGTCGTGGTCGGCGGGGTCGACCTCGTAGGCGGGCTCGCCGTCCAGGTGGAGGGTCCAGCCGTCGAGGCGGGGCGCGGCCGTGCGCCGTCTGAGCGCGTCCACGAACGCGGGCGTCCACAGATGCTGGTGAACGTCGACGGTCACGACGGGTCCCCTCCTTTCACGTCTTCGAGGTATTCCCTACCTAGAATAGGGGTAAACGCCTCCACCTCGCCACATCCAACGGTGACACGGTTCAGTGAACCGTTTCAGTGAACCGCTTCACTAAGCATCGTGTCAATACCGTCCGATGCCCCGCGAAGCCCCCGATCGCGTGGGAACCGCCTCTCCGGAGGGCCCGAGGAATAGGCTGGTCCGATGCCCCAGCCCCGGAAACGAGCGACCATCCGCGAGGTGGCGAAGGCCACCGGCCTGTCGCCCGCCGCCGTCTCGTACGCCCTGCGCGGCATGCAGGTGTCGGAGGAGACCATCGAGCGGGTGCGCCGGGCCGCGGCCGAGCTCGGTTACGAGGCCGACCCCATCGCCCGTGCCCTGGCCAGCGGCCGGACCGGCATGATCGGCCTGCTCTGCGGCTCCCTGGAGGACCTCTGGCAGCAGGCGCTGGCCGTCGGCATCGGCCGCGCGCTCAAGGACAACGACCGCTACGCCCTGATCCTGGACGCCGCGGGAGACCCGGCCAGGGAGCACACGCTCGCCAGGCAGCTCCGCGACCAGCGGGTGGACGCGCTGATCGTGCAGCCGGTCGACCCCGCGGCGCCGCTCTGGGCCGACCTGTGCGAGGGGCTGCCGGTGGTGTCGATCGGCGACGCCCTGGCCGGGGCGCGCACCGCGGGCGAGGTCGTCTTCGACAACCGCGCCGGGGTGACCCTCGCCCTGGAGCACCTGCGCGGGCGGGGCCACCGGCGCCTGGCCGTCCTCACCTCGACGCGGGCCAGCACCCCCGACCGGCCCGCCGACGTGCACGTCCTGGCCGAGGCCGGGCGGCTGGGCCTGGACATCGAGACGGTCACCTCCTCGCAGTCGCTCGGAGCCGCCACCCGGGTCGCGGGGGAGATGCTCGACGCCGGCCACCGGGCGTTCTTCTGCTTCGCCGACTCGATCGCCTACGGCGTCTACGCGGCCTCGGCCGAGCGGAAGCTGGGCATCCCGTTCGAGGTGTCCGTGATGGGCTACGACGACCATCCCATGTCGGGCCTGCTCACCCCCGGCCTGACCACGGTCGACTGGGACATCGACGGCATCGTCCGGGCCGCCGTCCGCATCGTCGTGGCCGCCGCCGACGGCAACACGCGCCGCCGCCGCATCGTCCAGGCGCCCCAGCTGCGCGAGCGCGGCTCGGTCGGCTGACCTGCGGGCTTGGCTCGGTCGGCTGACCGACGGGCTTCGAGGGTCTTACGAGCCTCGGGGAGCGAGGCCGGGCAGGAGGGCGCGCGCCGCGTCGAGGTCGGCGTCCAGGGGGCGGTCCTCCATCGCGTCGTCGAGCGGCAGGTCGCAGGGCAGGCCGCGCCGCCGCAGGGCCCGCACGGAGGCCACCAGCTCGCACGCCAGGACGATCTCCAGCGGTTCGGCGGCGGCGAGCGCGGAGCGGGCCGCCTGCGGGGTGAAGCTCGCGTGGTCCTCGGTGCCCAGGGAGAGCACGGCGCCGCCCAGGGTGACCGGGGCCGCCAGGTGGCGCAGCTCGGCCAGCGCGGAGTGCGCGACGTATTCGAGGATCATGACCCCGGACAGCCCGGGACGTTCGGCCAGGAAGGGGAGCAGGCCCGTGTGGGCCGGGTCGTTCAGGGTGGCGAGCCTGGCGGCGCTCAGCGTCGCGGTCTGCACGAGCGCGGCCCGCAGGGCGTCGAGGGCCAGCGCTACCCGCGCCGAGTGGAAGTTGCCGTTGTGCCAGGCCCGGCCGTCGGCGATCAGCGGGTTCTCCGGGGCCGCGTTCATCTCCTCGGCGATCGTCCGCTCCGCCCGGCCGAGGGCGTCGAGGACGGCCCCGTGGACCTGCGGGAAGGCACGATAGCCGTACGGGTCCTGGACGCGGTGCGGACTGGTGGAACCGATCAGGGCACGCAACCCGGACGCCACCCCGGTCTGCTCGGGGCCGCGTTGCACGACGGGGGACAGCGGTTCGAGCGAGGCCTCGATCGCCCGGAAGGAGTGGGCCGCGACCGTCGTGGCGGCGGACAGCAGGACTCCCAGGCGGTGGCAGGCCAGCGCCGCGTCCGCCAGGGTCGCCGCGCCCGAGCTGATGAACGGCAGCGCGTCGCCCGGGGCGAGCGCGAACCTGGGCACCGGATCGCCCGCCCGCGTCCCGCCCTGTACGGAGGACTCGGAGGACTCGGAGGGCGGGGTCCAGCCGAGCTCGCCGATGAGGCAGAGCGCGGTGGTGGCCAGGGCGGTGAGGTCGCCGGTACCGATGGCGCCGTAGGTGCGGATCGGCGGGGTGAGGCCCCGGTTGACGGCGGAGGCGAGGACGGGGAGGAGCGCCGGGTCGACCCCCGAGCCCCCGGCGAGCAGCTGGTTGAGACGGACGACGAGGGTGGCGCGGGCGCGGAACTCCTCGATGACCGGCCCGGCGCCGCCCGCGTGGCTGCGGAGCAGGTCCAGCCCGGTGTTCTCGGCCTCCACGTCCTTGTTGGCGCCCACGCCGGTGGTCCGGCCGTACACGGGCCCGTCGAGCAGGCCGGCCGTCCGCCATGCCGCCTCCGCGCGGCCGGTGGAGCCCAGCGCGATCCCGGAACCGTGGGCCGCCCGGTCGACCTGCTCGCAGGTCAGGTGGGCGCCGTCAAGGACGACGGTCATCGGCTCAGTCGCCGACGATCTTGTCGAGGATCAGGTCGAGCAGCCAGCTGACCAGGCCGATGACGATCGCGCCCCAGAACGCGGCCCAGAAGCCCTCGACGTGGAAGGGCAGCGAGAGCTTCCCGGCGATCCAGCTGGTCAGCAGCAGCAGCCCGGCGTTGACCACCAGGGCGAACAGGCCGAGCGTGAGGATGTAGAAGGCGCAGCCGAGCGTCGCGATGATCGGCTTCAGGACGGCGTTCACGATCCCGAAGACGAGGGCGACGGCGACGAGCGTGCCGATCTCCCTGACCGGGGTGCGCGCGGACACCGTGATGCCGTCCACGAGCTGGGTCGCCGCCCACAGCGCGGCTGCTACGACCACTATTTTGATGAGTATTTTCACGTTTCGGGATCCTCGCATGGATGGTCGAACGGGCGATAGCTTTGCGCTCCGAATGTGGATATATGCATATAACGGGTGATTTTGCCGATCGGCTGCGCGCCCGCCGATCCGGTCACCTCGGACGGCGGGGACGCGGCCGTCGACACGATCGCCGGGACGGTGGACCGGCCCGGTGACCGCGGAGAGTTTCGCATCCGTGACCGTATGTGGTCATGAAAGTGGCGAGATCATGTCAGGCGTGCCGCTCCCCGGCGGGGAGAAACGCCGCTGGATGGGAAAGTCCCAGGTGAGGAGCACGAAACGCCGAGGGGGCCTCAACATGTCCAACGCCCGACCATTCACCGGCCGACCGGAAAAGCCGTCCGCCGGAGCCGGGGCGACGAAGCCGTCCGCCGGAGCCGGGGCGACGCCCGGAACCGGAGCCGAGGCCCACTCCGCTCCCAAACCCGGCCCCCCGCCCAAGCCGGGCCCTCCCCCCAAGCCCGGCCCTCCGCCGAAACCCGGCCCTCCCAAGCCCGGGCCCCCGCCGGGAGCCCCTCCGGCGCCGGGCCCCGGGAGCAGGCCCGACCCCGGTCCCGGGTCCGAGCCGGAGCCGGAGTCGAGGGCGAGAACGGGGAAAGGGGCCGGACCGGCCCCGGAGGGCGTGTCGCGGGCGGGGCCCGCCGGCGTGAACGGCACGAAGGCCGCGACCGCCGGTCGTACACCACGACGAGGGGAACGTATGCTCACCAGGGAGATCAGGCTCGCGTCGCGGCCCTCGGGGTGGCCGGCCCCGGAGAACTTCGAGCTGGCGGAGGTCGAGCTCCCCGCCCTCGCCGACGGGGAGATCCTCGTCCGCAACCTCTTCATGAGCGTCGACCCGTACATGCGGGGCCGGATGAACGAGGGCAAGTCCTACATCTCGCCCTTCCAGGTGGGCGAGCCCCTCGAAGGCGACGCGCTCGGCGAGGTCGTCGAGTCACGCGCCCCCGGCCTCGCGCCCGGAGCCACCGTCATCCACCGGTACGGCTGGCGCGAGTACGCCGTCCTCGACGCCGGCGAGGCCCGCCAGGTCGAGGAGATCCCCGGCGTACCGCTCTCCGCCTACCTGGGCGCGCTGGGCATGACCGGCCTCACCGCGTACGTGGGCCTGCTCGACATCGCCCGCTTCAAGGACGGTGAGGCGGTGTTCGTGTCCGGCGCGGCGGGGGCGGTGGGCAGCATGGCCGGGCAGATCGCCCGGTTGAAGGGCGCCTCGCGCGTGGTGGGCAGCGCCGGTTCGCGGGAGAAGGTGACCCACCTGGTCCGCGATCTCGGCTTCGACGCCGCCTTCAACTACCGCGACGGCGACATCCACGGGCAACTCGCCAGGGCGGCCCCCGGCGGGATCGACGTCTACTTCGACAACGTCGGCGGCGACCACCTGGAGGCGGCCATCGACGAGCTGAGGACGTACGGCAGGACCGCGATGTGCGGGTCGATCTCCGCCTACAACGCCACCGAGCCGGTGCCGGGCCCGAGGAACATCGGACTGACCGTGGGGAAGCGGCTCACCCTGCGCGGTTTCCTCGTGTTCGACCACCAGGATCGCCTGCCCGACATGATCGCCGAGGTGGGCGCCTGGCTCCGCGAAGGGAAGATCATCTTTACCGAGACCGTGGTCGACGGCCTGGAGAACGCCCCGCAGGCGTTCATCGACATGCTCCGCGGCGCCAACACGGGAAAGATGCTGGTCAGGCTGGTGCACTGACGGTACGAACCGTCAATTGCGCATGATGGCCATATTCTCGGGGCAGAAGGGGCGTGAGGGGGTGGGTCTGTTGGAAACGGACGAGCTTGAGTCGCTGTCGGCCCAGGAACTGCATGATCGCGCGGTCCACTACGCCGTGCACCACGGAGATCTCGGCTTCCTGTGGGAGCTGCTCACGTTGATTCCCGCGGCGGAGGCGTCCGCGGGGAACGAGGACCAGACGACCAACGACCTCAGCCGGGTCTCGGCCCTGCTCAGCGACGCGATGGCCTCGGGCCACGGGGAGCTGGGCGAGGCGCTGCGGCCGTTCTACATCGAATACCTGTCCAAACATCCGGAGGCCTGAGGGCGGTCCGGTTTCCGCCCTTACCCGGGCGTTCCTCCCTCCGCGGGCATCTGTAGGGTGATCCGCAGATTCAGGGGGAGGAACGCCATGGCACAGGTGAGAGTGGAGCGGACCGACGACGGGTTCGTGGCGCGCAACGATCGCGGAGCCGAGGTCGCCATGGGCGGCGGTGACGAGCAGGGGGTCTTCACCCCCGTCGAGCTGCTGCTCGCGGCGCTCGGCGGCTGCAACATCGTCACCGTGGAGCCGCTGACGGCCCAGCGCGGCCACCGCATGGTCCGCCTGGCGATGACCGTCGAGGCGGAGAAGGTCGACTCGTCCAGGCTCGGGCCGATCACCATCACCTACGACGTGGAGCTGCCCGAGGGCGACGAGAAGGCCGCCGAGGTCCTCCGCTCCGTGGCCCACCGCGTCGAGGAGAAGTACTGCACGGTGAGCCGGGCCCTGAAGGACAACATGGAGATCAAGCTCGAACTCCCCTGAGGGTCCTCGCCGGGGAACCGGCGCCTCCCTGCAGCAGACCTCATGATCACCGTGCCCCGGCCCCGGACGGCCGCCGGGCCCGGGGCGCCTGCCCGGAAACCAATGGGACCGCCCCCTCGAAGGCGGATCTTCGCACGTCCGAGGGGTCGTCGGCGCTTCGGTGATACCGGGTCAAGGTTGGGTGTAGGCGCAAAATCAACCTTTGGATGACGCGCCCGTTACATTTGGCTAGGTAGTGTTGATGCAGGTCGAGGGGTCTGCGAAGCCCGGGGGGAGCGTTGCAGAGACTTTTCACCGGATAAGAACGCGAGGGGGATCGCGTTCCTGAGCGGAGCAGCCTGAAGTCTTGGGGGAGACGAAGGCGACGCCCGCGAAGAGGCCGGGGCCGGGCAGTTGGGGGACTGTCCGGCCCCGAGTCTGTGTGGGGGCCGGGTGATCCGGTTTCTCCGGAAATTCCCTCAGAAGACGGGCAGGAGCCGAACGGGATCAACCGTGGTGCGAGCGCGCTGAGGCTGCTGCTAGAGTTACCTCCGTTGCAAGCGCCGCTAGCTCAGTTGGTTAGAGCAGCTGACTCTTAATCAGCGGGTCCGGGGTTCGAGTCCCTGGCGGCGCACCACCGGCTGAAGCCGAATGACCTGGGCACCTTCCGCATCGCGGAGGTGCCCTCGGTCATTTTCGGCCCTCGGTCATTTCCGGCCCCTGTCGTGACTCCTCGGCCCTGACGGCTTTCCGGGCCTACCCGCCCGCCATGGCCCCCACGACCATGAACGGCTCTGCCCCCGTCGCGACCGGCTCGGGCAGCGGGGTGTCCGGCGGCTCGTGGGACAGGTCCCGCTCGCAGGCGAAGAACCGCACGAACGGCCGGCGCCGCTGTGTGGCGTGATCACGGATCGTCCCGCGCAACACCGGGTAGCGGGCCTCAAGCGCGTCGAGGACCGAGCGCTGCGTGGCCTCCCCCTGAATCTGGAGCTGCACCTCGCCCTCGGTGCGCGCGAGGTTGCGCAGATGAGCGGGAAGCACCACGCGGATCATGGGAGCGTCTGCACTTCGACGGACAACACGGCCGGGAGATCCCGGGCGATGGGCGCCCAGCTGTCGCCGGAGTCGGCCGACACGTAGACCTGCCCGCCGGTCGTGCCGAAGTAGACGCCGCAGGAGTCGAGCGTGTCGACGGCCATCGCGTCCCGCAGCACGTTGACGTAGCAGTGGCTCTGCGGCAGCCCCTTGGTGAGCGGCTCCCACTCGTTGCCGCCCGTCCGGCTGCGGTACACCCGCAGCTTCCCCTCGGGCGGGTAGTGCTCCGAGTCGCTCTTGATCGGAACGACGTAGACGGTGTCCGGCTCGTGCGCGTGCACGGCGATCGGGAACCCGAAGTCGCTGGGCAGGTCACCGCTGATCTCGTGCCACGACTCGCCGGCGTCGTCGCTGCGCATGACGTCCCAGTGCTTCTGCATGAAGAGCACGTCCGGACGCGAGGGGTGTGACGCGATGTGGTGCACGCAGTGGCCGACCTCGGCGTCCTGGTCGGGAATGCCCTCGGAGCGCAGGCCGCGGTTCATCGGCTGCCAGCTCTTGCCCGCGTCGTCGGTCCTGAACACGCCCGCCGCCGAGATCGCCACGGTGATGCGCCCGGGATCGCGCGGGTCGGGAACGATCGTGTGCAGGCACATCCCGCCGGCGCCCGGCTGCCAGGAAGGCCCCGAGCGGTGCTCGCGCAGCCCGGCCAGCTCCTGCCAGCTCTGCCCGCCGTCCACCGAACGGAACAGGGCGGCGTCCTCGACCCCGGCGTACACCGTGTCGGGGTCGGTCGGTGACGGCTCCAGGTGCCAGACCCGGTTGAACTCCCACGGGTGCGGCGTGCCGTCGTACCACTGGTGGGTGCCGGGGACGCCGTCGTACCGGAACTGGTTGCCGACCGCCTCCCACGTCGCGCCGCCGTCGTCGGAACGCTGGATCACCTGCCCGAACCAGCCGCCCGACTGCGACATGTAGAGCCGGGACGGGTCGGCGGGGGACCCGGCGACGTGATAGATCTCCCAGCCCCCGAAGTGGGGGCCGCTGATGTCCCACCGCTCGCGCCTGCCGTCCGACGTCAGGATGAACGCGCCCTTGCGCGTGCCGACCAGCACTCGTACACCACTCACCGGCGTTCCCTTCCGACCCGGTGCCGATCCGGGTCGGCACCGCGGCCATGCTCATGGTCGTCCGATCGGGATCGGAGTCGATCCCGCTCACGACCTGTCCGCCACGGCCGTGGCTACCGACGCTACGACAGGCCCCCGACAAAATCGCGGTACGGCACACGCCGGCGACGGATGCCCGTTCGTCGTCGTGGCCGCTGTCCTGGGCCGCGATCCGTACCGGTCCGGGGGAAACCGGTCGGACGGCTGAGACCCGTGCCGCTCCGGGCCGCCGATCCGGCCGGGACGAGAACGGCGAGGAGCCCGGTCACGAATGTGACCGGGCTCCTGCCTCGGACCGGTGAACGCCCCGGATCAGTGGATGCCCCGGGCCGGTGAACGTTCCGCATCAGTGAACGTTCCGGGTCAGTGAACGTTCCGGGTCAGCGGAAGGCGAGGGGCCGGTACGCGGTGAAGCCGGTCCCCGGTGCCAGGCCGTGCTTGACGACGCGGTGGTCGGTGCCGTAGCCGCGGCGCTGCTGGTAGGCCCAGTAGGAGGTGCGCCTGGCGTCGGCCCAGCGGTCGAAGATGACGACCTGTCGTGCGGTGTTGCCGCCGACGGGGTCGATGACGAGGTCTCCCCGCAGGAGTTCGGTCATCTTGATGGGACGGGTGTGGGTGCCTGTGGCCAGGATGGTGGTGATGGGGCCGGGTTTCGGGAGCCCGAGGGTCATGGAGACGTAGCCCGAGCCGTCGGCCCGGTAGCCGCCGTACTTCCCGGTCTGGCTGTAGGGCACCCGCTGCGCGGTGGCGGGCCTCCAGGTCCTGGCCCGGGCGATGACCTGTTCCCGTGTCACACCGGGAACCGGCCACAACGCCGAGACGATCGTCTGCCCGTCCGCCGCCTGCGGCTGGTACCGCTCCGGGTACTTCGACACCTGCACGCGCTGGCAGACGTCGCCCACCACCGCCGTCCGCCAGGACCCGTCGGGATACTTGCGGAGCATCTTGTCCAGGAACGCGCCGGTCGCCCAGGTCACGTCCAGCCGCTGGGCGGCGCTTCCCCAGGTGGCCCGCTGCTGGAACACCCCCAGGCTGTCGTGGTCCACCTCCCGGTTGATGTTCCGTATGCCCGTCTCGACGATGGCCGTGGTGATCGCGACCACCGCCGCCTCCCGGGGCAGGCCCCGGGCGCGGACCGCCGCGACCACCGTCCGGGCGCAGGAGACGCGGTAGCCGTCCAGGTAACCGCGCATCTTCATCGTCAGGCGGACGTTGAGCCCGGCGGCCAGTTCCGTGTCGCTCGCCGTCACCCCTCCGCCGCCGCAGGGAGCGGTCGGCAGGGGCGCGGCCGTGGCCGCGGCCGCGGGTGTGCCGGGGGCGCTCAACCCCGTGACCGTCGCGAGGAGGAGCGCTCCCGCGATCCCGGCCGACCGCCCCGGTCCCGCGGATCCACCAGGTCGGGCCGGTCGGGCCGGGCGTGCCGGACCGTACGGCCCACTCGGCCCGTACGGTCCGGCACAGGGCCGTGACCGGCGCACTAGCGAATCCTCACCGGACGGTAGGCACGGAACTGCGTGCCGGAGGTCAGGCCGTGCTTGACGACGCGGTGGTCGGTGCCGTAGCCGGAGCGCTGCTGGTAGGCCCAGTAGGAGGTGCGCCTGGCGTCGGCCCAGCGGTCGAAGATGACGACCTGTCGTGCGGTGTTGCCGCCGACGGGGTCGATGACGAGGTCTCCCTGCAGGAGGTCGGTCATCTTGATGGGACGGGTGTGGGCACTGGTGGCCAGGGCGGTGGTGATGGGGCCGGGCTTGGCCAGGCCGAGGGTCATGGAGACGTAGCCCGAGCCGTCGGCCCGGTAGCCCCCCTGCTTCTTGGTCTGGCTGTAGGGCACCCGCTGCGCGGTGGCGGGCTTCCAGGTCTTGGCCCGCGCGATCACCTGGGCGCGGGTAACCGTGGTGGGCTTCGGCGGCGCGTCCTCACGGATGTTCAGCGCCCGGTACGCCTTGTACTCGCTCTTCGCCGCCAGCCCGTAGTTGCGCGTGCGGTAGTCGGTCCCGTAGCCGCCGCGCTGCTCGTAGGCCCAGTACGAGGTGCGCGCCGAGTTGGCCCACCGGTCGAAGATGACGACGTGCCGGGTGGTGTTGCTGCCGATGGCGTCGATGACCAGATCGCCCCTGAGCAGCTGGGACATCTTGATGGGACGGCTGTAGGCGCTCTTGGCCAGCCCGACGGTGATCTGTCCGGGCTTGCCGAGGCCGAGTGCCATGGAGGCGTAGCCGGAGCAGTCGGTCCGGTAGCCGCCGTGTTTCTTGGTCTGGCTGTAGGGGATGCGCTGGGCGGTACCGGGTTTCCACGTCTTGGCCCGGGCGATCATCTGCGAGCGGGTCACCGGAGCCGCGGCGGCCAGCGTCTGCACCCCCTCCTCCTCGTCCGGCTCCGGGGACGTGCCGGTCTCGTCCTCCGGCGCGGACGTCTGCGTCGGGGTGGGGGTCGGGCTCGGAGTGGGGGTGGGTGCCGGCGTCGTGGTCGCCTCCGCCAGCGGGTCGATGTGGATGCTCGCCGCCTGTGCGGACGCCGGCGCCAGGCCGCCTCCGCAGGCGAGCACCGTGATGAGTGCCAGGTTTCCCGCCGTGATCCAGGAGCTTCGGTTCGAGGGCATGTGCTCTCCTTGTCCCTGCCGTTGATCGTTCGGTTGGCGGGACACACGCTGACAGGAAATTCCTGAAACACATCGTGAAATTGGGGAAGTTGGGACAATAGTTCCCAATGTGACGGTATGACCTGCGATGACTCAGGCCTCTGGGACAAGGTTGGGACGAATCACCGTGGTGAATGGGATCGAGAACACGAGCCGGAGCCGACGACAGCGCCCGCTGCCCGACGATCTGCCCGAGCCGACCCGCGTTCTCCTGCGGGAGCTGAGGGCCCTCAAGGAACGGGCGGGGCTCGATCTGCGAGCGCTGGAGCAGGCCACCCACGCGAGCCGGTCGTCCTGGGGGCGATGGCTCGCCGGGGACACGTGGATTCCCCTCGGCGCGGTGGAAGGGCTCGCCCGGCTGTGCCGGGAGGACGAGGGCCGGTTCCGCGAACTGTGGGAGGCGGCCGAACAGGCGCGGCGGATGGCGGGCGTCCCGGAGGTGACCGCGGAGGCGTCCAAGGAGGCGTCCGAAGAGACGTCCGAAGAGACGTCCGAAGAGACGGAGGTCGTGGGAGGAGAGGGGAACCAGGACAGGAGGGAACCCGGGGACGGGGAGCGGTCGAGGGACGGAAAAGAGCCCGACGGCGGAAGGGGGTCCGGGATCGGCGGGAAGGTCGGGGACGACGGGAGATCCGGGGACGGCGGCGAGCCCGGCCTGCCCGCGCCGCGACGGCTGATGAGCCGCCCGCGGCGGCGGTTCCTGATCGGGACCGCGCTGGGCCTGTCCGTCGGCGTGGCCGCCGGTGTGCTGCTCGGCGGATCGGCGCTCGAAAGCCGCGCGGGCGACGGCACCGGGCCGACGCCGCCGGTTCCCGGCGGCGTCGCGGGCGGTGCCAAGGGCGGTACCACGGCCGGTGCCACCGGAGCGGTGAAACCGGCCGTCGACCGGGCCGGGATGATCGACCGTGCCAGGAGCTGGCACCCGGCCACCGCACGCCGCGTGCCCTACAGCCAGTTCACGTCGTACGGCGGCTACCGGACCGACGGCTCCGGCTACGTCTCCATGACGCTCGGGCTCCCGAAACCGGGCCCCAACACGATCAGCCTGGCCTCGTCGGCCTTCAGCCGCCGCATCGAGATGACCGAGCTGCTCCAGGGTGATCTCGTCATCGACCCGGTGGGCGGCAACACCGCCCGCTCGGTGGTCATCTTCGACCGGTGGGCGGACGCCAAGCGCACCTCCTACTGGGCCTACCAGCAGCGTTCCGGTTACGGCACCGACCACCGCGTCGTCGAACACGGGCTGAGACCGGGTGACCAGTTCCGGGCACACCGGCCGGTCAACCTCAAGAACGACGCTCCCGCTTCGGGGACCCCCGCACCGGAGTGACACGCACCGGCCCCGGCTTGGGCGACGCGGGCCCGGCCGAGGTGGCGTGATCCGGACCGTGAGCCGCGGACCGCGTGATCCAGGCTGAAACGCGCGGGCCGGGAGCGGCCCGGACCGGCGTGATCCGAATCGGAAGGCGCGGGCCGGGAGCGGCCCGACCGGCGTGATCCTGGCAGGGAGGCGCGGGCCGGGAGCGGCCCGGACCGGCGTGCTGGGCGCCCGAGAACCAGGATCATGAAGAGAGCGCTCCCTGGCGAAAGGTGGCCGCGTTCACGTTCCCTTTCCGTGCCGGAACCGTCCCGCGACGCCGCCGAAACGAGCGGAGTCAGGAAGTCGCTTCCCCGGAGAGCTCCGGGTTCGGCCAGCTCAGCGGTGATTGGCACGGTGCAAAAGGGTTGTAAGGGAGCGTTCCCCGAGGTGCACCGGCGTTCGCTCGCGATGTGCGGCCTGTTTCCGTCAGGTTAAACAGCCCCTTGACAAGGATTGTCGAGCAAGAGCAATCTCGGTTTGGGAGAGCGCTCCCTCAGTGTTTTCCGGGGTCCCCCTCCAGAGACCCCGGCCCCCGTCCCGAGACCTTGACCACCGGTCCACCCCCCAAAGAGACCCGGAGTCTCATCCATGGCCTCGCTCCGCCGATGGTTACCACCCCTGACCGCTCTCCTCACCCTCACCGCCCTCCTGCACCCGATCCCGGCCACAGCGACCACCACCGCCGCCGCGAAAGCCACCACCGGGGCCGCCCCGCCCGTCGACCCCGCCAAGTTCCAGCAGGTCACGCTGGCCAAGGGGGTCGCCGAGGTGGGGGAGCCCATGACGATGGCGGTGCTGCCCGACCGCTCCGTCCTGCACACCGCCCGTGACGGCACGGTCCGGATCACCGACGCCGCCGGGAACACCAAGGTGTCGGGCAAGCTCTCCGTCTACTTCAACGACGAGGAGGGCATGCAGGGCATCGGCGTCGACCCCGGCTTCGCCACCAACCGGTTCGTCTACCTCTACTACGCGCCACCGCTGTCCACGCCGCCGAACGGTTCCCCGCCCGACGGGACCCCGGCGGAGTTCGCGCGTTTCGACGGCGTCAACCGGCTCTCCCGCCTCAGGCTGAACACCGACGGCACCCTCGACCTCGCGAGCGAGAAGACCGTGCTGGAGGTGAGGGCCAGCCGGGGCGCCTGCTGCCACGTCGGCGGCGACATCGACTTCGACGCCGCGGGCAACCTCTACCTGACCACCGGCGACGACACCGAGCCCGGGTTCAACGACGGCTACGCCCCGCTGGACGACAGGCCGAACCGCAACCCCGCGCTCGACGCGCAGCGCGGCGCCGCCAACACCAACGACCTGCGCGGCAAGGTGCTCCGCATCAAGGTGAACGCCGACGGGTCGTACTCGATCCCGTCCGGCAACATGTTCGCCCCGGGCACCGCGAACACCCGTCCCGAGATCTACGCGATGGGCTTTCGCAACCCGTTCCGGATGAGCGTCGACAAGGCCACCGGCGTCGTCTACCTCGGCGACTACGGCCCCGACGCCGGAACCGCCGGTCCGCGCGGGCCCGGCGGGCAGGTCGAGTTCAAC
The DNA here is from genome assembly GCF_059358815.1 of Streptosporangium nanhuense. NCBI lineage: Bacteria > Bacillati > Actinomycetota > Actinomycetes > Streptosporangiales > Streptosporangiaceae > Streptosporangium > Streptosporangium nanhuense. The sequence goes on from NZ_JCADBG010000008.1 coordinate 344,984, forward strand.
CGGATCACCGGTCCCGGCTTCTTCGGCTGGCCGTACTGCACCGGCAACAACACCCCGGCCGAGACCTACGCCCGCTACAACTACGACACCTCGACGATCGGCGCGAAGTACGACTGCGCGGGCGGCCCGGAGAACACCTCGCGCAAGAACACCGGCCTGGTGAAGCTGCCCGCGGCCAAGCCCGCCTGGATCACCTACGACGGCTGCACCCTGCTGCCGGAGTTCGGCTGCGGCGCGGAGTCGCCGATGGGCGGCGTCGTCTACCGCTACTCCGCCGCGCTGAACTCGCCGGTCAAGTTCCCGCAGTCGCTCGACGGGCACTTCCTCGCCGGGGAGCTCCAGCGGCAGTGGATCAAGGACATCGAGGTCAACGCCGACGGCAGCCGGGGCACCATCCAGCCCTTCCCCTGGTCGGGCAAGCTGGTGATGGACATGGCGTTCGGCCCCGACGGCGCCCTCTACGTGCTCGACTACGGCACCGGCTGGTTCAACGGCAACCAGGACTCGGCGCTGTACCGCATCGAGCACATCGGCACCGGCGGGCGGGCGCCCATCGCCAGGGCCACCTCCGACAAGGTCTCCGGGAAGGCGCCGCTGACCGTGGCGTTCTCCTCGGCGGGCAGCTCCGACCCGGACGGCGACGCGCTCACCTACTCCTGGGCGTTCGGCGACGGCGCCACCTCCACGGCGGCCAACCCCACCCACACCTACACCACCGACGGCAGGCGGATCGTCACGCTGACCGTGCGCGACAGCACCGGCAACACCGCGACGGCCAACATCGAGATCAACGTCGGCAACACCGCGCCCGTGGTGAGGATCGACCTCCCGCTCAACGGGCAGGTGTTCGGCTTCAGCGACGCCGTGCCCTACCGCATCACCGTCACCGACGCGGAGGACACGACGATCGACTGCGCGAGGGTGAAGATGAACTACATCCTCGGGCACGACACCCACGGGCACCCGATGGCCAGCGCCAACGGCTGCACCGGCACGATCCAGACGCCCGGCAACGGCGAGCACGACGGGGCCGCCAACCTGTTCGGGGTCTGGGACGCCGAGTACACCGACGCGGGCGGGCTCACCACGCACACCCAGCACGTCACCCAGCCGAGGAACCGGCAGGCCGAGCACTACACCACCTCCCAGGGGGTGGCCCAGTACGACAAGCCGGCCGCGCACGGGGCCAAGACCGTGGGCAGCATCGAGAACGGCGACTGGATCTCCTTCGACCCCTATGTCCTGAGCGGCGTCACCGGGTTCACCGCCCGGGTCTCCTCCGGCGGGGTCGGCGGGACGATCCAGGTCAGGGCCGGTTCGGCGACCGGGACCCTGCTGGGCACCGCCACCGTGGCGCCGACCGGCGGGTGGGAGACGTTCGTCGACGTCTCCACCACCCTGGCGAACGCCCCGGCCGGGACCACCAGGCTCTTCCTGGTCTTCGCCGGGGGGACGGGCTCGCTGTTCGACGTGGACGACTTCACCCTGACCACCGGCACGGGCCCGCCGCCCACGGGCACGCTGCTGTCGGCGGGGCGCCCGGTCACCGCCTCCTCCACGGAGAACGCCGCCTCCGCGGGGTCCAACGCGGTGGACGGCAACCTCGGTACGCGCTGGTCGTCGGCGTTCTCCGACCCGCAGTGGATCTCGGTCGACCTGGGCTCGGCCCGCCAGGTGAACCGGGTGAAACTGCAGTGGGAGGCCGCCTACGGCACGGCGTACCGCATCGAGACCTCGGCCAACGGCACGACCTGGTCGCAGGTCCACGCCACGACCGCCGGTGACGGCGGCGTGGACGACGTCAGTTTCACCGCGACGAGCGCCCGCTACGTGAGGGTGTACGGCACCCAGCGGGCTACCCAGTACGGCTACTCCCTGTGGGAAATGGAGGTCTACGGTGCGTAATGTCATCGCGGTCGTCACCGCGTTCTTCGTCGTCATGGTTGGTCTGGTGACGGCTCCGGCCTTGGCGGCCGATCCGGCGTACAAGGTCCTGGTCTTCTCCAAGACGGCCGGGTTCCGCCACGACGCCATCCCGGCGGGCATCACCGCGCTGCGCGGGCTGGCGACCGAGAACGGCTTCACCGTCGACGCCACCGAGGACGCCGGAGCCTTCACCACCGCCAACCTGGCCCAGTACCGGGCGGTCGTCTTCCTGCTGACCACCGGCGACGTGCTCAACGCCACGCAGCAGAGCGCGTTCGAGTCCTACATCGGGGCCGGTGGCGGATACGTGGGCGTCCACGCCGCCGCCGACACCGAGTACGACTGGCCCTGGTACGGCAACCTCGTCGGCGCCTACTTCGCCTCCCACCCCGCCATCCAGCAGGTGACCGTGAAGGTGGAGGACCGCACGCACCCCTCGACGACCCACCTCCCGGCGAACTGGGTGCGCACCGACGAGCTGTACAACTACCGCACCAACCCCCGCTCCACCGCCCGCGTGCTCGCCACGCTGGACGAGTCGACCTACTCCGGTGGCTCGATGGGGGCCGACCACCCGATCTCCTGGTGCAAGGCGTACTCGGGTGGCCGTTCCTGGTACACCGGCCTCGGCCACACCATCGCCTCCTACACCGAGGCGAACTTCCGGGCACACCTGTACGGCGGCCTCCGCTACGCGGCCGGGGTCGTCGCGGGCAACTGCGGGACCACCACGACCCCGACGCCCACCCCGACGCCCACTCCCACCCCGACCCCGGGTGTCGTGCTGCTGTCGTCCGGACGCCCGGTGACGACCTCCTCCACGGAGAACGGGGCGTTCGTCGGGAGCAACGCGGTGGACGGCAACGGCGGCACCCGCTGGTCGTCGGCGTTCTCCGACCCGCAGTGGATCTCGGTGGACCTGGGCTCGGCCAAGCAGGTCAGCCGGGTCCGGCTGAACTGGGAGGCCGCCTACGGCAGGGCGTACCGCATCGAGACCTCGGCCAACGGCACGACCTGGACGCAGGCGTACGCCACGACCACCGGTGACGGCGGCGTGGACGACGTGAGCTTCACCGCGACGAGCGCCCGCTACGTGAGGGTGTACGGCACCCAGCGGGCGACCCCGTACGGCTACTCCCTGTGGGAGCTGGAGGTCTACGGCAGATAGGCCGTAGGGAAAAGAGAGGGCGGCACCACGAGAATCCCAGGCCGGTCGACCGGCCTGGGATTCTCGGCGTTTCCGGGTGGCCGCCGGGGCGCGTCCGAGGAACTTCCGGCGTATTGTCCCCGGCCGGGCGGGGCGTGGGGCGCGACACGTCACCGACCTGCGGGGGGAGCGGAGGTGAGGCGCGTCATCGCGGGGCCGTGCCTTTCTCAGGGGAATCTCCGGAAAACGACTGTTCCAAAAGAAATGTCATGTCGACCGATGACGTAAATAAATCTATTTATAATGACAGGTGTCATTGGGGTTAAGATTCCGGCATGTCGAACAACGGGAGCGAAGATGGCGATTAATAAGATCGGAGGTTGTGGCGCATTGGTAACAATGCGCTGATGTGAGAAATGTCAAAAGAAAGGGATCTTTCGGTGACGAGCAATAAAAATTCCCGTGTCGTGCGACGACGCGGCGTTCGTTCCTGGCTGGCGGGAACCCTCGCCGCCCTGGTCGCGCTCGGGTGCGTCGTCGCGACGCCCCGTGCCGCGGACGCGGTGGTGGTGCCGGTGGGGTTGGGGTCGGCGGGGGCTTTCGCGGTGTTGGCGGGCACTACGGTGACCAACACCGGTGCCACGGTGGTCACGGGTGATCTGGGGTTGAGTCCGGGGACGGCGGTGACGGGGTTTCCGCCGGGTGTGGT
>NZ_JCADBG010000080.1:0-3263 GCF_059358815.1 Streptosporangium nanhuense
CGACGGCAGCAAGGCCCGCGACGTCCACATCACCCCCAGCGAGCTGGACGAGCTGCTGGACGAGCTGCGCACCGCCACGCCGTCGACGCGCCGCTGACCCTCACCCGACCGATCCGAAGGAACCCACCATGATCGACTCGACCCCCGCCGTCCCGCACGGCGACCGCACCCACTCCCACGAGCAGACGCTGAACCTGGCGCTGGTCTTGTGGGTTGAGGGCCGACCGTTCTCCGCCGCCGACCTGGACTGGGTCCTGACGGCCACCGGCCAGACATGGACGTGGCTGCTGGCCCGCCTGGGCGAGCGCGTCGTGACCGGCCTGCTGGCCTACGACACCACCACCGGCTACCGGGTCATCGACCCCGCCGCGCTGGAGGCCCTCGTACAGGCGTCCTGGCCGACCACGCCGGGCTCCCCCACGCCGCCGAAGCTGGGGCTCTCGTGGCTGTACGAGCTCGCCCAGCAAGCGCAGCACGACACGGTCGCAGGAAACGGCGCCCCCGTCACCTACCCCGCCCCGAAGCCGGGCCGAGTTCACCCGATGGTGGCCGCCGCCAGCGCCCGCCCGTGCCCCGACTGCGGCGACCCCACCCAGATCCGCAAGGCCGGGCGGGCCCGGACCGCCTTCGGGCTGGCCCTGCTCGCGCTGTTCGCCGCCACCGGCACCGGCACCCCGGCCGCGCTCACCATCGCGCTGGTCGCGGGGTTCGCCATCACCTTCGTCCACTTCATCCGCCAGGCCCCGGCGCCGTGTCGGCACCGGTTCTGACCGTCACCGCCCCCACTCATCACCAACCGAAAAGGACACATCCGCCATGAAATCCCTGAAGAAGTTCTCCCGGCGTCCCGCCGTCATCGTGCTGGTCCTGGCGGCCGCGCTCTCCATGGCCGCCAGGTGCGACACCACCGCGGCGTGTGCCGCCACCGTGGCCGTCGTCGCGGTCAACCCGCCGGAGCCCATCACCGACGGCTCCTACCGGGACGGCTCCGCCGAGGAGGCCGAGGCGCCGGAGCCCGTCGAGGACGAGGTACCGGAGCCGGTCGAGGACGGCAGCTACAAGGACGGCTCCGAGGACGACGCGTCGGGCTGCTGAACCGGGACGGGCGCGCACCAACGTGGTCATCCGACCAAGAACTTCCACGTCGGGCGCGCCCGCTCACCCCATCTCCCCATGCAGAGCAGAGAGGTACCACCCATCATGACGCACACCACCCCACCCACACCGGGCCCCGGGCGGACGTTCGCCGCGTTCGAACCCGCCTCGGTACGCACCACCTACGTCCCGGCCGGGACCGTCACGGCCGCCAAGCCCGCGCTTTCCACGCCCGCCGTCCCCACTGCCGGCACCACGTCGACCAGCCCGGCCGTCCCGGCGGGTCTGGTGGAGCTGGTGGCCACCCTGCGCACCGCCGCCCACCTGCCCGGCGTGCTCGTCATCATCGACAGCGACACCGGCGCCGAGGCCACCTCGATGCTGTGCCTGCCCACCGCGCAGATCCGGCTCGGCGCCGACCTGCTGGATGAACAGCACAGCATGCGGCTGCAGGGGACGCTGGCCCACGAGATCGCCCACCACGCCCTGGGCCACCTGAGCGGGCCGAACCTGTGGCGGCGCCTCGCGGCCGGATGCGGACTCGGGGCGCTGCTCGCCGGGGCCGTGCACCTGCCCGCCTGGCTCGTCGTCGCCACGGCCGCCGTCGCCGCCGTCAACCACCTGCTGGCCACCCAGGCCATCCGGCTGCAGGAATGCGACGCCGATCTGTACTCCGCGAGGCTACTGACCGAGGTCGGCCGCGACGGGAGGGCGATCGTGACCGCCACGCTGGCCGCACTGCCCGCGCCGACCCTGTGGCAGCGCACCGTCGGCCGGCTCACCGCCAGCCACCCCACCCCGGACGTCCGGCTGCGCGTCCTGGCCAGCGGCCGGGCGCCGTCCTGGTTCGGAGGTGTCCGATGACCGAGACGATCTTCTGTGACTGCTGCGGCCGCATGACGACCGTCGATGCCCGATCGGCCTCCGCGCAGTACGCCTACGGCGAGGACTCGGCCGCCCGCGCCGTCCGCCACCAGCTCGTCACCGCCGCCGCCAACGGCGGACAGCCGGGAGGGACCCGATGAGCCGTACCTACACCCACCCCGATGTACTCGGTAAGGGCGTTCAGGAGGGGTGGGCCGACCCGCGGACCGACCCCGCCCAGATCGACTGGGCCGCCCGGCAGCGGGACGCCGCGATCCCCTTCGCCGTCGTCGACGGCCGCCCGCTCAACCCGTGCGGCCCCACCGGCATCCGCTACGGCCGGGGCGAGCTGGGCCACTGGGGCGAGCAACAGGCCGCCGACGCCGTCGTCACCCTCTCCATCGGCGGTACCCGGCGGGTGCTGCTGGTCGACCGGGACGACGACCACGGCTGGGCGGTCCCTGGCGGTTACCTGGAGGCTGGCGAGGATCCGCTGACGGCGGCGATCCGCGAGCTGGCCGAGGAGACCGGCCTGATCCTGCCGGACGCCTGCTGGCGGGTGCTGCCGGTGCGGTACGTGCCCGACTCCAGGGAGACGGACGAGGCGTGGATGGTCACCTGGCCTGCCATAGCCGACCTGGGCCAGGTCACCGAGCTGCCCGTCGTACGGGGGGCCGACGACGCCAGGGCGGCCGCCTGGGTGCGCGCTGACACCTACGCGATGCTCGTCGTCGATCTGGGCCGCCACCAGAGACGGGTGTTTCGCGCGCACCGGCCTCTGCTCGCCGAGCTGCTCAGCAGATCACGGTGAACCCGTGGCGCCGTCCCTGGCCGAACTCGCCGCACCTTGCCAGCGGTGCGCCCACCAGCGCGCCGTGCACACCGGCGGGGCCCAGCCCGGCGGCTGGGCTCCCTATGACCGCATCTGGGCGAACGCGAGCGGCTCGTGCCGCCACCCCGGCTGCGACTGTCCGGGCCGCACCTAGAACACCCGCCCAGGCCCCTGTCCAGGGCCCGCACCGTGAGAGGAACGACATGACAGAGTCGCTCGTCCAGGTGGCCGAGGCCATCGCCGACGCCCTCTATGACCGCGACCTGGAGAGGGCCCGCGATCACTTCGACCGTGCTGTCCGGGGCAGCCAGACGGCGCTGGAAGCGCTTGCCAAGCAGCTCGCCGCGAACGTGGAGATCCCCGCGGGGACGGTCGTGGTCGGCTTCGGCATCGATGTGTGGGGCAACCCCTGGCGCGGCGGCTACGCCTGGCGGTGCGGTTCCTGCCGGTGGACTGGCAGCAACTACCTGAC
>NZ_JCADBG010000081.1:0-3194 GCF_059358815.1 Streptosporangium nanhuense
GCTGAGCGGTTGTGCTCGCCGGAGTACTGGGTGGAGCAGGTGCGGGGCGCGGTCCGTTTCTCCGACGGGGTGCGCGCCCTGCACGCTCACGGAGTGCGGGCCTACCTGGAGCTCGGTCCTGACGGCGTACTGACCGCCATGGCGCAGGACAGCCTGACCACGGAAGCCGAAGCCGGTGCGGACGTGCTGCTGGTACCGGCCCTGCGCGGGGACCGGGACGAGCAGAAGACGATCATGATGGCGCTGGCCGGGTTGCACGTGCGTGGAGTGCCGGTGAGCTGGCCGGCCGTGCTCCCCGATGCCCGCCGGGTGGAGCTGCCGACGTACGCCTTCCAGAAGGAGCGGTTCTGGCCGAGCGGCAGGCGAGGCGGGGACGCGCGGGGTCTGGGGCTTGAGACGGCCCTCCACCCGCTGCTGGGGGCGGTGGTGGTGTCGCCGGAGTCGGACGGTGTGGTCCTCACCGGGCGGCTGTCGGCGTCGACCCATCCGTGGATCCGTGACCACGAGGTTCTGGGCCGCGTACTGCTTCCCGGCACGGGGTTCGTGGAGCTGGCGGTCCGCGCGGGCGACGAGGTCGGCTGCGCGGTGCTGGAGGAACTGGCACTGCAGGCGCCGCTGGTGCTGCCCGAGACCGGTGGGACACGTGTCCAGGTAGTGGTCGACGGACCCGGCGAGACCGGCAGGCGCGCGGTCCGGGTGTACTCCCGGGCGGACGGGCGAGAGGGCGACTGGACGCTGCACGCCCAGGGAGTGCTGGCGGAGCGGGCGGCGGAGCCGGAGTTCGATCTGGTGCAGTGGCCGCCGGCGGGGGCGGCCGAGGTGGACGTCACGGGGGCCTACGAACGGCTGGCCGAGGTCGGTTACGGCTACGGGCCGGCGTTCCAGGCGCTGCGCGCGGCGTGGCGCCGAGGGGATGAGCTGTTCGCCGAGGTCGTGCTGGGCGAGCGGCTGGCCACGGAAGCGGGACGGTTCGGGGTGCACCCGGCCCTGCTGGACGCGGCGATGCACGTATCGCTGATCGATCCCTCGGGCGTGGCGAGCGGCGGGCGGGCGGTGTTGCCGTTCGTGTGGCGGCAGGTTGTGCTGCACGCGGCGGGCGCCTCGACGCTGCGGGTGCGGGTACGGCATCCGAGCGAGCACACGCTGACCCTGGACGTGGCCGACGAGAACGGCCACCCGGTGCTGTCGGCGGGATCGATGGTGGGACGTCCGGTGTCGGCGGAACAACTGGGCGCGGTAGGGGAGCAGTCCCTGTTCCTGGTGGAGTGGAACCCGATCGAGGTGCCCGAGGCCGGTGCGGCGCGGGTGACGGACTGGTTCGCGCTCACCGCTGACCGAGCGCCCGACGCGCCCGACGCGCCCGACGCGCCCGACGCTACTGACGCTACTGACCAAGCGCCCGACACGGATCTCGACGCCGCCGGTGGTTCGATCGCGGTGGTGGACTGCACGGCACCGCCGTCCGGTGAGACGCCGGACGCGGTGCGCTCGGTGGCCGGCGGCGTGCTCGAGGCGCTGCAGGCCTGGCTGGAGCGAGGGAGCCCGGCGTCGGCGCCCCTGGTGGTGGTGACCAGGGGCGCGGTACCGGTCGGTGAGGGCGCGGACGTGGATGTGACGGTCGCGCCGGTGTGGGGGCTGGTACGGGCGGCTCAGGCCGAGCACCCCGGCCGCTTCGTGCTGCTGGACCTGGGAGAGGGCCAGGAGCGGGACGCGGCGGTACGGGCGGCGGCGGCCTCGGGCGAACCCGAGATGGCGGTGCGATCGGAGACGTTCCTGGTTCCCCGCCTGGTCAGGATGCCCCAGCCCGAGCGGTCCGTTCCGGACGCCGCCGAGCCCGCCATGGGCTCCGGGGGCCCCGAGGGCTCCGTCGGGCTGTCGGCGGGGACGGTGCTGGTGACGGGAGGCACGAGCGGGCTGGGAGCGTTGCTGGCCCGTCGCCTGGTGACCGACCACGGCGTGCGTTCCCTGCTGCTGGTGAGCCGGAGAGGGCTGTCCGCGGAGGGGGCCGGGCCGCTGGTGGAGGAGCTGACCGCGCTGGGGGCGAGGGTCGGGGTGACGGCGTGCGATGTCGGCGACCGCGACGCGCTGGCACGGGTCGTGGGGTCGGTTCCGGATTCGGCCCCGCTGGTGGGCGTGGTGCACGCGGCGGGAGCGGCGGACAACGGTGTGGTGGAGGCGCTGTCGCGAGACCGGCTGGACACGGTGCTGCGGCCGAAGGCGGACGCGGCCTGGCACCTGCACGAGCTGACCGAGGATCTGCCGCTGGCGATGTTCGCGCTGGTGTCCTCGGCCGGTGGGCTGGTCCTGGCGGCGGGTCAGGGCAACTACGCGGCGGCCAACGTGTTCCTGGACGCGCTGGCCGCCCACCGGCGGTCGCGAGGGCTGGTGGCGACGTCGCTGGCGTACGGGCTGTGGGATGTGGCCACCGGAATGAGCTCCGAGCTGTCCGGCGCCGACCGGGACCGGCTGGCCAGGCTCGGGTTGCCGGCGCTGTCCGGAACCGAGGGGGTGCGGCTGTTCGACGTGAGCGTACGGGCGGAAGCGGCGATGACGGTACCGCTGCGGGTGGACGTGGAGGCGCTGCGGGGCCGTGGCGGCGAGCTGCCGGCGTTGCTGCGCGGGCTGGTACCGGCGAGGCGGCCGGTCCGGGTGGCCGCCGGCGGCGCCGGGGAAGGCGGGCTGCGGCGGCGCCTGACCGGCCTGGACGCGGGTGAACGCGCGGGGGTGCTGGAAGAGCTGGTACGACGGCACGTGGCGGTGGTGCTGGGTCACGCGTCCGGGGATGCGGTGGAACCCGATCGGGCCTTCAGCACGATGGGGCTGGACTCGCTGGCCGCGGTGGAGCTGCGCAACCAGCTGGCCACGGCGACGGGGTTGCCGTTGCCCGCGACGCTGGTCTTCGACTACCCGACCTCGCACAGCGTCGCGGAGTTCCTTCACGAGGAGCTGTTCGGCTCGGTGGACTCCGAGCAGGCCGCGGATCTGCCGGTGGTGCGGTCGGTGGCCGATGATCCGGTGGTGATCGTGGGGATGGGGTGCCGGTATCCGGGTGGGGTGTCCTCTCCGGAGGATCTGTGGCGTTTGGTGGTCGAGGAGACTGACGCGATCACTGGTTTCCCGACGAATCGGGGGTGGGATCTGGAGGGTGTTTATGATCCGGATCCTGGTCGGGTGGGGACGTCGTATACGCGTCA
>NZ_JCADBG010000082.1:0-2379 GCF_059358815.1 Streptosporangium nanhuense
GGCGGCGCATGTGGCCGGGGTGCTGTCGCTGGCTGACGCGTGTGCGCTGGTGGCGGCGCGGGCGCGGTTGATGCAGGCGCTCCCTGCGGGTGGGGCGATGGTGTCGGTGCGGGCTTCTGAGGAGGAGGTCGCCCACCTGCTGGCGGGCCGTGAGGGTGAGGTGTCGGTCGCGGCGGTGAACGGCCCGTCCTCGGTGGTGATCTCCGGCGTGGAGGAGGCGGTGCTGGAGATCGCCGCAGCTCTGGAGGAGCGCGGGGTCAGGACGAAGCGCCTTCGGGTGTCGCACGCCTTCCACTCGCCGCTGATGGACCCCATGCTGGAGGAGTTCCGGGCCGTAGCCCGTACCCTCACCTACAACCCGCCACGGATCCCGATGGTGTCGACCCTGACCGGTGAGGCGGCGACGGCGGAGCGGCTGGGCTCGCCGGACTACTGGGTGGAGCAGGTGCGCGGCGCGGTCCGCTTCGCCGACGGCATCCGGACGCTGCACGCGCAGGGAGTACGGGCCTATCTGGAGCTCGGCCCCGATGGGGTGCTGACCGCCATGGCCGACGACACTCTCGCCGCGCTCGCCGGTGCTGATTCGGGTGCTCTCGCGCTGGAATCGGGCGCGGTGCTGGTGCCGGTGCTGCGTGGGGACCGCGACGAGCGGTTGACGATCATGACGGCGCTGGCCGAGTTGCACGTACACGGGGTACCCCTCGACTGGCAGGCGGTGCTCGCGGGCGGGCGCCGGGTGGAGTTGCCGACCTATGCCTTCCAGCACCGGTGGTTCTGGCCGAGTGGCGGGCGGATCGCGGATGCCCGTGGTCTGGGACAGGAGGTGGCGGGCCATCCGCTGCTGGGTGCGGCCGTGCGCCTGGCCGACTCCGATGACGCGCTGCTGACGGGGCGGTTGTCGTTGCGATCGCACCCGTGGCTGGCCGATCACGCGGTGGGCGGCATGGTGATCTTCCCCGGCACCGGGTTCCTGGAGCTGGCGATCCGGGCGGGCGACCAGGTCGGCTGCGACCGGGTCGAGGAGCTGACCCTGACCACGCCGCTGGTGCTGGGCGAGGACGACGCGGTACAGGTGCAGGTACGGGTGGGGGCGCCGGACGCTTCGGGTCGGCGTGAGGTGAGTGTCCATGCCCGGTCGGCCGAGAACGGTGATCACGACGGTTGGGTACGGCACGCCGGTGGCGTGCTGGCGAACGGTGGTCACGCCGACGGGGTGGGCGTTGACGAGGACCGCGCCGCCGTGTCGTTCGATGCGGCGGTGTGGCCGCCGGTGGGTGCGTCGGTGATCGAGCTCGATGGGGTGTATGAGCGGTTCGTTGCGGGTGGGTTGGATTACGGGCCGGTGTTTCAGGGGTTGCGGGCGGCGTGGCGTGGCCGGGATGGCGAGGTGTTCGCCGAGGTCGTTCTGCCGGAGCGGGCGGCGTCGGGCGCGGGTGCGTTCGGGCTGCATCCGGCGTTGCTGGACGCGGCGTTGCACGCGGTGCCGTTCGCCGGGCTGGATGAGTCCGAGGGTGGGCGGTTGCCGTTCTCCTGGGGTGGGGTGTGCCTGCACGCGGGTGGCGCGTCGGAGCTGCGGGTGCGGCTGACCAGGACCCGGGGGGACGCGGTTTCGTTGGTGGCGGTGGACGCGGCGGGGGAGCCGGTGGTGTCGGCGCGGTCGCTGGTGCTGCGGCCGGTCGCGGCGGAGCGGTTGACCGCCTCCGGTAGAGACGCGTTGTTCCGGGTGGAGTGGACGGCCATGGCCGGTGTGCCGGAGGCCGACCGGGTGCCGGTGGCGGTGCTCGGCCCGGATGCCTTGGACATCGCCGGGGCGTGCCGGGCGGACGGGCGGGCGGTCTCGGCGTACGTGGACCTGGCGTCGCTGGTGGAGGCAGGGCCGGTGCCGGGCGTGGTGCTGGCGGAGGTGGTCTCGGATCCGGCGGGCGGGGTGGTGGAGTCGGCCCATGAGCTGACCGCTCGCGTCCTGGATGTGGTTCAGGCGTGGCTGGCCGACGAGCGGTTCGCCGATTCGCGTCTGGTGGTGGTGACGCGGGGTGCGGTCGCGGCCGGTGAGGGTGAGACGGTCACCGATCTGGGGGCTGCGGCGGTGTGGGGGTTGGTGCGGTCGGCGCAGTTGGAGAATCCGGGCCGGTTCGTGCTGGTGGATGTGGACGATCGGGAGTCCTCGGCGTCGGCGCTGCCCGCGCTTCTGGCCTCGGGCGAGCCGCAGGTGGCGGTGCGCGGGGGTGAGGTGTGGGTGCCTCGCCTGGCGCGGGTGGCGTCCGGTTCCGACCTGGAGGGGGAGGCGAGCCGGTTCTGGAACCCCGAGGGGACGGTGTTGATCACTGGTGGGACCGGTGGGTTGGGGGCGGTGTTCGCGCGGCATGTGGTGGCCGAGCG
>NZ_JCADBG010000083.1:0-2358 GCF_059358815.1 Streptosporangium nanhuense
GGCGGCGCATGTGGCCGGGGTGCTGTCGCTGGCTGACGCGTGTGCGCTGGTGGCGGCGCGGGCGCGGTTGATGCAGGGGTTGCCTGCTGGTGGGGCGATGGTGTCGGTGCGGGCTTCTGAGGAGGAGGTCGCCGACCTGCTGGCGGGCTGTGAGGGTGAGGTGTCGGTCGCGGCGGTGAACGGTCCGTCCTCGGTGGTGATCTCCGGGGTGGAGGAGGCGGTGCTGGAGGTGGCCGCAGCTCTGGAGGAGCGCGGGGTCAGGACGAAGCGGTTGCGGGTGTCGCACGCCTTCCACTCGCCGCTGATGGACCCGATGCTGGAGGAGTTCCGGGCCGTGGCCCGGACGCTGACCTACGACCCGCCGCGGATCTCGATGGTGTCGACCCTGACCGGTGAGGCGGCGACGGTGGAGCAGCTGGGCTCGCCGGACTACTGGGTGGAGCAGGTGCGCGGCGCGGTCCGCTTCGCCGACGGCATCCGGACGCTGCACGCGCAGGGAGTACGGGCCTATCTGGAGCTCGGCCCCGATGGGGTGCTGGCCGCAATGGCCGCCGACACCCTCGCCGCCGAGGATCGGCCCGTCGCGGACGTGGTGGCGGAGACTGACGCGGTGGTGGTGCCGGTGCTGCGCGGGGACCGGGACGAGCCGTCGGCGATCATGTCGGCGCTGGCGCGACTGCACGTGCACGGGGCGGCGGTGGGTTGGGAGTCGGTGCTCGCGGGTGGGCGCCGGGTGGAGTTGCCGACGTATGCCTTCCAGCGCCGGCGCTTCTGGCCCGACGGCGCGGCCTCGCGGGTGGGGAACGTGGCGGCCGCGGGGCTGGCGGCCACGGGCCATCCGTTGCTGGGTGCCTCGGTCGGGCTGGCCGGCTCCGACGGGGTGCTGCTGACCGGGCGGTTGTCGCTGGGGTCGCACCCGTGGCTCGCCGACTACGTGGTGGCGGGTTCGGTGGTGGTTCCGGGCAGCGCGTTCGTGGAGCTGGCGGTACGGGCGGGCGACCAGGCCGGCTGTGACGTGATCGAGGAACTGACCCTGACCGCGCCGCTGGTGCTGGGTGAGCGGGACGCGGTCGCGGTGCAGGTCTGGGTGGGGGCGGCGGACGGGTCGGGCCGTCGCGGCGTGAGCGTCTACGCCCGGTCGGCCGAGGCCGCCGACGAGGAGCCGTGGATCGAGCACGCGACCGGTGTGCTGGCGGCCGGAGGCCGCGCCGCCGTGTCGTTCGATGCGGCGGTGTGGCCGCCGAGGGGTGCGTCGGTGATCGAGCTGGATGGGGTGTATGAGCGGTTCGTTGCGGGTGGGTTGGATTACGGGCCGGTGTTTCAGGGGTTGCGGGCGGCGTGGCGTGGCCGGGATGGCGAGGTGTTCGCCGAGGTCGTTCTGCCGGAGCGGGCGGCGTCGGGCGCGGGTGCGTTCGGGTTGCATCCGGCGTTGTTGGACGCGGCGTTGCACGCGGTGCCGTTCGCCGGGCTGGATGAGTCGGAGGGTGGCCGGTTGCCGTTCTCTTGGGGTGGGGTGTGCCTGCACGCGGTGGGCGCGTCGGAGCTGCGGGTCCGGCTGACCAAGGCCGGTGATGACGCGGTTTCGTTGGTGGCGGTGGACGCGGCAGGAGAATTGGTGGTGTCGGCGCGGTCGCTGGTGCTGCGGCCGGTCGCGGCGGAGCGGTTGACCGCCTCCGGTAGGGACGCGTTGTTCGGGGTGGAGTGGACGCCGCTGACGGATCTCCCGACCGCCGATCCGCTCCCGGTGGCGGTGCTCGGCCCGGACACGCTGGGTGCCGTCGGGGCGCTACGGGTGGCCGGGGTTTCAGCGCCGGTTCACGCGGATCCGCTGTCGCTGGTGGAGGCGGGTCCGGTGCCGGGTGTGGTGCTGACGGAGGCGCTACCCGGCCGGGCCGGCGGGGTCGTGGAGTCGGTACACGAGTTGACCTCGCGTGTTCTGGGCTTGCTGCAGGGGTGGCTGGCCGATGAGCGGTTCGCCGATTCGCGCCTGGTGCTCCTCACCCGGCGCGGGGTCGTGGCCGGTGCCGGAGAGGACGGTGAGGCGGCGCCGGACCCGGTCGCGGCGGCGGCGCGAGGACTGGTCCGCAGTGCCCAGTTGGAGAGTCCGGGCCGGTTCGTGCTGGTGGACGTGGACGATCGGGAGTCTTCGCTCGCGACCCTGTCCGGCGCGCTGCCCGCGCTTCTGGCCTCGGGCGAGCCGCAGGTGGCGGTACGCGGGGGTGAGGTGTGGGTGCCGCGTCTGGCGCGGGTGGTGTCCGGCTCTGACCATCGTGCCTGGAATCCCGAGGGGACGGTGTTGATCACTGGTGGGACCGGTGGGTTGGGGGCGGTGTTCGCGCGGCATGTGGTGGCCGAGCG
>NZ_JCADBG010000084.1:0-2174 GCF_059358815.1 Streptosporangium nanhuense
CGACGGCAGCAAGGCCCGCGACGTCCACATCACCCCCAGCGAGCTGGACGAGCTGCTGGACGAGCTGCGCACCGCCAGGCCGTCGACGCGCCGCTGACCCTCACCTCATCCATCACCCGACCAATCCGAAGGAACTCAACATGCTCGACTCGACCCCCGCCGTCCCGCACGGCGACCGCACTCACTCCCACGAGCAGACGCTGAACCTGGCGCTGGTCTTGTGGGTTGAGGGCCGACCGTTCTTGGCCGCCGACTTGGACTGGGTCCTGACGGCCACCGGCCAGACGTGGACCTGGCTGCTGGCCCGCCTGGGCGAGCGCGTGGTGACCGGCCTGCTGGCCTACGACACCGCCACCGGCTACCGGGTCATCGACCCCGCCGCCCTGGAGGCCCTCGTGCAGGCGTCCTGGCCGACCACGCCGGGCTCCCCCGCGCCGCCGAAGCTGGGGCTGGCGCGGCTGTACGAGCTCGCCCAGCAAGCGCAGCACGACACGGTCGTAGGAGACGGCGCCCCTGCTCCTCAGTCTGTCGTCGCGCCGGACCGCACCCACCCAATGGTGGCCGCCGTCAGTGCCCGTCCCTGCCTGGACTGCGGCGACCCCGTCCAGGTCCGCAGGGCCGGGCGGGCCCGGACCGCCTTCGGGCTGAGCCTGCTCGCGCTGTTCGCCGCCGTCGGCACCGGCGCCCCGGCCCCGCTCACGATCGCGCTGGTCGTGGCGTTCGCCATCACCTTCGTCCGCTTCATCCGCCTGGCCCCGGCGCCCTGCCGGCACCGGCTCTGACTTTCGCCGACCCCCCTCATCACCAATCGGAAAGGACGACACACCCGCCATGAAGTCCCTGAAGAAGCTCTCCCAGCGCCCCGTCGTCATCGTGCTGGTCCTGGCGGCCGCGCTGTCGATGGCCGCCAAGTGCGACACCACCGCGGCGTGCGCCGCCACCGCAGCGGTCGTCGCGGTCAACCCGCCCGAGCCCGTCACCGACGGCTCCTACAAGGACGGCTCCTACGAGGAGGCCGAGGCGCCGAAGCCCGTCGAGGACAAGGCACCAGAGCCGATCGAGGACGGCAGCTACAAGGACGGCTCCGAGGACGACGGCCAGGACGACGCGTCGGGCTGCTGAACCGGGACGGGCGCGCACCAACGTGGTCATCGGCCAAGACAACCCACGTCGGGCGCGCCCGCTCACCCCATCTCCCCATGCAGAGCAGAGAGGTACCACCCATCATGACGCACCCCACCCCACCCACACCGCGCTCTCCCCGGCCGCCGAGCACGTTCGCCGCAGGGGAGCCTGCGATGAGCGGCGCCGTGCTGCGTGTCCGGCTCGCCGCGCTGGCCTTCGTGGCCATGGTGCTGGCCCTGGCCGTCAACGGGGCCCTGCTGCCCGGCAGCGCGCTGGTCGTGCTGGCCGCCCTCAACCTGGCCTGGTGCGCGCTGATCTGGCCGTGGGCGCCGCTGAGCATGCGCATCATGCTCGGCGTCGCCGCCGCGCTCGCCCTGATGGGAGCCACCGCATGAGCGCCATGACCGAGACGATCGTCTGCACCTGCTGCGGGGGCGTGACCACCGTCGACGCCCGATCGGCTTCCGCGCAGTACGCCTACGGCGAGGACGCGGCCGCCCGCGCGGTGCGCCACCAGCTCGTCACCGCCGCCGCCAACGGCGGGTCACGGTGATGAACCGGTGGCGCCGTCTCTGGCCGAGCTCGCCGCGCCTTGCCAGCGGTGCGCCCACCAGCGGGCCGTGCACACCGGCGGGGCCCAGCCCGGCGGCTGGGCTCCCTATGACCGCATCTGGGCGAACGCGAGCGGCTGGTGCCGCCACCCCGGCTGCGACTGCCCCGCCCGCACCTAGAACACCCGCCCCGGCCCCCGTCCAGGACCCGCACCGTGAAAGGAACGGCATGACAGGGTCGCTCGCCCAGGTGGCCGAGGCCATCGCTGACGCCCTCTATGACCGCGACCTGGAGCGGGCCCGCGATCACTTCGACCGGGCCGTCCAGGGCAGCCAGGCGGCGCTGGAAGCGCTTGCCAAGCAGCTCGCCGCGAACGTGGAGATCCCCGCAGGTGTGGTCGTGGTCGGCTTCGGCTACGACGTGTGGGGCAACCCCTGGCGCGGCGGCTACGCCTGGCGGTGCGGTTCCTGCCGGTGGACTGGCAGCAACTACCTGAC
>NZ_JCADBG010000085.1:0-2022 GCF_059358815.1 Streptosporangium nanhuense
CGGGGGTGCGGGCGCGGGGTGAGGTGCCGTACCTGTTGCGTGGGCTGGTGCGGGGGGTCCGCCGGTCGGCGGTGTCGTCGGCCGGGGCCGGGGATGGGGTGTTGGGGCGGCGGCTGGCCGGTCTGGAGCGGGCGGAGGGTGTCCAGCTTCTGGTGGAGGTGGTGCGCACCGAGGTGGCGCTGGTGCTGGGGCATGCCTCGCCGAAGGAGGTGGACGTCCGGCGGGAGTTCCGTGAGCTGGGCTTCGACTCGTTGACCGCGGTGGAGCTGCGCAACCGGTTGAACGCGGCGACCGGGTTGAGGTTGCCGGCCACGCTGGTGTTCGACTATCCGACTCCGGTGGTGTTGGCGGAGTTCGTGCTGGGCGAGCTGCTTGGTGAGAGGGCCGATGCGGGTGCGCTCTCGCCGGTGGTGCGGTCGGTGGCCGATGACCCGATCGTGATCGTGGGGATGGCGTGCCGGTATCCGGGTGGGGTGTCCTCTCCGGAAGATCTGTGGCGTTTGGTGGTCGAGGAGACCGACGCGATCACTGGTTTCCCGACGTCGCGCGGCTGGGATCTCGGGACGTTGTACAACCCCGACCGGGAGAGCCGGGGCACCAGTTACGTGCGTGAGGGCGGCTTCCTGCACGAGGCGGGAGAGTTCGATCCGAGCTTCTTCGGGATCTCCCCGCGCGAGGCGCTGGCGATGGACCCGCAGCAGCGGTTGCTGCTGGAGGCGTCCTGGGAGGCGGTCGAGCGGGCCGGCATCGACCCGGTCTCGCTCAGGGGCAGCCGTACCGGCGTCTTCGCCGGGGTCATGTACCACGACTACGCGACCGGTGTGGAGTTCCCGCCGGAGGCGATGAGCTTCTCCGGTACCGGTAGCGCCGGTAGTGTCGCGACCGGCCGCCTGTCCTACACCCTCGGACTGGAGGGGCCGGCGGTGACCGTGGACACCGCGTGCTCCTCCTCGCTGGTGGCGCTGCACCTGGCCGCACAGGCGCTGCGCGGCGGTGAGTGCTCGCTCGCGCTGGCCGGTGGCGTGACGGTGATGGCCACGCCGAACTCGTTCATCGATTTCAGCGCCCAGGGCGGGCTCGCCGCCGACGGGCGGTGCAAGGCGTTCGCCGACAGCGCCGACGGCGCTGGTTGGTCCGAGGGCGTGGGCATGCTGGTGCTGGAGCGGTTGTCGGACGCGCGTCGCAACGGTCATCAGGTGTTGGCGGTGGTGCGGGGTTCGGCGGTGAATCAGGATGGTGCGTCCAACGGGTTGACGGCGCCGAACGGTCCGTCGCAGCAGCGGGTGATCCGTCAGGCGCTGGTGAGCGCTGGGTTGTCACCGGCTGAGGTGGACGCGGTGGAGGCGCACGGTACGGGGACGACGCTGGGTGATCCGATTGAGGCCCAAGCCCTGCTGGCGACGTATGGCCAGGATCGGGATGGGGGCCGTCCGCTGCTGCTGGGTTCGATCAAGTCGAACCTCGGTCACACCCAGGCGGCGGCCGGTGTGGCGGGCGTGATCAAGATGGTCATGGCGATGCGGCACGGCGTACTGCCCAGGACGTTGCATGTGGACGTGCCCTCAACACACGTGGACTGGTCAGCGGGGGCGGTGGAACTGCTGACCGAGGCTGCCGAGTGGCCGAAGAACGGCCATCCGCGCCGGGCGGGGGTGTCGTCGTTCGGGATCAGCGGCACCAACGCGCATGTGATCGTCGAGCAGGGGCCCGAGTTCCCGGAGACTGCCAGGGGCCGCACAGAGAGTCAGGTGCCGGGCGCCGAGATGGTTCCGGTTGTGGTGTCGGGGCGTACGGCGGAGGCGTTGCGGGCGCAGGCCGGGCGGTTGGTGTCGTTCCTGGGCGGTGGGTCTGAGCCGGGCTTGGTTGATGCCGCGTTCTCGCTGGCTGAGACGCGGTCGGTGTTCGAGCATCGGGCGGTGGTGCTGGCCGGTGATCGTGAGGGTGTGCTGGCCGGGCTGCGAGCCGTCGCCGAGGAGCTGCCGGGTGCGGGTGTGGTGCGCGGGGTGGCCGGGGACGAGCCCA
>NZ_JCADBG010000086.1:0-2007 GCF_059358815.1 Streptosporangium nanhuense
GTTGGCGGTGCGGGCGGCTGATCAGGTGGGCTGCGCGGTGGTCGAGGAATTGACGGTGGAGGCGCCGCTGGTCCTGGACGAGAGCGGCGCGGTGGCGGTCCAGGTGCGGGTCGGTGAGACGGAGGAGTCGGGTCGCCGGACAGTGAACGTGTATGCGCGTCCGGCTGAGGCTGAGGAGAGCCAGGCGTGGGTGCGGCACGCGACCGGAACGCTGGCAGCCGGTGTTTCGCAGGGGGCGTCGTTCGATGCGGCGGTGTGGCCCCCGGCGGGGGCGATGGCGATCGAGCTGGAAGGGCTGTACGAGGAACTGGCGCAGGAGGGGTTGGGGTACGGTCCGGCGTTCCAGGGACTGCGGGCGGCGTGGCGGGGGGCCGAGGGCGAGATCTTCGCCGAGGTGAACCTGCCCGAACAGGCACAGTCGAGCGCGGGCACGTTCGGGCTGCACCCGGCGCTGCTGGACGCGGCACTGCACGCGGCGGGTTTCGCCGGGCTGGACGCGGCGGATCGTGGCCGGTTGCCGCTGTCGTGGAGCGGGGTGTGCCTGCACGCGGGCGGGGCGTCGGTGCTGCGGGTGCGGCTGGTCAGGACGGGGCCGGACGCGGTGTCGCTGAGCGCGGTGGACGCGACCGGAGAGCTGGTCGTGTCGGCGGGGTCGGTGGTGGTGCGGCCGGTTCCGGCTGAGTGGCTGGAGGTTGTCTCGGCCGGTCGCGGGGTTGGCCGGGAGGCGTTGTTCGGGGTGGAGTGGGTCGCGATGGGTGAGGTTCCGGCGGCTGAACCGGTGGCGTTCGCCGCCCTGGGGACGCCGTTCGGAGCCGGTGAGGTGTACGCGGATCTGGAGGCGCTGGCCGGGGCGGATCGGGTGCCGGAGGTGGTGGTGACCGAGGCGGTCTCCGACCGGGCCGGTGGGGTTGTGGAGTCGGTGCACGAGGCGACCGCCCACGTGCTGGATCTGCTGCAGCGGTGGCTGGCGGACGAGCGGTTCGCCGATTCGCGGCTGGTGTTCGTTACCCGGGGCGCGGTCGCGGCCGGTGAGGGTGAGGTGGTCGCCGATCTGGCGGCCGCGGCGGTGGGAGGTCTGGTCCGGTCGGCGCAGTCGGAGAACCCGGGCCGGTTCGTCCTGATCGACCTCGACGTGGCCGACGGGCACTCGACCGCCCACCCTGACGGCGATGATGGGGAGCCGGACCGGCTGGTGCCGGTGGGCACGGACGCCGCCACGTTGCCGGCCTCGGTGCTGGCCTCGGGCGAGCCGCAGGTGGCGGTACGCGGTGGTGAGATGTTGGTTCCGCGTCTGGCCCGGGTGGCGCCCGCCTCCGACCTGCCCGACCTGTCCGACCTTGATGGGGAGGTGAGCCGGGTCTGGGATCCGGAGGGCACGGTGTTGATCACCGGTGGCACCGGTGGTCTGGGCGCGCTGTTCGCGCGGCACGTGGTGGCCGAGCGTGGCGTACGGCATCTGCTGCTGACCAGCCGCCGGGGCCTGGACGCCCCCGGAGCAACGGAGTTGCAGGCCGAGCTGATCGCCCACGGTGTTGAAGTGGAGATCGCCGCCTGTGACATGGCCGACAGGGACGCGGTGGCGGCCCTGCTGGCGCGGGTACCGGTCGGCCACCCGCTGACGGCGGTGATCCACACCGCCGGCGTGCTGGCCGACGGCACGATCCCGTCGCTCACGGCGGAAGGTTTGGATGCGGTGCTGCGTCCGAAGGTGGACGCGGCCTGGCACCTGCACGAGCTGACCGCAGACAGTGACCTGGCCGGTTTCGTGGTGTTCTCCTCGTTCGCCGGGGTGATCGGCAATGCCGGGCAGGGTAACTACGCGGCGGCGAACTCGTTCCTGGACGCGCTGGTGCAGGCGCGCCGGGCTCAGGGGTTGGCGGGGGTGTCGCTGGCCTGGGCGTTGTGGGCTCAGGAGACCGGGATGAGTAGTTCGTTGGGTGAGGTCGATCTGCGCCGGATGGCGCGGGCCGGGATGCCGGCGTTGACGGCCGAGCAGGGGCTGGCCGC
>NZ_JCADBG010000087.1:0-1812 GCF_059358815.1 Streptosporangium nanhuense
GAGAAATAGTCAAGACCTGTGGACGAGTCCGTTGCTTGGTCAGGTCGGGTCGTCGGTCTGCCAGGGGTAGAGGAACTGGTCGGGGTGTAGCTGCCATGCGTCGAGCGTGGTGTTGAGATCGTGTTCGCTGGCTGGGGTCGCGGTGCGGATGAGGACGGCTCCGATGTCGTAGTCGAAGCCGGAGATGCGGTCACCGTCGTAGTCCCAGTGCTGCAGGCGGAATGCGCGTGCGGTGTTAGCGCGTTTCCAGCCCTCGTCGCGTGCTTGGGCGTCGGCCGACGTGAGGATCGGGGTGATGCCGATGAACGCGCGCCGTCCGGGTCCTATGGCGGGGACCTCGGCGACCAGTCGCTGTCCCAGGCGCAGCGCGGTCAGCCTGTCGGTGGGCCAGGGCTGCTCGGCACCGGTCGGGCGAGGAGGCAGGTTCATGCGGCGGACGTCTCGGCTGGACGTTCAACGAGCTTGCCGTTGACGAAGGTGGCCCCGGCGCGGACCAGGGCGACGAGGTGGGGCGCGTTGACCGCCCGCCACCGGGCCTGGGCGGACTCGATCAGCTTGAACGCCATCGCCAGCCCTGCGGCCCGCGAGCCGGGACCCTTGGTGACCTTGGTGCGGTGGCGGACGGTCGCGAACGTCGACTCGATCGGGTTCGTGGTCCGCAGGTGCTGCCAGTGCTCAGCCGGGAAGTCATAGAACGACAGCAGTTCCTCCAGGTCATCGACGACCTTCGCGACGGCCTTGGGATGCTTGACGCCGTAGGCGGCCTGGAACTCCTTCACCGCCCGCACGGCGTGCGTCTTGTCTTCGGCGTTCCAGATCTCCGCCAGGTACTTCTTTGCCCCGGGGTGGGCCGACTTCGGGAGCGCCCCCAACACGTTCGCGATCTTGTGGAACCAGCAGCGCTGCTCCTTGGTCTGCGGAAACACCTCCCTCAGCGCGCCCCAGAAGCCGAGCGCGCCGTCGCCGACCGCGAGCACCGGGGCGCGCATCCCGCGGCGTTTGCAGTCGCGCAACAGGTCGGCCCACGACTCGGTTGACTCGCGGTAGCCGTCCGCGAGCGCGACGAGCTCCTTGCGTCCGTCGGCGCGCACTCCGATCATCACCAGCAGGCAGAGCTTGTGCTCCTCGAGCCGGATGTTGACGTGGATGCCGTCGGCCCACAGGTAGACGAAGTCGACCTCCCGCAGGTCACGGGCCGCGAACGCACGCTGCTCGTTCTTCCACTGCTCGGTCAGCTTGGTGATGACTGGCGCCGAAAGCCCCGCGCTCGAGCCGAGGAACTGGCCGAGCGCGGGCACAAAGTCGCCCGAGGACAGGCCGTGCAGGTAGAGCAGCGGCAGCACCTCGCTGATCTTCGGGGTCTTGCGGCACCAGGGCGGCAAAATCGCCGAGGAGAACCGCTGCCGCTCGCCCGTGGCCGCATCGACTCGTTTGTCGTTGACCCGCGGCGCCCGCACTTCGATCGCCCCCGCGGAGGTCAGGACTTCGCGGGGCTCGTGGTGGCCGTTGCGCACCACCAGGCGACGGCCGTTATTGTCGCGTTCGTCGACGAACCGGGCGGTATAGGCATCGACCTCGGCCTTGAGCGCCTCGGCCAGCATACGCCGCGCACCCTCCCGCACGATCTCATCGATCAACGACGACGATCCAACGGCCGGCTCGCGGCCGGACGGGTCAGGAACTACGGTGAGCATCGGGTGTGCCTTCCCGACCGACGTTGGCGCGTCGGCCTTATCTCGAAACCACATCGGATGATCGGGGAAGGTACACCCCTTCCTGGCAGATCCACAGGTTTCGATCATTGCTCCCGTC
>NZ_JCADBG010000088.1:0-1713 GCF_059358815.1 Streptosporangium nanhuense
GGATCTGGCAAGATTTTCGTGATGGGTGACAGTGAGTGTTCGTGATCATGCGAGCAGGACCCGTTTTCGTAGGAGGAGGAATCCGGCTCGGCCGAACATCTGCCGTTTGAGTGTCTTGATCCGGTTGACCTGGCCCTCCACTGCTGCGGAGCTCCAGGGCAGGCTCAAGCCTGCGGTGACCGCGGCGAGATCACGCTCGATTCCGTGGACGAATGAGTGCAGGCCAGGAAGGTCATCAGCCAGGACCGCGGCAAGCCAGCCGTGCAGTTGATCCGGGGCCAGGTCGGTGAGCATCCCGGCGAAGGCCCGCACATGCCCAGATACGGCTTGTAGTTCCGGACAACGCGCCAGCACGGTTTTGAGCTGCTGTTTCTCGATGTTGTTGAGCCCGTCGGGGTGCCGGGTGAGCCACGCGGTCACCTCGCGGGCGCTGGGCGGTGCCGGCTGTGCCGGAGTGCGCCCTTTGACCTGGCGAAAGCGCCGGAAGTAGGTGCACAGGCTGTTGTAGCTGCCCGGGTAGCCCATCTCGGTGATTTCGGCGTGGAGATGGACAAGGTTGGTGCAGCCCTCCCGCCACCGGCGGTGCAGATGCTCCTTGTAGGGATCCAACAGGTAATAGCGGCCCTGCCAGCGGTCGGCGACCAACTCCTGCCAGGTCGCGGCGCGCACCAGCTGGCATACTCGGCGCACGGTGATGCCCAGGTGGCGCGCGCTGGCCCGCAGGCTGTAGCCCTGCTCGCGCAGGATCTGCACCGCGGCGTGCTGGTCGCGGGTGCGGTCGGCGTAGCGGCCCTCGGGGTCGGCCGGTGCGACGATCTGTCCCGCCAGCCGCACCTGGGTAGCGGGAGTGGGCAGCAGGTCGGGGGTCGGCTCGTCGGGCTCTGGCAGGCAGCGCTGGTGCTGGCGGACGCAGCGCTCCACGGCCTGGGCGAGGTTGTGCCATAGGTGCCAGCGGTCGGCGACCTGTATCGCGGCGGGAGCCCCAGCGGTGGCGGCTTCGCCGTAGGCTTCGGCCCGGTCACGGCAGATGACCTCTACCCCGGGGTGTGTACTCAGCCAGGCGGCGAAGGTATCGCCCTGCCGATCCGGGAGCAGATCGACGGGTTTATGAGTGAGACAGTCGATCAAGACGGTTCCGTAGACCTGCCCGCGACGGAAGGCGAAGTCATCGACCCCCAGCACCCGCGGGGTGGACGCGACCGGGTCAGGTAACGCCATGACCAGCGACAACAGCGTCACCCGGCTGACCATCGCGGCCAGGGCAGCGGTGAGTCTCGCACCTGCGCGACCGGCCAGCGCCAGACCGGCGGCCCGCAATACCCCGAGCAGGCAGGGGGTGTAGCGAGCATAGCGGATGGTCAGGCCCTCGACCTGCTCGGCGAAAGTGCGGCGGCGGCAGTCGGGGCTGTCACAAAACAGACGCCGCACCGACAACTCGATGACCACCGGCTGCCCGCCGACGGCCGTGTCGGCCACCCTGCGTCGATAACGGCTATGGACCCGCCGGGACAAGGTCCGGCAGTCCGGGCAGGCAAGCGCCGTATTCGGATGGGTCCGGGCCGAGATCCATACCGTCCCGCCCACCCGGCGCACCTGTCCCACCAGCACCTTCTCCAGGTGCGGAAACAAGAGATACAGAAGGTCTTCACACAATGGCCACGATGCCACCGCAGTGACGTTCCGTCACCCCATCACGAAAATCTTGCCAGATCC
>NZ_JCADBG010000089.1:0-1690 GCF_059358815.1 Streptosporangium nanhuense
ACCTGGGTGAGGCGCTGGCCGGTGATGAACTGGGCGGTGTCGATGATGTGCGCGCCGATGTCGCCCAGCGCGCCGGAGCCGGCCAGGTCCTTCTGCAGCCGCCACACCAGCGGGAAGTCCGGATCGACGATCCAGTCCTGCAGGTACTGCGCCCGCACGTGCCGGATCGCGCCCAGACGGCCCTCGGCCACCCAGCGGGCGGCCTGCGCCACGGCCGGCACCCGGCGGTAGTTGAACGCCACCATCGCGTACACCCCGCGCTCGGCCGCCGCCCGCGCCGCCGCCGCCATCGCCTCGGCCTCGGCGACGGTGTTGGCCAGAGGCTTCTCGCACAACACGTGCTTGCCGGCCTCCAGCGCGGCGATCGCGATCTCGGCGTGGGAGTCACCCGGCGTGCAGATGTCGACGATCTGCACGTCATCGCGGGCGATCAGCTTGCGCCAGTCGGTCTCATAGGCCGCCCAGCCCATCCGCTCGGCCGCCGCCGCCGTCCCCTCGGCCGAACGGCCGCAGACGGCGGCCATCACCGGCCGGGCCGGCAGGTCGAAGAACGCCGACACACTGCGCCAGGCCTGAGAGTGCACCCGGCCCATGAAGGCGTACCCGACCATGCCGATCCCGAGCGATGGCTTGTGCCCTTCGACCATCAGGACTCGAATCCCAACGGCAGGTACTCGGCCACGTTCTCCTTGGTGATGGTCTCGGAGGCCAGGGTGATCGACTGGGGCACCTGGTTCTCCAGCAGGTCGCTCATGCCCTTGCCCTGCGCGATCAGGCGAGCCAGCTTGATCGCCGAGGAGGCCATGGTGGGGCTGTAGGTCACGGTCGCCTCCAGCACCCCCGAGCCGGCCTGGATGTCGCGCATCGCGTTCGCCGAGCCGGCGCCGCCGACCATGAAGAACTCGCTGCGCCCGGCCTCCTTGATCGCGGCCAGCACGCCGATGCCCTGGTCGTCGTCGTGGTTCCAGATCGCGTCGATCTTCTTGTGCGCCTGCATCAGGTTCGCCGCCACCTTGGTGCCCGACTCCACGGTGAACTGCGCGTCCTGCTTGGCCGTCACGCTGAAGCCGTAGGTCTTCAGCGCGTCCTCGAAGCCCTTGCTGCGGTCCTGGGTCAGCGGCAGGGTCGCGATGCCCTGGATCTCCAAAATAACCGGGCTGGCCACGCCCTTGTCCTTGAGCTTCTTGCCGATGTAGTGCCCGGCCGCCACGCCCATGCCGTAGTTGTCGCCGCCGATCCAGGTGCGGTAGGACAGCTTGTCGGGGAAGACCCGGTCCAGGTTGATCACCGGGATACCGGCATCGGAGGCCTGGCGGGCGATCTGGTTGAGCTGCTGGCCGTCGTTGGGCAGGATCACCAGCGCGCTGACCTTGGCCGCGATCAGCGACTCGACCGCGGAGATCTGCGCGTTGATGTCGTTGGTCGGCTCGACCGGCTTGAACTCGATGTCGGAGTACTCCTTGGCCGCGGCCTCGGCGTTCTTGGCGATCGCGGCGATCCAGCCGTGGTCGGCCGCGGGCGCCGAGAAACCGATGACGACCTTCTCACCGGGGGCGTCGTTGCCGCCGGTCGCGGCCGGAGCCGGGGCCGGCGCGGAGGCCGCGGCCGGGGCCGGGGCCTCGTTGCCCGTGCACGCCGTCACCAGCGCGCCCGCGCCGATAACCGCACCGCCGAGCAGGAAACCCCTGCG
>NZ_JCADBG010000009.1:0-331216 GCF_059358815.1 Streptosporangium nanhuense
GTCATCTGGTACGGGGGCCTGGCCGCCCTCATCGCCATGGTCGCCTGGTACGTCGCCACCCGCGACTGGCGCGCCGGGACCGTGCTCATCGGCTACGCCGCGGGCTGGCTCCCCTGGTTCTACTACGCCCTCGCCGACAACCGGACCATGTACCTCTTCTACGCGATCACGATGCTTCCCTTCATGATCCTCGCGCTGACCCTGGCCGCCGGACTGATCATCGGACGGGCGGACGCCGCGCCCAACCGCAGGGCGGTGGGGGCCGCGGTCGTCGGTGCCTTCACGCTCCTCGCGCTGATCAACCTCGGGTGGCTCTATCCGGTGCTGGTCGCCGAGCTCATCCCGCACTCCGAGTGGTGGGCGCGGATGCTGTTCCGGAGCTGGGCGTGACGGTGCCCGCTTCAGGGGTGTCGGCTTCAGGGGTGTCGGCTTCAGGGGTGTCGGCTTCAGGGGTGCCGATTTCCGGGGTGCCGGGGGTGCCGGGGGTGACGGCGCCTGGGGTGACGGCGCCTGGGGTGACGGCGCCGGGCACGGCGGTGGCGGGTCTGGAGAACCCGTGGCGCAGCGAGATCGCCGCCGCCATGCACGCCAGCGGCACCGCGGGCAGCAGGTAGCGGTAGTCGAACTCGGCCGTCGCCGCCGGGGCCAGGATGAGCCCGAACGCGGCCAGCCACGGCAGCAGCACCGGCCCGCCCAGCTTGCGCCAGCGCGCCGCCACCCCGGCCAGCCCGATCAGCAGCAGCACGCCGAGCACGATGCCCGGCAGCCGGACGATCCGCTGGTAGCCCTGCAGGAAAGCGGCCCACGGGTCGTTGACGTCGGTGCCGATCACGCGGACCTTGCCCTGGATCGGCGCGGTCCGCAGGCCGGGGTCGTACTTGTGCGCGTCGGTGTCGGTGCTGCCCCGGTACGACGACCAGGCGGGCAGGACCTTGGTCGTCGGCGGGAACTCGTACTGCAGGTAGGTCTGGGCGTCGGGGAAGCGCGGCCGGCCCCAGTGGAAGGCGCGGAAGAAGTCGCCGGCCACGAAGCCGAGGTAGTCGAGCGGCTGGGACAGGATGGCCCGCTGGGCGAACGCGCTCGCGGTCTTGTTCATCTCCGGGGTGAACGTGCTGCCCACCCCGAAGGCGTGGAAGCGCTGGCCGTTCTGCGCCCACCAGAGATACTTCTGCCCGGAGAAGTGGCGCTCGCTCGGCGGCGCGCTGATGCACAGCAGCGCCAGCTCCAGCTCCTCGCGCGGATCGACCTTCATCTTCGTGCAGTCGGCGAAGAGCGACGTCCGCATGTAGAGGATCGCGCCGTCGCTGTTGGTCATCGCGAAGTTGCCGTGCGCCGAGGCGAACCAGGCCATGTAGCCGACCACCGGGAGGGCGCACGCGGTGATCATCGCCGCGATCGTCCTCCAGTCCGTGCGCTTGACCAGCAGGTAGACCACGACCAGCACGAGGATCGGCAGGCCGATCGACCGCGTGAGGGCGGTGAGGGCGAGCAGCAGCCCGATCACCGCGCCGAGCCGCCAGGACATCCGCCGGTGCCAGAGCACCAGCGTGATCACGCCCACGACCAGCAGCATGAACATCGCGTCGGACATGACCAGGTGTTCGAGCTGGATCTGGTACGCGTCGAACAGCACCGGCAGCGCGGCCAGGGTCGCCCCCCAGCCGGGCAGCCGGAACCTGACGCGCAGCAGGGAGTAGATCAGCGCCGCGATGCCCAGGCCCATCAGGTGCTGGACGAAGGCCACCAGGCCGAAGCTGTGCAGCGGCCTCAGCAGCAGGAGCAGAAAGGAATAACCGTTCGGCCGCAGGGCACTGGGCCGGTCGGGGTTCACCGCCCCCGAGACGTACTCGTAGGAGTCGTTGAACCACAGGGCCGGGCCGTACCCGAGCATGGTGATCACACGCAGCAGGAAGGCCAGCGCGAGGGCGGCCACGAACAGGCGGTGCCGGTGGAGGAACGCCCGCAGGCGAGTGACCCGGTCGGGCGGAGGCGCGTCCAGGTAAGGGCGGTCGGCGACGGTCACCATGCATTACAGGATGCCAGCCGTTTCGGGGAGTTGACCCGGGCAGGGGACTGTAGAGGGCATCATGGTGAGATTGGCTTGTGCAGTGAGTGAAGGGTTGAGACGTGGAACTGACCGTGGTCATGCCTTGCTTGAACGAGGCGGAGACCGTGGAGACCTGCGTACGCAAGGCGCTCGCCTGCATGCGGGAGCACGGGATCGACGGGGAAGTCCTGATCGCCGACAACGGCAGCACGGACGGCTCGCAGCAACTCGCACGTGAGGCCGGAGCCCGGGTCGTGCACGTCGACGCCAAGGGGTACGGCAACGCCCTGATGGGCGGCATCCGCGCGGCGCGCGGCCGCTACGTCATCATGGGCGACGCGGACGACTCCTACGACTTCACGGCGCTGCTGCCGTTCGTCGAGCAGCTCCGCGACGGTGCCGACCTGGTGATGGGCAACCGGTTCAAGGGCGGCATCGCGCCGGGCGCCATGCCCCCGCTCCACCGCTACCTGGGCAACCCGGTGCTCTCCTTCATCGGCCGCCTGTTCTTCCCCAGCGCGATCGGCGACTTCCACTGCGGCCTGCGCGGCTTCCGGCGCGACTCCATCCTGCGGCTCGGCCTGCAGACCGGCGGCATGGAGTTCGCCAGCGAGATGGTGGTCCGCTCGACCCTGTCCGGGCTGGACGTGCGCGAGGTGCCCACCACGCTGTCGCCCGACGGCCGCTCCCGCCCGCCGCACCTGCGCTCCTGGCGCGACGGCTGGCGCCACCTGCGCTTCCTGATGCTCTACAGCCCGCGCTGGCTGTTCTTCATCCCCGGCCTGGTCCTGATGACCCTCGGCCTGGTCGCGGGCGCCGCCCTCACCTTCGGCCCGGTCTACATCGGCAAGCTCGCCTTCGACGTCGACACCCTGGTCGGCGCCTCGGCCATGGTGGTGATCGGCTTCCAGGCGTCGCTGTTCGCCCTGTTCACCAAGGTGTACGCCGCCGAGGAGGGCTTCCTGCCGGAAGACAGGAGGGTGCGCAAGCTCGTCGACATCGTGAGCCTGGAGAAGGGCCTGATCGTCGGCGGCCTGCTCGCCCTGGGCGGCCTGGGCGGCCTGGTCGCCTCGCTGGTCCACTGGCAGACGCGCAGCTTCGGCCCGCTGATCCCCTCGGAGTCGCTGCGTCTCGTCGTGCCCTCGGCCACCGCGCTGATCGTCAGCTTCCAGACGATCTTCGCGGCGCTGTTCATCAGCATCCTCGGCATCCGCCGTACCAAGGAGACGCCCATCGACGTGGCCGCCTCCGCCGCGGAGGAGGCCGCCGAGGCCGTCAGCCGCGCCACCGCGGGAGACCCGGCGGTCACCCCCGCCGACGGTGCCACGCCGGCGGCCCCGCGGCTGCCGTGAGCGTCGCGGCGGCCTCGCGGCCGTCGTTTCGCGGTCGTCTTTTCGCGCTCGCCGTTTCATGATCGCCTTGAGTGTCGCGGCGGGCTTCGCGGTGGTCGTTTCGCGGTCGTCTTGAGTGTCGCGGCGGGCTTCGCGGTGGTCGTTTCGCGGTCGTCTTGAGTGTCGCGGCGGCCCCGGGGCGGGCTCCGGAAAAGTCGAGGGCCGCGGAGAAGCGTGACCGCACCAAGGCCCGAGGCCGCGTCCCTTAGGCTTGCACCATGTCCCAGCACATCCTGACCGCGGTCGCCTGGCCATATGCCAACGGCCCCCGCCACATCGGGCACGTCTCCGGATTCGGCGTGCCGTCCGACGTCTTCAGCCGCTACCAGCGGATGGCGGGCAACAAGGTCCTCATGGTCAGCGGGACCGACGAGCACGGCACCCCGATCCAGGTCCAGGCCGACAAGGAGGGCCTCACCGCCCGCGAGCTCGCCGACCGCTACAACAGGGTGATCGTCGAGGACCTCCAGGCGCTGGGGCTCTCCTACGACCTGTTCACCCGGACCACCACGGAAAACCACTACGCGGTGACGCAGGAGATCTTCAAGGGACTCCACGCCAACGGCTACATCTTCCCCCAGACCACGATGGGCGCCATCTCGCCCTCCACCGGGCGCACCCTGCCCGACCGCTACATCGAGGGCACCTGCCCGATCTGCGGCTACGAGAGCGCCCGCGGCGACCAGTGCGACAACTGCGGCAACCAGCTCGACCCGATCCAGCTGATCGACCCGGTGAGCAAGGTCAACGGCGAGACCCCGGTCTTCGTGGAGACCGAGCACTTCATGCTCGACCTGCCCGCGTTCGCCGAGGTCCTGGCGTCGTGGCTGTCCTCCAAGGAGGGCGACTGGCGGCCCAACGTGCTGAAGTTCGCCCTCAACATGCTGGGCGACATGCACCCCCGCGCGATCAGCCGCGACCTCGACTGGGGCGTGCCGATCCCGCTGGAGGGCTGGGACGACCAGGCCAACAAGCGGCTGTACGTCTGGTTCGACGCGGTCGTCGGCTATCTCAGCGCCTCCATCGAGTGGGCCCGCCGCTCCGGCGACCCCGAGGCCTGGCGTCAGTGGTGGCAGGACCCCGAGGCCCTCGGCTACTACTTCATGGGCAAGGACAACATCGTCTTCCACGCGGAGATCTGGCCGGCGATGCTGCTCGGCTACAACGGCCAGGGCGCCCGTGACGGCGAGCCGGGCTCGCTCGGCGCGCTGAACCTGCCCTCCGAGGTCGTCTCCAGCGAGTTCCTGACGATGGAGGGACGCAAGTTCTCCTCCTCCCGCTCGGTGGTCATCTACGTGCGCGACTTCCTGGAGCGCTACGACGCCGACGCACTGCGCTACTACATCGCCGTGGCGGGCCCGGAGAACCAGGACACCGACTTCACCTGGTCGGAGTTCCTCAACCGCAACAACGGCGAGCTGGTGGCGGCCTGGGGCAACCTGGTGAACCGCTCGATCTCGATGGCCGCCAAGAACTTCGGGGTCATCCCCGAGGCGGGCGAGCTCACCGACGCCGACCGCGCCATGCTGGAGCGCAGCCGCGCGGCCTTCCCCAAGGTCGCCGCCGAGTTCGAGCACTGCCGGTTCAAGAACGCGACGAACGAGGCGTTCGAGGTCATCCGCGAGGCCAACCGGTACCTCGCCGAGCAGGAGCCCTGGAAGATCAAGGATGACCCCGCGCGGGTGAAGACCATCCTGCACGTCGCCCTGCAGGTCGTGGACGACGCCAAGACGCTGCTCACCCCGGTCCTGCCCAACTCCTCCAACAAGATCTACGCCATGCTCGGCGGCACCGGCGTCTGGACGGGCATGCCGGAGATCCAGGAGGTCACCGACGACGACGGCCGGACCTACCCGATCATCACCGGCTCCTACGACGGCGCCGCGCGCTGGGAGTCGTCCCCGATCCGGGTGGGCTTCCCGCTCGCCCCGCCGACCCCGCTGTTCGTGAAGCTCGACCCGAAGATCGTCGAGGAGGAGCTGGCCCGCCTGGGCGAGTAGGAGCGGCTCCAACGGCCCGCACCCGGCACCGGGCGCGGGCCGTACCGCTTCTCGGCAGGCGGGTCCGGCACTGTGGGGCTTCTCGGCAGGCGGATGCGGGCCGCACCGGCTTCTCGGGACGGCCGGGCGCGGGCCGTACCGGCTTCTCGGTAGGTTGGACGCCGTGAGCACGCTGAAGCTTCCCGACGCACCCAAGCCCCTGCCCGCAGAGGTGTTCGACAGCCACTGCCACCTGGACATCATGGTGGGCAACCGCCAGGCGTCCTCGGGGGATCCGGTCGCCCAGGCCGCGCAGGCGGCCCGGACGAGCGTCGAGGGCATCCTCGACGAGGCCCGCGCCGTCGGCGTGACGCGGCTCGTCACGATCGGCTACGACCTGCCGTCCTCGCGTTGGAACGCCGAGACGGCCGCCCTGCACGCGGACGTCTACGCCGGGGTGGCCATCCACCCCAACGAGGCGCACGCCTCGACGCCGGAGACCCTCGCCGAGATCGAGCGGCTGGCCCGCCTGCCGCACGTCAGGGCGGTGGGGGAGACCGGGCTCGACTACTACCGCGACTGGGCGTCGAAGGACGACCAGCACGCCAGCTTCCGCGCGCACATCGAGATCGCCAAGCGGACCGGCAAGGCCCTGGTGATCCACGACCGCGAGGCCCACGACGACGTGCTGCGCGTGCTGGCCGAGGAGGGCGCCCCCGAGGTCGTGGTGTTCCACAGCTTCTCCGGTGACGCCGAGATGGCGAAGCGGTGCGTCACCGCCGGATATTTCATGTCGTTCTCCGGCCCGGTCACCTACAAGAACGCCGCCTACCTCCGGGAGGCCGCGCGGGTCGCGCCGAGGGAGCTGATCCTCGTCGAGACCGACGCGCCCTACCTGCCGCCGACCCCCCACCGGGGCAAGCCCAACGCCCCCTACCTCATACCGCTCACGCTGCGCTGCCTCGCCGAGGTCAAGGAGACCGACCTCGCCGAGCTCGCCGGCGCCGTCAGCGCCAACGGGGAGACCGTCTTCGGCTCCTGGTGACCCTTCCCGGCTGGTGACCCTTCCCGGCGCTCAGCCCACGGCGGCGCCGAAGTCGGCGGAGGCGGCTCCTTCGAGGGCGGGGATCTTCCCGGTGCCCGGTGAGAGCGGGGTGCCCTCGGTGTCGTTGCGGCCCAGCAGGACGACCGCTCCGGCGCCTTTTCTGTCGGGCGCCCCGACGACCAGCCGGTTGCCGCTGAACCCGACCGACCAGCCGAAGTGGTCGCCCGCGTCGCTCTGGGTGACCAGCGTGCCCGCGTCCGGCCGGCCCATCGTGATCAGTCGCACGCCGCCCTGCCCGCCGGTGCCGTCGAAGGGCACGCCCACGGCGAGCCTGATCTCTCCCGAGCCCTCGCCGGTGAAGGCCAGCGAGAATCCGTAGCCCTCGCCCTTGGCCCCCTCCCCACCCTGGTGGAGGGTGGCGATCGGGTCGATCTCCTGGGCGTCGGCGGACTGGAACAGCTGGACGAGGCCGGAGTCCTTGACCTCCCCGCCGTCGCCGAGCGGGGCGCTCACCGCGAGGTAGCCGACGTCCCCCTGCTCGGCGTAGGCCATCGCGTAGCCGAACCGGTCGCCCTCCTCGGACCTGGCCACCTCACGAAGGTCCCACTTCCTGCTCCCGTACTCCTCCTTGGGCTCGCGCACGTCGTAGATCACCGCGATCGACCCCGAGTCGAGCTTGCCCGAGCCGACCTGGCGCCCGGCCCCGTCGTCGTTCTCGTACGGCACCCCGACCGCGAGATCCGGCTCGTCCAGGGCGCCGCCGAGCCTGCCGATCGCCAGGGACCAGCCGAACATGTCGCCGACCTCGCCGTTGCCCGAGACGCCCTCGGTCTCCTGGGAGATCCGCCGGCCCGTGCCGAGCGTCTCGCCGCCGAACAGGTAGACCGCACCGGAGTCGGCCGTACCCCCGGCGTTCTCGTGCGGGGCTCCGGCCGCCACCAGCGTCCCGCCGGAGGCCAGGGACCAGCCGAAGTGGGCCTCGGCCTCGGGGTCGGGGGAGACCAGGCGGACCGTCCTGCCCTGTGGGCCGCCGTAGACCACGTAGACGGCGCCCGCGTCCTCACGGCCCGCCACGTCCGCGTACGGGGCGCCGACGAGCAGGTCCGCGCAGCCGTCGCCGTCGACCTTGGTCAGCCGCACCGACCACCCGAAGGCGTCCCCCGCCCTCGTCTCGGGGACGGTCACGGCCTTGCCGCTGTCTCCCCGGCCGAACAGCACGTGGACGGCTCCGGCGCCGGTCAGCCCGCCGGGGTTGGCGAAGGGATCGCCGACCGCGGAGTCCTCCAGGCCGTCGCCGTCGAAGTCGCTCGCGCCCGCCCGGGTGCAGTCGGTGGGCGGGGCGGCGGAGGCGGCCGCGAGGGAGCCGGCGGGCGCGGCGGGTGCGGCGGGCGCGGTGAGCGCCTCGGCGGCCCCGGTGGAGGAGAGTGCGATCGCGGCCGTCGCCGCGAGCGAGAGCAGCAGCCTCAAGACAACCTCACCTCGATGTTCCTGCCTCCCTGGATCATGACACCGGTCAGCTTGGCGGGTTTGCGGGGCAGGGGCAGGTCGAAGACCAGGACGGCCTCCGCCTTCGTCCCGGGGGGCAGGGCGGGGGGCAGGAACGTCGACACCCTCTCGGGGGAGTGCGTCACGCCGCGATCGTCGATCAGGGTGATCGCGGTGCTGTCGCCGAGCTGGACCTGCTCCCCGCCGGCATTGATCATCGTCAGCGGGATCGTGCAGAACCGGCCCTTCGCCGGGTTGGCGTTCTGGTAGGAGGTGAGCCCGCAGGCCGGGGTACGCGGAATGATCAGCTGCGGGTCCTCGATGAAGGAACCTGTCGTGATCTTGCGGCCCACGTCGGTGGCGCCGGTACCGGCGAGGTCGCCGCGGTCTCCGGCGACGTCGGTGGCGCCCGGCCGGGCCTGTCCCTGGTTGTTCGCGTTCCCCCCGGAGAAGTTCACCAGGACGACGACCGTGACGGCGAGTGCCACGAGCACGGCCAGCCCGGCGAACAGCCAGCGCCGCCGGGGCCCCGAGCCCCCGGTGTCCGGCGCGTCAGGTCCCGGCGGGACCTTGAAGCCGGACGGGGGCGGCAAGGGCGGCAGGGTGGGCACCTGGCCCTGCGCCTGGCCCTGCGCCTGACCGGGTACCTGACCCGGCACCTGGCCCTGCGCCTGGACCCACGTCCGGTCCTGTGTCCGGCCTTGTCCCTGAGCCGGTTCCCGGCCCGGTGCGACGTCCGCCGCCCGGCCGGACGGCGGGGCGTTGAAGGGGGTCGTGAACGGGCGCGACGGTGAGGTCGCGGGCTCGGCCCGCATGGGGTACGGGAGCGGGTTCGGCGGCGGGGTCCGCTCCGGGGCCGTCAGGGAGCCCGATGACCCCGGCGGCCCGGACGGCCCAGACGACTCCGGCGCCGGTGTGGTGGACGGATCGTGCACCGAAGGCGCCGAGGACGCCGAGGACCCCAAGGACGCCGAGGACGCCGAGGACGCCGAGGACCCCGAGGGTGACGGGGTCTCCGGAAGCGCGGACGCGAAGGCCGCCCCGGAGGACGAGCCCGCCGGGCCCCGGACGGGAACCGCGCCGGAGGACGAGCCCGGAAGCGTGCCGGAACCCGATCCGGGGAGCGTGCCGGGAAGCGGTCCGGGGATGGGCGTCGGCGCCGTGGCCGGGTCGCTGAACCCCGTCTCCAGGTTCAGCGCGCTGAGGGTCTGGGTGGAGTCGGGCTCCACGTTGGCGGGCGGCTCCCACGACTCGTTCAGCAGGTCGGTGGCGATCAGCGTGGGCGGGTCGGCCCGGACGGGAGCCGGGGCGGCCGGTGCCGCGATCCCGCCGCCGACCAGGGCGATCAGCAGGTCCTGGGCGCTGGGCCGCTGGTAGGGGTCCATCTCGGTCGCGCGGCGGACCAGGTCGTTCAGCGGGGCGGGAAGCGCGCCCAGGTCGGGCGGGGTGGTGAGCAGCCGGGTGGCCATGGTCATCATGTCGCCCCGCCCGTAGGGGTGGCGGCCGTTGCCCGCGTACGCGACCATGCAGCCCCAGGCGAAGATGTCGGCGGCCGGGGTGATCTCCAGGCCGCGCACCTGCTCGGGGGCCCACCAGCCGGGGCTGCCGAGCACCTCGCCCGAGCGGGTGAAGTTGTGCGTGGAGTCGAGGGCCCTGGCGATGCCGAAGTCGATCACGCGGGGCCCCGACATGGACAGGATCACGTTGGCTGGCTTGAGATCCCGGTGCACCAGCCCCGCGACGTGGATCGCGGCCAGCGCCGCCGCCACCCCCAGGGCCACGCCGTGCAGGGTGCCCTGCTCCAGGGCGCCGTGCTCGGTGATCTGACGGGACAGCGGCGTGCCCGCGATGTACTCGGTGACCATGTACGGCAGGCCGTTGTCGTCGTTGCCGTTGTCCAGCACCTGGGCGGTACAGAACGAGGCCACCCGCCGGGCGTTCTCGACCTCCGTGTGGAACCTCGCCGCGAAGCCCTCCTCGACCGCGAACTCCGCCTTCACCACCTTGAGCGCGACCGGCCGTCCCGTCGGCGCCAGCGCCAGGTAGACGGTTCCCATCCCGCCCTCGCCGAGACGTCCGAGCAGGCGGTAACTCCCGATCTGCTCGGGGTCGGCGGGTCGCAGCCCCTCGACACCGGGCTGGTTCACGTCCTCTTCACCGGGAAGATTCCCTTTCTCACCGTTGGGCCCCCGTACGGCAACGTTATCCACAACGGAACCCCTCGCGCTTCATCGAGCGTCTTTGCATCGTCTTCGGTGCGGGAAACTGGTCGGATGGCATGGGAGAGCAACCTTGGGTGATCGAGACAAACGAGTCGAAGACCACGGCGGACCGGTGGATGCCGGGTTCGAACCGCCGTGCGGAGAACCAGCATGAACCTTCTTGGTCCAGCAGAAATACGTATTTTGGCGAATAAGCTCAACATTCGTCCCACAAAGAAGCTCGGCCAGAACTTCGTGATCGACGGGGGCACGGTCCGCAAGATCGTGCGGGTGGCCGGGCTTGAGCCCGACGACGTCGTGATCGAGGTCGGCCCCGGGCTGGGGTCGCTCACGCTCGCGCTGCTTCCCGAGGTCCGCGGCGTGATCGCCGTGGAGATCGACCCCGTCCTCGCCGCCCAGCTCCCGCTGACCGTCGCCGAGCACGCCCCCGAGTTCGCCGGGCGCCTCACCGTGGTGCTCGCCGACGCCATGCGCGTGCTGCCCGCCGACCTGCCCGAGGAGAGGCCGACCGCGCTGGTCGCCAACCTTCCCTACAACGTGTCCGTGCCGGTGGTGCTGCACCTGCTGGAGACGCAGCCGTCGCTGGGCAAGGTCCTGATCATGGTGCAGGCCGAGGTCGCCGACCGGCTGGCCGCGGCGCCGGGCTCCAAGGTGTACGGCATCCCCTCGGTCAAGGCCGCCTGGTACGCCGACGTCCGCCGGGCCGGCCCCGTCGGCCGCACGGTCTTCTGGCCGGTCCCCAACGTCGACTCCGGCCTGGTCGCGATGGTCCGGCGGGAGCCGCCCACGACCGTTGCCACCCGCGAGGAGGTCTTCGCCGTGGTGGACGCCGCCTTCGCCCAGCGCCGCAAGACCCTGCGCGCCGCCCTCGCCTCCTGGGCGGGTACGGCCCCCGCGGCCGAGCGGGCGCTGCGGGCCGCGGGCGTCGACCCCTCCGAGCGCGGCGAGCAGCTCACCGTCGAGGACTTCGCGCGGATCGCCGAGCACCGTACGACGCGGGGTGCGGCGGAGAGCGGTGTGGCGTGATTCGCAGGTCGGTTTGTGTGCGCGGCGGAGGGATCCCGTTACCATCTGACGTCGTGACCAGTGAGCGAGCCCCGATGGGGGACGCATGAACTCCGTGACCGTCCGCGTGCCCGCGAAGGTCAACCTGCAGCTCGCCGTCGGGCCGCTGCGGGACGACGGCTACCACGACCTCGTCAACGTCTTCCACGCCGTCTCGATCTTCGACGAGGTCACGGCCACCGCGATGACCGGGATGAGCGTCCGGGTGGAGGGCGAGTCCGCCGACCAGGTGCCGGAGGACCACGAGAACCTCGCGATCAAGGCCGCCCTCGCGCTGGCCGGGCACGCGGGCCGCTCGTACGGCGTGAACCTGCTGATCCGCAAGTCGATCCCGGTGGCGGGCGGCATGGCGGGCGGCAGCGCCGACGCCGCCGCCGCCCTGGTCGCCTGCAACGAGCTGTGGGGCCTCGGCCTGCCGCTCGAGGACCTGATGGAGATCGCCGCCGACCTCGGCAGCGACGTCCCGTTCGCGCTGCTCGGCGGTACGGCCGTCGGCACCGGCAGGGGCGAGCGGCTCACCCCGCTGGACATCGCGGGCACCTTCCACTGGGTGTTCGCGCTCGCCGACGGAGGCCTGTCCACGGCCACGGTCTACGCCGAGTGCGACC
Source organism: Streptosporangium nanhuense (assembly GCF_059358815.1). Lineage (NCBI taxonomy): Bacteria > Bacillati > Actinomycetota > Actinomycetes > Streptosporangiales > Streptosporangiaceae > Streptosporangium > Streptosporangium nanhuense. The sequence continues at coordinate 11,843 of NZ_JCADBG010000009.1, forward strand.
GCCTCCGCCAGGCGACCGGCGAGCGGGTCGCCTGGCCCCGGGCCGCCGAGCCGCTGCTGGCCGCGCTCCGCGAGGGGGACGCGGAGACCCTCGGCGGCGAGCTCCGCAACGACCTGCAGCCCGCCGCCGTGATGCTGCGCGGCTCCCTGGCCCGCACCCTGGACGCCGGCCGCGAGCACGGGGCCCTCGGCTCGCTGGTCTCCGGCTCCGGGCCCACCTGCGCCTTCCTCGCCCGGTCCGAGGCCCACGCGGGCGAGCTGGCCGCCTCTCTGAAGGACATCGGGGTGGCGCGCGACGTCATCACCGCGTACGGCCCCGTCCCCGGCCCGGTGATCGTGTAGTTCCGGACGCGGCCCCGAGACGCCGTGCGACCGGGGCCGGATCTCCCGGGGCCGTTTTCCCGGTGCGGGCGGGGTGCGTTTCCCGGTGCGGACGGGGTGCGTTTTCCGGCGCGGGCAAGGTGCGTTTTCCGGCGCGGGCGGGGTGCGTTTCCCGGTATGGGCGGCGATCGGTTCCCGGTGGGAGCGGCGGTCGTTTTCCGGGGGGAGCGCGCCGGTCGGGAGCGGATACGCTTGTGTGGCGATGAATCTGGTCAATCTTGAGTCGGTCTCCCACTCCTACGGTCCCAAGCCCCTGCTCCGCGACGTCTCCCTCGGCATCGAGGTGGGCGACCGCATCGGCGTGGTCGGCCGCAACGGCGGCGGCAAGACCACCCTCATCTCGGTGCTCGCCGGCGATCTCAAGCCGAACGCCGGACGGGTCACCCACAACCGGGGGCTCCAGGTGGGCTCGCTCTCCCAGGGCGACGACCTCGACCCGGCGCGCTCGGTGAGCGAGATCGTCCTCGGTGACAGGTCCGAGCACGAGTGGGCGGGTGACGCGGGCATCCGCGAGATCCTCGCCAGCCTGCTCGGCGACATCGACCTGACGGCGCCCGCCGGGAGCCTGTCGGGCGGTGAGCGGCGCCGTACGGCCCTGGCCAAGCTGCTCATCGACGAGCACGACCTGATCATCCTGGACGAGCCCACCAACCACCTCGACATCGAGGCCATCGACTGGCTCGCCAGGCACCTGGCGGGCCGCAGGACCGCGCTGGTGGTCGTGACCCACGACCGGTGGTTCCTGGACGCGGTCTCCACCAGGACGTGGGAGGTCGTGGACGGCGCGGTCGAGCGCTACGAGGGCGGGTACGCCGCGTACGTGCTGGCCAAGGCCGAGCGCGCCCGGGTCGCGGCCTCCACCGAGGCCCGCCGCCAGAACCTGATGCGCAAGGAGATCGCCTGGCTCCGCCGTGGCCCGCCCGCGCGCACGTCCAAGCCCAAGTTCCGCATCGACGCCGCCCAGGCGCTGATCGCCGACGAGCCGCCCGCCAGGGAGAGCGTCGAGCTGGTCAAGTTCGCCGCCGCCCGGCTGGGCCGCACGGTCTACGACCTGGAGGACGTCACCCTGCACGCCGGGGGCCCCGGCCAGGGCCCGATGGTCCTCGACCGCTCGACCTGGCAGTTCGGCCCCGGCGACCGGGTCGGCCTGATCGGCGTGAACGGGTCGGGCAAGTCCTCGCTGCTCCGCCTGCTCGCCGGTACGGTGCACCCCGACTCGGGCAGGCTCGTACGCGGCAAGACGGTCCGCCTGGCGCACCTGTCGCAGGAGCTGGGCGAGCTCGACCCCGAGCGCCGGGTGCTGGAGACCGTCGAGGAGGTCCGCAAGTTCATCCAGGTCGGCAAGAAGGAGTGGACGGCCTCCCAGCTGCTGGAACGCCTCGGCTTCAAGGGCGACGCGCAGTGGAAGGTCGTCGGGGACCTGTCCGGCGGCGAGCGGCGCCGCCTGCAGCTGCTCCGCCTTCTCATGGACGACCCCAACGTGCTGCTGCTCGACGAGCCGACCAACGACCTCGACATCGAGACGCTCAACGAGCTGGAGGACCTGCTCGACGGCTGGCCGGGCACGCTGATCCTGGTCAGCCACGACCGCTACTTCCTGGAGCGGGTCACCGACAGGACCGTCGCCCTGCTCGGCGACCGCAAGCTGTCGATGCTCCCCGGCGGGGTGGACGAATACCTCGCCCGGCGCGCCTCGGGGGCGGCCCTGTCGGCGCGGGCCGCGTCCGGCCAGGTGTCCGGTACGGCCTCGGCGACCTCGTCCACCGGTGCGAAGGAGGCGGCCCCCGGGCTGTCCGCGAAGGACGAGCGCGACCTCCGCAAGGAGCTCTCCCGGATGGAGCGCCAGCTCGACAAGCTGAGCGGCCGGGAGGCGAAGCTGCACGCGTCCATGGCCGACGCCGCCGCCGACTACGAGCGGCTGGCCTCGCTCGACGCGCAGCTGAAGGAGATCCTCGCGGAGAAGGAGTCGATCGAGGGCGAGTGGCTGGAGCTGGCCGATCGTCTGGGCGACTAGGCCGGATCCGTCCCGGAAGGGGAAGGCCCAGGTTTGGATCTTCCTCGGAGGGTACGAAGGGTCAACGCACTCCGGTGTCGGTGGCGTCAAAAGGGACGAGTAGCGTGCGCAGCAGGCCCGCAAGGGCCTGCTGTTCGCGTTTTCCGAGGCTCGACAGGAGTTCGCGCTCGCGGCGCAGCAGGTCGGCGAAGGCGCCGTCCACGCGCGTCCGCCCGGCGTCGGTCAGGGAGACCAGGACGCCGCGCCGGTCCTCGGGGTCGGGGCGACGCCTGACCAGCCCGGCCGCGGCCAGCCGGTCGATCCGGTTGGTCATCGTCCCCGAGGTCACCAGCGTCGCGCGGAGCAGGGCCCCCGGGCTCATCTCGTACGGCTCCCCGGCCCGGCGCAGGGCGGTGAGCACGTCGAACTCCCAGGTCTCCAGGCCGTGCTCGGCGAAGGAGGCCCGGCGGGCGCGGTCGAGGTGGCGGGCCAGCCGGGAGACCCGGCTGAGCACCTGGAGCGGCTCCACGTCGAGGTCGGGGCGTTCCTGGCGCCAGGCGGCGACCAGCAGGTCGACCTCGTCGCTGTCGGGCGCGAGACTCTTGTCCTTCGCGCCGGAGAGACGCCCGGAGTCGTGGTCCGCGTGGTGCAGGGTCATGGCGCGAGTCTATCTGTCTTGACATCGAGATATCTTGCCGGATATCAATTGTCTTGATGTCAAGAGATATGTGGGATCCAGCGATCTACGGCCACTACGCCGACGAACGCTCGCGGCCGTTTTTCGATCTTGTTTCCAGGATAGCCGCCGAGCGCCCCTCCCATGTGGTCGACGCGGGCTGCGGCACCGGCGAGCTGACCGCCGAGCTCGCCAGACGGTGGCCGGGCGCGCGCGTCCACGGGTTCGACTCCTCGCCCGCCATGATCGAGAAGGCCCCCGCGGGCGGCTCGCTGAGCTTCTCCGTCGACGACGTCACGCGGTGGCGCCCCGGGCGCCCGGTCGACGTGATCGTGTCCAACGCCGTCCTGCAGTGGGTGCCGGAGCACCGCGAGCTGCTGCCGCGCTGGGTGGAGGCCCTCGCCCCCGGCGGCCGGCTCGCCTTCCAGGTCCCCGGCAACTTCGACGCCCCCAGCCACGCCCTGGTCCGCGAGCTGTGCCGGACGACGTGGCGCGACCGGCTGGGCGATCTCGTCCGCCCCTCCCCGGTCGACGACCCGGCCGGCTATCTGGAGCTGCTCACCGGCCTGGGCTGCCGGGTGGACGCCTGGGAGACCACCTACCTGCACGTCCTCCCCGGCGACGACGCCGTGCTCACCTGGATCACCGGCACCGCCCTGCGTCCCGTGCTCGACCGCCTGGAGCCCGCCGAGGCCACCGCCTTCCTCGCCGACTGCGCCCCGCTGCTCCGCGAGGCCTACCCGCGCGGGCCGCACGGCACGGTCTTCCCCTTCCGCAGGATCTTCGTGGTCGCCCACAGGTGACCGTCCGTGAAGACGTGAGGTTTCGTGGGGGTTGTGGCATCGGAGGAGGTTCGGCGGAGCACTCTCCTCGCCGCCTCAACCGGGAATGTCGAAGGTGTACGAACCGGCTCGCTGTGCGCGCCACGATCGCTTCTGTCTCGGCGGTCAAGGCCGCACCACCGGTGGATCGGCGGTTCCCGGTGCAGGGAAAGCGATCGTGCGGCACGATACGTGCCCGATTACAGGAAGTTTAAAGTCATCACCTGAGAGTGACGGTTAGGGTGGGCGCGGCTGGTTTACCGGAGAGGCGTCAACAAGTGCCCGACCCGTTCCCCTCGCTCAAGCCGCAGGAGCTGCTTCGCGTGCTGCCGGCCCTTGGATATGAGGAAGTGGCATGTAAAGGATCACATCGAAAGCTTGTCTGTGAAGGGAGGGGAAGGCTGACCTTCGCCTTTCACGGAGGAAGTATCACCCCCGGGGTAGTGAGAGACATACTGGTCAAGCAGGTAGGGCTGGATGCGGATGAGGCGTTGAAGGTGGTGCGTGGTGAGCGGTGAGATCATTCATCTGATCGTTAGAGCGGGCTCGAACAACCGCGATCTTTACGCCACATCGCCCCAGGCGCCAGGCCTGCTGTACGGACGCCCGACCTTGACGGAACTTCGTGACGACCTCCAGGAAGTCCTGGAGTTCCACTTCGAGAAGCCAGGTCCCTTCACGGTGCGGGAGCACCATGAGCGCCACCACGACGTCGCCGGCGGCGAGCTGGTCACCCGCATGGCCATGGACGAGTGTGCGGACGTCCGGCAAGCCACGTATGAGGTGCTCGGCCGGGCTGTCGCGGCGAACTCGGAGCAGGCGGAAGGGCTGGTCTCCGCCCCGGCCAACGCCGTCGGAGAAGTGGTCTACATCTGCGCGGTGATGTCCGACACCGTGGGCTGGATCATGGATCAGCTCGACCCGCGGGGTGATGTCGTCAACGTGGCGGTCTCCGTGGCCAACCTCATGGTCGTCACGTTGCCCTTCGGCTGCGGTGAGGCGGTTGCCCCCGACGGCATGGTGAGTCTCGGTGCCAGGTCCTACACCTTGGAGACGAAGCTCACCGACGTCATCCAAGATCTTGAGATCGTCAGGCCGATGGCTGTCAACAAGATCAACATTTGCGCATAGGTGATCTTCGCACCACAAAAGCACGCTCCGGTTTTCGGCGCCCCGTCCTCGCAGGCCGGGGCGTTTCGCCTTTCTGGTGCTACGGCAACAGGCAGGCGAGGCGTAACAGGGGGAAACCCGAAGGACACGCTTGCCGTACGGGAGACTCTGGCCGGAGTGCTTCGTGCCCGTCCGGTCGGTGGTGTCCTGGTCACGGGAGCGGTTGGGGTTCCCGGACGAATAACAGGGCATCAATAAATACTGCGAAGACATGGTAGATATCTGGGCAAATCTGGGGATGACCTGTGGGAATAGAGATTGAGGACAAGTTCGACGTGCCGACGGACTACCAGCTGCCGGATCTCACGGGCCTGCCGGGCTCGGCGGAGGTCGTGGGTCCGAAAACCCACCAGCTGGTCGCCCTCTACTTCGACACGCCCGACCTGAGGCTCGCCGCGAGGGGGATCACCCTGCGGAGGCGCAGAGGTGGCACCGATCCCGGCTGGCACCTCAAACTTCCCAAGGCCAAGGGCGTCCGGCAGGAGATCACCCACCCGCTGACCCGGAGCGCCAAGATCGTACCCGCCGAGCTGGCGGACCTGGTGCTCGCCTACACCCGGGGCGCCCCGCTCGCGCCCATCGCCGAGCTGGACACCCGCCGCGCCGTCACCACCGTGGTCAACGGTGCCGGGGTGGGGCTGGTCGAGATCGCCGACGACCGGGTCAAGGGCACCGTCTTCGGCGACGAACCCCACGTCGAGCGCTGGCGCGAGGTCGAGGCGGAGCTGCTGGAGGGTGACGAGAAGCTCCTGAAAAAGGTCGGCAGGCGGCTGGGCAAGGCGGGGGCCGTCCCCGCCGACTCGGCCAGCAAGCTCGCACGCCTGCTCGGCGGCGCCGGAGCGGTCTCGGAGCACCCGCGCGCCGAGACCGCTCCGGGGTCGGCGGGCGAGGTCGTCGTCGGCTACCTCACCACCCAGGCCGGCGCGCTGCTCTCGCAGGACCCCAGGGTCAGGAAGGCCGAGGAGGACGCCGTCCACCAGATGCGCGTCGCCGCCCGGCGGCTCCGCAGCGCGCTCAAGTCGTTCAGGACGGTCGTCGAGGGCACCGAGAACCTCCAGGAAGAGCTCAAGTGGCTCGGCACGGTCCTCGGCGAGGCCCGTGACCTGGAGGTCGTCCGCGAGCGGTTCGCGCGCAGGCTCGACAGCCTGGACGACGCGCTGATCGTGGGCCCGGTCAGGGCGCGCCTCAGCTCCGACCTGCTGGACGACGAGCACGAGGCCCTCGACCGGATCAGGGACACCCTCGGCGGGGAGCGCTACTTCGCCCTGCTCGACGCCCTCGACGACCTGACCGGCACCCCGGTGCTCACCAAGGCCGCGAAGAAGCCCGCCGACACCCTGGACACCGTCGCCGCCAAGAGCTGGCGCCGGGTCACCCGGGCCTACGACACCGCACAGGCGATCGAGAACGAGTCCGAACGCGAGGTCGCCATGCACGACGTGCGCAAGGCGGCCAAGCGGGCCCGCTACACCGCCGAGGTGCTCGGCATGAGGCAGCTGGCCAAACGGGCGGAGGCCGTACAGGAGGTGCTGGGCACCCACATGGACGGGGTCGTCGCGCAGGAGCGGCTGGCGGCCGAGGCCGCGAACGCCCGCCTGGCCGGGGAGGACACGTTCACCTACGGCGTGCTGACCGGCGTGGAACGGGCCGGGGCCGCGCGCGCGTGGGAGGAGTTCCCCCGGGTCTGGGCCGAGACCACGACCGCCGTCGCGAAACTCCTCTGACATGCCCGTCGCCCTGCGAAGGTCTTGTGAGGCGTCCGGCGGACCGGGTGGTTCGCGGCCCCGGCCCGGAGCGGGCGGGGGCCGCGGACCCCGTGGAGATCAGTGGAGATCAGACGTCGTAGACGTCCGCGGCCACGACGTCGCCGCCCGCGTGGTGCAGGACCATGAACGCGCCCTTGGACAGCCGGGTGCCGCCCGCCCGCTCGTCGAGTCCGGCGATCAGCTCGGGCAGGACCTTGCCGTGGCTGCAGAGCGCCACGGGCCGGTTCGAGGCCATCGCCTCCGTGGCCAGGCGCAGGGTGGCCCGGGAGTCGTAGCCGTTCTCCGACAGGACGGGTTCGAGCCGGATCGGCAGGCCGGCCCGCCCTGCGTAGGGCTCCAGGGTCTGCACGCACCGCCTGCTGGGGGAGCTGACCAGTTCCGCGAGGCGGAAGGCGCCCAGCACGCCCGCCAGCACCTCGGACTGGTCGCGCCCGCGCCTGTCGAGCGGCCGGTCGTCGTCGTCGCCCTCCCAGTCCTGCCGGTTGCCCGCCAGGCCGTGCCGTACCAGGACGAGCGGGGTGGTCGCCGGCGAGGTCTCGCCGAGCGCGGTGAGCAGCCCGGCGTCCCACTCGTAGGTCAGGCGCCGCGCGGCCTCGTCGACCGGCAGCCACACCACGCCGTCGACCTCGCGCGTGTCGGTACGGGGGCCCTCGGCGACCGTCCTGGCCAGCCAGTAGTCGACGCGCTTGGGCCGCCCGCCCTTCAGGTAGTGGCTCGACGGCAGCGACCGGCCGAACTCCGCGGTGATGCCCGTCTCCTCGGCCAGCTCGCGCAGCGCGCCCGCGAGGGGGTGCTCGCCGCGTTTCAGCTTCCCCTTGGGAAACGACCAGTCGTCGTACTTGGGCCGGTGGACGAGGGCGACCTCCGGCGCGTCCGGGGAGCCGCGCCAGACGACGGCCCCGGCCGCGTGGATCATGTCGTCCCCGCGGGCGTCGCGCTCAGTCATCGATCGTTCTCCACCGGCGGGTGCCGATCAGGTAGGTCTGCAGGTCGTCGCCGGGGTGGCGGGTCCACGTCCCGTCGGAGTTGAGCCACCAGGTCGCGGTGTCGTCGGACATGGCCCGGTCCAGCAGGTCGCTGAGGTAGTTGCGCTGCTGCTGGCTGGAGACCTTGACCAGCGCCTCCACCCGGCGCTCGATGTTGCGGCGCATCATGTCGCCGCTGCCGATCCAGATCTCCGGGCGCCGGCCGTGGCCGAACTCGTAGATCCGGGAGTGTTCGAGGAAGCGGCCCAGCACGCTCCTGACCCTGATGTTCTCCGACATCTCGGGGATGCCGGGACGGAGCGTGCAGACCCCCCGCACCCACAGGTCCACCGGCACGCCGGCCCGCGACGCCCGGTAGAGGGCGTCGATGATGGGCTCGTCGACCAGGGAGTTCGTCTTCATCCTGATCCTGGCCGGGCGGCCCGCCTCCTGGTGGGAGATCTCCCGCTCGATCCTGGCCAGCAGCCCGCCGCGCAGGGAGTGCGGGGCGACCAGCAGCCGCCGGTAGGCCGAGTGGTTGGAGTAGCCCGTCAGGTGGATGAACAGGTCCGTGACGTCCTCGCCGACCAGCCGGTCGGCGGTGAGCAGGCCGAGGTCCTCGTACAGCCTGGCGGTCTTGGGGTTGTAGTTCCCCGTGCCGATGTGGCAGTAGCTGCGCAGCTCGCCGGAGGACTCCTGGCGCACGACCAGGGCCAGCTTGCAGTGGGTCTTCAGCCCTACGACGCCGTAGACCACATGACATCCGGCGCGCTCCAGCTTGCGCGCCCAGGTGATGTTGGCGTGCTCGTCGAACCTGGCCTTGATCTCCACCACTACGACGACCTGCTTGCCCGCCTCGGCGGCGTCGATCAGCGCGTCCACGATGGGCGAGTCGCCGCTGGTGCGGTAGAGCGTCTGCTTGATGGCGAGTACGGCGGGGTCGGCCGCGGCCTGCTCGATGAACCGCTGCACGCTCGTGGAGAACGAGTCGTACGGGTGGTGCAGCAGCACGTCCCGCTCGCGCAGCACCGCGAAGATGTCGTCCTCGACGTGCACGACCTCCGCGGGCACGAACGGGCGGAAGCTCAGTTCGCCCCGGTCCAGGTCGGCGATCGCGTGCAGCCCGGTCAGGTCCAGCGGCCCCGGCAGCCGGTAGATCTCGTGCTCGGCCACGCCCAGCTCGTCCACCAGCAGGTCGAGCACCTCGGGGGTGATGGTGTCCTCGACCTCCAGCCGGACCGGGGGACCGAAGCGGCGCTTGAGCAGCTCGCGCTCCAGCGCCTGCATGAGGTTCTCGGTGACGTCCTCGTCGACGTCGAGGTCCTCGTTGCGGGTCACCCGGAAGACGTGGTGCTCGACGACCTCCATGCCCTTGAACAGCTGCCCGAGGTGGGCGGCGATCACGTCCTCCAGCGGGACGAAGCGGTTCACGGACGCCGTGACGAAGCGGGGGAGCTGGCTGGGCACCTTGACCCTGGCGAAGACCGTGTTGCCGGTCGTGGGGTTGCGGACGGTGACGGCCAGGTTCAGGGACAGGCCCGAGATGTAGGGAAAGGGATGGGCCGGGTCGACGGCCAGCGGCGTCAGCACCGGCCTGATCCGCTCCCTGAAGAGCTTGCGCATCTCGCCGCGCTCGTCGCGGCCCAGGTCGTCCCACCGCACGATCTCGATGCCCTCGGCGCCCAGCTGCGGGCAGATCCGCTCGTAGAAGCAGGTCGACTGCCGCTGGGCGAGGTCGTTGGCGATCGCCGCGATCCTGGCCAGCTCCTCGCGCGGTTTCAGTCCGCTTTTCGTACGGAGCAGCAGTCCGGTGGCCATCCGCCGTTTCAGGCCGGCCACCCGGACGCGGAAGAACTCGTCGAGGTTGCTGGCGAAGATGGCCAGGAACCGCACCCGCTCCAGCAGAGGCAGGGACGGATCCTCCGCCATCTCCAGGACTCGCTGGTTGAACTGGAGCCAGCTCTCCTCTCGGTTGAGGAAGCGCTCCTGGGGTAGAGGAAGCCCGTCGGAGGTGGGACGAACGAGTTCAGCGGACATATGACCAGAATGCCCGCTTTGATTGAACGGAACGTTAATTTAGTCTCAACGAGCGCTGTTGCTTACTCACTTGGTTCAAGCTTTCCCTGCTCTTGGTCGGCGAGCTTCGCCTGCTTGAGGGCGTCGCGCTCGGCGGCCTTGGTCTCCTTGAGACGCGCCTTCTCCTGCTCCCTCAGTAATCGCTGCTGCTCCCGATACTCCCGCTCGCGGGCCTTGTCCAGCTCACGCTGCTCGCGAAGCCGTACCTTCTCCAGCTCCCTGGCCAGTTTCTCGGCCTCGCGCTGCTCGCGCTGCCGCAGTTTCTCCTGCTCCTTGAGCTCGCGCTCGCGCAGCTTCTCCTGGTTCCTCAGCTCGCGCTCGCGCGCCTTCTCCAGCTCCCGGATCTCCTTCTCCGTCGGGGGCGGCGGTAGCTCGGGGCGCGGGGCCGGGGCCGGCCCGGCCGAGGGCGGCTGCGGCTGCGGCAGGGTCTCCCCGGTGTGTAACTCCCCCTCCGTCCCCTCGACGTGCGGCTGGGAGCCGGAGGAGTGGGGCTGCGGGCCGGACGGGTGGGGATCGGCGGGGCGTTGCGGAGGGTGGGAGAGCCGCTGCTCCAGGCCGCGCGAGGCGGCGGTCAGCCGGGGGTTGGGATCCAGCCCGGTCAGGCCGTTCCAGGCCAGGTTGACCAGGTGGGCGGCGACCTCCTCGCGCGGCGGCCTGCGCACGTCCAGCCACCACTGGCCGGTCAGCGCCACCATGCCGACCAGCATCTGGGCGTACATGGGAGCCAGCTTGGGGTCGTAGCCGCGCTCGACGAACTCGTCGACCATGACGTCCTCGACCTGGCTGGCGATGTCGTTGATCAGGCTGGCGAACGTGCCGGTCCCCGAGGCGGCGTGCGAGTCGCGGACGAGGATGCGGAAACCCTCGCTGTTCTCCTCCACGTACGCCAGCAGGGCCAGGGCCGCCCGCTCCAGTTTGATCAGCGAGTGCGAGGCGGACAGCGCCTCGGTCACCAGGCTCAGCAGCTTCTGCATCTCCCGGTCGATGACGACCGCGTAGACGCCCTCCTTGCCGCCGAAGTGCTCGTAGACCACCGGCTTGGAGACGTTGGCGGTCGCCGCGATCTCCTCCACCGAGGTGCCGTCGAACCCTTTCTCCGCGAAGAGGGTCCTGCTGATCTGGATCAGCTGTTCCCTGCGTTCCTTGCCTGACATGCGCCGTCGGGGTTCGCTCACGGTTCTCATAATGGCGTTTCCCCGCTCCCTGACGGCAACCGAACCCCGGGTCAGGCGGCGATGCGCTTGGCGGCCAGGCGCTCGGGCGTGGGCCAGCGGACGTCGTACGCCCATCCGGCCTTCTCGAACATGCGGATGACACCCGCGCTGAGGTCGATCTGTCCCTTCAGCGCGCCGTGCCGGGCGCAGGTGGGGTCGGAGTGGTGCAGGTTGTGCCAGGACTCGCCGAAGGAGGGGATGGCCAGCCACCACACGTTGCGCGACTTGTCGCGCGACTCGAAGGCCTCCTCGCCGAAGACGTGGCAGATGGAGTTGATCGACCAGGTCACGTGGTGCAGCAGGCCGATCCGGACCAGTGTGCCCCAGAAGAAGCCGGTCGCCATGCCCCACCAGGACCAGGTCAGCAGTCCGCCCAGCAGCGCGGGAGCGACCATCGTGGTGATCGCCAGCACCGGGAAGAGCTTGTGCAGTTTGATGATGTCGGGGTCCTTGACCAGGTCGGGCGCGTACTTCTCCCGGTTGGCCCGGTCGGCCTCGAACAGCCAGCCCATGTGGGCCCAGAGCAGGCCCTTGGACACCGCCACGAAGCCGGTGCCGAAGCGCCACGGCGAGTGCGGGTCGCCCTCCTTGTCGGAGAACTTGTGGTGCTTGCGGTGGGTGGCGACCCAGTCGAGCACCGACATCTCCATCGAGAGGCTGCCGGCGATGCCCAGCGCGATCTTCAGCGGGCGCTTGGCCTTGAAGGAACCGTGGGTGAAGTGGCGGTGCAGGCCGACGGTGACGCCCAGCCCGGTGACCACGTAGAAGACACCCGCGATGACGATGTCGGACCAGCCGAGTCCCCAGCCCCAGGCGAACGGCACGGCCGCCACCAGGGCGATCAGCGGGGCGCCGACCACCACCCCGAAGGTGATGATCTCGGGCAGGGTCTTTCGCTCGGGGTCGAAGTCAGGTTTGGGGCCCGAAGCAGGCCGTTCTTCGATGAGGGTCATGCGCTACCTCGCGGTGGCTCGGAAAAGGCCAAGGACTCATGTGCGGCTACGCCACCGTAACCTACGCCATCGTAAGTTAGGAACACCTAAGAACCCAATGTCTGGAACATGACTCTTCGGGATTGACGCCGTAGCGGGTCCATCACTTGTTCTACCCCCCGCCGACCTGCTAAACGGGGTCCCTCGCGCGCGCATGGTCGCGCGGGCGCGTGTGACGGGCGTGCGGGCACGGGATGGGCCGCCGAAGCGGGTCCGTAAACGAGGCGCGTTCGGCGGCGCGGGCTCTGTATCGTAGGGGTGCCGGGTGCGCGGACACCGTCTCGATCGCCTGGCCGATCCGGCATTGGGTAATTGGCAGCCCGCAAGGTTTTGGTCCTTGTTGTCCAGGTTCGAGTCCTGGTGCCGGAGCCATCCCCGTGTGTCTGTTTTATTCGCTCGGCTGGTCGGCTGAGTGGCTTCCCGAGGGGGAAGGTATCCTCACGTTGTCGAGCAGGTGACGATGCCACCCCCTGGGGGTGGACATCCGTCATCGCGCTTCGCCATGTCTCAGCCGCGACGCCGAGGGAGCCTCGTCCGTGAGTGTGCCGCGCCCGGCAGCCGTCATCGTCCTCGCCGCAGGCGAGGGCACCCGGATGAAGTCGAGAACACCGAAGATCCTCCATGAGTTGTGCGGCCGGACCCTGGTCGACCACGCGCTCTCCGCCGCCCGGGGTCTCGAACCCAGGCGGCTCATTGTCGTCATCGGCCACGAACGGGAGCGGGTCCAGGCGCACCTGGCCGGGACCGACCCCGACGCGCAGGCCGTCGTCCAGACCGAGCAGAAGGGCACCGGCCACGCGGTCAGGACCGCCCTGGAGACGTCCGGCACCATCGACGGCACCGTCCTGGTGACCTATGGCGACGTGCCGCTGCTGCGCACCGAGACCCTCGCCGCCCTGCTCGAACGGCACGGCGAGGACGGCAACGCCGTCACCGTGCTCACGGCCGAGGTCCCCGATCCGCGCGGCTACGGCCGGATCGTCCGCGACGACTCGGGCGCCGTCCTGGAGATCGTCGAGGAGAAGGACGCCGACGCCGCGCAGCGGGCGATCAAGGAGATGAACTCCGGCGTCTACGCCTTCGACGGCCTCCTGCTCGCCGACGCGGTCAAGCGGGTGTCCGCCTCCAACGCCCAGGGCGAGGAGTACCTCACCGACGTCCTTGCGATCCTGCGCGAGGACGGCCACCGGGTCGGCGCGCACATCGCGGCCGACTACGTGGAGGTGGAGGGCGTCAACGACCGCGTGCAGCTGGCCTTCGCCCGCAAGGTGCTCAACGCGCGCCTGCTGGAGGCCCACATGCGGGCCGGGGTGACCGTGATCGACCCGGCCACCACGTGGGTCGACGTCGACGTCATCCTCGAGGCTGACGTGGTGATCCACCCGGGAACCCAGCTGCACGGCTGCACGACGGTCGCCGAGGGCGCCGAGGTCGGCCCCGCCAGCACCCTGACCGACACGATCGTCGGTGAGGGCGCGCTGGTGCGCAACGCCGTCTGCGTCGACGCCGTGATCGGCCCCGAGGCCCTGGTCGGGCCGTACGCCTACCTGCGCCCCGGCACGGTCCTGGCGCGCAAGGCCAAGGCGGGGACGTACGTCGAGATGAAGAACGCCCAGGTCGGAGAGGGCGCCAAGGTGCCCCACCTGAGCTACGTGGGCGACGCCACGATCGGGGCCGGCGCCAACATCGGCGCTTCGGCGATCTTCGTCAACTACGACGGGGTCAACAAGCACCACACGACGGTGGGCGAGGGCGCCTTCGTCGGGTGCGACACCATGCTCGTCGCGCCGGTCACCATCGGTGACGGCGCGTACACGGCCGCGGGCTCGGTCGTCGACTCCGATGTCCCTCCCGGGGCCATCGGGGTGGCTCGCGCGCGGCAGCGCAACATCGAAGGGTGGGTCGTGCGCAGGCGCGCGGGCACCAGATCGGCCGCGGCGGCGCTACGGGCCGCCGAGGCCGGGAAACAACAGGGGAGCCAGACGTGAGTGAGCGAAGCGAGCGGCCCGGTGGGCACGGCAGCGTCGCGCGGGCATCGGTGTGCTGTCAGGCGAGGAGGACGGCATGAGCGGCATCAAGCAGACGGGTGAGAAGAACCTGATGTTCTTCTCCGGGCGCGCCCACCCGGAGCTGGCGGACGAGGTGGCGAGCCACCTCGGGGTCGACGCGGCGCCGACCACGCTGCGCGACTTCGCCAACGGGGAGATCTACGCCCGCTACCAGGAGTCGGTCCGCGGCTGCGACGCCTTCGTCATGCAGAGCCACACCTGGCCGATCAACAAGTGGATCATGGAACAGCTGATCATGGTGGACGCCCTCAAGCGCGCCTCCGCCAAGAGGATCACCGTGATCATGCCGTTCTACGGCTACGCCCGCCAGGACAAGAAGGGCCGGGGCCGCGAGCCCATCACCGCCCGCCTGATGGCCGACATGTTCAAGACGGCCGGGGCCGACCGGCTGATGTCGATCGACCTGCACACCTCCCAGATCCAGGGCTTCTTCGACGGCCCGGTGGACCACCTGTTCGCCATGCCCGTCCTGGTCAACTACCTCAAGGACAAGCTCGACCTGGCCACGACCACGGTCGTCTCGCCCGACACCGGCCGGGTGCGGCTCTCCGAGCGCTGGGCCGACACGCTGGGCACCCCGCTGGCCTTCATCCACAAGCGCCGCGACCTCGACGTGGCCAACCAGGTGAAGGTGAGCGAGGTCGTCGGCCGGGTCAAGGGCCGTACCTGCGTGCTGATCGACGACATGATCGACACCGCGGGAACGATCTGCAAGGCGGCCGACGCGCTGTACGAGCAGGGCGCCACCAACGTGGTCGTGGCCGCCACCCACGCGGTGTTCTCCGACCCCGCGGTCGACCGGCTGAAGAACTCCGGGATCTCCGAGGTCATCGTCACCAACACGGTGCCGCTCTCGGAGGACAAGAGGTTCGACAAGCTCACCGTGCTGTCGATCGCCCCCCTGATCGCCCGCGCGATCAACGAGGTCTTCAACGACGGCTCGGTGACCAGCCTCTTCGAGGGCGACAGCTGACACCTGGACCCCGTCTCCCGGTAACCCGTCGTCGACGTGTTCCCCGGGGCGGGGTCTTTCGCCGTCCGGACGGCCCCGGCCTTCCCGGGGCGGCGGGACCTTCCGGCCGGGCCCCCGTGGGAACAGCCGGGACTCCGCGAGGACGGCCGACCCCCTCACGGGAGGGCGGGCCAGGGCTCTCCCGAGGGTGGCCGGGGCCGTGATGCGTCTCGCGTCACCGTTGACACGGTAGGGTTGTGGGATTGCGTGCGTTCGTAACGCCTTCCGCTAGGGCGGGTGAGGGGGAACGCACCTTTCCGATTCCCAAGATCCCTAGGAGATCAGCCATGTCCGAAGTGGTCATCACCACCGAGCTCCGTGACAAGTTCGGCAAGGGCGCCGCCCGCAAGATCCGTCGTGAGAACAAGGTCCCCGTCGTCCTCTACGGGCACGGCACCGACCCCCAGCACCTGTCCCTGCCGGGTCACGACCTGCTGCTCGCCCTGCGTACGCCGAACGTGCTGATCCGCCTTGAGGGCGCGGTGGCCGAGCTGGCCCTGCCCAAGGGTGTCCAGCGTGACCCGATCAAGGGCTTCCTGGAGCACGTCGACCTCATCCTCGTCCGTCGCGGCGAGAAGGTCACCGTCGAAATCCCCGTCACCGTGGTGGGCGAGGTCGCCGACGGCATCCTCGACCAGCAGCTCGTCTCCGTCTCCGTCGAGACCGAGGCCACCCACATCCCCGAGGGCGTCGAGGTCGACGTCGAGGGCCTGGAGGTCGGCACCCAGATCACCGCCGCCGACCTGAAGCTGCCCGAGGGCACGACGCTCGCCGCCGACCCCGAGGCGCTGGTCCTGATCGTCGCCCCGACCCCGGTCGCCGAGCCGGAGGGCGAGGCCGCCGAGACGACCGAGGCCTCCCCGGCCGCCGAGGGCGAGAGCTCCGAGAGCGCCGAGTAGTTTTCTCTGCTAGATCTGTCAGGGCGGCCCGGGACCGGGCCGCCCTGACGCGCGTGTGAAGGGATGCCGATCGTGGACCGCTGGTTGGTCGTGGGCCTGGGAAACCCCGGGCCGGAGTACGCCGGGAACCGGCACAACGCGGGGTTCATGGTCCTTGACGAGCTCGCCGCGCGAGCCGGGGGACGGTTCAAGGCGCACAGGTCACGGGCCGAGGTGGTGGAGGGCCGCCTGGCGGGCGTCCCCGCCGTGCTGGCCAAGCCGCTGTCCTTCATGAACCTCTCCGGCGGGCCGACCAAGGCCCTGGCCGACTTCTACAAGGTCGACCCGGCCCGCGTGGTCGTGGTCCACGACGAGCTGGACATCCCGTACGGCGCGCTGAGGGCGAAGCTCGGGGGCGGCGACAACGGCCACAACGGGCTGAAGTCGATCACCAAGTCGCTGGCGACCAAGGACTACCTGCGGGTGCGGTTCGGCATCGGCCGCCCGCCCGGCCGGATGGACGCCGCGGCCTACGTCCTGCGCGACTTCGCCACCGCCGAGCGCAAGGACCTCGCCTTCCTCGTCGACCGGGCCGCCGACGTGGTGGAGTCGCTGATCAGGGCCGGCCTGGAGCCGACCCAGAACGCCTTCCACACCGGAGACCTGAACGTCTCCGGCCCGCCCCGGTAGCCTTTCCCGGCTTCCCGGCTTCCCGGGGCCCGGCCCGCCCCGGTAACCGGTCCGCCCGTTCAGGGGCGGGGCGGGTCGAACGCCATCAGGTTCTGCAGCAGCTCGGCCTGCTCGATCGCGTCGTCCAGCGCGTTGTGGGTGTGCGGTCGCCGGGACCTCAGGTGCTCGGGCATCTGCCGCTTGGTCGCCCAGCCGATCGGCACGCCCGCCTTGGCCGCGTACAGCGTCTTGAGGTCGACGCAGCGCGAGTGCCCGAACGGCGAGACGCCGGTGAAGCGCATGAAATACCAGTAGATCCACATCCAGTCGTAGGAGAGCGGGTAGGCCGCCAGCACCGGCGAGCTGTTCCCGCACACCTCGCGGATCCACGCGGCGGCCGCCCGCATCGCCTCGGCCGGGTCACGGCCCTCGCGCAGCAGCGTCTCCCGGTCCAGCCCGCTCACGGCGAGCGCCTCGGGAACGTGGTCGTCGCTGATCGGCCGCAGCTCCACGTAGTGCGTGTGGGCCTGCGGATCCACCGGCTCGAAGACCTTTCCGGTCATCCGCCCGGCCACGGTCATACCAAAGCTGACCATTGAATACGGCCCCGGAATGGGACCATCGGCCTCGACATCCACAGAGATGTACGTTTCGGTCTTCAACCTTCGGGCCTCTCCCGTCGCCGCTACCATTCCATAACTGTCTGTCCGTGAACGGTTACGCAGGGGGAGCGCGTGCGCGACGTGACCGCAGTCCAGGCCGCACAGGAGACAGGGGAGGCGCGGAAAACCGGGCCTCTTCCGGCCGCGCGCCGGCGCGTGCCGGGCTGGGTGCAGGAATACCGCGCGACGGCCTTCGCCGCCGACACGGCCTGCGCCGCCCTGGCCGGGGCCCTCGCGCTGTTCGTTCGATTCGGCGAGGTTACCGCCTACGTCTTCCCGTACGTCGTGCTGAGCGCGGCCCTGCCCGCCGTCTGGGTCTGCGTGGTCGCGCTGAACCGCGTCTACGAGCCCCGGCTGATCGGCCTGGGCTCGGAGGAGTTCCAGCGGATCCTGCAGTGCGGCTTCATGCTCACCGCCGCCTTCGCCGTCTGCGCCTACCTCACCAAGATCGAGGTGGCCCGGGGTTACGTGGTGCTGGCGCTGCCGCTGACGACGCTGCTCACCCTCCTCGCGCGCTACGCCCTGCGCCGCTCCCTGCACCGCAGGCGGGCGCGGGGCGAATGCATGCGGCGGGTGGTGGCCGTCGGCCACCGGGCGGCGATCGCCGAGCTGGTCCGCGGGTTCCGCGGGGCGCGCTACCACGGCATGGAGGTCGTCGCGGCGTGCGCCCCGCACGACGGAATGGGCGACGTGGAGGGCGTGCCGGTGCTGGGCGACTTCTCCGACGTCGCGCTCGCGGTCGGGCAGGTCTCCGCCGACACCGTGGCCGTGCTCGCCTGCCCGGAGATGGACGGGGTGGCGCTGCGGCGGCTGGCCTGGCGGCTGGAGAAGACCGACACGGACCTGATCGTGGCCCCCGCGCTGATGGAGGTGGCCGGGCCGCGCACCACCATCCGCCCGGCGGCGGGGCTGCCGCTGCTGCACGTGGACCACCCCGAGATCTCCGGCCTGCGCCAGGTGCTCAAGAACCTGTTCGACCGGGTGGGGGCCGGGCTGCTGCTGGCGGCACTGCTGCCGCTGCTGGCAGGGGTGGCGCTGGCCGTACGGGCCTCGGGGCCGGGGCCCGCGTTCTTCCGGCAGACGAGGGTGGGCCGCGACGGCGCCGAGTTCACGATCTACAAGTTCCGGACGATGCGCGCCGACGCCGAGCGCCGGAAGATCACCCTTTCCAGCGACGGGCACGGCATGCTCTTCAAGATCCGCGACGATCCGAGGGTGACCCCGCTGGGCGCCCGGCTGCGCCGCCACTCGCTGGACGAGCTGCCCCAGCTGATCAACGTGGTCCTGGGGCACATGTCCCTGGTCGGCCCCCGGCCGCCGCTACCCGAGGAGGTCGCCAGGTACGGTGACGACGTCCGCCGCCGATTACTCGTCAAGCCGGGAATGACCGGCCTCTGGCAGGTAAGTGGTCGTTCTGACCTCTCTTGGGAGGAATCCGTACAGTTGGACCTGCGTTACGTGGAGAGCTGGTCCCTCATGCTGGACCTGCAGATCCTGTGGAAGACTTGGTCGGCTGTCGCGCGAGGAGCTGGAGCATACTGATGACCGTTCGCGACGATCACACACTCGCCGCGGAGCTGGCGACGACGGCCGGCGAGAAGCTGGCGGCCCTGCGCGCGGAGCGGGGCTTCGGCGACCCGTCCGAGCTTCGCAAGGAGGGCGACGCCGCCTCCCACGTGTTCCTGATGGAGGCCCTGTCCCGGTTGCGTCCGGGTGACAGTGTGCTGTCCGAGGAGGCGACCAGCGAGGAGCGCCTCGACCCGCGCAGGCTGCGCGCCGAGCGGGTCTGGATCGTCGACCCGCTCGACGGCACCCGCGAGTTCGCCGAGGAGGGCCGCGCCGACTGGGCGGTCCACGTGGCGCTCTGGGAGCACGGCACGCTGACGGCCGGGGCCGTCGCGCTGCCCGCCCAGGGCCGTACGCTCTCCACCCTCGAACCTCCCGTGCCGCCCGCCCCCGAGGCGGGCGCCAGGCCGCGGATCGCGGTCAGCCGGACCCGCCCGCCGGAGTTCGTGCAGAACCTGGCCCGCCTCGCCGGAGCCGACCTGGTGCCGATCGGCTCGGCGGGCGCCAAGATCTCCGCCGTGCTCACCGGCCAGGTCGAGGCCTACGTACACGCCGGGGGCCAGTACGAGTGGGACTCGGCCGCGCCCGTCGCGGTGGCACTCGCCTCCGGGGTCCACGCGAGCCGCATCGACGGCTCGCCGCTGATCTACAACCAGCCCGACCCCTCGTTGCCGGATATTCTTGTATCCCTACCGGGACTGGCGCCAACGTTGCTCGCTGGAATCCGGGATCTGCACCGCTAATCCCCGCTAGGAGAGTCTGATGCTTCAGCGCGACTACACCACGTCGCAGCTCGACGTCCTCGAGGCAGAGGCTGTTCACATCATGCGCGAGGTCGCGGCGGAGTTCGAGCGTCCCTGTCTGCTCTTCTCGGGGGGCAAGGACTCGATCGTCATGCTCCGCATCGCGGAGAAGGCCTTCTGGCCGGCGCCGATTCCCTTCCCGCTGATGCACGTCGACACCGGGCACAACTTCACCGAGGTGATCGAGTTCCGCGACCGCCGCGCCGCGGAGCTGGGCGCCCGCCTGGTCGTCGCGAGCGTCCAGGACTCCATCGACGCCGGACGCGTCGTCGAGGAGACCGGCCGCAGGGCCTCGCGCAACCGGCTGCAGACCACCACGCTGCTGGACGCGATCGAGGAGAACGAGTACGACGCGGTGTTCGGCGGCGCCCGACGCGACGAGGAGAAGGCCCGCGCGAAGGAGCGCGTGTTCTCCTTCCGCGACGACTTCGGCCAGTGGGACCCCAAGAACCAGCGCCCCGAGCTGTGGAACCTCTACAACGCCAGGATCCGCAAGGGCGAGCACATCCGGGTGTTCCCGCTGTCCAACTGGACCGAGCTCGACATCTGGGACTACATCCGGCGCGAGGAGATCGAGATCCCCTCGATCTACTTCGCCCACACCCGCAAGGTGTTCGAGCGCGACGGCATGCTGCTGGCCGACAGCGAGTTCATCACCCGCGACGACGACGAGTCGCTCCTGGACATGACGGTCCGCTACCGCACGGTCGGCGACGTGACCTGCACCGGAGCCGTCCAGTCGAGTGCCGCGACGGTCGAGGCGATCATCGAGGAGATCGCGGTGACCCGGATCACCGAGCGCGGCGCCACCCGTGCCGACGACCGCGCCTCGGAGGCCTCCATGGAGGACCGCAAGCGGGAGGGATACTTCTAGTGAGCGTCCGTCTCCCCGGTTCCCCGTGCCGGCCGGCCCGCCCGGTCTCCCGTGAGCCCCTTCCCGCGCGGTCCCGCCGCGCACGCCGTACGACCCCTGGAGAGCAGCGCTAATGGACATTCTTCGCTTCGCCACGGCGGGAAGTGTCGACGACGGAAAGTCGACTCTCATCGGGCGGCTGCTCTTCGACTCCAAGGCGATCTTCGAGGACCAGCTGGAGGCCGTCGAGCGCACCTCCCGCGACCGCGGCACCGAGTACACCGACCTGTCGCTCCTCACCGACGGCCTGCGGGCCGAGCGGGAGCAGGGCATCACGATCGACGTGGCCTACCGCTACTTCGCCACTCCCAAGCGCAAGTTCATCATCGCCGACACCCCCGGGCACATCCAGTACACCCGGAACATGGTCACCGGCGCCTCCACCGCCGACCTGGCGATCGTCCTGATCGACGCGCGCAAGGGCGTGCTGGAGCAGTCGCGGCGGCACGCCTTCCTCACCACCCTGCTCCGGGTGCCGCACCTGGTCCTGGCCGTCAACAAGATGGACCTGGTCGACTACTCCCAGGAGCGGTTCGAGGAGATCCGCGAGGAGTTCACCGCGTTCGCCTCCAAGCTGAACGCGCCGGACCTGACGTTCATCCCGATGTCGGCGCTGCACGGCGACAACGTGGTGTCCCGCTCGGAGAACACGCCCTGGTACAACGGGTCCTCCCTGCTCCACCACCTGGAGCACGTGCACATCGCCTCCGACCGCAACCTGGTCGACGTGCGCTTCCCCGTGCAGTACGTCATCCGCCCGCAGCGGGCCACCGACCCCTCCCTGCACGACTACCGCGGCTACGCGGGCCAGGTCGCCGGAGGGGTGCTGAAGCCGGGCGACGAGGTCATGCACCTGCCCTCCGGCCTGGCCACGCGCATCGCGTCGATCGACACCTTCAACGGGCCGGTCGACGAGGCGTTCCCGCCGATGTCGGTCACCCTCCGGCTGGAGGACGACATCGACATCTCGCGCGGCGACATGATCTGCCGCCCGAACAACCAGCCGCAGGTCTCCCAGGAGCTGGAGGCGATGGTCTGCTGGATGGCCGACACCGCCAAGCTGGCCCCGCGCACCAAGCTGACCATCAAGCACACCACCCGCACGGCCCGTGCCCTGGTCAAGGACCTGCACTACCGGCTGGACGTCAACACCCTGCACCGGGACGAGACGGCCCAGTCGCTCGGCCTCAACGAGATCGGGCGGGTCTCGCTCCGCGTCACCCAGCCCCTGTTCGTGGACGACTACGCCCGCAACCGCCTCACCGGCGGGTTCATCCTGGTGGACGAGTCCACCAACAACACGGTCGGCGCCGGCATGATCGTCGACGCCCGGTAGGCACACCTCGCCGCCCGCGGCCCGCCGTGGCTCCCTCCCGTACGCGACGGGAGGACCACGGCGGGCCGCGGTGTTCGTACGCGGTGTGGAAGGGGCACGGCGGCCCGCGGATCCCGCGCGTGGGTCCTGCGCGCTGTGGGGGGCCACGCCGGGCCGCGGATCCTGCGCGTGGGTCCTCCGCGTGGGTCCTGCGCGCTGTGGGAGGGCCACGCCGGGCCGCGGGCGGTTCGCTGTTCGTCGGCCGCCGACCGTGGGTTCGTGCCCTCTCATGCCCGTGGCCTGCCCGGTGTCGGGGGCGGGGTTTCGGTGCCCCCCCGTTCAGGAGACGGGCGGCGTTACACCCGCTGGGTAGATCCTTTG
Organism: Streptosporangium nanhuense; assembly: GCF_059358815.1. Lineage (NCBI taxonomy): Bacteria > Bacillati > Actinomycetota > Actinomycetes > Streptosporangiales > Streptosporangiaceae > Streptosporangium > Streptosporangium nanhuense. The sequence continues at coordinate 34,164 of NZ_JCADBG010000009.1, forward strand.
TCCGTTCTCTGACCCCTCCGTTACGCTCCGCGCTAGCCTCGGCACGTTCCGTATCCGTCGGGTAAGGATTCGTGCCTGTGTCTGATAGTCCGTCACCTGCTCGGGTGGTATTCCTGGGCGGCCTGGGCCGCAGCGGGACCACGCTGCTGGAGCGCCTGCTCGGGGAGGTCCCCGGCATCGCGCCGCTCGGCGAGGTCGTCCACCTCTGGGCCAGGAGCGTGCTCGCGGACGAGTCCTGCGGGTGCGGCGAGCGCTTCGGGTCGTGCCCCTTCTGGGAGAAGGTCGGCGAGCGCGCGTTCGGCGGCTGGTCCGAGGGCCTGGCCCACCGGATGATCGCGCTCAGGTCCCGTGTCGACCGGACCCGCCGCGTCCCGACCCTGGCCAGGCTGCTGGCCGAGGAGCAAGCGGGCACCGGCAGGTGGCCGACCCCCGGCACCGCCGAGCTGGACGAGTACGCCGCGGTCCACCGCGACCTGTACAACGCGGCGGGCGAGGTCGCCGACTGCCCGGTCGTGATCGACTCCAGCAAGCACGCCTCGCTGGCCTTCTGCCTCGCGGCGGCCGGAGTCGACGTCCAGGTCGTCCACGTGGTCCGCGACCCCCGCGCGGTCGCGCACTCCTGGCGCAGGAGGGTCGCGCGTCCCGAGGACGGGCGCCCGATGACCCACTGGTCGCCCTCCCGCACCTCGCTGCACTGGCTGAGCGAGAACCTCAGCCTCGAACTCCTCGCCCGCAGGGGTGTCCCGGTCACCCGGATCCGCTACGAGGACCTGCTCGACGCCCCGGCCGACACGCTCAGGCGCGTGATCGCCAGGATCGGGCTCCCGTGCCGCCTCGACTTCCTCTCGGGCGGCTGGGCGGAGTTCTCGACGGCGCACACGGCATCGGGCAACCCCGTGCGCTTCACGGTCGGCCGCACGGAGCTGACCAGGGACGACAGCTGGCGCGCCGTCGCGTCGTCCCGGCAGTCGCGCCTGGTCGCCGCGCTGACCTGGCCCCTCATGATCAAATATGGCTATCACAGGAGAGTCGCGTGAACACATCGGTGGGTGTCGTCATCCCCACCCGGGGGCACCGGCCTGACCAACTGCGCGCGGCCACGCTCGCCGTGCTCGGCCAGGACCACCCCGGCCCCGTCGAGGTCGTCGTCGTGGTGGACCGGGGTGATCCGGCCTGGGTCGCCGACCAGGTGGCCGACCTCCTGGCCAGCCGGGCACTGGCGCCGGGCCGGCGCGAGGCGCCCGCGCGCGGGGTGCGGGTGATGGCCAACCGGCTCACCCCGGGCCTGCCCGGTGCCCGCAACACCGGCATCGCGGCGCTCGGCACCGACATGGTCGCCTTCTGCGACGACGACGACCTGTGGTTGCCCGGCAAGGTCGAGGCCCAGGTCGCCGCCCTGGAGGCGGAGCCGGACGCGCGCTTCTGCAGCTGCGCCATCGAGGTCGAGTACGGATCGCGCCGCATTCCCAGGCTGGCCGGGACGAGCCGCGTCACCTACCGCCACCTGGTGCGCTCGCGGATGGTGATGGTGCACTCCTCGACGTTCCTGTTCCGGCGCGGCGGCCTCTGGGCGGACGAGAGCGCCCCCAAGGGCCAGAACGAGGACTGGGACCTGGCGCTGCGCGCCGCCGCCCAGCACCCCATCGTGCACGTCGACCGGCCCCTGGTCCGGGTGCGCTGGGGTGGCTCCTCGTACGTGGCCCGCTGGGCCGACCGGATCGCCGGGCTGCAGTGGATGCTCGCCCGGCACCCTGATCTGGCCGTGGATCCGCGCGGCGCGGCGCGGGTCTACGGCCAGCTCGCCTTCCACCACGCGGCCCTCGGCCAGCGGCGGGAGGCGGGCCGCTGGGCCTGGCGGGCGTTCACCGCCCGCCACGGCGAGCCTCGCGCGCCCATCGCGCTCGCGGTGGCGGCGGGCCTGGTCCCCGCGAGGACCATGCTCAGCGTCCTGAACCACCGGGGGCACGGCATCTGATGACGCCCATCATCGAGCAGCCGAGGGTGACCCTCCGCCACGGTGCCTGGATCGTGCCGCCCGCGACGGACCCGGTCGCCGAGCGCCCGCCCTACGGCCCGCCGGTCGCCTCGCTCCTGACGGGACAGGCCGTCAAGCGACCGCCGGTGTTCCCCCGCCACGGTCCGGTGCTCGCTCCGTCCACGGCCGGGCAGGCTGTCGAGCGCCCGCGCGTCACGGTTCGCTACGGTCCGCCGGTCGTTCCACCCGCGGAGGGGCGGGCCGTCGAGCGTTCGCGCGCCACGGTTCGCTCCGTTCCGCCCGTGTCGGGGCGGGTCGTCGAGCGTCCGTCGGTGGTCATGCGCCACGACTCGCCGGTCGTGCCGTCGGAGGTGGAGCCGGCCGCGATCCCGGTCGCCCGTGACGCCGCGACGCCGATCCCGTCGCCTGCCGACCACCGGTCCGCGACCACCGGTCACGATCCGGTGCCCGGCCTGCCCGCCGTCGCAGGGCGGGCCGGGACGCCGGTCGCGAGGCGGGGGGCGACCTCGGCCGTCCCCCGCCGGAGGCCCAGGCCCGACAGGGCCACCCGCAGGCGGCTGCGCAGGCGCGTGCGCGTGGCGGGGGTCGCCGTCGACCCGATGACCGAGAGCGAGGTCGTCGACCACGTGGTCGCCGCTCTGAAACGCGGTGAGGGAGGCCACCTCGTCACCCCGAACGTCGACATCAGCCGGACCGTCGCCCGAGACCCCCGGGCCCGCCGGTTCGTCGAGCGCGCCGACCTCGCGGTGGCGGACGGCATGCCGCTGGTGTGGGCGGCGAGACTGCTCGGCACCCCCCTCCCCGGCAGGGTCACCGGCGCGGACCTGATCTGGTCCCTGTCGGAGGCGGCCGCCTTCTACCGCCATCCCGTGTACCTGCTGGGCGGTCCCCGGGGCACGGCCGCGCAGGCGGCCCGCGAGCTGGTGAACCGCCATCCGAACCTGGTGATCGCGGGGGTCGCCACCCCGCCGTACGGGTTCGAGGACGATCCGGAGAGTTACGCCCGGGTGCGCGACGCCGTGATCGCCGCCGCGCCCCGGCTGGTCTTCGTCGGGCTCGGCTTCCCCCGGCAGGAGCGGCTCATCGCCTCGCTCCGCCGGGACCTGCCGGGCACCTGGTTCGTCGGCTGCGGCTCGGCGATCGCCTTCGCCGCGGGCACCGTCCGGCGGGCGCCGGCGTGGATGCGCCGTGGCGGCCTGGAGTGGGTCTTCCGGCTGACGCGGGAGCCGGGCAGGCTCGCCCGCCGCTACCTGGTCGACGACCTGCCGTACGCGCTCAGGCTCCTCACGGTCTCCCTCGTGCGAGGCCTCTTCTCCTGAGGGGGTGTCCGGGCTCCTCGCCGCGCTTCCTGACCGGCCGTCTCAGCGTTTGGCGGAGGCCAGCTCCCTGACCCGGAGGGCCTCCTCGGGGCTCAGCCGGGCACCGGCCTCGGCGAGGGCGCGGCGCGAGTCCATCGGCCGGTAGGCCGTGCGGGAAAGGCCGCTCCAGGCGAAGCCGCCGGGACCCGCTGAGGTGGCCATCCCTGGTGCGGTCGTGCCCGGCGCGGCCGTGCACGCGCGGCGGACGCGCTCCTCGGCGCGGGCCGACCAGGTCAGGCCCGCCCACTCGTACAGGCGGCGAAAGCCCGCCAGGGGGTCACGGGCCAGGTCCTCGTAGCGGACCAGCATGATCCCCGGGTGCCGCTCGGCCAGGCCGGCGGCGGTGGTCCCGGCCGCCCGCCACAGGGCCACGGCCTTGGCGACGCGGTCCTGGGAGCCGATCAGCGGGCGCAACGCCTCCAGGTGGGGCTGGTCGCGCATCAGCAGCGGCTGTTCGAGCAGCTCGTGGAAGTAGACCGTCCAGCCGAGCCGCTGCCAGCTGCCGACGAACGCCACCGGGTCGCGCGACAGGACGATCACCCGGCAGCCCAGCCGGTCGGCGAACCACCCGGCGGAGAACAGTGCGAACGGGTCGTCCAGCAGCGCCCGGCGCCCGCCCAGCCGCCCCAGCGTGAACGCGGTGCCGTACCGGACCATCCGCGCCAGGTCGTACGGTGACCGGTTGCGGCGCAACTCCGGCAGGAACCCGTAGCGCAACGCGACCGTGCGGGCGAAGGCGGGCAGCCAGGCCCGCTCGTTGTCGGGGCAGATGTACTGGAAGCGGTGGCCGACCACGGCGTCGAGGACACCCGGGGAGCGGCCCGGCGGGTGTTCGGGGTTGAGCGGCTCGTTGACGTAGACCAGCTCCCCGCCCGCCGCGAGCATCCTGCCCGTCCAGCTCGTCCCGGTCCTGGGCAACCCGGTGACCAGCACGGGTGTCACGGCGCCCGCCCCGCGCCCGGGTCCTCGGGTCGGCGGGACCGCGTGTGGGCACGGCGTCCGGGGCGGCCGGGTCGCGCGGTCACGGCGCCCGTCCCGCGCCCGGGGCGGTCAGGCCGTGCGTGCCGAAGGGGCGCAGGCCGTACAGGCGGTGGATGCGCCACAGGGGCAGCAGGTTCTTGACCGCCGTGCCCCCCGCCCAGCCCAGGGCGGCGCCGAGCGAGCCCATCGAGGGGATCAGCAGCAGGTCCAGCGCCACCGTCGTCGCCACGGCGGTGGCCAGGTTGGCCAGGCTGGAGCCGGTGTGCCCGGCGGAGGTCAGCACCACGTCGGCCATCCCGCAGGCCGTGGCGAGCATCATCGTCGCGGCCAGCACGAACGCCACCGGCGCGCCGCCGGTGTAGCCGTCCCCGAAGACGGCGCCGAGCAGCCAGGGCGCGAGCGCGGCGTACCCCAGCCAGATCGGCCAGGTCAGCACGACCAGCCAGAGGGTGGCCGATTGGTACAGCTCCCGGGCGCGCGACAGGTCGCCCTCGGCCAGGGCCCGTACCAGCCTCGGCTGCGTGGCCTGCGCCAGCCCCTGACCGGCCAGCTGACCCACGATCTTGAAACGGGTGGCGGCGGTGTAGACGGCGGCCTCGGCGGGCCCGGCCAGCAGTGCCACGATCACGACGTCCAGTCGCTGGAACACCGCCTGTGTCCCGGACGCCAGCGACCGGGGCCAGGTGTGGCGCCACAGTTCGCGCGCGGTGCCCGGCGGATGAGCGGTGCCCGGCGGGTGAACGGTGCCTGGCGCGTGAGCGGTGCCCGGCGGGTGCGGGGGCCGGGGCAGCCGCCGGCGCAGCCAGATCGAGGCCAGCAGCAGCACCGGCAGGTACGGCAGCGCCCAGGCCGCGGCGAGCAGCGGCACGGAGTCGCGGCCCGCGAGGACCACCGCCCCGACCAGGAGCAGCTGGGTCAGCGGCTGCAGCACCCCGTCCAGCAGCACGGTCGGCCGCATCGAGCCGAACCCGCGCGTCGCGCTCACCACGACGCCCGAGCACGCCACCGCGGGCAGGGCCACCGCCAGCACCCGCAGCACCGGGTCGGAGGTGGTGAGGATGACCGCCGCGCCGGCCGCGAGCGAGAGCGCCGCGACCGGGACGAGCGCGGCGCGGACGTAGCCGGAGGCGCGGTGGTAGCCGGACGACCGGGACCTGGCGATGAAGTGGACCAGCCCGTTACCGGCGTCCAGCCGCAGGACCGCGGCGGCCACCAGGCACAGGGCGGTTCCCGAGAAGAAGAGACCGGCCGTCTCCTGCCCCACCCCCCTGATGACCAGCACGACCGTCAGGAACTGCGCGGCGGCACCCGTGCCCGCTCCCGCCAGCCCCGCCACCCCGCCCCGCGCGGCCCCGGTCAGCCTGGTCAGGCGGGCGGGGATCAGCGGCGCCACGACGGTTCCGTGCCCAGCCACGAGGTGAGCAGGGTGTCCTGCTCCTCGAAGTAGGCCGTCAGCTCGCGACGGAGCTTGCGGGGCATGGGGCCCGGCCTGGCCCGGGTGTTGTGCCGCTCGAAGACCGGGTCGCCGAGGTGCGGCAGCCCGAGGAACGCCAGCACGCGGTCGTAGGCGAGGTCGGGTTCGGCGAAGAACCTGCCGCTGTCGAGGACGAGCAGCCGGTCGCGGCCGACCAGCGGATCCAGCCGGGCGAGCTGCTCGGCGTAACGGCCCCTGGCGAGGTAGGCGTGGTGGCGGTGGGCCAGGCTCGTCGCGTGCGGCGAGGCGCGCAGGGCCTCCGCCGCCCCGGCCAGCCGCTCCTCCTCCAGCCTCACGGCCCTGGTGAAGGACCGTTCCGTCTCGAAGCCCCTCGCCAGCTCGTGGGCGTGCGCGGAGAAGGCGCGCTCGACGGGGTCGCGGACCAGCACGATCAGCTTGGCGCCCGGCAGGTCGCGGGCGATCCTGGGACCGGCCAGCGGGTGGAACAGGTAGTAGGGCGACGACTCGAACGCCTGGGGGCGGTGGCCGTACCTGCGGGCCAGCCGGGAGGCCGACATCCGCAGCGGGAAGTGCGCCCGGTACCAGGACGGGCCGCGGTCGTACGCCGTGTCGAAGTAGTGCACGCCCTTGCGCAGGACGGGTTTCAGGATGAGCGGGTGCTGGGACAGGGCGCGGTACAGGGAGGTGGTGCCGCAGCGCTGCGCCCCGATGATGAGGAAGGAGGGCAGCACCCGGCTTCCCGAGGTGAGACGGCCCACGACCTCCGACGCCGCGTGGGCCGAACGCTTCAGCGCGGGCTTCACAGGAGGGTCTCCTGGGAGTCGGCGAGGGGGGTGAGCCAGAGTTCCGGCGGGCCGAGGGGCGCGTGGCCGTCGGCCGCGTGGCGGTCGGCGAGGGCGATCAGGTAGCGGAGCGCGGTCAGCCGGGCCTCTGCGGCCGACAGCCCGAACGGGGCCAGGATCCGCAGGGCCCGCGCCACGCAGGCCCTGGCCGCGACGGCCGGGTCGTCGCGGCGCAGGGCCCGCTGGAAGAAGTGGTGGACGGCGTCGAAGCCCAGCGGCACCCCGGTGCCGAACCGCTCCCAGTCCCAGACCAGCAGCCGCTCGTCGGGGCCGCGCGAGATGTTCCACGGCGTCAGGTCGCCGTGCCAGGAGAACCCCTGCCCCAAGGACGGCTCCCCGGGGCCCGGACCCGGGCCCGTGTCTCCGGGAAGCGGGCCCGCCGGAGCCGGATCCCCGGGGGACGGGTCGCTCGGATCCGGGTTTCCCCGGGCGGGCCCGCCGAGCGGGGCGCGCTCCGGGACGTGGTCCGGGACGTGGTCCGGGACACGGTCTCCGGGAATGCGGGCGATCTCGGCGATCGCGTCGGTGAGGACGTCGGCGGGTATCCGCCCCCGCCGTACCGGAAGCGGGGTGAGTGCCAGCACGGACAGGCCGCGCCACGATCCGTGGTGCAGCACGGCGGGCGGGACGACGGTCTTCAGCGGCACACCGGCGAGCAGGCCGAGCGTCCGCGCCTCGTGGGCGACGAGCTCCCGGGTCAGGTCGGTGTCGCCGATCTTCACGAAGGCGATCGGCCCGTCGGCGGCGCGCGCCTCCAGGATCGGCTTGCGGTTGGCCCGCCGGGCGGGCCGCACGCGCAGCGTGACGCGGACGGGAGTGCCGAACACCTCGCTCAGGTGGCTCTCGATGCCGTCGCGGCCCGACGGCACGGTGACCCTCCCGCCGGGGTGCCACCACGCGCGGGGGACCAGCCTGCGGGGGAGCAGGCGGTGCGGGAGCAGGGTGTACGGGCTCGGGTCGCCGGGGCCGGGGAACAGCAGGTCGAGGGTCTGGTCCAGGTAGCGCAGGCGGGCGCGGGCGTCGTTCATGCGGCCGTGCTCGGCATCGAGTTCCTCCAGAGCAGCGCGAACGAGACGAGGTACAGGCTGAGCGGGGTGACCAGCCCGTCGTAGACGAACATGTAGAGGAGGGTGAGGATCATCACGAGGACCCCCGCCAGGCCGATCGGGCTCCGGTCGCGCCAGTGGCGGCGGACGGCCCCGGCGAAGAACGCCACGTAGAGCGCGGCCCCGGTGAAGCCCTGTGTGATCATCAGGTGCCAGAGCTGGCCGTCCCCGCCCAGCGGCGGGTGGCCGCAGCCGGGACACCAGTCGCTCTTGCCGGTGGTGATCGTCCGGTGGTTGCCGGTGGCGTTGCGGGTGTTGCCGTACCCGATGAGCGGCGCGGTGCCCGCGGCGGCGATGGTCGCGGAGACGGTGAAGGCGCGGATGTCGTTGCTGTGCGGGCGGTCGAGCCGCTGGGCCACCATCGCCTGCAGCGGGCTGAGGGCGAACGCCAGCGCCCCCGCCGCCAGGGCCGCGCAGGTCACGACGCGGGCCCGGGTGCCCAGGCGCAGCAGGACGTACGCGACGGAGACGCCGAGCCCGATCCACAGGCCGCGGTTGAGCGAGTAGATGACGGGGATCGCGGCCAGCGCGGCCAGCGGGATCACGGCCAGGCGCCTGCGCGGCCCGCCGTACACCCACCAGCCGACCACGAACCAGATGAGCAGCACCGAGAGGTTGCCGCCCCAGGCGTTGGCCCACTCGAACGGCGCCTCGGGCCGCGGCGAGGCGTGGCCGAGGACCTTCTGCACCTGGGCGGCGGTGGGGTGGATCAGGTTGTGGACGAAGGAGTTGCCGCTGATCCAGCCGGGGAGGACCATCTCGACCGGCGAGGTGAACTCGGCGCGCGGGGCGAACACGCCCAGCAGGCCGCCCGCGACGGTCGTGACGAACAGCGCGCCGAGCATCCGCACCAGGGTGAGCTGCGGCAGCTCCTCCTCCGTCAGGTTGCCCAGATAGAGCACCATGATCAGCAGTGAGACGTAGAGGCACAGGCGCATCAGGTAGCCGGCCAGGCGCCCGGCGCCGAACTCGCCGTAGGTGCCGGGGGGCATCTCGCCGAGCATGAGCGCGCTGATCGCGTAACCCGCGAGGAGCAGCAGCCAGAGTCCGAAGCCGCGCGGCGCCCTGATCGGCCGTCTCCGCCACAGGACCAGCGCCATCGCCGGGGCCACCACGATCACCGACAGGCCCCCGAAGCCGAGCGCCCACCAGACCGGGTATCCCACCAGGAGCGCGGCGATCGGCCAGGCGGCCGGGCGCGGACCTCTCACGACCTGCGCCCCCTCCGCCCGACCGCCGCCTGCCGGTTCGGTGGAACGTTCCCGTACGCGTGGGAGGAGAGCGGCGCCTCGGCCGCTCCGGCAGGTCCGTACGCTCCGTCGCCGCCGGCCCTGCTCGCCCTGCTCGCCCCGCTCGTCCCGCGCGTTCCCGGCCGGACGGGCCCCTCCGGGCTCTCGCCGGGCGGCTCGGCGGCGGCCGGATCGGCCGTCATACCGCTCGCCGCGACGCCCGCCATGCCGCTCGTCATGCCGTTCGCAAGGCCGCTCGCCGTGCCGCTCGCCGTGCCGCTCGCCGTGCCGCTCGCAAGGCCGGCGAGAGGTCGCCCGGCTCTCCTCGGAAGGCTCTCGCGGTCTCGCGCCCCGCCGGAGCGCGGCGCGGGCGCGACCTGCGGCGCCTGCGAGCCGTACGGGGCCTGCGCGGCACGGGAGGCCTGCGAGGCCTCGGGAAGCCGCGGCGTCTGGGGAGCCTGCGCGGCGCGCGGAACCCGCGAGGAAGGGGAGGAGGGAACGGGGGAAGCGGAGGAGGACGCGGGAGGCGGAGGGGCCCCGTCGCCGATGACGAACGCGCCGACCACGGGGACCCCGCGATCGTTCAGGGCCCGTACGGCGTCCCTCACCTCGCGCGACGAGGTGCCGGGGACGGCGACCACGAGCACCGCGCCCGCCAGGTCGTGCCCCTCCCCGCTGTTGACGGTGTCGAGGCCGGTCAGGCGCCCGATGTCGGAGGCGGTCCGCAGGGCGGTGTCGAGGCGGTCGCGGAGCCATGCGGCCCCGACGCCGCAGAGCAGCCCCACCATCAGGCCGCTGCCCAGGTAGAGGGGCGGGCGGGGGGTGGTGGGCCCGGCCGGTGCCGTCGCCTGGCTGATCACGGAGCCGGGGGTGACGGCGACGGTCTTGAGCGCGTCGTACCGGGCGGTGAGACTGTGGACCTGGCGGGAGAGGACGTTCTGCCGCTGGAGGGCGAGGGCCCGCTCGGTGGTCCCCCTGCCGAGGCCGGGAAGCTCGGTGGCGACCTTGGTGAGACCCGCGTTGGCCTGTCTCAGCTTGAGCAGCACGACCTTGAGCTGGGCCGCGAGCGTCTGGGTGGAGGACTCGTGGCGCTGGGCCAGGTAGGCGAGGGCGTAGGCGTTCGCGCCCGAGGCCGCGGCCCTCGGGTCGGCGGCGCCGCAGGAGATCTCCAGGACCGAGGTGTTGGGCGGCACCGAGACCTCCGCGGCGCAGGGAAGGCCGCCGAACAGCCGGCGGGCCTTCGCGGCGACCACCGCGGAGCGGGCCACCTGGGCCTCGGTGTCGAGGTTGAGCGGTTCGCGCTGGCGGCTGGTGACCTGGTTGGTCTGCTCTTGAGAGCCGGTCGCGGTCACCAGGACCTGCCCCGAGGCCGTGTAGGAGGGCGGGGTGAGCCACAGCAGGGTGAGGCCGCAACCGGTTCCGGCGAGGAACAGGGAGAGGACGATGGGCCACCGGCGGCGGAGAAGCGACGCGTAGTCCGCCAGGTCCTCGCCTCCGCGGCGGACGGGGGCGTCCGGTGACGGGCTCATGGGTGCGGGTGCCTCTCCGGCGAACAGACGCTGGGAACCCTTGGAACTATAGGTCGGGTTTCCATTTCCCGAACCGATACACAAGATTTTCTTCGAGCCGCTCCCGCAAATCACGGGGAGATAACAACCGTTTATCCGATATTTCCCGTCGTCCGCTCCGGGGCTACGGCATGGACAGGCAAAGTCAGGGACGAGGCACGTCCGGGCGATGGGAAGGTGTTTCCCCGTGGCGGTCGAAGGCCGTCCGTGAATGCGTACATGCGACATCTGTGAGGAACCGGTGCATCGGACAAATGCCGCTTTAGACGTAGTTCCGCGCGTGATAAGAATCGCCGGTTCCTGCCTCGTCCTGACGCTGGCACTGGGCATCCTCGTGCTGGGGGTCGCGGGGCTGAGCGGGGGCGGTCGGACCTCGAACGCCGCGGGCGCGAAGAAAGCCCCGGACACGCCGGGAGTGCCGGGAGTGCCGGAAATCACCAGGGTGCCGGAGCCGTCCGGGGCGGCCTGCGAGGTCAGCGCCAGGCTCGTCCCCTCCTGCGGCGCCTGGTGGGGCATCGCGCCGGAGATCTTCACGGGGAGGCCCCCGGGGCGGGCCCTGGAGCGGGCGGAGCGGCGCATGGGCCGGGCGGCCGACATCATGCACGTCTACCACCGGGGCGACGAGCTCTTCCCGACCCCCGCGGAGCGCGCCATCGCCCGCGACCCGGACGGCCGCAGGCTGCTGCTGGTCAACTGGAAGCCGTCCTTCGACCACACCTGGGAGCAGATCGCCCACGGGGCCCTGGACGCGCGGATCGACCGGCTGGCTGCCCACATCGTGAGGACCTTCCCCGAGAGGTTCTTCCTCACCGTCCACCACGAGCCGGAGAACGACGTGCGGGAGGCCCGCGGCAGGGGGATGACGGCGGCCGACTACGCCGCCATGTTCCGCCACGTGGTGACGCGCCTGCGGCACAAGGGCGTGACCAACGCGGTCACGGTGATGACCTACATGGGCGCGCCCAACTGGGCGTCGGAACCCTGGTTCGAGAAGCTCTACCCCGGTGACGACGTGGTCGACTGGGTGGCGATGGACCCCTACGTCGACCACAGGGTCCACAGCTTCGACGGGCTGGTCAACAAGACCCGCCCCGAGTTCCCCCGGTGGCCCGGGTTCTACCGGTGGATGCGGGAACGCTTCCCGGACAAACCCGTCATGCTCGCCGAGTGGGGCGTCTTCGAACGTCACGACAGGCTCGGGTTCAAGGAGTCGTTCTTCGCCTCGGTACGCCAGGAGCTCGGCGAGTATCCGCAGATCAAGGCCCTGATCTACTTCGACTCGCCGCGCGCCCCACGGGGTGACACCCGGTTCGACACCACGCCCGGCGGCCGGAGGGCCTTCGGTGAGCTCGCCCGCGACGCGCGCCTCAACGCCGCCGTCCCCGCCGACTGACCCGCGCCTCGGCACCGCCGCCCGCGCCGGTCGGCCCCGTGTCGGCCGGCGCCGTCCCCTCCGGCCGGGTGGCCCAGGGGGCCGGGGCGTCAGATCCGGCTCACCGGATCCAGCCGCCCTGGATCAGCGGGTCGAGCACCTGGTGCACCGCCCGGTCCACGCTGATGCCGGTGGTGTCGATCTCCAGGTCGGCGTCGTCCGGCTCCTCGTACGGGTCGGAGATGCCGGTGAACCCGGGGATGAGCCCCGCGCGGGCCTTGGCGTAGAGCCCCTTGCGGTCGCGGCGCTCGCACTCCTCCAGGGGGGTGGACACGTGGACCAGCAGGAAGTCGGCGCCGACGGCCTCGACCATCTCCCGTACCTCCTCGCGGGTGGCGGCGTAGGGGGCGATGGGCGCGCAGATCGCCAGCCCGCCGTGCCTGGCGGCCTCGGCGGCGACGAAGCCGATGCGGCGGATGTTGAGGTCGCGGTCCTCCTTGGAGAAGGTCAGTCCCGCCGAGAGCAGGTGGCGTACCACGTCGCCGTCGAGGTAGGTCACCGTGCGGCTGCCGCGCTCCAGCAGCGCGTCGCGCAGCCCCCGGGCGACGGTCGACTTGCCGGAGCCGGACAGGCCGGTGAGGAAGACCACCAGCCCCCGCCGGTGCGGGGGGCCGGGCAGCGTCACGGGCTCGGGGCCCGCCAGGTGCTCGGTCGCGCCGTAGGCCTCGGCCACGCGCTCACGCAGCTCCAGGTCGATGGCGGGCTCCCTGGGCGCCAGCGGCACCACCGCCACGAGCGTGCCCTCGGGCAGCCCGTCGCGGGCCTTGAGCGCGGCGCGGACCACCGCGGGCCCTCCCTCGCCGTACGCCAGGGGGAGCAGCAGGATCGACGCCTCCAGCTCCTGGGCGGTCGCCACGATCTCGCCGAGGTCGCCCAGCGGCCCGCGCATGGTGACGGCCAGGACCGACTCGCGCCCGTCCAGTGCCTCGCGGACCCGCGCCGGGGTGAGGCGGAGCCGGGCGAACGGCCCGTGCTCGGGGGAGTCCAGGGGCTCGACGGGACCGGAGGCGAAGCCGTCCTCGCGCCCGGTGACGGTCAGCACGGCCAGTGCCGCGCCCTCGGGGTCACGCAGGGTGACACGGTCGCCGGGGGAGGCCGGGTGGTCGTCCGGCAGGGTGAGGGTGACCGGCGCGGGCCACGGCGTGCCGTCGGCGAGCGTGCCGCGCTCGTCCACGGAGTGCGCGTCCGCCGAGCTCAGGAAGCCCGCCAGCGGTCTGAAGGCGCCGGAGAGCAGCAGCTCGAGGTCGGCCAGCTCGCGGGCGTCGGGGGTCCACTCGAAAGGCGCCTTCATCTGCTCCACCATCGTGATCGTCGGACTTTCCTGCCTCGCCCGCTCACGATGGGCGCCCCCGTCCGGCGAGCCGGCGGTCCACCGGTCCGGAGATTCACCGGTCCGGGAGTCCACCGGTCCGGGAATCCACGGGTCCGGCGGATCCAGGGCGCCCCGGTCCGGTGGATCTCAGATCAACCGGGCGAAGTGGCTCTGGGGCTTGCGGATCACCATGGTTATCTCGTCGTGGGACGCGGACCGGCTTCCCCTGGAGAGGGCCTCCACCACCGAGCAGGCGGCGCGGGCAAGCTTACCGAGAGGTCCGCGGAGCGCGGGCCCGCTGCTGGCGTAGACGTCCTCGGTCACCATCAGCCCGCGTACCAGGCAGAAGGAGTGCATCCCCTCGCGCGAGGCGACCTGCTCGTAGACGGCGGGCAGCGGGCCCACGGTCCCCGCGGGGGCGAACCTGCGCCACATCGCCCGCCGCAGCCTCGTGGGCGCCAGCCGGTCGCACGCCCCGTACGCCGAGGCCCGGTCGCGCATCCTGACCAGCAGCAGCCCGCCGGGGCGCAGGCCGGTCAGCAGCCGGTCGAGCACCAGCTCGGAGTGCTCGATCCGCTCCAGCAGGAACGACACGTAGACGATGTCGAACGCCCGCGGGGGCACCGGCACCGAGCGCAGGTCGCCCAGCGCCCAGGAGTCCAGGTCCTTGCGGGCGGACGTGCTCGTGCGCAACACGGGCAGGTCCTCGTCGATCCCGATGACCCTGGACTCCGTCTGCGCCAGATCGAGCGGCTCGGGCCATCCGCACCCGGCGATCAGGATGTCGAGCCGCCTGCCGAGCTGGCCGCTCCACTGTTCCCTGATCCGCTGACTCAACAAGTCGTCTCGATCGACGACCGACCTCACCTCTGACATGTAACCGAGAGTAGTCAACTCAGCACGATTCGCCGTGCATTTACCACTCTTTGCGAGAGCGGGCGCCCGGGGAAGTAGCCTTGAGCAGGTACCCCCCGTGTCTTCCCGGCCCGGGGTTGTCGTGTTGCCGTCGTGGGGCTGAGGGCGAATCTTATGAGTCTTTCCGGACTTCTGGACCTTGTCGCCGGGGAGCCCGAGCTGGCTTCCCTTCTTCAGGACGTGCGCGGGGGCGACTCGTCCGACGTGTCGCTGGTCGCGCCGCCGGCGCTGCGTCCCTTCGCGGTGGCCGCGCTGGTCAGGGAGGGGGCCAAGGGGGCGGCCAGGACCGTTCTCGCGGTGACCGCCACCGGGCGCGAGGCCGAGGACCTCGCCGCGGCCCTCACCAGCCTCCTGGACGAGAGCACCGTCGCGGTCTTCCCCGCCTGGGAGACGCTCCCGCACGAGCGCCTGTCGCCGCGCAGCGACACCGTCGGACAGCGGCTGGCGGTGCTGCGCAGGCTGGCGCACCCGGTCGCGGGCGACCACTCGGCGGGGCCGCTGCACGTGGTCGTCGCGCCGATCAGGGCGCTGCTCCAGCCGATCGTCCGGGGGCTGGGCGACCTGCGGCCGGTGCGGCTGCGCGCCGGGGACGACGCCGATCTCGACGCCGTCGTCCACAACCTCGTGGAGAACGGCTACCACCGGGTCGACATGGTGGAGAAGCGCGGCGAGGTCGCGGTCAGGGGCGGCCTGCTGGACGTCTTCCCGCCCACGGAGGAGCACCCGCTCCGGCTGGAGTTCTGGGGCGACACCGTCGAGGAGATCCGCTGGTTCAAGGTCGCCGACCAGCGTTCGCTGGAGGTCGCCGAGGACGGCCTGTTCGCCGCCCCCTGCCGGGAGCTGCTGCTGACCGCCGAGGTCAGGGAGAGGGCGAGGGAGCTCGCCGAGGCGCACCCCTCGCTGGCGGAGATCCTGGAGCAGCTGGCCGAGGGCGTGCCGATGGAGGGCATGGAGGCGTTCGCGCCGGTGCTCGCCGGGGAGATGGACCTGCTCATCGACCACCTGCCGGGGCAGGCGGCGATCTTCGTGTGCGACCCGGAGCGCATCCGGGGGCGCGCCGACGAGCTGGTGCGCACCAGCCAGGAGTTCCTGGAGGCGTCCTGGATCAACGCGGCGTCCGGCGGTGAGGCGCCGATCGACCTGGGCGCGGCGGCGTTCCGCGACCTGGAGGAGGTCCGCGACCACGCGCGGCGGCTCGGCCAGCCCTGGTGGTCGCTCGCGCCGTTCGGCGCCGGCGCGGAGGACGACTCCGCGGTCACCGGGGGACCGGGCGGAGGGCAGGCGCTGAGGGCGCGCGAGGTGGAGTCCTACCGGGGCGACACCCAGCGGGCGCTGGCCGACATCAAGGGCTGGCTCGACTCCGACCGGGTCGTCGTCCTGCTGAGCGAGGGCCACGGCCCCGCCGAGCGCATGGTCGAGCTGCTCAAGGGCGTCGACCTGCCCGCGCGTCTGGAGCCGGGCCTCGACACCGTGCCCGACAGGCAGGTCGTCCACGTCACCACGGGCCTGGTCGAGCACGGGTTCGTGACCCCGGCGCTGGCCGTGCTGACCCACCTCGACCTGGTCGGCCAGAAGGCCTCGACCAAGGACATGCGGCGGCTGCCCTCCCGGCGCCGCAACATGGTCGACCCGCTCCAGCTCAAGGTCGGCGACCACGTCGTGCACGAGCAGCACGGCGTGGGCCGCTACGTCGAGATGGTGCAGCGGACCGTGCAGGGCGCCACCCGCGAGTACCTGGTGATCGAGTACGCCAAGGGCGACCGCCTCTACGTGCCGACCGACCAGCTCGACGAGGTCACCCGCTACGTCGGCGGCGAGTCGCCCACCCTCAACCGGATGGGCGGCGCCGACTGGGCCAAGGCCAAGACCAAGGCCAAGAAGGCGGTCAAGGAGATCGCCGGAGAGCTGATCCGCCTGTACTCCGCCAGGATGGCCTCGCCGGGACACGCCTTCGCGCCCGACAGCCCCTGGCAGCGGGAGATGGAGGACGCCTTCCCGTACGCCGAGACGGGCGACCAGCTGGAGGCCATCGACGAGGTCAAGCGCGACATGGAGCGCCCGATCCCGATGGACCGGCTGATCTGCGGCGACGTCGGCTACGGCAAGACGGAGATCGCGGTGCGGGCGGCGTTCAAGGCGGTGCAGGACGGCAAGCAGGTGGCCGTCCTGGTGCCGACCACGCTGCTGGTGCAGCAGCACATGTCGACCTTCGCCGAGCGGTTCTCCGGGTTCCCGCTGAACGTGCGGCCGATGTCGCGGTTCCAGAGCGACGGCGAGGTCAAGGCGACCATGGAGGGCCTGCGGGAGGGCTCGGTCGACATCGTGATCGGCACGCACCGGCTGTTCTCGCCGGAGGTCAGGTTCAAGCAGCTCGGCCTGATCATCATCGACGAGGAGCAGCGGTTCGGCGTCGAGCACAAGGAGGCCATGAAGCACCTGCGCACCCAGGTCGACGTGCTGGCCATGTCGGCCACCCCGATCCCCCGGACGCTGGAGATGGGCCTCACCGGCATCAGGGAGATGTCCACGATCCTCACCCCGCCGGAGGAGCGGCACCCGATCCTCACCTTCGTCGGCCCGTACGACGAGAAGCAGATCGGCGCCGCGATCCGCCGCGAGCTGATGCGTGACGGCCAGGTGTTCTTCGTCCACAACCGGGTGGCCAGCATCAACAAGGTCTCGGCCATGCTGCGCGAGCTCGTGCCCGAGGCGCGGATCGCCGTCGCGCACGGCCAGATGCAGGAGCACCAGCTGGAGAAGATCATGGTGGGCTTCTGGGAGCGCGACTTCGACGTGCTCGTCTGCACCACGATCGTCGAGTCCGGCCTGGACGTGCCCAACGCCAACACCCTGATCGTCGACCGGGCCGACAACTACGGCCTGTCGCAGCTCCACCAGCTGCGCGGCCGGGTCGGCCGGGGCCGCGAGCGCGGCTACGCCTACTTCCTGTACCCGCCGGAGAAGCCGCTCACCGAGACCGCCCACGAGCGCCTGGCCACCATCTCCCAGCACACCGAGATGGGCGCGGGCATGTACGTCGCGATGAAGGACCTGGAGATCCGCGGCGCGGGCAACATCCTGGGCGCCGAGCAGTCGGGCTTCATCGCGGGCGTCGGCTTCGACCTGTACGTGCGGATGATGGCCGAGGCCGTGCAGGAGCAGAAGGCCAAGCTGGCGGGCACCTACCGGGAGGACGAGCGGCCCGACGTCAAGGTCGAGCTGCCGATCAACGCCCACATCCCGCACGACTACGTCACCTCCGAGCGGCTGCGGCTGGAGGCCTACAAGCGGATCGCCGCGATCGGCTCCGACTCCGACATCGGCGCGGTGCGCGACGAGCTCGTGGACCGGTACGGACGGCCGCCCCAGCAGGTGGAGAACCTGCTGGAGGTCGCGCGCTTCCGCATCCGCGCCCGCCGCGCCGGGCTCACCGACGTCACCCTGCAGGGGCAGAACATCAAGTTCGCGCCGGTGGACCTGAAGGACTCCCAGCAGGTCAGGTTGCAAAGGCTTTACCCGAAGGCGCTACTGAAGCAGGCGGCCGGTACGTTGCTCGTGCCGGTGCCCAAGACCAGGCCCCTCGGCGGCCAGCCGCTGCGCGACCTGGATCTGCTCAAGTGGTGCGGTGATCTCGTCGAGGCGATGTTCCTCGAAACGGTGCGGGTAGAGTAAGCGGCGTTTGTCGTGAAGGGAACGCATGTGAAGTCGACTCGAATCCGCGTCATCCTGGCGGTCGCCGCCGCCGGTGTCGCGCTGACCGCCTGCACTCCGAACCAGGCCGGCGCCGCCGCCGTCGTGGGCGGGGAGCGCATCAGCTCCGGTGAGCTGGACAGGAACGTGCGCGAGTACGAGGCGGCGCTGGCCAAGGCCAATGTCACCGCCGCGGACCTCAAGTTCCAGGACAGCGTCCCGCAGCTCGTGCTCTTCCAGCTGGCCAACGCCAAGCAGTTCGAGAAGGTCGCGGAGAGCAAGGGCATGACGATCACCGAGGGCGAGATCGACCAGCTGGTCGCCGGCCAGGGTGGCCAGCAGAAGCTGGAGCAGCAGCTGCTCCAGAACGCCGTGGCGCCCTCGCAGATGCGGTCCTTCATCCGGGCGCAGCTGCTGTTCAGCAAGCTCATCGCCAAGTACGGCGGCGGCACGGACGAGGCCGCCGTCCAGCGCGGCCAGGAGCAGGCGGTCAAGGACCTGCAGGCCGTGCCGATCACCTGGAACCCCCGCTACGGCACGCCGAACAAGCAGCGGAGCGAGCAGCAGCCGAGCGTCTTCGTCGACGCCGGCCGCTTCGGCGCCCCCGCGGCCCCCGGCCCCGCCGACGCGCCGCCCGCGCCGCCGCAGCAGTAGCCTCCGGGCATGCCGCTGATCGTCGTCACCACCTCGCCCCGGGTCGCCCCGGGGCTGCTCACCCGCCACGCGTGGCGGGTCCTGGAGGAGGGCCCGGTACGCACCGGGTCCGCCGACCACCCACACCTGCCCTACCTGGCGGAGGCCGGGGTCGACGTCGAGGTGGTCGCCTGCGACCCGGCCGCGCTGGTCCGCGAGGCCCAGGCGGCGACCGTCGTGTGGCTGGAGGCCGACGAGGCGCTGATGCGCTCCATCGGCCACGCCGCCGTGGCGCTCGACGACCCGCCGGTGATCGAGGTCGTGCCGGGCTCGTACGACCTGCCGGGCGCGCGGCTGCTCGACCTGGTCTCGGTGATGGACCGCCTCCGGGTCGAGTGCCCGTGGGACGCCCGCCAGACCCACGAGTCCCTGGCCCCGTACCTCATCGAGGAGGCCTACGAGGTGCTGGAGACCATCGAGGAGGGTGATCACACCGCGCTGCGCGAGGAGCTGGGCGACCTGCTCCTGCAGGTGGTCTTCCACGCGCGGGTCGCGGGCGACGGGCCCGGCGGGTTCGACGTCGACGACGTGGCCGAGGGGATCGTCGCCAAGCTCGTCCGCCGCCACCCGCACGTCTTCGCCGACACGCGGGTGGAGGGCGCGGGCGAGGTGAGCGCCAACTGGGAGACCATCAAGGCCGCCGAGCGGGCGGCCAAGAACGGCGGCGACCCGGGCTCGGCCGTCGACGGCGTCCCGATGGGCCAGCCCGCCCTCTCGCTCGCCGCGCAGCTCCTGCGCCGCGGCGAGCGCGCCGGAGCCCCCGCGGCCCTCCCCGAGGGGGTTCCCGCCGACGGTCTGGGGGCCAGGCTCTTCGAGCTCGTACGGCAGGCGGGGGAGGCCGGGCTCGACCCGGAGGCCGAGCTGCGCGCGGTGGCCCGCGCCTACCGCGACCAGGTCCGCGCCCAGGCGCTCTGAGGCCGCTCCAAGGGGCTCTGGGGCCGCTCCGGAGCCGCTCCGGAGCCGCTCCAGGGCCGGGCCCAAGCCGCTCCAGGGCCGGTCCGGAGCCGCGCCGAAGCCCGGCCGCCGGGCCCGGCGGCCCCGCGCCGGGACCGGTGGATCCTCGGATCCGGAGCGAGGCGCGTCCAGGTCACCTTCCGTCCCCCCTACGAACATCGTCCGGAAGCGTCCCGGCCGCCGTACCGGTAAGTAGGTCTCGGTAGGCTTCTGAGGCAAACTGTCCTGCGACTTTAGGAGCGCTTCGTGGCTTCCATCGAGGGCGTTACCGCCCGAGAGATCCTTGACTCCCGGGGCAACCCGACGGTTGAGGTCGACATCCTCCTGGACGACGGCAGCCAGGGGCGTGCCGCGGTTCCCAGCGGCGCGTCCACCGGCCAGTTCGAGGCCGTCGAGCTGCGTGACGGCGACGAGCGCTACGGCGGCAAGGGTGTCGAGAAGGCCGTTCTCGGCGTGACCGACGAGATCGCCGACGAGATCCTCGGGTTCGACGCCGCCGAGCAGCGCAGCATCGACCAGGTCATGATCGACCTGGACGGCACGCCCAACAAGGCCCGCCTGGGCGCCAACGCGATCCTGGGCGTCTCGCTCGCCGTGGCCAAGGCCGCCGCGGAGAGCGCCGAGCTGCCGCTCTTCCGCTACCTCGGCGGGCCGAACGCGCACGTGCTGCCGGTGCCGATGATGAACATCCTGAACGGCGGCGCGCACGCCGACAGCAACGTCGACATCCAGGAGTTCATGATCGCCCCGATCGGGGCGGAGACGTTCCGCGAGGCCGTGCGGATGGGCACCGAGGTCTACCACGCCCTCAAGTCCGTCCTGAAGGAGAAGGGCTACGCCACCGGCCTCGGTGACGAGGGCGGCTTCGCGCCGAGCCTGCCCTCCAACCGCGACGCGCTCGACCTGATCCTGGTCGCCATCGAGAAGGCCGGATACGTCGCGGGAGAGGACATCGGGCTCGCCCTCGACGTGGCCGCCTCCGAGTTCCACTCGGACGGCGTCTACACCATCGACGGCAAGGGCCTGTCCGCCGCCGAGCTGATCGCCTTCTACGAGGACCTGGTCGCGAACTACCCGCTGGTCTCCATCGAGGACCCGCTGGACGAGAGCGACTGGGAGGGCTGGAACGCCATCACCCGCGCCCTGGGCGACAAGGTCCAGCTGGTCGGCGACGACCTGTTCGTGACGAACCCCGAGCGCCTGGGCCGCGGCATCGCCGAGGGCACCGCCAACGCGCTGCTGGTCAAGGTCAACCAGATCGGCACCCTGACCGAGACCCTCGACGCCGTGGACCTGGCCCACCGCAGCGGGTACCGCTGCATGATGAGCCACCGTTCCGGCGAGACCGAGGACACCACGATCGCCGACCTCGCCGTGGCCACCAACTGCGGCCAGATCAAGACCGGCGCCCCGGCCCGCTCCGACCGGGTGGCCAAGTACAACCAGTTGCTCCGCATCGAGGAGCTTCTGGACGACGCGGCCCGTTACGCGGGTCGCGCCGCCTTCCCGCGCTTCCGGCGGTAGTTTCGTCTGGCGGCTCGCGCCCGCTCCGGGCACGAGCCGCACCGCCGGCCGCACCGCGGACGAGCGCCGATCTCCCCGCCCCGATCCCCGACGAGGGGACCGGCGTGCGGGGACCGGCGCGGAGCGGCCGGCACCGGGGAGCGACGGCGGAGGTCGAGACCGGAGATCGAGACCGATACCGGATCGACGCGGGGAGATCGTTCCCCGCCGGTGTCGCGTCCGCCGTGCCGGGCACGGCGGACGACGCCACGATGGCCCACGGGAACACGAAGACCGAGGAGGGCGCATGGCGGCACGGCCGCAGCTGACGGGACGGGCCGCGGTGCTCGCGATCGTGGTGTGCGCGATCGCCATGAGCCTCGCCTACCCCATCAGGGAGTACGTCGCCCAGCGCCGCCAGATCGCCCAGCTGGAGCAGGAGAAGGCCAGGGAGATCGCCGCGATCAAGGCCCTGGACGACCGCGCCAAGCAGCTTCTCGACCCCGGCTTCATCAAGCGGCAGGGCAGGGAGCGCCTCTTCTACTGCGACCCCGGGCAGAAGTGCTACGTCGTCATGGGAGGTTCTCCCTCGCCGGGCAAGGGCACGGCCGGCGAGCGCAAGGCCGTCGCCAGGCCGCCGTGGTACGAGACGCTGTGGGACTCGGTCAAGGCCGTCGACAGCGGCAGGGGGCAGAAGGCGGCCAAGGCCACCGGGTGACGCCGATACCCTGGGTGTCGTCTTTCAGGGGGTGTCACGAATGGTTGACGATCGCGACGTGGCGGCGGTGGAGCGACAGCTCGGCCGGACGCCGCGCGGACTGCGGGGGGTGGCGCACCGCTGCCCGTGCGGGCTGCCCGACGTCGTCGAGACCGCCCCGAGGCTGCCCGACGGGTCGCCCTTCCCGACCCTGTTCTACCTCACCTGCCCCAGGGCCGCCTCGGCCATCGGCACGCTGGAGACCTCGGGGCTGATGCGGGACATGCAGGCCAGGCTCGCCGAGGACCCGGAGCTGGCCAAGGCGTACCTGGCCGCCCACGAGGACTACGTGGCGCGTCGCGACAGGGCCGCCGCCGAGGACGGCCTGGAGCCGCTGCCCCGCGACATGCAGAGCACCGGGGGCATGCCCAACCGGGTGAAGTGCCTGCACGCCCTGGCCGGGCACGAGCTGGCCGTTCCCGGGAGCAACCCCTTCGGCCGCGAGACCCTCGACGCGCTCGGCGACTGGTGGTCCGCCGGTCCGTGCGCCGCCCACGCCGAGGCACCGGCCACGACATCGACCCAGGCATCGACCCAGGCACCGGCCACGACATCGACCCCGAAGGAGACCGAGTGATCCGCGTCGCCGCGATCGACTGTGGCACCAACTCCGTCCGCCTGCTCGTCGCCGACATCGGCAGGGACAGGCTGATCGACCTGGAGCGCCGGATGGAGATCGTCCGGCTGGGCCAGGGGGTCGACGAGACCGGCAGGCTGGCGCCCGAGGCCCTGGAGCGCACGTTCACCGCCATGCGCGGCTACGCCGGGCTCATCCGGGAGCACGGGGCCTCCTCGGTCCGGGTGGTCGCCACCAGCGCCACGAGAGACGCCGCCAACCGGCAGGACTTCGTGGACGGCGTGCGCGACATCTTCGGGGTGGAGCCCGAAGTGATCACCGGTGCGGAGGAGGCGGAGCTGTCGTTCGCCGGGGCCACCCGCGATCTGGTGCGGTTCTCGCACGAGACGGGCCTGCCCGCCCCCGACGGCACCCGCCCGCCGTACCTCGTGGTCGACATCGGCGGCGGCTCGACCGAGTTCGTGCTCGGCTCGGCGCACGTGGAGGCCGCGCTGTCGGTCGACATCGGGTGTGTCCGGCTGACCGAGCGCCACCTGCGCGGCGCGGGCGACCCTCCGTCGGCCGAGGCGATCGAGGCGATGACCGCCGACATCGACGACGCGCTCGACCGGGTCGCGGCCGAGGTGCCCGTGGAGCGGGCGCTGACGATGGTCGGGCTCGCCGGATCCGTCACCACCGTGGCCGGAATAGCGCTCGACCTGCCGGAATACGACCCGGAGAAAATTCACCACTCGCGAATTACCGCAGGTCAGGTGCATGACATCGCCGAGCGCTTGCTTGGAATGACCGTTGAACGGCGGGCGGCGATTCCCCTCATGCATCCCGGAAGGGTCGACGTGATCGGGGCGGGCGCTCTCATCCTGAACCGGATTGTCACCCGGTACGGTTTCGGCGACGTGGTCGCCAGTGAGCACGACATCCTCGACGGGATCGCGTGGTCTGCCGCCGAGTCATAACAAGACCTAGACAATTCGCCTGTTTAGGGAGTATTGAGGAAAGCTTCCCGTTTATGGTTAGGTAAAGAAGCTTTAGTGAGGCTTTGCCGTGGGGCCCGGCACAGCTGTTGTCGGGGCGGCAACCGTCTCCTGAGCGATTTTGCTTCCCAACGAACGGAGCATCCCCTCATGAAGTCCGGACTAGCCAGAAAGCTAGCCGCAGCAGGAGCCAGCGCGGCCATGCTGGCAACCATGGCAGTAGGCATGCTGGCCACGCCCGCGGCGGCGGCGGCCGGCGGATCGAGCCAGGCGGGGAAGGTGGCCTCGGCCGCCGCCAAGCCGAGGCCGGCCGTCTCTGCCGGAACCCCCAAGGCATCCCCCGCGAAGTACGCGGGTGAGTGCCCCGTCAACGTGACCTTCTCCTCGAAGATCAAGGTGAAGGCCGTCAAGGGCAAGACCACGGTCGCCTACCGGTGGCTGCGTGGAGACGGCTCCAAGAGCAAGGTGAAGTCCTTCACCTTCCGCGGCAAGGGCGTCAAGAGCTTCACCGTCAAGGAGAAGGCCACCTTCAAGGGCAACGTCAAGGGCTGGCAGGCCGTCCAGGTCCTGGCCCCCCGCGGCGTGAAGTCCTCGAAGGGCTACTTCTCGGTCTCCTGTGGCTCCAGCGATGACCACGAGATCAAGACTCCTCCCCGCGTCGGCGCTCAGGTGTGGGTCGACGAGGGCAACTGCAAGGCCGCCCTGATCGGCCGCATCCACGCCTCCGGCGTCCGCTGGGTGCGCTACCAGTGGGTCGTCAACGGCCGCGTCGTCGACCGCGACGCCGTCCGCGTCGACGGCTCGCGCAAGGTCTTCCACGTGATCAAGCCTCGTGACGACTTCAGGGGCTGGGCTTCGCTGGAGATCGTCGGCCCGGTGGAGGCCTCCTCCAACCGCGCCTACTTCAA
Source organism: Streptosporangium nanhuense (assembly GCF_059358815.1). Classification (NCBI taxonomy): domain Bacteria; kingdom Bacillati; phylum Actinomycetota; class Actinomycetes; order Streptosporangiales; family Streptosporangiaceae; genus Streptosporangium; species Streptosporangium nanhuense. Next base: position 58,394 of record NZ_JCADBG010000009.1, read on the forward strand.
GATCCGGTGTGAGGACCCGTCGCCGAAGGTCTGGGCCTCCGTCGACTCCGTCGCCGCCTACGAGGGCTCCTGCCCGACGACCCGTACGTTCAGCGGCGTGATCAGCGTGACCGGTCGCACCGCCGTGAAGTACCGCTGGATCACCAACGGTGTGGCGGGCGAGTGGAAGTCGCTCTACTTCGGCGGTCACGGCACGCAGCGTGAGCGGGTGTTCGACAGCTGGACCACCTCGGTCTCCGGCGAGTCCAAGCGCGCGATCGACATCGCGGGTGGCCCGACCACCGACGCCGCGGTGGCCAAGGTCGTCTGCAAGGTCGCCCCGACCCCGACCCCCACGCCGACCCCCACCCCCACCCCCACTCCGACCGTCACCTCCGGCGCCTGACGGCACGGTAGGTCGAGGTAGCGCGCCCGGCGGCTGACGCCGGGCCGCGTCCCGAGTGAGACAGGCGGCGCCCGCACCCAGCGGGCGCCGCCTTTCGCGTTCCCGCACCCGGAGCGTCCGCCACGTCCCGAGGCCCGGCTCCTCGGGCCCGCCCCCGGCGGCACCCGCCCGCCGTACCTCGTGCTCTCCCGCGTCGGGCACCATCGAGGGATGACCCATGTTCCTCCCGGACCCGGATGGCCCGACGATCCCGCCCGGCCCGGCACCCCCGTCGCGCACGACCCCGCCGAGGTGCGGAAACTCGCGGGGGAGAGCCTCACCCTCGCGGAGCTCACGGCCGCGCAGTCGGTCTGCCGGGCCTGCCCGCGCCTGGTGGAGTGGCGGGAGGAGGTGGCGACGGTCAAGAGGCGGGCGTTCGCCGAGGAGACCTACTGGGGCCGGCCCATCGCCGGCTGGGGCGACGAGCGGCCCGAGATCCTCATCGTCGGGCTGGCGCCGGCGGCGCACGGCGGCAACAGGACCGGGAGGATCTTCACCGGTGACCGCAGCGGCGACTGGCTGTTCGCCTCGCTCCACCGGACGGGCCTGGCCGTACAGGAGACCAGCCTTCGCGCGGGGGACGGCCAGCGGCTCGTCGGCGCGCGGATGGTGGCGGCGGTCCGGTGCGCTCCCCCCGCCAACAAGCCCGAGCCCGCCGAGCGGTCCGCCTGCTTGCCCTGGCTGTCGCGCGAGGTCGCGCTGGTCTCGGCGGACGTACGGGTGGTCGTCGCGCTGGGAGGCTTCGCCTGGCAGGCGATCTGGCCCGCGCTGAGGGACGCCGGATACGCCCTGCCGCGGCCGAGACCGCCCTTCGGGCACGGCGCGGAGGTGGAGATCACCTCTCCCGGGGGAAGTTCCGCGCATCTTCTGGGCTGCTACCACCCCAGCCAGCAGAACACCTTCACCGGCCGGGTGACCGCGCGAATGCTCGACGACCTCTTCACCAGGGCGAACGCGCTTCGGGCCTTGTGAACTCGATCACAAAGAGAAGATCAGCGGGAATTCTGCCGAGAAGAGTGAGTGTTTCTAACCGGTAGCGAAAAATATGGCCGTATTGCCGGTTGGGCGGCTGGCGTGATCGGGGGCCCGAGCGTATGCTTGTGAAAGGTTTCACAAGCTATGAAACTAAAGGATGGCGTCGAAGTGAACCGCAACTCCAAGCACATCGTGGTCGTCGGTGGAGGCTACGTCGGCCTCTACACCGTGCTGCGCCTGCAGCACACCCTCCGCAAGGAACTCCGCGAAGGAAGCGTGCGCATCACCGTCCTGACCCCCGAATCCCACATGACCTACCAGCCGTTCCTCCCCGAGGCCGCCGCGGGAAACCTCTCGCCCCGGCACGTGGTCGTCCCGCTCCGCCGCGTGCTCTCGAAGGCGACGATCCTCAACGGCAAGGTCTCCAAGGTCAACCACGCGGCCAAGTCCGTCACCTTCGCCCCCAACGTCGGCACGCCGCACGAGATCGACTACGACATCGTGGTCATGGCGGCCGGATCGATCTCCCGCACGCTCCCCATCCCCGGCCTGGCCGACTCCGCGATCGGTTTCAAGACGGTCGGCGAGGCGATCGCGCTGCGCAACCGGGTGCTCGAACTCCTCGACCGGGCCGAGAGCGACGAGGACGAGGCGCTGCGCAGGCGCGCCCTGACCTTCGTCGTGATCGGCGGCGGCTTCGCGGGCGTCGAGGCGCTCGCCGAGCTGGAGGACATGGCGGTCGACGCCACCCGCTACTACCGGAACATCTCCCGCGAGGACATGCGCTGGGTCCTCGTCGAGGCCACCGACCGCATCCTCCCCGAGGTCGGCCCCGAGATGGGCGCGTGGACCGCCGAGCAGCTGCGCGAGCGCGGCATCGAGGTCAAGATGAACACCCGCCTCGAATCCTGCGAGGGCGGCCTGGTCAAGCTCTCCGACGGCGAGGAGTTCGAGGCCGCCACCATCGTGTGGACCGCGGGGGTGAAGCCCAGCCCGGTCGTCAACGCCGGGGACCTGCCGATCGACGAGCGCGGCCGGATCAAGACCACCTCCCGCCTGACCGTGGCCGGCGTCCAGGACGCCTACTCGGCCGGAGACGTGGCGGGGGTGCCCGACCTGACCAACCCCGGCCAGTACTGCGCGCCCAACGCGCAGCACGCCGTACGGCAGGCCAAGGTCCTCGCCGACAACATCACCCGGAGCCTGCACGGGCGGGAGCTCGCCGACTACCGGCACAAGTACGTCGGCTCGGTGGCCGGGCTCGGTCTCCACAAGGGCGTCGCCAACGTCTACGGGATCAAGCTCCGCGGGCTCGCCGCGTGGTTCATGCACCGTACCTACCACCTGTCGCGGGTGCCCACCTTCAACCGCAAGGTCCGGGTGACGGCCGACTGGACCCTCGCGCTCTTCTTCAAGCGCGAGACCGTCTCCCTCGGGGAGATCGAGGAGCCGCGCACGGAGTTCCGCGCCGCCGCGGCGAACTGAACTTCCGTTCCGGGAGCGGACCCGGCTCCCGGAACCGGAGGCGGGCGACGGCGCCCACCTCCGAGTTCGCCGTTCCCCGCGGTGTGCTATTTCTTGACCGGGTCTCTCCGAAGCCGGGGCGATCCGCGGGTTCCCAATGAAAGTGATGCGACGGTTGCCTTGAGCAGTTACGCATGAGTGGTCCGTTACGTATGATTACGGCGCCCCCGTAGCCCAATGGCAGAGGCAAACCCCTTAAAAGGGTTCGAGTGAGGGTTCGAGTCCCTCCGGGGGCACTCATGGCGATCTGCCGAACAAGGCCCATGACCAGTGAAAACGCGGTCATGGGCCTTTCCTCGTTATCGGGCTCTCCATGGCCGGTGGCGAACGGCCACGGCTGTCCATCCCAAATGCCCTCGTGAAACTTTCGCGGTTACCTAAATGTGATCAGTTTCCTCGGGCGCGTTCCGGATTCGCCGAGGGGCGAGGTGCTCCCGCCCCTCGCGCCCTTCGCGTGGCCGGATGAGGACAGATATGGCCGGATGCGGCCGGATGCGGCCGGATGCGGCCGGATGCGGCCGGATGCGGCCGGATGCGGCCGGACGGGGTGCGGTGCCGCCGTACCCGGCCCGCTCGCTGGGCGCGTCGGCGAGGCGGGCGTCTCACCACGCTTCCCTTCTGACAGGCCTGACCGTAACTTGGCAATATGGACGGTAAGAATCCGCTCGGCGCGTTTCTTCGCGCTCGGCGCGAGGTCACGACCGTTGACCAGGTGGGGCTGCCACGCACTCCTCGCCGGATCCCCGGACTGCGCCGGGACGAGGTCGCGGCGCTCGCCGACGTGAGCACCGACTACTACATCCGGCTGGAGCAGGGGCGGGAGCGCAACCCGTCGGCCCGGGTGATCGAGGCTCTGGCGCGGGTCTTCCAGCTCGACGCCGAGGCGACCATGCACCTCCGTGATCTCGTACACGACCGGAGACCCTGCGAGGGGCCGGTCGGGTGCGCCGACCGGTTACGGCCGGACGTGCGGAGGTTCATGGAGGGGTGTGATCACGCGGTGGTGTTCGCGGTGAACCGCCGGCTCGACTTCCTCGCCAAGAACTCACTCGCCACCGTTCTCTACCAAGGGGTGGACGACTACGGGAACGGGCTACGGCTGGCCTTCCTCAATCCCGTCGCGCGCGAGTTCTACGTGAACTGGGAGCAGCACGCCCACTCCCTGGTGGCCCACCTCCGCGCCATCGGGGGGCCGGGCCCCGCGGACCCGTCCATGCTGGAACTGGTCCAGGAGCTCTCGCGCGAGAGCGAGGACTTCAGGCGGATATGGGCCCGCCATGACGTCCGGATCAGGACGCACCGGCCCGTTTCCTACCGTCACGGCGAGGTCGGCGAGATGACCCTGCACAACGAGGTGCTCCGCGTCGGCGGCCCCGAGGGCCATCAACTCGTCGTCGGCCAGCCCGAGCCGTGCGTCTCCTCGGAACGCGCTTTCGAAGCCCTGAGCAGGCTCGCGGGTATCGGAACCGGCCGCCGCTGAGAGGGCCCGCCCGGCCGGGGGCGCCTCCCTCGGAACAGGCCGGACTTCGCGGGCACCGCGTCGCCTGCTCGCGATCGGCCGGCGAGCGGTGCGAACGTGATGCCGTACCGTCTGGGATTTCGCTGGAGACCCAGGTATAAAATAGTAACCATGAGGGACGAAGCGAACCTGGAGCCCATACTCAGGGCCAACGGGATCGCCCGGCAGGTGATCGCTCACATCGGGGACAAGTGGTCCCTGCTGGTGATCGCGGCGCTGGGGCACGGGGCCCAGCGGTTCTCCCGGCTCAAGACGCGGGTCGAGGGGATCAACCAGCGCATGCTGACCCGGACGCTGCGGGCCCTGGAGCGCGACGGCATCGTCGAGCGCAACGTCTATCCGACCTCACCGCCCACGGTGGAGTACGTGCTCACCCGGATGGGCCGGGACCTGTCGGTGGCCGTGACCGGCATCTGCGAGTGGGCGCGCCGCAACCTCGACGAGGTCGAGGCGTCACAGCGGCTTTTCGACGAGCGATCGGCGAAACAGATGTGAGGCCCGGGAACCGGACGCACCACTTGTTCGTTGGCAATGTCGGCGGTAGCCGTACGGCCACTTGGACAACATAGATATCAGCACGATACGGCCGTGTGACAACCGATCTAATACGCTGATCGCGTAGGTCGCAGCGTGGAGGCAGCGATGGAGAGCAAGAACCCCGTTTTCAGTCGGCAGGCCAAGGGCCAGCAGCAAGGCTGGGGCACGCCGACCCCCACCCCTGAGCAGCTTCAGGGCATGTACAACACGCCGTCATACGCGCCGCCCGCACAGCGGACGATGACGATCGACGACGTGGTCGTGCGTGGTTTCATCACGCTTGGCACGCTTGTCGTCTCGGCGGCGGTGGCCTGGGCGCTCAACCTCGGTATGGTCGCGGCGATCGCCGGTGTCATCGTCGGCCTGATCCTCGCCCTGGTCATCTCGTTCAAGTCCAGCACCAACCCCGTGCTGATCCTCGGCTACGCGGTCGCCTACGGCGTCGCCATCGGTGTGATCAGCCACGTCTACAACAACCTGTACAGCGGCATCGTCTTCCAGGCGGTGGTCGGTACGGCTCTGGCGTTCGCCGCCATGCTGACCGTTTACTCGCTGCGCATCATCCGCGTGACGCCGAAGTTCACCAAGTTCGTCGTGGCGGCGGGCCTGGGCCTGATGGGTCTCATGCTCATCAACCTGGTCGCCGGCTACTTCATCGAGGACGGCATCGGCATCCGGTCGGGCGGTGCGCTGTCCTACGTGTTCAGCATCGCCACGATCCTCATCGGCTGCTTCTTCCTGCTCCTCGACTTCGACGAGGTCGAGCGCGGGGTGAAGAACGGCGCCCCGGAGAAGTACTCCTGGCTGATGGCCTTCGGCCTGACCGTCACCCTGGTCTGGATCTACCTGGAGATCCTGCGCCTGCTGAGCTACTTCTCAAGCAGCGACTGACGAACAACGCCGACAGCCCCCGCCGGAGCGCGCTCCGGCGGGGGCTGTCGTTTTTCTGGGCGGCGCATGAGTGAACGCAAGGCAACGGGGGATAGACGAACCGCGACGGAAGAGAGCATCTCGGGGCTTGCTATCTGGGCTTTCGTGATGCACTGTCGAGCAAAGGAGCCTATCCGTGGAGGTGCCCATGTCGTTGAACCACTCACTGGAGACGCAGAGCAAGCTGATCGCAAGGGTCCCGGACATCACGGGGCGCGCACTCCCAGAGTGGTTCCAAGCAATCGACAACGGCCCGTCGTTCCTTCGCTGCGATGAGCGTGCCACCTGGCTCGCCGACGAGCACGGGCTGACCCACGGCTACGCCGCCGCCATCGTGCACGAGCACGAGAGGCATCGCCGTACCCGTTACCTGTAAGTCGCCTATCTCCGTGAAGCCCGCGCCACCCCGGTGGTGCGGGCTTTGTTGTACGCGCATGATGGTGTCATGGATCATGACAAGGCGCGCGAGTTCGTCCGCGCCAACCACCGTGCGGTCATGCTGACCTCGCACGCCGACGGACGCCCGCAGCTCTCCCCGGTCACCGTGGGGCTCGACGCCCGGGGGAACGCGATCGTCAGCACCCGGGAGACCGCGGCGAAGGTGCGCAACCTCCGCAGGAACCCGCAGGTCTCGCTCTGCGTGACGACCGACGCCTTCTTCGGCGAGTGGATCCAGATCGACGGGGTCGCGGAGATCGTTCCGCTGCCCGAGGCGATGGATCTCCTGGTCGACTACTACCGCGACATCTCCGGCGAGCACCCCGACTGGGACGACTACCGGGCCGCGATGGAGCGGGAGCGGCGGGTGATCCTGAGGATCGCGATCACTCGCGCCGGCCCCGACGTGCACGGCTGACCCGCGGTCCCCCCGCGAGGGGACGCCGCGGCCGGGGATCGGGGCCTCCGATCGCCCGGCCGGGGTCGATGGATCAGCCGTTTCAGCTGAGGCGCTCCAGGACCAGGGCCATGCCCTGGCCGCCGCCGACGCACATGGTCTCCAGGCCGATCGACCTGTCGTGGAAGGCGAGGCTGTTGATCAGCGTGGAGGTGATGCGGGCACCGGTCATCCCGAAGGGGTGGCCGACCGCGATGGCGCCGCCGTTGACGTTGAGCCGGTCGATGTCGATCCCGAGCTCCTGGTAGGACGGGATGACCTGGGCGGCGAACGCCTCGTTGATCTCGACGAGGTCCACGTCGCCGATGGCCATGCCCGCCCTGGCCAGGGCCTGCTTGGAGGCCTCGACCGGGCCCAGACCCATGATCTCGGGGGACAGGCCGGTCACGCCGGTGGAGACGATCCGGGCGAGCGGGGTGATGCCGAGCTCGGCGGCCTTGGTGTCGCTCATCACGATCACGGCGGCGGCGCCGTCGTTCAGCGGGCAGCAGTTGCCCGCGGTGACCGTGCCGTCGGGCCGGAAGACCGGCTTGAGCTGGGAGACCGCCTCGTAGGTGGTCCCCGCGCGGGGGCCGTCGTCCTTGCTCACCACGGTCCCGTCGGGCAGGGTCACCGGGGTGATGTCCTTCTCCCAGAAGCCGTTGGCGATGGCCTTCTCCGCCAGGTTCTGGGAGCGGACGCCGAACTCGTCCTGCTCCTGCCGGGAGACGCCCTTCAGCCCGGCGAGGTTCTCCGCCGTCTGGCCCATCGCCACGTAGACGTTGGGCAGCTGGCCGTCCTCGCGCGGGTCGTGCCAGACCCCCTTGCCGCCCTCGGCGGCACTGACCGAGCGGAGGTGGGCGTCGCCGAACAGCGGGTTCATCGTGTCGGGCCCCTGGTCGGAGCTGCCGTTCTTGAGGCGGGAGACGCACTCCACGCCCGCCGAGACGAACACGTCGCCCTCGCCGGCCCTGATCGCGTGCAGGGCCATCCGGGTGGTCTGCAGCGAGGACGAGCAGTAGCGGGTCACGGTGGTGCCCGGCACGTTGTCCAGGCCGAGCAGGGTGGCGACCACCCGGCCCATGTTGAAGCCCTGCTCGCCGCCCGGCAGGCCGCAGCCCAGCATGAGGTCGTCGATCGTGGACGGGTCGAGCTGGGGGACCTTGGCAAGCGCGGCCTGGATGATCTGTACGGTCAGGTCGTCGGGGCGGATGTCCTTGAGGGACCCCTTGAAGGCGCGTCCGATGGGCGAGCGCGCGGTCGCGACGATGACTGCCTCGGGCATGTGGCTCTCCTGGGTTCGTGTCTGCTCCTCCAGCGGAGCGTACCGCGCGGTATGCCGGAAGCCACGCCCGGGGGGCGATGTAACAGAACTTTGTACGGTAAGCACAAGGCCCCGTCCGGAACGGGACGGGGCCTCGACGCGCTTCGACGTTCCGCAGGCCGCCGAGGTCCGCGGCACACGCCGGTCGCGAACCTCGGCCGGGTGGCGAGGTGGTGGAGGTCAGCCGTACATGCCGGGAGAGGTGCCGTCGCCGTCCTTGATCCCGTGGAGGCCGCCCTTCTCGTCGCGCCACATCCGCCAGCCGTTCTGGCTGCCGGTGAACCACAGGGGCGGGGCACCCGAGCCGGACACCCGCGTGCCGTCGGCCAGCCTGAACTGGCACAGCGAGGCCACCGAGTAGAAGCCGGAGTTCTGGCCCTTGAGCGCGAGCGGCTTGGGGTCGGTCACGCAGAAGGACCAGGCCCGCTCGTCCTTGACGTCGGCGGCGCGGCCGGCGGGCAGGTCGAAGGCGTTGCCCGGCTTGCCGTGCCGCAGGAAGCCGATCTTCTCCATCCGGGGCGGGAAGGCCAGCCACCAGCCCGACTCGGGAACCTGCTCGGCGGAGATCTGGCCGAGCACCCGGCCGCTGTCGGCCTCCAGGCGGGCGAACCCGCCGTAGCGGCCCTCCTGGTCGACCGGGCGGACGACCGGCGCGAAGCCGGGGCTGCCGCTGGGGTAGACGCGGACCACCGACGGGCGCATCCAGTTGACCTTGCCGTCGGCGAGCTTGACGGAGAACAGGCCGAAGGCGGAGACCTTGCTCGTCTTCGGATTGGTGTAGGGGGCGACGTACCCGACGAGGTTTCCCGCCGTGGCGCCGAAGGACCAGCCTCCCGACAGGTCCACCCCGGCGCCGAGGGGCTGCTCGACGGGGGTCCGCCAGATGGTCTTGCCGGTCTTCAGGTCGTGCGCCTCCAGGACCGGATGGCGGGCCAGCCGCAGGAACACCACGCGCGAGGCGTCGGACCACTCGGCCTCGGCGATGCCGGGGATCTTCCACATCGCCCTGCCGGTGACCGGGTCGAGGACCACGACGCGGGCACTCGCGAGCGCGGTGTTCTCGGACACGCACACGAAGGCCCCGCACCGCTGCGGGCCGAAGGTGGAGTGCACCGGGCGGCTCCACCTCCGCGTCCCGGTCCTGGCGTCGAGGCCGACGAGCGTGGCCTTCCAGCGGCCCCGCCTGGCCGGATCGATCGTCACCGCGACGGCCTGCCCCGCGGAGGTCTCGACGATCGCGGGGGCGGGCACCCCCATCCCCGGCAGGCGCCCCGCCATGGTCGAGGGATGGGCCCACAGCTTCCTGCCCGTGGCGAGGTCGAGGGCCACCGTCTCCAGCGTGCCGTCGGGCTTCATGGAGGTCGTCGTGGCGACGCCACCGGCGGTGGTGGTGCGGCTGACCGCGTTCATCTCGGTGTTGTGCCAGGTGGGATGGTCCGGGGTGGCCGCTTCGGTGCCGGAGCAGCCGCCCAGGGCCAAAGCTCCGGCGAGCACCAGGGCCGGTTTCGCGAGGGGCCGGATCATGGGTATTCCACTCCAATGCGGGCGAGGCGTTACGGCTTCGCAGCGGAGGGTGACCGTGTTCAGGCGTCGTGGGGCCGCATCCACGGCCTGCGGCCGAGCATGGTCACCCACCGTCCGTGAGGTCCGGTCGCTCGTCCGGCGACACGGGTCGCGGAGACCTCGGCGCCGGGCTCCTCCGCGGCCTTGGCCGCCGCGAGGTAGATCGACTCAGCGCGCCGGGCCCGGGGCTCGGGCCAGAGTTCCAACGCACTGCATACGGAAGGTAGCACCGCGTAAGCGATCTGGAGATAGCCTTGGGCAGATGGGTGATAACGATCAAGGCCGAACATCTCCGCCGGGTTGGTGTCGAACTCCGGCCCCAGCAGGTCCGCGAAGGCCACCGTCCGCCCGCCCGCCTCGACCACCGCGACGGTCTGCGCGGCGGCCAGCTGACGGCTCCACCGCCGGGTCACCCAGCGCAGCGGCTGCGCGATCGGCCGGACCGTGCCGAGGTCCGGACAGGTGCCCACGACCACCTCCGCCCCGGCCTCCCGCAGCCGCCTGACCGCCTTCTGCAGGTGGCGTACGGCATGGGCGGGCCTGCTCTGCGAGGTGACGTCGTTGGCCCCGATGAAGATGACCGCGATCTCCGGACGGGCCTTCAGCGCCCTGTCCACCTGCTCGCCCAGCTCCGCGGAGGTCGCTCCCGACATGCCCGCCACGGTCAGCCGCACCGGCCGCTCGGCGATCACGGCGAGCCCGTTGGCGATCAGCACGGCGGGCGTCTCCGACGGGTCGGAGGTGCCCAGGCCGACGGAGGTGGAGTCACCGAGCATGACCATCCTGAGCGGCTCGCCGCCGAAGGCCCCGTACGAACCGTCCGACGGCGGTCCCTCCATGCCGTGCGGGCGGCCGACGGCGCGACGGGCCACCAGCGCCTCGGCCAGCAGCAGGCCGTAGGTCGCCGCGCCGAGCGCGGTGAGACCCCCTCCGCCCAGCGCGGCCGCCGCGGCGATGCGACGGGCGGCCCGCGCCACTCCCGGTGTCCAGATCACAAGGCGTCGCTCCCTCCGTACGGGGCGGTAGCGTGGCCTTTGGTGACACAGCCGGGTCCCCACCACCCCCATGGGATCACGGTGACCACAACAACAAGCCGACCGAGCTTTGGTATTTCGAGGTGATATCCCGGTGCGCGTACATGACTCGCTCGTCGAGCTGATGGGCAACACCCCTCTCGTCCGGCTGCACAAGGTGACGGAGGGTATCTCCGCCCAGGTGCTCGCGAAGGTGGAGTACTTCAACCCGGGCGGATCGGTGAAGGACCGCATCGCGGTCCGGATGGTCGACGCCGCCGAACGGTCGGGCGAGCTGCGCCCGGGGGGCACGATCGTGGAGCCCACCTCGGGCAACACCGGGATCGGCCTGGCCATCGTGGCCCAGCAGCGGGGATACCGCTGCCTGTTCGTGGTGCCCGACAAGGTCGCCCAGGACAAGATCTCGGTTCTGCGCGCCTACGGTGCCGAGGTCGTGGTCTGCCCGACGGCGGTCTCCCCCGACCACCCCGACTCCTACTACTCCGTCTCCGACCGGCTGGCCAAGGAGACGCCGAACGCCTGGAAGCCGGACCAGTACTCCAACCCGCACAACACCGAGAGCCACTACCACTCCACGGGCCCGGAGATCTGGGAGCAGACCGAGGGCAGGATCACCCACTTCGTGGCGGGCGTCGGCACCGGGGGCACGATCAGCGGCACCGGCCGCTACCTCAAGGAGGTCTCCGGGGGCAGGGTCAAGGTCATCGGGGCCGACCCGGAGGGGTCGGTCTACTCGGGCGGCACCGGGCGGCCGTACCTGGTGGAGGGGGTCGGCGAGGACATCTGGCCGGCCAACTACGACACCACGATCTGCGACGAGGTCATCGCGATCTCCGACCGTGACTCCTTCATCATGACCCGCCGCCTGGCCCGCGAGGAGGCGCTGCTGGTGGGCGGCTCCTGCGGCATGGCGACGGTCGCGGCGCTGCGCGTGGCCGAGCGGGCCGGGCCGGACGACGTGATCGTGGTGCTGCTGCCCGACGGCGGCCGGGGCTACCTGTCGAAGATCTTCAACGACGAGTGGATGGCCGACTACGGCTTCCTGACCACCTCCAGCGAGGAGGGCCTGGTCAAGGACGTCCTGACGCGCAAGAGCTCGGGCATGCCGGAGTTCGTGCACACCCACCCGCACGAGTCGGTCGACACGGCCATCTCGATCATGCGCGAGTACGGCGTGTCGCAGCTTCCGGTGATGAAGGAGGAGCCGCCGGTCATGGCCGCCGAGGTGGTCGGCTCGATCCTGGAGCGCGACCTGCTCGACGCCCTCTACCGGGGCCGGGTGCGGCCGACCGACCCGCTGGCCGCCCACATGTCGCAGCCGCTGCCGACGATCGGCGCGGGGGAGCCGGTCTCCATCGCCGTCGAGGCGCTGGAGAAGGCCGACGCCGCGGTCGTCCTCGACGACGGCAAGCCCGTCGGCCTGATCACCCGCCAGGACCTGCTGGCCTTCCTCGCCAACCACTGACCGCGCTCCGGGCCGGGTTCTCCCGGCCCCTCCCTTTCCGGTCCTCGGCGGTCTTCGGCGGCCCTGGGCCTCACGGCGCTCCGCGGGCCCCGGAGGTTTCCGGTGTCCGCGAGGTCTCCGGGGGCGGAGGTCTCCGGGGTTCAGAGGGGTCCAGAGGGGTCGGAAGGGTCAGAGGGGGAACTCCGCCATCACCTCCCAGGCCCCGGAGGGGGTGGGCCCGGCCATGAGGCGCCCGCCGAGTGCCTCGACGCGCTCGGCCATGCCCACCAGGCCGAAGCCGCCCCCGAGGCGGGAGATCCTGATGTCGGCCATCGAGCCGTAGTTGCGCACCCGCAGCCGCACGGCGCCTCCGGTGGCCGAGGTGCCGCCCACACCCCCGCCGGCCGAGGCGGCCGAGGTGCCCGTGGAGGCGTAGGCGGCACGCCGGGCCCGGGGGTCCTGGCCGTTCCTCGCGCGTACGCTCTCGGCCCACGCGCGCAGGTCGGAGCCGTCGGTGAGCTTCAGGTCGGCCTCGACCCAGCCGGTGCCCGGGGCGTGCCTGCGGACGTTGGTCAGCGACTCCTGGAGGACCCGGTGCAGGGTGGTCATCACCTCCTGGGCCACGGTGCCGTCGGCGATGCCCTGGCCGATGTCGAAGGTGACCTGGGGGCCCGCCGCGGAGAAGCGCTCGACCATGGTGCGCATGTCCATGAGGGTGCTGCCCGGCGAGCGGGCGGCCTCGTCCTCCGAGCGCAGCACGCTGACCAGGCGGCGCATCGAGGTCAGCGCGTCGGCCCCGGCGTTGGCGATCGCCTCCAGGGAGGGGACCACGGCCTCCGGTTTCTGCTCGGCGACGACCTTGGCGGCCTGCGCCTGCACCACGATCCCGGTGATGTGGTGGGCGACCAGGTCGTGCAGCTCCCTGGCCAGCTCCAGGCGCTCGGACCGCCGTACCGTGTCGACGGCCTCCCTGCGGCGCTCCAGCTGGAAGCGGAGGTAGGCGCCGATGCCGGCGGCGAAGGACCAGCAGACGAAGAGCAGGAAGCCGACGGCCACCGTCGGCTCCGGGCCCACCGCGTTCATGCGGGAGGGGGTGGCCTCGAGCACGATCATCGCGGCCAGGGAGAGCAGCGCGGCCCGCCGCACCGGTTCGATCGCGCGCAGCCCGCCGACGGTGAGGACCAGCAGCGACCCGATCTCGGCCACGCTGGGACTGCCGTCGCCACCGGTGATCCCGATGGCCAGGGAGGACAGGAACGACACCGTCAGCAGGGTGACGAGCCCGCCGACCCGCCAGCGGCGGCGTCGTACCACCGCCACCACGCCCACCAGGCCGCACATCGGGCTCAGCAGGATCGCCGGGCTGAGGCCGTTCGTCGCCACTATCACGTCGATCAGCAGGAGCAGGACGAGCCAGCCGATCAACGCGATCTCGCTGAGGCGTTTGATCCAGTAGACCAGCCGGCTCGTTTCTCCCACGGTCCCCGAGCCTAAGCCTCAGGGAGGACATGTCGTATCGGCCGTTCGGCCGAACCGTCCCCGCCGGAACAGGCCCTTCAGCGGAGGCGGCGCCGGGGGCCCGTCGCCGATCCTTGAAAGGTCGAAGGGGGAAGAGATGACCGTCATCGGGATTGTGCTGCTGGTCGCCGGGCTCGTGGTCGGCGCGGCCCTGACGCTCGCCGATCCGCTCCTGCTCTCGCGGATCAGCGGGGAGCGCGCGGAGTAGAACGGGGAGCGGGTGGCGCGGGGCCGTGGGGATCGGCTCCCACGGCCCTGGGGCCCCCGCTGCTGCGAGTAGCGTTGACCCCATGAACCATGGATTCGAGACACTGGCCATCCACGCAGGTCAGGACCCCGACCCTTACACCGGGGCCGTGGTGCCGCCGATCTACGCGGTGTCCACCTACAAGCAGGACGGCGTGGGCGGGTTGCGCGCCGGATATGAGTACAGCCGGTCGGCCAACCCGACCAGGACCGCGCTGGAGGAGGCCGTGGCCGCCGTCGAGGGCGGCAGCCGCGGCCTGGCCTTCGCCTCGGGCCTGGCGGCCGAGGACGCGGTGCTCCGCGCGCTCTGCAGGCCGGGTGACCACGTGATCATCCCGAACGACGCCTACGGCGGCACCTACCGCCTGTTCGCGAAGGTCCACGAGCGCTGGGGGCTGCACTACGACCCGGCGCCGCTGGGCGACCTGGCCGCGGTGGCCGCCGCCGTGACCCAGAAGACCAAGATCATTTGGGTGGAGACGCCCACCAATCCGCTGCTCGGCATCGCGGACATCGCGGCCCTGGCCCAGCTCGCGACCGAGGTCGGCGCGCTGCTGGTGGTGGACAACACCTTCGCCTCCCCGTACCTGCAGCAGCCGCTGGCGCTGGGCGCGGACATCGTGGTCCACTCGACCACCAAGTACGTGGGCGGTCACTCCGACGTGGTCGGCGGCGCGCTCGTCGCGCGGGACGCCGGGCTGGGCGAGGAACTCGCCTACCACCAGAACGCGATGGGCGCGGTGGCCGGGCCGTTCGACGCCTGGCTGACCCTGCGCGGCCTCAAGACGCTCGGCGTGAGGATGGACCGCCACTGCGACAACGCCGAGCGGGTGGTCGACCTGCTGCTCGCCCATCCTCGGGTGACCTCGGTGCTCTACCCGGGCCTGGCCGAGCACCCCGGCCACGAGGTGGCGGCCAAGCAGATGAGGCGTTTCGGCGGCATGGTCTCGTTCCGGATGGCCGGAGGGGAGGACGAGGCGGTCGCGGTGTGCGACAGGACCAAGCTGTTCACCCTGGGCGAGTCGCTCGGCGGCGTGGAGTCGCTGATCGAGCACCCGGGCCGGATGACCCACGCCTCCGTCGCGGGCTCGCCGCTGGAGGTCCCCGGTGACCTGGTGCGCCTGTCGGTCGGCATCGAGTCGATCGACGACCTGCTGGCCGACCTCACCCAGGCGCTGGGCTAGGAACGGGCGCGGGGGCGTCGAGAGGCTCGGGCCGGTTCCCCGGGAGGTCCTGGCCGGGCCGTCGGCGGGCTCAGACGCTCAGACCGGGTCGCCCCAGACCATCAGCACCAGGATGACCATCCAGATCAGCACGATCACACCGGAGAGCGCGGCGATCCGGCCCACCTGCACCTTGGCGTCGTCGTCCGGGTTCTCGCTGGCGAGGACCCGGATGGCGGTGCTCTGGTCCCGGTCCACCATGATCAGCAGCACCGCGGCGACGATGAAAAGCGTCATGGACACCGACAGGTACGGCTTTCCGAGAAATTCGCGGCCCAGCAGCAGCCCGAACAAAAAGACCCCGATGGACGCGAAACCGTAGAGACGCGTGGTCTTGTGCAGATAACGCAGGACACCGACGTTCTTGGCGCGGATGAATCTGGGAGTCGACATCGTGGCGGCGGTGATCGGTCCCAGAGCGAAGATCGCAAAACCGATGTGCAGCCAGAGCAGCAGGTCTGTCATGCGCCAGACATTAGTATCCGGTGATCTCGTCTGGGTACGTCTCGCGAGGCCTCGCCGCCCGGCGGGATCTTTTCAATGATCGTTCGTGGGGCGTTCCGGAGAACGGGAATCACCGGGACGCGGCCGCCGTCCGGGGCGGGGCCGGGTCACTCGCCTTCGACGCCGTCGTGCCTGTCGCGCGTGTGCGGGACCATGCACAACTCGAAACAGACGCAGACGACGAGCATCAGCGCCACGAGAATTCCCGCGAGCATCGGGCTCACTTCCTCCCCTTTCAGGAACCTTGTTCTTTCGTCACTGGGTAGACGGCGTTTGTTTCAGGGTGGTTGTTACGGAAGGGTCACGGTTGAGGCGGGGGTGACGGCCGCGTACGAGATTGCCGATCTTCGCATTCCGCGCGGAGCACGCCCGCGGGGTTAGTAGGATCGTGGGCGAGCTCGTTCCCGTGTGATGAGACCGGCGGCGGTGAAGTCGTGGTCGTGCCGGGCGGGCGTTCCATCGGACAGAGTAAGACGGCACAAGGGAGTGCCCGCCGTGGGTGTCAAACATGTTGAGCCGTATACCGACGAGTGGCGCGACCAGCCGTGCCACTACGTCGGCCTCGTCGTCGAGGCGCTGGGTGACCAGGTCGAGAGCTGGTGGCAGGGGCCCTGCGACCCGCGCACCGTCACCATCCGCCTGACCGGCGGCGACGCCCTGGTCTGGGACGAGGAGAGCGGCTGGCGCCGTGGCCGTTACGTGAGCGGCGACCCCGTCACCCTCACGACCCTCACCGACGACCGCTATCTCGGCGGCGGCCTCCTGCCCTCCCCCGAGCGGGTTCCCTCCGCGATCGCCGACGCCCGCGCGGGCGTCGGCAACAGCACGGCGTGGCGGCCCTGCTACCGCTCCCACCGCCACCACCGTGACGGCTTCGACCTGGCCCTCGACGGCTACGTCGCCTACGCGTAGCCGTCTGAGGTCCGGGTCCCGCCACGAGGGCCCTGGGGCCCCCGTGGCGGGGCTCAGCGGGTGCGGCGGGTGCGCAGGAAGTCGCTGACGACGTACTCGCCCAGGCGGTCGGCGCCGGGGGAGAAGACCCGGCCGCCGTTGCGCCGCCCGACCTCGTTCACGAACTCCTTGAGGCGCTCGTCGTCGGCGAGCATGAAGACGTTGAGCGTCGCCCGGCGCCGGGTCATCTTGTCGACCTCGGCGAGGGTCAGCTCCAGCGTCTCCTGGGTGGGCGGCCACTCGAAGGCCGCCGAGCCGTTGCGCCGCAGGTGGGCGGTGGGCTCACCGTCGGTGACCACGAGCACCACCGGCTCGAAGTCGGGATGGCGGTCCAGGTGGCGCCCGGCGATCAGCAGGGCGTGGTGCAGGTTCGTCCCCTGGACCATGTCCCACTCCAGGCCCGCCAGCTCGTCGGGCTGCAGCACGCGGGCGTAGTTGGAGAAGCCGATGATCTGCACCGAGTCCTGGGGGAACTTCGAGGCCACCAGGGCCTGCAGCGCCATCGCCGTCTGCTTGGCGGCGGCCCAGGTGCCGCGCAGCGCCATCGAGTAGGACAGGTCGACCAGCAGGCACACCGCGGCCGCCGTGCGCCGCTCGGTCTCGGCCACCTCGAAGTCGTCGACCGACAGGGTCACCGTGCCGCCGCTCCCGCCGCGCCGGACGCCGTTGACCACCGTGCGGACCACGTCGATCGGCTGCTCGTCGCCGAACCGCCAGGGCCGCGAGGAGCCGGTGAGCTCACCGGCCGAGCCCGCGTCCACCTGGTCGTGGTCGCCGCGGCGCCCGCTCTCCAGGGAGGCGAAGACGCGGCGCAGCGCGGTCTCCCCCAGCCGTCGTACGGCCTTGGGGGTGAGCTCCAGCTTGCCGCGCCGGCGCAGGAGGTAGCCCTGCTGCTCCAGCTCGCGCTCGATCTGCTTGAGCGCCTCCAGATCGTCGACGGCCGACCGGCCCAGGGCGCGCCGGATCGCCGCCTCGTCGATGTCGTCCATGCGGGCGCCGGGGTAGTCCTGGCGGAGCGCGGCCTCCAGCTGGGTCAGGTCGGCGAGCTCGTCCAGCGCTCCCACGGCGTCGGACATGCCCATCGGCTCGTCGCCGCTCAGCCGCTCCGGGGTGTTCCAGGCCAGGTCGGGGCGGCGGGCGTAGAGGGACTCGCCCAGGCGGCGCATCTGCTCGTCCAGCCCGGCCTGGCGGAGGGTCTGCTCGATCAGCTGGTCGAGCTCCTCGCGCTGGGCCGGGGTGAGGGAGGCCAGCAGGCGCTGGGTGGCGGCGGCCCGGCGGGCCAGGGTGTCGACCAGCTCCTCCAGGTTCCGTGGCGCCTCCGGGAACATGTCCCCATATTTCGACATGAACTGCTCGAAGTCCGCCTGGGTGTGCTCGCCCCGGGAATCCCGGTCGAGCATGTCGTTCAGGTCGGACATCATCTCCCTGACCCGCTCCATGGCGGCCGGGTCGGGGTTGGCCAGAGACTGCCGCATGCCGCGGAACTGGCTGTCGAGCACCTCCCTGCGCAGCAGGTCGCGCAGCTCCTCGAAGGTCCGCCGGGCGGCGGCCGAGCGCCACTGGTAATTGCCCAGCTCACGGATGGCGCTCGCCGTGTCGTCGGGGAGGGCGGCCAGCTCCGCCTCGCGCAGCCGGGCCTCGTCGGAGGGGTCGGGGAACAGCTCGGCCCGCTCCTGGCCGATCGCCTTGTCCAGCAGCGCCCTGGCCCGCTCCAGCGTGCCGTCGAGACGCCCGCGCTCGCGCAGCTCGCGCCGGCGCCGGCGCACCTCGCGGAGCAGGTCCTCGAGGCCGCGACGGTCCTGCGCGCCCGGCAGGCCCTCCTTGAGCAGGTCGCGCAGGGCGTGGGCGGGGTTGGAACCGGACAGGATCGCGTCGCCCATCCGGTCCAGCGCCGAACGGACGTCGTACGGCGGGGCGAGCGGGTCGGGCCCGTCCCGGTATTCGCCATAGCGGTAGCTCATGCAGACACCTCAGGTGCGGTAAACCGTCGTGCCGTCCACCTCGTCCTTGGACAGCCGGCGCAGGAGGTAAAGGCCCTCCATGGCGAATTCCAGCGCGGCGGCGGCGTGCCCGGGGGACTCGTCGCCGATGCCGAGCTGGGACATGATCTTTGCCAGGCCGGAAACCGGGCCGATCCTGCGCAGCAGCTCGGCCGCGGGGACCGTCACCCCCGACTCCACCTGGATGCCCTCGGAGAACTTCTCCAGAAGCGGGTTCAGGTCCAGGCCGCCGAGCGTGCCGCGGAACGTCTCGGCCGTCGCCCTGCGCAGCAGGTGCGAGAGCACCTCGGTCTCCCGGCCCTCCTCGCTGACCTCGAACTCCACCTTGCCGCGCAGCGTGTGCACGATCCCCGGCAGATCGGCGACCCTGGCCACCGCGTGGTCCTCGCCGGTCAGCGCCGCCCGCCGTACGGCGGAGGCCGCCGCGGTCTCGGCGGCGGCGATGGAGAAGCGGGCCGAGACCCCCGAGCGGGCGTCCACCGCGGTGGACTCGCGGACCAGCCGGGTGAAGCGGGCGATCACCTCGATCAGGTGGTCGGGCAGGTCGGCGCCCACCTGGCCGAGCGCGGCCTCCTGGCGGATCAGGACCAGCTCGGTCTCGATCGACAGCGGGTAGTGGGTGCGGATCTCGGCGCCGAAGCGGTCCTTCAGCGGGGTGATGATCCGGCCGCGGTTGGTGTAGTCCTCGGGGTTCGCGCTGGCGATCAGCAGGATGTCCAGGGGCAGGCGCAGGTTGTAGCCCCTGACCTGGATGTCGCGCTCCTCCAGCACGTTGAGCAGCGACACCTGGATGCGCTCGGCCAGGTCGGGCAGCTCGTTGACGGAGAACACCCCGCGGTTGCTCCTGGGGACCAGGCCGTAGTGGACGGTCTCCGGGTCGCCGAGCGTGCGCCCCTCGGCGATCTTGATCGGGTCGATGTCGCCGATCAGGTCGCCGACGGAGGTGTCGGGGGTGGCGAGCTTCTCGCCGTACCGCTCGTCCCGGTGCTTCCAGGAGATCGGCAGCTCCTCGCCCGCCTCGCCGGCCAGGCGGCGGCAGCGGACGCAGGAGGGTTCGTAGGGATGGTCGTTGATCTCACAGCCCTCGACGACGGGTGTCCACTCGTCGAGGAGCCCGGTCACGGTGCGGATCAGCCGGGTCTTGCCCTGACCCCGCTCACCGAGCAGGACCAGGTCGTGCCCGGCGAGCAGCGCTCGCTCCAGGTATGGCAGGACGGTGTCGTCGAAGCCCACGATGCCGGGGAACCGCGGCTCTCCTGCCCGCAGGCGGGTCAGGAGATTCTCACGGATCTCGGCCTTTACCGTACGGTGAATATGGCCGCTCGCGCGCAGCTCGCGCAGAGTACGTGGCTCTGGGATTTGAGGCACGGGATCGAGCCTACGTCCACAACGCCCGATCCGGCACTCTCATCCCTCTCTCGGATCTTGACGATTGCGTGAGGGACAACGGGAGTGCTTGTGCCCCCAGTGGGGAGAATCGCTCCAAGACATCGCTCCAAGACGCATCGCCCCGGCTCCCCGGTCGGGGGCCGGGCGACGTCGGAAGGGACCGCGACGTGAGATCTCCGGTGTTCACGCTTCCACGGCACTGAGAGACCTCACGGCTCCACGGCGGTTCATGACAGACTTTCACGGCAGTTCAGATGGTTCAGGCAGTTCACAGCAGGGACCTAAGGCTTCTCGGCGAGCCTGCCGGACACTCTTCGGCGGCCGTCCGACAAGGGATCAAGAAGGAGGGGCGAGACGAGTGGCGCTGATGACAAGCCGTTTCGCCGACGGCCTCGCGGTGGGGTCCGATCTGGTCTCCGCGGCCGAGACCGCGGTGCGCCAAGCCCTGTCCGGCCTCTCCGGACCGGCCGACCTGCTCTGCTTCTTCATCTGCGGGGACGATCCCGACGACGTCTCCCGCGCCGGCCTGCGCGCGATGAGCATGGCACCCGGTGCCGCCGTCCTCGGGTGCAGCGCCACCGGGGTCATCGGCGACGGCCAGGGGGTCGAGGTCACCCCCGCGGTGAGCGCCTGGGCCGCCTCGCTCGGCGGGGCCCGGCTGACGACCTTCGCGCTCGACACGCTGAGGACCGACGACCGCTTCGTCGTGGTCGGCCTGCCCGACCGCGCCCCCGACGACCACGCGGCCATCCTGCTCGCCGACCCCTACAGCTTCCCCACCGACGGTTTCGTCGAGCGCTCCGAGGAGGTCATGGGCAACCTCCCCCTGATCGGCGGCCTGGCCAACGCCGTCCAGGGGCGCGGCGCGGTCCGGCTGTTCGCCGGCGGGGAGATCCACACCGAGGGAGCCGTCGGGGTGCTGCTCAGCGGCGCCCTCAACGTCAGCACCGTCGTCAGCCAGGGCTGCCGCCCGATCGGCCCGACGATGGCCGTCACCTCCGCCGAGGACAACCTCCTGCTCGAACTCGCCGGGCAGCCCGCCCTGGCACGGCTGGAGGAGATCGTCAGCGCCCTGGACGAGGACGACCGCGACCTGGTCGCCTCGGGGCTGCAGATCGGCATCGCCATGGACGAGTACGCCGAGAAGCACGAGCACGGCGACTTCCTGATCCGGGGCGTGCTCGGCATCGACCCCGAGCGGGAGGCCGTGGCCATCGGGGACGTCGTCGAGGTCGGCCGTACCGTCCGCTTCCAGGTCCGTGACGCCGCCACCGCCGACGAGGACCTGTACGAGCTGCTGGACGCGCACCGCGAGGAGTTCGGCCGGGTGGACGGCGCCCTGCTGTTCTCCTGCAACGGCCGGGGCTCGGCGATGTTCGGCAGCGCCGACCACGACGCCGTCGCCGTCCGCGACACCCTGGGCCCCATCGGGGTCGCCGGCTTCTTCGCCGCCGGAGAGGTGGGCCCGGTGGGCGGCCACAACCACGTCCACGGCTTCACCGCCTCGGTCCTGGTCTTCTCCTCCCATCAGCCGGCCGAGAGCTCGTAACGCCCGCGCCGGGAAGTAACGCCCGCGGGGCCTGGGACGCCACGACTCGGGCCGCCGGCGTCCCCGAGTCGACGGTCACCGTCTCCTGGAGACCGATGACGGCTTCGAGGCGCGTCGTTCGTCTCCACAGGCGTCTCCGCAGGGTGGGTAAGCGCTCTCCTTCGTCGGACGAAGTCGCGCCGGGCGGCGGGGCGGCCGAGTGCCGTGCTGCGGGGCGGTGGGGCGGCCGGGCGGTCGTGAAAGTTTCACGGAAGGTGTGGCGGGCGTGAACCGGGCGGTGTGACCGTGTGAGCCCTCTCGCCTGCGTTTTTGCAAACGGTTGTTGCAGAAATCGGGGGACGACCAGGCGGAACCTGCGGTTCCGTTTGCAGTTTTACCTGAACGTATTGACGTTTCCTCCATGTAACGCGACTGTGTCTGCAACCGGTTGTTCACAAGCGTGATCTCTGAGTGGCCCGCGTGACCGCTGCGTCGAGGTGGGGCGGCCGGCAACGGCATGCCGTCACCCCTGAGGGCGCCGGGCTTCTCCGATTCACTTTCACGCGACTCCCCAGGGCCGACGCGGCCCGCGACCTCTGCTGTGCCATGCCCTGAATCCACACAGATCGCAGAAATGGAGCTGGAAGTGCATAAAAAAGAACATTTAGCCAAGCGGCTGGCGGTCGTCCTGGCCGCCGGCCTCATCACCGCCGGCGGGCTGGTGGTCACGTTCGACACGCCCGCCTCGGCGGCCCCCTCCAACGGCAACTACACGCTGGCCAACGCGGGCAGCGGCCTGTGCGCCGCCGTACCCGGGCAGAGCACCGGTGACGGCGTCCAGCTGGCCCAGAGCGCCTGCGCCGACGCCGCCGGGCAGGTCTTCACGCTCACCTCCTCAGGCGGCGGCTACCAGATCAAGGCGGTGCACAGCGGCAGGTGCCTCGGGGTGCGGGACGCCTCCACCAGCGCCGGCAAGGCGGTCCAGCAGGAGTCCTGCACCTCGGCCGCCTCGCAGACCTGGCAGCTCACCGCCTCGGGCTCCAACTACCGCGTGGTCAACGGCAACGGCGGCAAGTGCCTCAACGTCAAGGACAACTCCACCTCCTCCGGCGCCCTGCTGCAGCAGAACTCCTGCGACTCGGCGGCCACCAAGCAGTGGACGCTGCGGTCCGCCGGCGGGGGCGGCACGCCCGATCCCACCCCCACTCCGACCCCGACCCCCACCCCGACCGTGACGCCTCCCCCCGGCGGCGGTGACGGCAGCGGTGCGTGGCCCTCGGACACCGGCAGCGTCCACCAGACCACCACCCGCAACGCCGGCACGTTCTTCGACGGCGGCATGAAGCGCTACTACGGCATCGGCGACGGCGGCCAGGGCGAGAGCCAGGACCCGATGTTCGTCGTGGCCAACGGCGGCACCATCCAGAACGTCATCCTCGACGCCCCGGCCGGCGACGGCATCCACTGCGAGGGCTCCTGCACCATCCGCAACGTCTGGTGGAACGACGTCGGCGAGGACGCAGCCACCTTCCGCGGCTCCAGTTCCTCGTCCACCTACCTGGTGGACGGCGGAGGCGCCAGGTCGGCCTCCGACAAGGTCTTCCAGCACAACGGAGCGGGCAAGCTGACCATCCGTGACTTCCAGGTGCACAACGCCGGCAAGCTGTACCGGGCCTGCGGCAACTGCTCCACCTCCTACCAGCGCCATGTCGTGCTGGACGGCGTCACCGCCCGCTCCACCAAGGTGCTGGCCGGGATCAACTCCAACTGGGGCGACACCGCGCGCTTCAGCCGGATCACCGTCTACGGCAGCGCCACCATCTGCGAGCGCTACAAGGGCGTGCCCAAGGGCAGCGAGCCCAGCAAGATCGGTGAAGGGCCCGACGGCACCCACTGCCTGTACTCCGAATCCGACATCACCCGCCGCTAGGACCCCGGGCAGGCGGGCCACCCCCCACCCGCCTGCCCGGCACTCCTGAAAGACGTCCCCGGCCGGAACGGTGAGACCGCGTCGAGCGCCGGAACGCGCCGTGTCCCTCACCGGAACCGGCCCGGGGGCCGGAAAGGCCGACAACCGTCATCCGACGACCCGACAATCTTGGAGACCAGCGATGCGCCTGACGCCCTTCCTCGCGTGCGCCGCTCTGTTGGCCGGCGTGCTCGCCGCGCTGCCCGTGAACGGGGCGCACGCCGCGACCACCCGGTACGAGGCCGAGACCTCGCCCGCGGTCTGCACCGGCACCATCGACTCCAACTGGGCCGGCTACTCCGGCAGCGGCTTCTGCAACGGCACCAACGCCGTGGGCGCCCACGCCCAGTTCACCGTCACCGCCGCCACCGCCGGCCCGGTGACCCTGGGTGTCCGGTTCGCCAACGGCACCACGGCCCGCCCGACCAATCTGATCGTCAACGGGGCCACCGTGCAGACCCCCTCGTTCGAGGGCACCGGCGCATGGTCGGCCTGGGTCACCAAGACCGTGACCGTCTCGCTCAACGCCGGCGCCAACACCATCCGGCTGAGCCCGGCCACCGCCGCCGGCCTGCCCAACCTCGACCACCTCGACGTCGAGACCGGCGACCAGCCGCCGCCGACTCCGAACGCGCTGTACGTCGCGACCGACGGCGACGACGCCGGCCCGGGAACACAGGCCTCGCCGCTGCGGACGATACAGCGGGCCGTGGACCTGGCGCAGCCGGGGTACACGATCGTCATCCGCGGCGGCACCTACGCGCCGAGCACCAACATCCAGATCCTCAAGGACGGCACGCCGGGTCAGCCCATCACGATGCGCAACCACGACGGCGAGCGGGTCGTCATCGACGGCGAGAACATGCCCTACACGCCCGGCGCGGTCGGCTCCAGCATCCCCCGCCCCGAGCGGGGCGCCGTCCACATCGAGGGCGACTGGTGGCGCCTGACCGGCCTGGAGATCATCCATGGTCCGTACGGCGTCTTCGGCCTGAACGTCAACAACACCGTCTTCGACCGTCTGGTCACCCGGGACAACTACGAGTCGGGCCTGCACCTTCAGGGCGCCTCCGGCGACAACCAGATCATCGACCTGGACGCCTACGGCAACCGCGACCCGCGCAAGAACGGCGAGAGCGCCGACGGCCTGGCCATCAAGGAGGGCTCGGGCGGCGGCAACGTGGTGCGCGGCGCCCGGCTGTGGAACAACTCCGACGACGGCCTGGACTTCTGGTTGTTCCTGTCCCCGATCACCGTGGAGTCGTCGGTGGCGTGGGGCAACGGGTTCGACCGGTGGAACCTGCCCGACTACACCGGGGACGGCAACGGCTTCAAGCTCGGCGGCGGTGACCCCGACCCGCCGGCCGACCACGTGATCCGCAACTCCATCGCGTTCGACAACGCGGTCGGCGGCTTCATCGACAACGGCAACCCCGGCCGGCTGACCGCCGGCCGCAACACCGCGTGGCGCAACGGCGGCACCGGCTTCGACTTCGCCGACTCCGACTCCACCCTCACCGGGAACCTGGCGGTGGCGAACGCGACGCAGGTCTCGCTCGGCTCGTCGTCCTCGGGCTCGGGCAACTCCTGGAACCTCGGCGGCACCTGGACCTTCGCCAGTACCGACTCCGGCACGATCACCGGACCCCGCGCGGCGGACGGCTCGATCCCGTCCTCCTCCTTCCTGCGCCCGTCCAACGGCGCCGACGTCGGGGCCCGTATCTGATTCGAGCATCGTCCGGTAGTCCCCTGCCGGTCCCAGCCGCTCGTCGGCGGAGATCGGCAGGGGTTCGGGAATGTTCTGTACGTGTCCGAAGCCCTTCCTCTCCATCGAGCTCCGGAAATCCCGCCCCGCCGGGCGTCCGCGCACCCCGGACCGGGCGGATCCGGGCCGCGGACACGCGGGTCGTACGATGATCTATATGTCAGATCCCCAGGTGACCTACGACGACGTGGTCGCCGCGCGTGAGCTGCTGGCCGACGTCGCCCTGCGCACCCCGCTGCTCCACTCCCACGTGCTCTCCGAGATCATCGGCGGGCCCGTCCACCTCAAGTGCGAGAACCTGCAGCGCTCGGGGTCGTTCAAGATCCGGGGGGCGTACGTCAGGATCGCCGGGCTGACCGAGGACGAGCGGCTGCGGGGGGTGGTCGCGGCCAGCGCGGGCAACCACGCGCAGGGGGTCGCGCTCGGGGCGGGGCTGGTCGGCGCCGGGGCCACGGTCTACATGCCCCAGGGGGCGCCGCTGCCCAAGGTGGCCGCGACCCGGTCGTACGGCGCCGAGGTGCTCTTCGCGGGTGAGACCGTGGACGTCGCGCTGGAACGGGCGAGGGAGCACGCGAACCGGACCGGGGCCGTGTTCATCCACCCCTTCGACCATCCCGACGTCGTCGCCGGGCAGGGCACGATCGGGCTGGAGATCGTGGAGCAGCTGCCCGAGGTCGGCACGATCGTGATGTCGCTGGGCGGGGGCGGGCTGGCGGCCGGGGTGGCGCTCGCGGCCAAGTCGCTGCGGCCGGGCGTGCGGATCGTCGGGGTCCAGGCGGAGAGGGCCGCCGCCTACCCGGCGTCGCTGGCCCTCGGGCACCCGGTGGAGGTCAGGCCCGCCTCGACGATGGCCGACGGCATCGCGGTGGGCCGTCCGGGGGAGCTGCCCTTCGAGCTGATCCACTATCTGGTCGACAGCGTCGTCACCGTCACCGAGAGCCAGATCTCCCAGGCGCTGGTGCTCTGCCTCGAACGCGCCAAGCAGGTCGTCGAGCCCGCGGGCGTGGCCGGGGTGGCCGCGATCCTGGCCCACCCGCACGTCTTCGAGCCTCCCGTGGTGGCCGTGCTCTCCGGGGGCAACATCGACCCGCTGCTGCTGGCCAAGGTCCTGCGGCACGGCCTGGCCGCCGCCGGGCGCTATCTCACCGTGCGGGTCCCGCTCTCCGACCGGCCGGGCGCGCTGGCGCAGCTGCTGTCGCGGCTGGCGGAACTCGGCGCGAACGTGCTCGACATCGTGCACGAGCGGCTGGGCATGCACGTGGGGGAGGTCGAGGTCCAGCTGCAGCTGGAGACCAAGGGGCCGGTGCACTCCGAGGAGGTGCTGGGCTCCCTGCGCGTCGAGGGGTACAAGATCGTCGTCGGGTGAGCCGGCGAGGGGAGTCGGCGGGGGCCGGTGAGGTGAGGGGGCGCCGGGGTGGGCCGACGCGGTGGCGGGGGGTCCGCCGCGTCGTTCGGGCCCGGGCGCGTCAGCGGGGGGACGGCCTCGTCACCAGGTGGTCGGCTTCTTCGCGGTGAACAGCCAGGCGTCGAAGAGGGCGCCGAGCTTCTTGCCGGAGATCTTCTCGGCCATCGCGACGAACTCCGGGGTCGTGACGCTCCCGTATTTGTGCGTGGCGCTCCACTCCTTCAGGAGCTTGAAGAACGCCGGGTCGCCGATCCGCTGCCTGAGCGCGTGGAGCGTCATGCCGCCCCGGGTGTAGACGGAGTTGTTGAACAGGTCCTCCGGCCTGGCCTTGCCGGGGGCGTAGCTCCAGATCGGGTCGTCGGCCGCGGCGCCGTAGTGCCTGCGGAAGAGCTGCTCGGCGGTGGCCTGGCCGTCGTGCTCCGACCAGAGCCACTCGGCGTAGGTCGCGAAGCCCTCGTTGAGCCACAGGTCCTTCCAGCGGGTGATGCTGAGGCTGTCGCCGAACCACTGGTGGGCCAGCTCGTGGGCGATGATGGCGTCGTCGGGGGCGAACCCGCCGTACATGGGCTTGGTCTGGTTCTCCAGCGCGTAGCCGGCGGGGAAGTCGTCGACCACACCCCCGGTGGAGGAGAAGGGGTAGGGGCCGAAGACGGTGCTCCAGTAGTCGGTGACCCTTCCCGACACGTCGTACACCTTCCGCAGCGAGTCGCGGAACTTCGGGTCGACGGCCGCGATGTTCTTCAGGCCTCCGGCGGTCCTGCCCTGGAGCATCTCGAACTTGCCCAGCGTCATGGTCGCGAGATAGCTGGCCATCGGGTGGCTCTCGCGCCACCGGAAGGTCGTCCTGCCCCCGGCGGTCTCCGGCGTGCCGACGAGCTCGCCGTTGGCCAGCGCGGTCAGCCCGGCGGGCACGGTGATCTCGAAGTCGTAGCTCGCCTTGTCGGCGGGGTGATCGTTGCCGGGGAACCAGGTCTTGGCGCCGTTGGGCTGGCAGGTGACGAACGCGCCGTCCTTGGTGGGGATGAAGCCGTACGTGCCCAGGTTGGAGGAGCCCCGGACCGGCTCGGGCCGGCCGGCGTACGCGACCTCGACGGTGAACGCCGAGGCGTTCGGGATGGACGCGGCCGGGGTGACGCTGAGCTCGGTCCCGGTCCTGTCGAATCTCGCGGTCTTGCCGTTCACGATGATCCGGCTGACGGTGAGGCCGGAGAGGTCGAGGTTGAAGCTCGCCAGGTTCTGGGTGGCCCGCGCCGAGATCTGGGCCACTCCCGACAGATGCCGGGAAGCGGGGTCGTAGCCCAGCTTGAGCCCGTAATGGCCGACGTCGTAGCCGCCGTTGCCGTCGGTGGGGAAGTCGGGGTCGCCGATCCCGGAGGCGCCGGGCACGGCCTCGCGACCGGAGGCGACGTCGGAGGCGGAGGCGACCGGCGTCAGGGGACTCACGGTCGAGGCGTCCGGCCTCACGGAGCTCACGGTCGAGGCGTCCGGCCTCACGGGGCTCACGGCGGAGGTGTCCGGTCTCACGGAGCTCGCCGGGGGGACGCTCGCCCCGTTCGACGCCGAGCAGGCGACGGTGCCGATGGTCCCGAGCGTGCTGAGAAGAGCGGCGGTCGCCGTGGTGGCCAGCCGTTTGGACGCCATACGTTAAAGCCCCTTTCCCGGCCGGACGGCCGAGCCCGTGGAATGGCACACTACGCGACTGACCTGCGCCGATCAGGCGTCTATGACAAGCGTTCCGGCCGCGAGGTCGTGTACGGCCTGCTTGCGCGAGTGGAAAAGGATGAAAGCCACATCTATCCAGCCCAGGCAGCAGGTGGAGTACATCAGCCACGAGACCAGCTGACGGAGCGCTGTCTGCTTGACACCGGCCCTGTGCCCGCCGATGTCCGCCACGCGCAGCCGAAAGATCTTCTTGCCGAGCGTCTGACCGCTCCAGAAGGAGATCAGCAGCCACGTGTAGAGGAAGCCGATCACCGCCACCAGGAGAGTCTCCGCGAAGGGTACCTGCACCGACAGACCACTCTCCGCGCCCGTGATGGTGGTGACGGTCCGGTAGGTGAAGGGCGAGGAGAGGAACCCGACGACGAGAAGGTCGAAGATTCCGGCGAAGAGGCGGCGCCAGCGCCCGCCCAGCCTGATGGCGCCCTGCCCGGGAAATCCGCCGGACGGCTCCCCCCCGGAGGGGTAGCCGAAGACGGGATCGGGGCCCGGCCCGTGGCCGGGGAAGGGAGCGTGACCGGATCCGGGTCCGGGGCCAGGTCCGGAGGAGGGGCCGTGGGCGGGTCTGCGGCCCGGGTCGGGGCCGGGGTCAGGCTCGTGACCGGGGCCGGGACCCGGGCCGTCGTGACCCGGCCCGGGCGGTGCGGGGTCGGACCACGGGTCCGATCCCCGATCCTCCGGCGGTGGCGGTACTGATCCCATCCAAGGGTGATCGCCACAAGGCCGCCACAGCAAAGCCAAGGACGGTTATGGGTTGCTCCCGGGGCCGACCCAGGCCGCGGGGGGCCGGCCCGGTCGGTCCTCGGCTACGGGTTGCCCCGGCTACGGGTTGCCCCGGCTAGAGGTCGCCCCGGCTAGAGGTTGCCCCGCAGGTCCTGCTCGCGCTCGATCGCCTCGAAGAGCGCCTTGAAGTTGCCCTTGCCGAAGCCGAGCGAGCCGTGCCGCTCGATCAGCTCGAAGAACACCGTCGGGCGGTCCTGCACCGGCTTGGTGAAGATCTGCAGCAGGTAGCCGTCCTCGTCCCTGTCGACCAGGATCCCGCGCTTCTTCAGCTCCTCGATCGGCGCGCGGACCTCGCCGATGCGGGCGCGCAGCTCGGGGTCGTCGTAGTAGGAGGCGGGGGTGTTCAGGAAGCTCACGCCGGCCGCGCGCATGTGGTCGACGGTGCTGAGGATGTCGTTGGTGGCCAGCGCGATGTGCTGCACGCCGGGACCGGCGTAGAACTCCAGATACTCGTCGATCTGCGACTTCTTCTTGGAGATCGCCGGCTCGTTGAGCGGGAACTTCACCTTGCGGGTGCCGTCCGCGACCACCTTGGACATCAGCGCCGAGTACTCGGTGGCGATGTCGTCGCCGATGAACTCCGCCATGTTGGTGAAGCCCATGACCCGCTTGTAGAACTCCACCCACTCGTCCATCTTGCCGAGCTCCACGTTGCCGACGCAGTGGTCGACGGCCTGGAACAGGCGGCCGTTGCGCACGTCGGGGGCCGCCACGATGGGCTCGGCCGCGACGTAGCCGGGCAGGTACGGGCCGCTGTAGTTGGACCTGTCGACCAGGGTGTGCCGGGTCTCGCCGTAGGTCGCGATAGCCGCCGACACCACCTTGCCGTGGTCGTCCTCGACCACATGGGGCTCCACCAGGCCCCGCGCGCCCTGGGCGAGCGCGTGGGCGTAGGCCGCCTCCACGTCGGGGACCTCGATGGCGAGGTCGATCACGCCGTCACCGTGCTCGGCCACGTGGCGGGCCACCCCGGTACCGGGACGCACCGCCCCCCGGAACTCGAACCTGGCCGAACCCGAGGTGAGGACGTACGCCACCTCGTCGCGACTTCCGTTCTCCGGGCCCCGGTAGGCCACGAGCCGCATGCCGAACGCGCTGGAGTAGTAGTGGGCCGCCTGCTTGGCGTTGCCCACCGCGAAGACCACGCAGTCCATACCGTTCACAGGAAAAATGTCGCTCATGTGCATACTGTCTGTTTTTCTGGGCTGTTTGTGCAACACTGTCTTCAAAGACTGCACAATATGCACACCTACTCACCGGTCACCGCGGAGTATCTGTACATCATGACGATCGACCAGCTCGACGCCCGGCTCATCGCCCTGCTGGCGGCGGAGCCCCGGCTGGGGGTGCTGGAGTGCTCGCGGCGGCTCGGAGTGGCCAGGGGGACCGTGCAGGCGCGCCTCGACCGGCTGGTCGCCCGCGGGGTGGTCACCGGGTTCGGCCCGGACATCGCCCCGGCGGCGCTGGGCTACGACGTGACCGCGTTCGTGACCCTGCAGATCCGCCAGGTCAGCGGGCACGACCCGGTCGCCGACCAGCTCGCCGCCATCCCCGAGGTGCTGGAGGTGCACACGATCACCGGCGGCGACGACATGCACTGCCGGGTGGTGGCGCGCAGCAATGCCGACCTGCAGCGGGTAATTGACCTGATCGTTGACGTCCGGGGCGTGGTCAGGACCTCGTCGGTGATCGCCTTGGACACCCCTGTGCCATACCGTGTTCTGCCTTTGGTGGCCGATGTCCCGCGCAAGGGGAAGAGCTAGCCGTACCATGCCAAGCAGGGGCCAGACACCGTTATCCATCGTTTACCCTTAACGGTCCGCAACCGTCGGGGGTCAGCGGCGGGTCCTATCGGGGGGTCACGCGTGTTAAAAGGCGGGACGGGCAGTCCTAGAAGAAAGCTCCTGAGGATCACACTCGTCGTCTTCGGCGCCGGGCTGATCTCGGCGATCGGCCTGCTCGGGGTGGTGTGGGCGATCACCCCCATTCCCGACAGCACGCAGCCGAGGGCCACCGCGCAGGGGTCGGTGATCTACTACCGAGACGGCAAGACCGTGCTGGCCAGGCAGGGCGTCAACCGCAAGAGCGTCGCCCTCGACAAGGTGCCGCAGAGCCTGCGCAACGCGGTCATCGCCGCCGAGAACCGCTCCTTCTACGACGACCGGGGCGTCTCCCTCTCGGGCACCTTCCGCGCCATGTGGTCCACGGTCAGCGGCCAGCAGCTCCAGGGCGGCTCCACGATCACCCAGCAGATGGTCCGCAACTACTACAGCGGCCTCAGCCAGGAACGTTCCATAATCAGGAAGCTCAAGGAGGTCATGATCTCCTTGAAGGTGGACCAGTCGAAGTCGAAGGACTGGGTGCTGGAGCAGTATCTCAACACGATCTACTTCGGCCGGGGGGCCGACGGGGTCCAGGCCGCGGCCGGGGCGTACTTCGGCAGGGACGTCAGCAAGCTCACCCTCGCCCAGGGCGCCTACCTCGCCGCGGTGATCCAGCAGCCCTCCAGGTTCGCCGACCCGCAGGGCCCCGACCTCCACGCGGCCAGGGACCGCTGGCGGTCGGTGATCGACGGGATGGTGGCCACCGGGGCCATCACCTCCCAGGAGGCCGCCGAGGTGACCTTCCCCAGCCTCCGCAAGCCCAAGGCGATCTTCGCGCCCAAGGGGCAGGAGGGCTACATGCTCGACCAGGTGACGGCCGAGCTCAAGAGCAGGGGATACACCGACGAGGTCATCAACCAGGGCGGGCTGAAGATCGTTTCGACCTTCGACAAGAACCTGATGGCCGCCGCCGAGCGCGCGGTGACCTCGGTCCTGCCGGACGGCACCCCCAAGAAGGTCCGCACCGGGCTCGCCGCCGTCGACCCCGCCACCGGCGAGGTCGTGGCCTTCTACGGCGGACGCAACTACACCGCCAACAAGTTCGACAACTCCTTCTCGGCCAAGGTGCAGGCCGGATCGACGTTCAAGGCCTACACGCTGGCCGCGGCCCTGGACAACGGCTTCGGCCTCGACACCAGGGTCGACGGCAACTCGCCGCTCCGGATCGCCTCCGCCGACATCCCCAACTCGGGCGGCTACTCCTACGGCGAGGTCAACCTCGTGAAGGCGACCCAGAGCTCGGTGAACACCGCGTTCGTCGACCTCGCCCAGAAGGTCGGCCTGAACAAGGTCGTCAAGGTCGCCGAGGAGGCCGGGATCCCCGGCGAGCAGCTCGCCCCGCACCGGGGCGCCGCCACGCTCCCGCTCGGCGTGGCCTCGGTGAGCGCCGTCCAGAACGCCTCCGGCTTCGCCTCCTTCGCCGCCGAGGGCGTCCACCGCGAGGCCCACGTGATCCGCTCGGTCACCGACGCCGAGGGCAAGGTCGTCAAGAGCTCCACCAAGGGCAAACGCGCCTTCGGCGAGCAGGCCGCCATCGACGCCACCTACGCGCTGACCCAGGTCGTCGAGGGCGGCACCGGCTCCGGAGCCCGCCTCTACGACCGTCCCGTGGCGGGCAAGACGGGCACCACCGACGAGTCGGCGGCCGTGTGGTTCGCCGGGTTCACCCCGCAGCTGGCGGTGGCGGTCGACATGTTCCGCGACGACAACAAGCCGGTGACGGTGAACGGCAGCGCCCTGTACGGCGGCTCCTACCCCGCGCAGATCTGGCGGACCTTCATGACCGAGGCGATGGAGGGCAAGCCGGTCAAGGAGTTCAAGGAGCCGTCCAACTACGGCTACTCCGACTCGTACGGCGGCTACGGCCCCGGGGACGACGAGTACGGCGACCAGCAGGGCGACGGCCAGGACAGGAGCACGCCCGGCCCCGACGAGACGGGCACCCCCGACCCCGGCCAGAGCGCCACCCCCGAGCCGGGGACCCCGGGGCCCGACCAGCCTCCGGCCCCCGAGGACACCGGCGAGGGGCCGGGCGGTCCCGGTGACGGTCCCGGCCGGGGCGACGGCCCCGGCGGCGAGGGCGGTCAGGGTGGCGAGGACGGCGGGGGCGACTGGGGTGACAGGGGCGACAGGAACGGCGGCGACTTCGGCGTCGACGGCCTGGGCCGCAGTCTCGGCGCCCCCGTCCAGGGCGTCTGACGAGCAACGGGCACGGTCACGCGGACGGGGCGGAGCCGATCTCGACGGCTCCGTTCGGAACGACGGTCCCGGCCGGTCCGTGTTCAAGACGACGGCCCTGTTCTGGGTGACAGGCCCCGGCCGGTCTGACGATCTGGCCGGTCTGATGGTCGGCCGGTCCGTGCTCAGGGCGACGGTCCCGGCCGGTCCGTCACGCCCCGCCCGCCAGTTCGGCGCGCAGGGCCGCCGGGGTGGTCACGGGCATCCTGCAGGTGAAGCCGCGGCACACGTAGGCCGCGGGCTCGCCGCCCACCAGGCCCCTGCCGGCCAGGAGCGGGACCTCCCCGTCACCGGAATCGCCACCGAAATCGTCATCGGAGTCCGGCTCGCCGAGCGCCAGCACCAGGCCGGGCAGGGGTGACAGCAGGGCCTCCCTGTGCAGGGCCACCGTCGCCGGATCGCCCGCCGGTCCCACGATCGCGACCTCGATCGGGCCGGACAGCGCCGCCTGGGCCGCGGCCAGCCCCCACCCGGCGAACCGCGCGTGCTTGTCGGCCAGCACCGTGACCGTGCCCAGGGCCGCCTCGGCCGCCTCCCGGTGCCGGGCCGAGCCGGTCAGCGCGGCGTACGAGAGCAGCGCGCCCGCGGCGGCGAACTGGCCGGACGGGGTGGCGTTGTCGGTCGCGTCGCGGGGACGCTGGAAGAGCCGCTCCGCGTCGTCGGCGGTGTCGTAGAACCCGCCGGAGCCGTCGGAGAACCGCTCCAGGACCGCGTCGAGCAGCGTCTCGGCCCGCCGGAACCAGCGGACCTCCCCGGTCACCCCGTACAGGGCGAGCAGGCCCTCGGCGAGGTCGCCGTAGTCCTCCAGGACCCCGGCGTTGGCCCCCGCCCTGCCGTCGCGGGAGGTGCGCAGCAGCCGGTCGCCGTCCATGTGGAGCTCGTCGACCAGCACGGCCGCCGCGCGCGCGGCCTCGACGAGGTCGGGCCGCTCGAACAGGGCGCCGGTCTCGGCGAGGGCGGCGACGGCCAGGCCGTTCCAGGCGGCCACCACCTTGTCGTCCCGTCCGGGCCGTACCCGGCGGGCCCGCGCGGCCAGCAGCGCGGAGCGGACCCGGGCGAACCGCTCGGCGTCGCCGGGACCGGGGTCGGCGAGGAGCTGCAGCACCGAGGTGCCGTGCTCGAACGTCCCGGTCACCTCGAACAGCTCGATCGCCCAGAGGCCGTCCTCCTCGCCGAGGACCTCCAGGAGCTCCTCGCGGGTCCAGGCGTAGAACTTGCCCTCCACGCCCTCGCTGTCGGCGTCCAGGGCGGAGGCGAAGCCCCCCTCGGGGGTGCGCATCTCGGCCAGCAGCCAGTCGGCCGTCTCCAGCGCGACCCTCCTGCCCAGGGCGGAGCCGGTGGAGCGCCACCAGTGCGTGTAGACCCGCAGGAGCAGGGCGTTGTCGTAGAGCATCTTCTCGAAGTGCGGGACCACCCACTCGGCGTCCACGCTGTAGCGGGCGAACCCCCCGCCGAGCTGGTCGTAGATGCCGCCCCTGGCCATGGCCTCCAGTGTCCGTCCGGCCATGGCCGTCGCCGCCTCGGCGGTCGCCCGCCGCTCCTCGTCCCCGGTGTCCGGCGCGTCCCCGACGGCTGCCGCGCCGTACCGCAGCAGGAACTCCAGGGCCATCGACGGCGGGAACTTGGGCGCCCCGCCGAAGCCGCCGCGCACCGGGTCGAAGGAGTTGGCCAGGGTGTGTACGGCCCGGGTGAGCGTGTCCGGCGTGGGCAGCGGCCCGGACGGCAGCGCCGACCGCTCGTTCAGCGCCTCCACGATCTTCGAGCCCTGCTCCAGCACGGCCTCCCGCTCGCCGGTCCAGGCGCTCGACACCCCGGCCAGCAGCCGCTGGAACTGCTGCCTGGGGAAGTAGGTGCCGGTGTAGAAGGGGTGGCCCTCCGGGGTGGCGAAGACCGTCATCGGCCACCCGCCCTGACCGGTCATGGCCTGGGTGGCCGCCATGTACACCGCGTCGACGTCCGGCCGCTCCTCGCGGTCGACCTTCACGTTGACGAAGTGCTCGTTCATCAGCGCGGCCGTGGCCTGGTCCTCGAAGGACTCGTGGGCCATCACGTGGCACCAGTGGCACGCCGAGTAGCCGACGCTGATCAGCAGCGGCACGTCGCGCCGGACGGCCTCGGCGAACGCCGCCTCACCCCATTCGAACCAGTCGACGGGATTGTCCGCGTGCTGCAGCAGATAGGGACTCGTCGCGTCCTTCAGGCGGTTCATAAAGACCCTTTCCGCGTGCGCGACGCGTGGTTCTCCTCGCGAGGTGCGCGAAGGTCGCGCGTCGTGATTCTTCCCGCACGATCCTTCTCACACTAAACCGAGAGAGGGAAGGCGCCGCGTTCGCGGGCGGGCGGCCGGGCAAAACGGACGGACGGTTCGAGGTCCGGCGGCGGGCGGGTGCGTGGATGCCGAGATTTTAGGCCGAGGATGACGTGCGCGGGTGCGTCGCTCCCGTACGGCCGCCGATGGCTCTGGTGGGGTTTGCTGGGGATCCCCGGCGGGCGGCGCGCGGCTCCGAACCGGCCCGGCCCGTACGTGAGGCGGACAGGACTGGCCGGGCGCGAGCCGGGCAGGAGGGGGCCGTGATGACGAACAGGTCGGCCGGCAGGGGCGGAGCCGGGCGGATCGCCCTGCCCGGCACGGTTCTGGGCATCGGGCTGGGAGGGTTCGTCGACGGCATCCTGCTGCACCAGATCCTGCAGTGGCACCACATGCTGTCCAGCACGAACACCGACAACATCGGCGTGCGGTACTACCCGGTGGACACCGTTCCCGGCCTGCGGATGAACACGCTGTGGGACGGGCTGTTCCACGCGTTCACCTGGCTGGCGGTGCTGATCGGCCTCGGCCTGCTGTACTCGCGGGTCCTGCACTCCCGCGGCCGGGTGTGGAGATCGCGGGAGCTGTGGGGCTGGATCCTCGTCGGATGGGGGGCGTTCAACCTGGTGGAGGGCGTCATCGATCACCACCTGCTGGGCGTCCACCACGTGCGGACCGGCCCGTACCAGATCTGGTGGGACCTGGGATTCCTGCTTCTGGGCGCGGTGCTGGTGGCCGGGGGGTGGCTGCTGCGGCGCGGCGGCGGCCCGGTCGAGCTGTGTGACGAGAGCGGGCGCGCCCCCGCCGCGCCGAGGTCATGATCGCCCTGGTGCACGAGGCCCACCGGCACGGCGCCGGCCTGGCGGGGGCGCTGCCGCTCGCCGCCCTGGCCGTGGCCGCGGGGGGATATCTGTGGGCGGCGGCGCGGCGCGCTCGTGAGCCCAGGGGCTGGAGCCGTTGGCGGACGGCGGGTTTCGTCGCGGGCCTCGCGCTGGTCGCCGCCGCCGTGACCGGGCCCGTCGCCGCGTTCGCCGAGACGGACTTTCGCGGGCACATGTTGCAGCACCTGCTGATCGGCATGCTGGCGCCGCTGGGCCTGGTGCTGGGCGCCCCGGTGACGTTGCTGCTGCGCTCGCTGCCGCCGGTCCACGGGCGTCGTGTCGGCGCCGTGCTGCGCTCCCGGGCGGTGCACGTGCTGGCCGACCCGTGGGTCGCGCTGCTGCTCAGCGTGGGCGCCATGGTGGCGCTGTACTGCACCCCGCTGTACCGGCTCGTCTCCACCGGCGCGCTGCCGCACCAGCTGGTGCACGTGCACTTCCTGCTGGCCGGCTGCCTGTTCGCCTGGGTGATCGCCGGCCCTGACCCGGCGCCGCGGCGCCCGCCGGTACCCCTGCGGCTGGTCGTGCTGGGGGTGGCGATCGCCGTGCACGCCACGTTGTCGCAGCTGATGTACGCCGGGCTCGTCGTCGACGTGCCGGTGCCGGTCGCGCAGCTGCGCGGGGCCGCGGAGATCATGTACTACGGCGGCGACATCGCCGAGCTGCTGCTGGCCTTCGCGCTGGTGAGCACCTGGCGTCCGGCCAGGACCACCGCCCCGCGACGCGCGCGGAGCCTCGGGTGGGTGAGGTGACACCGGGCGGGAAGGTGTGTTCACCGCGCTTCCGGCGTAGGCTCACTGGGCGTGGATCTCGACTTCGTCTGTGTGCACGCCGGAAGGGTGGCTTCCGAGCTGACCCGGCGTGATGTTGCCCGCGCGCTGCTCGCCGTGCCGTCAGGAGTGGCGCTGGTGGCGCTGCCCGATCTGAGGCGGGCGATGCTGGCAGCGGGCAACCCGCTGTCGGTGCCCTTCTGGGACTCCGCGAAGGCGACGCTCAGCGCGATCGAGTCCGGCGGCGCGACCGTGGGGGACGTGCAGCGCTGGATGGAGTCCACGGGCACCGAGCCGCTCCTGCTCACCCCGAGCTTCTTCGTCTGGCCCGAGGAGGACGAGCGAGGGCCGGTCGGTGAGGAGATGTACCACGGGCTCGTCGCCCACCTGGAGGAACGGGTCGCCTCGGGGGAGATCGACCCGGACGCGCTCGCCCGCGGCGACGAGCGGGCCAGGGAGGCCTACGCGGATCTCCAGGAGCGCTGGCTCACCGGCCCGCTGCCCGACGGGCGGATTCCCGGAACCGCCGTCTCCGACGAGCAGGACCAGGAGCTGTTCGCCGCCTGGGACGAGGAGGAGGCGTTCGCGCTGGCCGAGCTGCGGCGCATCCTGGCCGAGCTGCCCGAGCCCGAGCGGCCCGTCAGGGAGCTGCGGGCCGCGGCCACCCGGCTGCGCGAGGTGCTGGGCAGGCCCGGCTATCCCGGCAACGTGCTGAGGGCCTGCGCCGGGTACGAGGGGGAGCCACTGCCGGCCGACGACGAGGAGCTCTGGCTGACCGTCACGGCGGGCATCGCGGGGCCGATCTCCGACCTGCCCGAGGAGGAGGACAGGCTGGAGGTCTTCGCCGACCTGGACGGGGAGCTCAGCCACGAGGACTCGGTGCTGGCCGCCCTGTGCGCGATCCACCACGCCGACTGGCTGGCCGTGGTCGCCGCCCTGGCCAGGCGGGGCCCCGGGGTGCTGGCGTCGCCCGAGCGGATCGCCAGGCTCATCGCCGAGTCGGAGGACATCGACGTCGATCTGGACGAGCCGGAGGACCTGGAGGCGGCCGAGACGCTCTTCAGCTCGGTCACCCCGCTCTGGGCGTGCCTCGGGATCGTCGACAGGACCGAGGTCCTCACCTCGCTGGGCCGGTGGGGGCTGCCCAGGGCACTGGAGCGCGCCTGGTCCTCGACCGACACCCTCGGCGACTGACGGACCTCTCCGCGAGGCGGGCCCGCGCGGCCAGGCCGTGAAGGAGGGGCCGCGCGGTCAGCTTGTGAGAAAGGAGCCGCGCGGTCAGCCTGTGAAGGAGGGGCCGCGCGGTCAGGCGTCCTCTTCGAGAAGGTCGAGGTAGCCCTCGGGCACCAGGTCCTTGTACTCGGGGTGGCGCCGGACGTAGCGGGCGACGAACGGGCAGAGCGGCACGACCGACCGGCCGGACGAGCGGCTCGCGTCGAGAGCCGCGGAGACCAGCCGGCCGCCCAGGCCCTTGCCCTCGTGCTCGGGGAGGATCTCGGTGTGGGTGAAAATGATCTTCCCGGCGCGCAGGCGGTACCCGGCGAACCCGGCGACCTCGCCGTCCAGCAGGATCTCGAAGCGGAAGGCCTCGGGATTGTCGGAGACCACGATGTCGTTGGCGTCGTCGGCCATGCTCGTCCTCGCTCGCTCTCGGGGGTTTCGGCTCGGCCGATCCGCCCCCGCGCGTGTCGCGCGGTGGCCGGTCAGGACCGTGGATCCGGCGGATCCGGCGGATCCGGCGGGGCTAGGGAGCGGTCGGCGTCGTCGTGGTGGCGGCGCCGGTGTCCTTCCGCTCCCTCAGCTCGGCCTCGGAGGGGACCTCGATCCTGGAGATCTGCTTCCTCATCGACTTGACCAGCAGGTAAAGGGCGAACCCCAGGCCGGCCACGACGAGGAAGCCCAGGAGGCCCGGGCTGACGTCACCTTTGGTGACGGTGTCGAATGCAATCACACGTCAAGTTTGCCACCGCCACCCCATGGTCGCGTCAGTGGCAGGCGTGCGAGACCGTGTCGGCGGTGACCTCCGTGTGGATGCCCGTGAACAGGTCGTCCTCGGGAAGCTCGACGTCCACGAGCGAACGGGCCAGGTGGTAGTCCTCGGTCGGCCAGATCTCGCGCTGCAGGTCGCGCGGGCAGACGAACCAGAAGCCGTCCGGGTCGACCTGGGTGGCGTGCGCGAGCAGCGCCTCGTCGCGGAGCTCGAAGTAGTCGCCGCAGGGGATTCGGGTGGTCACCTGCCACTTCTGCGGGCGGTCCTCCCAGCGGGAGATCCAGTCGGCGTACGGCGAGCCGATGCCGCGGGCGTTCATCGCCTCGTGCAGCGCCTCGAACCGGTCCTTGGTGAAACCCATGTGGTAGTAGAGCTTCAGGGGCTGCCAGGGCTCACCGGTGCCCGGGTAGCGGTCGGGGTCGCCGGCCGCCTCGAAGGCCTCCACCGAGACGCGGTTGGTCATGATGTGGTCGGGGTGCGGGTAGCCGCCGTCGTCGTCGTAGGTGAGGATCACGTGCGGCCTGAACTCGCGGACGGCCGCCACCAGCGGCTCCGAGGCGATCTCCAGCGGCTGCAGCGCGAAGCAGCCCTCGGGCAGCGGTTCGGTCTCGTCCTCCGGCAGGCCGGAGTCGACGAATCCCATGAAGCGCTGCTGCACGCCGAGGATCTCGCGGGCACGCTCCATCTCCAGGCGCCGGACCTCGCCGATGTTCTCGAGGATCTCCGGGCGCTCCATCTTGGGGTTCAGGATCGACCCCCGCTCGCCTCCGGTGAGCGTACAGACCAGCACGTCCACGCCCTCGGCCACGTAGCGCGCCATGGTGGCGGCGCCCTTGCTCGACTCGTCGTCGGGATGCGCGTGAACGGCCATCAGCCTGAGCGTTGCACTCACGGGCTCGGTGTCTCCTTATGTCGGTCGCGCGTCGGATCGTCGCCGTTCGCCTCGCGGACGGCCTGCCCGGCCGTGTGTTCCGCTCCGCCAGACGTGGTTCCCCGCGCGTCCTCGGCTTACGTCACTCTAGGGAGAGGTTAGTTTCTCTTGGGCGGTCGCGAGGGCGAGGCCCCCGCAAGGGACAATTGTCTCGGATAACACCGAGGTAGTGCAGGGAGATTCCGTCATGGCCACCAGCGAAGCCGAGAAGGGCCGTCAGGACGGTCCTGTCCTCGGCACCCCGGGCGACTTTCCCGACCGCCCGGAGCGCAGGGGGCGCTTCGTCGTGCACGTCGTGATCGCGATCCTCTGCGCCGTGTGCGCCGGGGGATGG
This sequence comes from Streptosporangium nanhuense, assembly GCF_059358815.1. Lineage (NCBI taxonomy): Bacteria > Bacillati > Actinomycetota > Actinomycetes > Streptosporangiales > Streptosporangiaceae > Streptosporangium > Streptosporangium nanhuense. Next base: position 98,874 of record NZ_JCADBG010000009.1, read on the forward strand.
GGCTACGTGATGTGGGCGTCCAAGGGCAACACGGAGGTCATCGACCAGGTCATCGCGTTCGACGCCACTCGCGGCGATTCTCTGCAGATCACCTTCGAAGTGGTCAAACCATCCGATCGCGCGGCGCTCTGCCGCCTGCGGGCCTCCGATGTCAACCACGTCGAGGTCGGCAGCAAGGAGGTCAATATTCCGGCTGGTGAGGGGTATGTTCGGCTTACTGAACGGCTAGAGACCAGTGCTCCCTCCACTTCCGGCGATGTCCAGTACTGCTATCTCGTATAGTGAGACATTTGGGGAGGCGATCGAGGGGTTAACTTGTTAGCCTTTCGAGATTCGTTCGACCGTTACCCCCAAGCACCAAGCACGAAGCCCCCGAGGAAGCAAGGAGAACCCGTGGCCGACTCCCACAGCGAGAGCGTCACCTGGCTCACTCAGGAGGCGTACGACCGCCTTAAGGCTGAGTTCGAGCACCTCTCGGGGCCCGGGCGCGTCGACATCGCCAAGAAGATCGAGGCGGCACGCGAAGAGGGCGACCTGAAGGAGAACGGCGGCTACCACGCCGCCAAGGACGAGCAGGGCAAGATGGAGGCCCGCATCTTCCACCTCCGCCAGATCCTGGACAGTGCCAAGGTCGGCGAGGCACCCCGCACCGAGGGTGTGGTCGGGCCCGGCATGACGGTGACCGTCCGGTTCGAGGGCGACGACGAGGAGGTCGCCTTCCTGCTGGCCTCCCGCGAGGAGAGCGGCGCCCCGATCGACGTCTACTCGCCCAAGTCGCCGCTCGGCGCGGCGATCAACGGCAAGAAGATCGGCGAGAAGGCGAGCTACACGATGCCGAACGGCCGCTCCAACACCGTCGAGATCCTTGAGGCCGTGCCGTACATCGGCAACTGACCTCCACATACTCCGATCGATTCGCTGATCCGCCGGGACGGGTGTCCCGGCGGATCGCCGTGTGTCAGAGGATTTCGCAAGGTTCAGCAAGCCTTCAGCCATGTTGCAGATAGGGCGCTTTTCGATGGGTTTGCGTGCATTGGAGGGCGGTCTAAGGCACCCTCGTAGGGCTGGAGTCCACGGGGAAGGGGAGATGTCGTGTTCGATCGGCGGCCACGTGTCTCCGACCTGATCCGGGAGGCACGGCAGGACCTCGCCTACAGCCCCCGTCTCCGCTACAGCCACCGCACCGCCCGCCTGATGAGACGGGCCGTCCCGATCCTGGCCGTCGTGCTCGTCGGCCTGCTCGCCACCGGTCTGATGGTCTTCACCCAGATGCCGGAGGCCGAGCCGGAGACGATCACGATGCGCAAGTCCGTCGCCACCCTGCCGACCCAGGTGGCGAAGCCCGCCCAGGGCGCGCGGACGGCGGAGCCGGTGGCGCCGCTCACCTCGATGCGGCAGCCGCACCTGTTCGTCGTCGCGCACCGGCCGCTCAGCGCGACCGCGGTCGCCAGGGTCGCCCAGCTCTCCGGGGTACGGGCGGTGGAGCGCGCCGACGCCGCGGAGGTGGTCCTGGACGGCAAGCCGGTGCAGACGCTCGGGGTGAACCCCTCGACGTTCCGCGCGTACACCCCCAAGCCGACCGCGCGCTCCGACAGGCTCTGGCGGAACGTCTCGGCGGGCGAGGTCGCCGTCTCCTTCGTCCTGGGCAACGACGGGGGCATGCCCCTGGGCAAGACCTTCACCACCGCCGGGCTCAACCTGCGCGTCGGCGCCTACGCCACGATGGGCATGGGCGCCATCGACGCCGTGGTCTCCCGGCCGACCGCCCGCGCGCTGGGCATCCCGGAGAACAACGCGCTCGTGGTGAGCGCGCCGAAGGCCGACTCCGCGAGGCTGCGGCTCGCCCTCCTGCGAGCCCTGCCCAAGGGGGCCCAGGTCGCGGTGATCAACCCGGTGCTGAGGGCCCCCGGCAGGACCGCCGCGGAGACCCCCGACAGGGCCGTGACCTGGTCCGCCAGCTCCTTCATGACCGCCCCCCAGGTCACCACCGCGCTCACCGCCGCGATCGGCAAGCTCGGCCGCCCGTACGTGTGGGGCGCCGAGGGGCCGGACAGCTTCGACTGCTCGGGCCTGGTCCAGTGGGCGTACGCGCAGGCGGGGATCAAGGTTCCCCGGGTGACGCACCAGCAGTTCGTCTCCGGCCCCCAGATCCCGCTCGCCCAGGCCCAGCCCGGTGACCTGCTGTTCTGGCGGCACGACCCCACCAACCCCGGCTACGTCTCGCACGTGGCCATCTACTGGGGGAACGGCAAGATGCTGCACGCCCCCAGGACCGGCGACGTGGTCAAGCTCGTCCCCGTCACCACCCGCAACTTCGCCGGGGCCGTGCGGATCAGCCCGCAGGTCGCCGCCCGGGTCCGCTAGCCCGCGTCCCTCCCCACCCGGCGGTCGTCGCCCCGTGGACCCGCCCGGCGAACCGGGCGGGTCCTCGCCTTTCCACGCTCGTGCCGTCCTGCGGCGGCGCACAATGCTGGCTTCGCCAGATGAAGCGTTGTAATCTGAATTACATGGAAAAAGATGAAGCGGTGGCGAAGCTGCGCGGCTGGTTCTCGGGGAGACTGCCCGAGGAGTGGTTCGAGGGCGGGGTCGAGATCGTGCTCGACCGCGAGGAGATCGCGGTGGTCGGCAGGCTCCGAGCTCCCGCGCTCGGTGACGACGTCTCGGAGGTGGAGCGTTCCGCCGCCGTGGAGGGCGGCATCCTGCGGTTCCGCGAGGAGACCAGGGAGCGCCGCGTCGAGATCGCGCTGGAGGCCGAGCGCCGCTTCCGCAGGAAGATCTCCTGGGGGGTCGCCGTCGGCGACAAGACAGTGATGTTCACCACACTCTCGGTGCCTGTCATGACCCGGCTCAAGCAGTCGGAGCGTCAGGTGCTCGACACCCTCGTCGCGGCGGGAGTGGCCCGCAGCCGCAGCGACGCGCTCGCCTGGTGCGTGCGCCTGGTGGGCGACCACACCGACACCTGGCTGGCGGATTTGCGGGACGCGCTCCAGCACGTCGACCGCGTACGGGCGGCGGGCCCGGACATGAATTCCTGAGCCTGAGCGGCGGAAATGGTCGGCAAATTGGTCTGAACCTGTCGCCTAATTGGTTTAGACCTTTCTCGGTGGCCTATACCACTGCCGGGACGGCTTTTTTTAGATGCGCTTCTTTTGGGTACGGGTTTTAAAACCTTGCGTCTCCTGCCTGGCCATACGCCGCCGGAGACGTCGAGCCCGGAGCGTCGTGACGCGTGATCGCGCTAATTCACTGGTCTATGCCAATTGGATCGAGCGCGACCCGTTCGTCAATGATGTTTTGGTCCGGAGAAGCGTAAAGGAGCCCCAGTAGTGTCCGTTACCGTAGATGTCACCGCCGTCAGCCCGACCAGCCACGAAGAGCTCGCCGGGTGGGTCAAGGAGATCGCCGGGCTGACCCGGCCGGACCGGATCGAATGGTGCGACGGCTCCGAGGCCGAATGGACCCGCCTGACGAATCTGCTGGTCGAGCAGGGCACGTTCACGCGCCTGGCCAAGCGGCAGAACAGCTTCCACGCCACCTCCGACCCAAGCGACGTCGCCAGGGTCGAGGACCGGACCTACATCTGCTCCGAGCGCGAGGAGGACGCGGGACCGACCAACAACTGGATCGCCCCCGCCGAGATGCGCCGTACCTTCGGTGAGATCTTCGAGGGCAGCATGCGCGGCCGGACGATGTACGTGGTGCCGTTCTGCATGGGCCCCCTGGGCGGCGAGATCTCCCAGCTCGGCGTGGAGATCACCGACTCGCCGTACGTGGTGGTGTCCATGCGCGTCATGACCCGCATGGGCGACGAGGCCCTGCGGCTCATCGAGGAGCGCGGCGGCTACGTCAAGGCCGTCCACTCGGTCGGCGCCCCGCTGGAGCCCGGCCAGGACGACGTGCCCTGGCCGTGCAACGCCACCAAGTACATCAGCCACTTCCCCGAGACCCGCGAGATCTGGTCCTACGGCTCCGGGTACGGCGGCAACGCCCTGCTCGGCAAGAAGTGCTACGCCCTGCGCATCGCCAGCACGATGGCCCGCGACGAGGGCTGGCTGGCCGAGCACATGCTCATCCTCAAGGTCACCCCGCCCGTCGGGGAGACGCGCTACGTCGCGGCGGCCTTCCCGAGCGCCTGCGGGAAGACGAACCTCGCCATGCTCCAGCCGACCCTCCCCGGCTGGAAGGTCGAGACGATCGGCGACGACATCGCCTGGATGCGCTTCGGCGACGACGGGCGGCTGCGCGCCATCAACCCCGAGGCGGGTTTCTTCGGCGTCGCCCCCGGAACCGGTGAGTCCACCAACGCCAACGCGATCAGGACGCTCTGGGGCAACAGCATCTTCACCAACGTCGCCCTCACCGACGACGGCGACGTGTGGTGGGAGGGGCTCACCGACCGGCCCCCGGCGCACCTGACCGACTGGAAGGGCCGCGACTGGACGCCGGAGTCCGGCGAGCCCGCCGCGCACCCCAACGCCCGCTTCACGGTCCCGGCCGCGCAGTGCCCGACGATCGCCCCCGAGTGGCAGGACCCCGAGGGGGTGCCGATCTCCGCGATCCTGTTCGGCGGGCGCCGGGCCAGCGCGGTTCCGCTGGTGACGGAGTCGACGAGCTGGCAGCACGGCGTCTTCGTGGGGGCCAACATCGCCTCGGAGAAGACCGCCGCCGCCGAGGGCAAGGTCGGCGAGCTGCGCAGGGACCCGTTCGCGATGCTGCCCTTCTGCGGCTACAACATGGGCGACTACTTCGCCCACTGGCTCAGGGTCGGCCGGCGCGAGAACGCCCGGCTGCCGCGCATCTACTACGTGAACTGGTTCCGCAAGGACGACCGGGGCAGGTTCATCTGGCCCGGCTTCGGCGAGAACACCCGCGTGCTCAAGTGGATCGTCGACCGCCTCAACGGCCAGGCGGAGGCGGTACGGACCCCCATCGGCCTGCTCCCCGCCAAGCTCGACACCGACGGCCTCGACGTCTCCGACGAGGACATGCGGACGCTGCTGAGCGTCGACGAGGACATCTGGCGGCAGGAGGCCTCGCTCATGCCCGCCTTCTTCCAGACCTTCGGCGACCACCTGCCCGGGGAACTCTGGGAGGAGTACGAGGCCCTCGTCGCCCGCCTGGGCTGAGCGCCCGCCCCCGGCCGCGCCGGGGGCGGTGACTCGCATTTCGCCTGGTGACCGACATCTCACCGGGTCGCCGTCGAAGTCGGGGAAAACTTCTGCCAGGCTGTGCGCGTCTACCTGGGTACACGGGACCTCACTCCTGTGGCTCACCTTCCCCCCAAGGAGGCGGACATGGGGTTCTCGCTGTTCGTCATCGTCCTCGCCGTCGGCCTGGTCATCCTCTCCACGGCCTTCGCGGTGCACCGCGAGCACCGCCGGGTTCGCTCGGCCATGGTCGGCCACTACGGCGGGCCGCCGAATCCGTACGAACTCGCCTATCTCTCCGGCGGGCCGCGTCGCGTGATCAACACCGCTCTCGGCCTGCTGGCCAGGGCCGGGGCGATCCGGATCTCGCGAGGCGGTCAGGCCAGCCTGGTCGCCGGGGCCCAGCCGTCTCCCGACCCGATCGAGTACGCCGTCATGGAGTCGCTCCACCAGCGCGGTGGCTCGGCCCCCGTGGGCGAGGTCCGCCGCGCGGTGGCCGACGGGCAGAGCGTCGACGGCCTGCGCTACCGGCTGCTGGGGCTCGGCCTGCTCGTGCCCGAGGGGGCGCTCGACCACGCGCAGGTGCTGCTGGGCAGGCTCCAGATCGCCTCGATCATCGAAGTGGTCGTCGTGGCGGGCATCCTGCTCGCGGGAGCCACCGGGGGGTTGGGCACTTTCGCGCTGCTGGTGGGCCTGGTCTCGGCGATCGGCGGTTTCTCCGTCTACGTACGGCAGAAGAGGGCCCTGCGCGACGCCCTGAGCCACGCCGGTCACCAGGTGCTCGCCTCCGCCCGAGGAACCTACGCGCGGGGCGCCCGTCCCCTCGCGCCCGATCTCGCCTTCGCCGTCGGCATCCCCGTCGCCCTGTACGGCCTGGGCGAGCTCAACGAGCCGGGCCTGGAGGAGGAGCTCCAGCGGCAGAACAGTGGTTCGAGCAGCTGCGCCTCGGGCGCCTGCGGCGGCGGTTCGAGCTCGGGGGACGGTGCCTCCTTCGGCGGTGGCGGTGACTTCGGCTCCGGGGGCTGGAGCGGGTCGGGTGACAGCGGCGGTTCGAGCGACGGCGGTGGCGGCGGATCCAGCTGCGGCGGCGGGTGCGGCGGCGGTGGTTGCGGTGGCTGAGCCGCACCGGGCCCCGGCGGCGGCCGGTCACGCCGGGGATGTGACGGCGGCCGGGCGGCCGGCAGGACCGGGCGGGGGTGCCTCCGATGGCGGCTGACTTCCCGGCACTGGGAGTCGGCATCGGCTGGCGGCCGGAGATCGACCTGACCGTGGAGCGGATGCCCGGGGTCGACTTCGTCGAGGTCATCGCCGAGAACGTCAACCCCGCCAGGCTCCCCGAGTCGCTGCGGGTGCTCCGCGGCCGCGGGGTCCCGGTGATCCCGCACGGTGTCGGGCTGGGCATCGGCGGCGCCGAGCCTCCCGACCCGCGGCGGCTGGCGCACCTGGCCGACTGCGCCCGCGCCCTGGACGCGCCGCTGGTCAGCGAGCATCTCGCCTTCGTACGGGCGGGCGGGATGGAGGCCGGGCACCTGCTTCCGGTCCCGCGCACCCGGGCCGCGCTCTCCGTCGTCGCCGAGAACGTGCGGCGGGCCCAGGAGGCGCTTCCCGTACCGCTGGCCCTGGAGAACGTCGCGGCGCTGTTCGGCTGGCCGGAGGACGAGATGACCGAGGCGGACTTCCTCGGCGAACTGGTGGAGACGACCGGCGTCGGGCTCCTGGTCGACGTGGCGAATCTCTACACGAACCAGATCAATCTGGGCCTGTCGGCCACCGCCGCGCTGGACGGCCTGCCGCTGTCCGAGCTGGCCTACGTCCACGTCGCCGGCGGCCACCTCCGCCAGGGGGTGTGGCACGACACCCACACCGCCCACGTCCCGCAGGACGTGCTGGACATCCTCTCCGAGCTGTGCGCCAGGGTCGATCCGCCGGGGGTGCTGCTCGAATGGGACGACGACTATCCCAGCGACGGCGCCCTGGAGGGAGAGCTCGGCCGCATCCGCGGCGCGATGGCCCGTGTCTGACGAAGTGGCCCGCGACGCGATGCCCGAGGGCGTCGCCGGCCGGGCCCGGGAGGCGGACGGCCACGAGGGGCGGGGAGCCGTCGAAAGCGTGCGAAGGGCCGTTGAGGGCGTGCGAGGGACCGCCGAGGGGCGGGAGGCCGTTCAGGGGCCGGAGGGCGGGGACGCGGCGCGTGCGGCGCTGGCCAGGGCCCAGGAGGCTCTGGTGGCGGCCCTGGTGGCCGGGCGTGAGGCGCCTCGGGGTTTCGACCGGGAGCGGTTGCGGATCCAGGAGGCCGGCCTGATCTCCAAACGGCGCAGGACGGTGGCCAGGCTACGACCCGACCTGGCCGCGCTGCTCGGCGACGGTTTCGCCGGGGAGTTCGACGCGTACGCGCGAGGCCGCCCCAGGCCGCCGGGCGGCTCCCACGCCGACGCCCGTGACTTCGCCGACCACCTCCGCGCGGCGGGACGGCTGCCGGAGGAGCCCGTGACCCCCGAGCCCGGCCCCGCGCCCCGCCGGTGGTCGATCTTCGGCCGCCGCCGCTGAAACGGACGCCTCCGCACCGGCCCCGGACCGGGAGGCGCCGAACGGGGCCCGGCGGCTCTCGGTCCGCCGGGCCGAGAGCCGCCGGGCGGGGCGCGGCCGGACCGGGGACCACCGGGCGGGGTGCTGCCGAGTCGAGACCGGATTGGGCACTGTCGGGCCGAGGCCGGACCGAATATCGCCAGGCCGAGACCGAATCGATGTCGCCGAAACTTCCTGTCCTCCCCGTTCGTCCACTGGGTAGTGGACCTCAGACAGGGCCGTTCTCCCGGAGGCCGTCATGCAGACCGTACTGATCGTCGTCGTCGTAGGTGTCTCGCTTCTGGTGGTGGCCGTGCTGGTCGCGCTGCGCCTGGCCGCCCGCCCCTCGCGCGTCTACGAGGGGCCCGAGCTGACGCCGTACGAGCTGGCGCTGCTCGCGGGCGGCCGGTCCCGGGTGGTCGACACCGCGCTGGCCGCGCTGGCCGCTGGAGGGGTGCTCAGGGCGCGGAGCGACGGGCGGCTGACGCGGGTGTCGGACCAGGTCGGCGTGCTCACCCAGCCGGTGCAGACCGAGATCCTCGACCAGTTCAAGGGGCGGTGGGACGGCGTGCCGGTCTGGGGGATCAGGGACAGGGCGGCCCAGGGGGCCGCGGTGACCATGCTGATCGCGCGGCTGAGGGACCTGGGGCTGATCGACGCGCCCGGTTCCGGCCGGGCCGACCCCACCCACCCCAACCGCGTGGGGAAGACCGCGCTGGCCCACTACCGCCTGCGCCACCGCGAGGACAGGTCCCTGCCGCCCCGCGCCGGCGACCATGTCGACCGTGACGAGCTGAACATCATGGGCGTCGCCCTGCACGGCCTGAAGCAGTGGGAGGACGGGCGGCTGGCGACCGTCCTGTCCATGGACGGCCCGCCCCCGGCGCCGCGTCGCGACTCCTCCCGCCGCTCCTCCCGCCGCTCCTCCGACACCTCGGCGGGCGCCTACTACTACGGCGGGGGTGGTGACGGCGGGGGCGGCTCCGACTCCGGTTCCAGCTGCGGGGGCGGGGGCGGGGGCGGCTGCGGCAGCTCCTGAGGAGCCTGTCCGGCCGAAGATCGTTCGGTTAGGTTGGGCCGACACATGTCGGTATGTGCCGGCCGAACCTGACCGACACCTGATCGGGCCCCTGCATCGGAGTGACCGTGGGAAAGTTCGTCGATCACGCGACGTGGCCGCTGCGGCCCGAGGACGAGGGGCCGCACACGGCGGGCCCCGAACCCCTGTGGAGCGAGTCCGTCTATCTCGACTTCGCCGCCGAGGACGGCTCGCTCGCCGGTTACGTCCGGATCGGCCTGTACCCCAACTGGAACCGCGCCTGGTACTGGGCCTGCCTGGTCGGCAGGGACCGGCCCGCGGTGCTGCTGGCCGACCACGACGTCCCGCTGCCCGTCCACGGTCCTCCCGAGCCGGACGGGGCGGGGACGCGTCCCGGCGTCCTCGCGGTGCGCGGCGAGGGGGCCGGAGGGTTCAGGGCCGTCCACGACGTGACGGCCCCCATGCGGTCCTTCCGGGTGACCCTCGACGCCGGGGCGGCGGCCGTCCTGGACGACCCCGCCGTGGCGTACGGGGACCTGGACGGCGCGGAGACGACCTCGCTCGCGTTCGACCTGGAGTGGCGGAGCGGCGGCGACCCGTACCCCTACCGCTTCATGTCCCGCTACGAGATCCCCTGCGAGGTCGAGGGGACGATCCGGGTGGGCGGGGGTGAGGAGATCGCCTTCTCCGGGTACGGCGAGCGCGACCACAGCTGGGGCGAGCGTGACTGGTGGCGGCTGTCGTGGCTGTGGAGCTCGGGGCGGCTCGACGACGGCACGTTCTTCCACGGCATGCGCGCCAACGTCGGCTTCGAGATGCCCTGGCCGTGCTTCACGGTCCCGCCGGGCGGTGAGACGGAGGAGCGGGAGGGCTTCACCGCGGCGAGCGAGTTCGGCGAGGACGGTTTCCCGTCCCGGGCGCGGCTGGAGGTGCCGGGGCTGCCGATGACGGCCGTCCCGATCGCCTTCGCGCCGGTCGCCATGACGTCCCCCGACGGGGAGGTCGCCCGCTTCCCGCGCGCCCTGTGCCGGTTCGAGGCCGAGGACGGGCGGTCCGGGTACGGCTGGACCGAGTGGCACCAGCCGCCCGGCTGGCGCGGACACGGATGGCGTTGATCACGTTTTGGCGGACTGAGCCGGGGATACCCTCTCTGAGGTGGGGGGACTGCGTTGTCTTGATGGTTCTTATCTGACCGTTACGCCGGTGGCGTGCCGTGACAGTGTCGGCACGCCGTACGAGATCACCCTGCAGCTGCACCGTGACGGGGCGCTGTACGGGACGGTGGGCGAGCGGTGCGGATGGTTCCTCACCCGGCTGGCGCGAGGGGTCGCCGAGGCGCGCGCCGGTCACGAGGCCCGATGGCCCGACCCCGACGACCGCTTTCCCGGCGACACGGAACTGTTCGCCTTTCGTTACCGGGCCAGGAACGGTGTCGTCGGCGGGGGCGAACTCCGCTGTCAGCTGCGGACCATCCCGGTCTGGGTTCCCGGGCCGCGGGGGCCCGGCGGGGAGTGGCGGCTCACCAGAAGGGCCTTCCTGGAGGCCTGGGGCGGCGGAGGGGTGGGGATGCGCGCCGTTCTGACATCCTCTGAGCTGGGGGTTTTCGTGGAGGCACTCGTCGCGGAGGCCGAGGACTGCCTGGGTTCCCGCAAGCCGGGCAAGCCCGCCAGATCCCTGTAGAGGGGGCGGAGGGGTCCGCGGGGCGGCGATAATTGCCTGTCAGTGCTCATTCGTGGCGGGTGCTGAGGGAGGGGCTTCAATGGGCGTGCGCGATCTCGTCTACCGGGTGTACGAACGCAGGCTTGAGGCGAAGCTGTCCCGTCAGAGGGAGATGGCTCCCCGGCATGTCGGCGTGATCGTCGACGGCAACCGGCGCTGGGCGCGCTCGATGGGCATCGACGATGTGAGCCGCGGGCATCGCAAGGGCGCCGACAAGATCTCGGAGCTGCTCGGCTGGTGCCGCGAGGCCGGTGTCGAGGTCGTCACCGTGTGGCTGCTGTCGAGCGACAACATCAACCGCTCCAAGGACGAGCTGGACCTCCTGATGAAGATCATCGAGGACGTGGTCCAGGAGCTCGTGGCCGACGGATGGCACATCAAGCCCATGGGGGCGCTCGATCTTTTGCCCGATCACACGGCTCGTGTCCTCAAAAACGCAAAAGAAGCGACATCACATCGTCCCGGTTTGATTGTGAACGTTGCTGTTGGGTATGGAGGAAGGCGTGAGATCGCTGATGCGGTGCGCTCCCTTCTCCAGGAGCACGCCAGCAAGGGCGCTAGCATCGAGGACCTTGTCGAGGTCCTCGATGTCGAGCACATCGCGGAGCATCTCTACACGCGCGGCCAGCCCGACCCGGATCTGGTCATCCGGACCTCGGGAGAGCAGCGGCTCTCCGGCTTCCTGCTCTGGCAGAGCGCTCACTCCGAATTCTACTTCTGCGAGGCCTACTGGCCTGACTTCCGCAGGGTCGACTTCTTGCGGGCTCTCCGCTCCTACGCCGCGCGGCACCGCCGGTACGGTTCCTGAAACTCCACATGAACGACCCCTTTCGGTCAGTCTTAAGCAGTTGGAAGTCGGGCATTCAGGACGTACCGTAAGAAGTAGGAGAGCACAGCTCACCTACGCCGGAGAGGGTCCGCCTTTGCGTCACGACCTGCTGAGGAGGGCCGGTCAACGGTCCCTGCTCGACGTTCTCGTGAGCGGGCCCGGGGCCGGTCCGCATCCCAGCTCATGGCAGGGCGCCGTCCATGGCGCCCGGGGGAGAACGCGTGGCAAACCCTTCGTCCTCACCCACGTCGCCGGCAGTGCAGCGGCGCACGTACGTCCTGGACACCTCGGTGCTCCTGGCGGATCCAACGGCGATGAGCCGTTTCGCCGAGCATGAGGTCGTCATCCCGATCGTCGTCATCACCGAGTTGGAGGGCAAACGCCATCATCCAGAGCTCGGATACTTCGCGCGCAAGGCGCTAAGGTCCCTCGACGAACTCCGGGTGACACACGGACGGCTGGACGAGCCCATGCCGATCGGCGAGGGCACCATCCGGGTCGAGCTCAACCACAGTGACCCGTCCATCCTGCCCGTCGGGTTCCGGCTCGGCGACAACGACACCCGCATCCTGACCGTGGCGAAGACCCTCGCCGCCGAGGGCGCGGACGTGGTGCTGGTCTCCAAGGATCTGCCGATGCGGGTGAAGGCCGCCTCCATCGGGCTCGCCGCGGACGAGTACCGCGCCGAACTCGTGGTGGAGTCCGGCTGGACCGGCATGGACGAGCTCCAGGTGACCACGGAGGACGTCGAGACCCTCTTCGAGCACGGTACGGCCGATCTGGACGACGCCCGTGACCTGCCCACCCACACGGGTCTGCGCCTGTTGTCCAGCAAGGGCTCCGCGCTGGGCCGGGTGCTGCCCGACAAGTCGGTGCGGCTGGTGCGCGGCGACCGCGAGGTGTTCGGCCTGCACGGCCGCTCCGCCGAGCAGCGCATCGCGCTCGACCTCCTGATGGACCCCGAGGTGGGCATCGTCTCGCTGGGCGGCAGGGCCGGCACCGGCAAGTCCGCGCTCGCCCTCTGCGCGGGCCTGGAGGCGGTCCTGGAGCGCCGCCAGCACCGCAAGGTCATCGTCTTCCGTCCCCTGTACGCCGTGGGCGGCCAGGAGCTGGGCTACCTGCCCGGTTCCGAGAACGAGAAGATGGGCCCGTGGGGGCAGGCGGTCTACGACACCCTGGGCGCGGTCACCACGCCCGAGGTGATCGAGGAGGTCATGGACCGGGGCATGCTGGAGGTGCTCCCGCTCACCCACATCCGCGGCCGGTCGCTGCACGACGCCTTCGTCATCGTGGACGAGGCGCAGTCGCTGGAGCGCGGGGTGCTGCTCACCGTGCTGAGCCGGATCGGCGCCAACTCCCGGGTCGTCCTCACCCACGACATCGCCCAGCGCGACAACCTGCGGGTGGGCCGCCACGACGGCGTCGTGGCGGTGGTGGAGAAGCTCAAGGGCCACCCGCTGTTCGCGCACGTCACCCTGACCCGCTCGGAGCGCTCGCCGATCGCGGCGCTGGTCACCGAGATGCTGGAGGACATCACGATGTGACGGGGCGTCTCGACGCCACCGCCGGAGCGCGGTCGCGGGTGCTCGTACGGGGCCCCGCGGCCGCGCTCCGCGCGTCACGGCTCCGGATGTTACGGCCCCGGGCGTCACGGCTCCGGGTGTTACAGCACCGGACGTTATGGCTCCGAGCGTCACAGCTCCGGGCGTTACGGCCCCGGGCGTCACGGCTCCGGTCCCTCAGGGCTTCTCGTGGCGGGGTATCAGGGCGGCAGCCGCACGCCGGGCGCCGCGAGGTTGCGGTACTCGAAGCAGCCCCGGTCGCCCATCGTCTCCGGGGTGCCGGGGAAGAGCCGGGTGACCTCGACGCTCCAGATGCTCTCCTGCTTGTTCTGCCTGATGGTGCAGGTGATCTGGGCGAGGGCCTCCTTGGTGACCTTGCCCTCGCCCGTGATGATCACGTTCAGCCGGTAGCCCAGGTTGTCGTCCGGCTCGTTGCGCTGGTCGGTGTTGTCCGAGTAGCGGGTCGTCTTGGTGTCGTAGTGGCTGAAGTCGTTGAGCGCGCTGGTCAGCCCGGCCTTCGGCGGCTGCTTGCCGGCCCGGAACAGGGTGTCGATGATGTTCTTGGCCGAGTCGGAGACCACCGGGACCTTGACGGGCTCCAACCGGCCGTCGCGGAGCAGGTAGACCGTCACCCACGTGGGGCTGTAGCTGATCACCGGCGGGCCGCCGTAGTCCTGGACGTCGGTGGGGGAGATGCCGCAGCCGCAGAGCGCCAGCGCGGCGGCGAGCAGGCAGGCGAGCCACCTCACGCGTGCGGGCCGCCGTACGCCGGGGAGGGCCCGGGTGCACGGGCCGGTGAGCCGTCTCATGCCGGGGGGAGCCAGACCGTGAAGAGGGTTCCCGGCCGCTGGGCGCGGACCGAGATCGTGCCGCCGTGCAGCTGGGCGTTGGCCCGCGCGATGGACAGGCCGAGCCCGCTGCCGTCGCCCCGGGCGCCGGCCTTGTAGAAACGGTTGAACACGAAGGGCAGATCCTTCGCCGGGATGCCCTTGCCGTGGTCGCGCACCTTCACCTCCAGGCCGTTCGGGGTGCTGCGGGCGGTCACCATCACCGGGAGCTCTCCGTGGCGCAGGGCGTTGCCCACCAGGTTGGCCACGATGACGTCGAAGCGCCTGGGGTCGACGGAGAAGGCCAGCCCCTCCGGCACGTTCACCCGTACCTTGTCCGACCAGCCGCGCATCTCCAGGCAGTCGCAGACCACGTCGACGATGTTCACGGTGTCCACGTTCAGCGTGGCCGTCCCCGAGTCGAACCGGCTCGCCTCGATGAGCTGCTCGATCAGGGTCCGCAGCCGCGCGATCTCGCGCAGCACCAGCCGTACGGCCGCCGCGGGCTCGGGGGGCAGCCGGTCGGCCTCCTCGGAGAGCATGTCGGTCACCGCGGTCATCGCGGTCAGCGGGGTCCTGAGCTCGTGGGAGACGTCGGCGACGAAGCGGCGGGACATCGCCTCCAGCGAGCGCAGCTCGGTGACGCTCCGCTCCAGGGCGGCGGCGGTGTCGTTGAACGTGGCGGTGAGCTCGGCCAGCTCGTCCTGGCCGTGCACGGGCAGGCGGGTGTCGAGGTGGCCGGCGCCGAGCGCGCGGGCCGCCGAGCCGAGCCTCCTGACCGGCAGCAGGAGCTGCCGGGCCGACACCAGGCCCAGGGAGAGCGCGATGATCAGCATGGCGACGCCGGCGACGGCGAGCGGCTGCCGCAGGCCGTTCAGCAGCCGCTCCTCCTCGATGAGGGGGACGAACACGAAGACGGTCATCCCGGTGGGCTGGGCGGTGTGGATGGGCTCGATCCGCCAGACGGGGGTGCCGATGAGCAGCCACATGTCGCCGCCGATGGTCATGCGCTTGGCGACCAGCCGCTGGGTGGCCCTGGCCGCGAGGTCGCCGGGAATCTCCTTGGGGCCGAAGTCGCCGTCGGGGTAGGGGTAGTTCTCGTAGCGGACCACCACCCTGCCGCCCTGGGGGCGCAGGCTTCTCTGCAGCGCGCTGATCTCCTCGTCGGTCGGCGGGCTGTCTCCCGGCCAGAGCGCGCCGACGGGCAGCCTGCTGCCCTCCAGGATGTCGCGCACCTCGCTCACGGCCACGTGCTCGGCCCGCCCGATCATGCGGCTCTTGACGAACTCGTAGCCGATCACCGCGACGACCGCGGAGGCGGTGACGGCGATCAGGGTGAAGGTGATCACCAGGCGCCCGCGCAGCCCGGTGTACATCCGCTTCACGGCGGGCTGAACCGGTAGCCGAATCCCCGTACCGTGTGGATGAACTCGGGCTCGGCGGGGACCGCCTCGATCTTGGCACGGACCCGCTGGACGCAGGCGTCGACCAGCCGGGAGTCGGCGACGTGGGTGTGGTCCCAGACGGCCCGCAGGAGATACCTGCGGTTGAGCACCTGGCCGGGGTGGCGGACGAGTTCGAGCAGGAGGCGCAGCTCCGTGGGGGTGAGGTGGACCTCGCGGCCCCCCAGCGCCACCTTGAGCGCGCCCCGGTCGATGACCAGGTCGCCGAAGGTGATGCGGTCGGAGGCGACCGACTCCATCCGGCGCAGGACGGCGCGGATGCGGGCGTCCAGCACCCGGGGCTCGACCGGCTTGACCACGTAGTCGTCGGCCCCCGCCTCCAGGCCCACGACCACGTCGAGGTCGTCGCCCCTGGCGGTGAGGAGGATCACCGGCAGCTGGTCGAGCCTGCGGATGCGGCGGCACACCTCGACGCCGTCGATGCCGGGCAGCATGACGTCCAGGATGGCGATCTCGGGGCGACGGGACCTGATGTGCTCAAGGGCCTCCTCACCGCTGGCGTACGCGGTGACGGAGTGGCCCTGCCGGGTGAGCGCGAGCTCCAGCCCGGTACGGACCGAGGGGTCGTCTTCGACGAGGAGGATGCCTGCCACCGGGTAATCATTCTCCCAAGGCTCGGATGGATCTGCCGGGTCACAAAACCCAGACATAACGCAAACAGTACCTGAATGAGGTGGTCAGACCACGATTCGGGCACTTTCATGATCGACAAAGAGGCCTACATGGCACCGTACGGTAAAATGTGAGCAAAATCACTCCCAAGCTTTCCTTGCCGGGAAAGTGCTCGTGGCCTGGCGGTTAGGTCGCGGGAAACCCCGGAGGACCCGGCCGGGAGCAGACCAACTCCGTCGTTCCGGTTGCGGACCACCCCCCTCCCCACGGCAAGCTCATAGGTCGTGAGTCCAGGATCACAGCAACTGCAGGAGCGCTCGGCGCCCCGCCCCCGCCGCGCGAACCGCAGGGCGGGCAGGGGGAAGGCCTCCGACCCGCCCAGCTCGAAGCGCGGTATGACCTCCAAGCGCGTGCTGATCCTGGGCGCCGCGCTCGTGGTCCTGGTGGGCGGGGGCGCCTTCACCGCCTACACCGCCTACCAGAACG
Organism: Streptosporangium nanhuense; assembly: GCF_059358815.1. Lineage (NCBI taxonomy): Bacteria > Bacillati > Actinomycetota > Actinomycetes > Streptosporangiales > Streptosporangiaceae > Streptosporangium > Streptosporangium nanhuense. Next base: position 115,123 of record NZ_JCADBG010000009.1, read on the forward strand.
CCACGGCGCCGCCGACGAAGCCGCTCACCCTGGACGAGATGGCGCAGATGCTCGGCTCCGACCCCTTCGGCTCCGACCTGGAGTCCGACATGCTGAAGGCCCAGGCCGCCCAGGCGCTCAAGGCCGACAGGATCGCCGCCGAGCGCGAGAACCGCAAGGTGCTCAACCCGGTCAAGATCGTTGACGAGGCGCCGGGCGGAGGCGGGTTCAACCCGCAGCAGCTCCCCCCGGGCACCTCCAACCCGACCGGCAACAGGGCGCTGGGCAAGCAGATGCTGGAGTCCAGGGGCTGGGCGGGCGAGTGGGGCTGCCTGGAGAAGCTCTGGATGAAGGAGAGCGGCTGGAACGAGCGCGCCATGAACACCTCCAGCGGCGCCTACGGCATCCCGCAGTCCCTCCCCGGCCACAAGATGGCCAGCGCCGGAGGCGACTGGCAGACCAACGCGGCCACCCAGATCGAGTGGGGGCTCGGCTACATCAAGGGCCGCTACGGCTCGCCCTGCGGCGCCTGGGCCCATTCCCAGGCCAAGGGCTGGTACTGAGAGACCAGGAGTCGGCAAGTCTGATCCTCTCCCGGCGCCGGGCGCCGCACCCTTGGCCGCATGGACGTGAAGGTCAGCGTGGTGGTGCCGGTGCACAACCCCGGTGATGGCGCCGACGACTGCATCCGGTCGGTGCTGGAGCAGTCGATGGCCTCCGAGGACTACGAGGTCATCTTCGCCGACGACGGCTCCGACGACGGGATCCAGCAGCGCCTCGACACCCTGGCGACGGTACGGCCGAACGTCAGGGTGCTCCACCTGGAGCGGACCGGCTCGCCGATGCGCGGCCGCAACGTCGCCCTCATGGTCGCCCGGGGCGAGTACGTCTACCTGCTGGACCAGAACGACCGCCTGGAGCGGGACGCCCTGGAGCGGATGCACCTGCGCGCCGTGGAGACCGGGGCCGACATCCTCCTCGGGCGGCTGATCAGCGACCAGCGGCCGCCCTCCACGATCTTCGACGCCGACCGCGAGCACGTTGACATCGTCAAAGACCGGCTGCTCACGCTGCTCACCCCGCACAAGCTCTTCCGCAGGGCCTTCCTCGACGCCGAGGCGCTGAACTTCCCCGACCCCGGCGGATGCCTGGCCGAGCAGTCCTTCGTGCTCCGCGCCTACCTGCGGGCCAGGAGCGTCGTCGTGATGGCCGGCCCGGTCTGCTGCCACGTCACCGAGCGGCCCGACCCGCCGGAGGACCCCTACGTCTGGGCGGCGGAACTGCGCGAGCTGCTCGACATCATCGACGACGAGGTGCCCGAGGGCCGCCGGCGCGACCGGATGTACGCCCAGTGGTTCCGCACCGCGGTGCTGCGACGGCTCGGCGGCGCCAGGTTCGCCACCTCCTCGGCGGGCCGGGCGGCCACCTTCACCACCCTGCGAGAGCTGGTCGTCCAGCGCTTCCCCCCGCGCCTCGACCTCATGCTGCCCGTCCCGCTGCGGGCCCGCGCCGCGCTGCTCCGCGCGGGCAGGCTCGACCAGCTCGTCGTCCTGGCCGGGGCCATGCGCGGCGTCCGCCTCCAGGCCGACCTCGACGAGCTCACCTGGGACGACGGCGCGCTCACCGTCGGGCTCACCGTGGAGATCATGCAGGCCGACGGCACCCCGATGCGCTTCGCCCCGTACGGGGACGACGGCCTGCTCTGGCAGCCCCCGGTGCCCCTCGACGGGCTCCGCCTGCCGCCCGAGATGGCCGACGTCAGCCAGGCCGCAGCCAGGGCGCGGTTCGAGGTCTACGTCAGGCACGAGGACACCGGGGCCGTCCACTTCCTGCCCTCGGAGTGCTCGATGATCCGCAGCCGCCACCGCGACGGCGTCAGGCTCCAGGTCACCGGCGCGGCCCGGCTGGACGTCGACTCGGCGGCCGTGGGCGGCCCGCTGCCCCCGGGACTCTGGGAGATGCACGTGCGCATGTACGGAGGGGCGCAGCAGGCACGCACCCGGGTGACCGGGTCGCCGCTGAACTGCACCGGGATGGTCGCCGACTGCTCCAGGCGGCTGATCATCCCCTGGTGGTCCGACCGGGGGGAGCTGGGGATCTGCGTGGAGCCGCGCTCGTTCCCCGAGTCGATCGTCCTGGTCTCGCCGGGGACGACGGTCATCAGGCAGCGCAAGCACGTCTTCGTCGTCGTGCCCGTGCCGTACGTGCCGCCGAGCGGGGGGCCGCCCGCGGAGCTGGTGTTCCGCCAGACCGCGGGCAGGGACCGCGAGGTCGCCGCCCCGGCGCTGGTCGAGCCCGGGGTCCCCGGGGAGCTGGCCGGGCGGCTGATCGCCAAGATCCCGATCCGGCTGGCGTACCGGGAGGGGTTTCTCGCGCCGGGCGTCTGGGCGCCGTTCCTGCGGGTGGACGGCAAGGAGACCGGGCTGCGCTTCAAGGTGGAGATGAACCGCGGCGGCCGGGTGGAGATCCACAGGTCCGCCGCCTCCAGGCCCTCCGAACCCTGGTACCCGCTGCTGAAGCGGGTCGCGCTGCGGATACCGCTGGTCAGGAACGCGGTCCGGGTGACCAGGACCGTCCAGCGGCGCTACATGCTCAACTGACGGCCGCCCGGTGCCACACGGCCCGTCGGGGGGCGGTGCGGCACCGGGCGGCGGTGTCCAGAGGTGTCAGCCGTGTGGCGCCCTGTGGCTGTGTCAGAGGTGTCAGCCGTGTGGCGCCGTGTGGCTGTGTCTCAGGCGCCCAGGTGGCACTCGTTGGGCAGGTCGCCGCTCGCGGGCCTCGGCAGGGTCGCGCTCGGCGGCGGGCTCTGCCTGCGCTCCACCCAGCCCTCCAGGGTCTCGAACGCGCTGCGGAAGCACGGCAGCAGCGGGCGCAGCTTGTCGGGGTAGGAGGCGTAGAGGCTGTCCACGTGGGTGCCGTCGGTGATCCGGTAGTAGCGGAACGGCCGGTGCTTGCCGACCATGTCCGCGTAGACGTCGCTGGAGCGGGAGATCGGCAGCAGCGTGTCCAGCGTGCCGTGGATCGTGATCAGCGGTTTGCCGATCCGGCCGGTGAGCCCGATCTTCTTCACCGCCGCGTACGGCTTGCGCGCGTCGTAGTCGTAGTCGGCGTCGCAGGCCGGGGTGCCCGAGGCGCAGAAGGGGGTGCCCGCCTCGACGTCGCCGTCGAAGGAGGGGTCGAGCTCCTCACGGTAGAGGCGCTGGGTCAGGTCCCAGTAGTACTGGTAGTGGAACGGCCACAGGAACTCCGAGCCCCGGGCGAATCCCGCGTCGTACATCGCCTGGGTGTCGCCGGCCGGGTAGGCCCGCAGCGCCGGGGGCAGGTAGTTGACGAGGTTGTCGCCCTTGACCCGCCAGAGCGTGCCCTCCCAGTCGATCCCGCCGTCGTACAGCCAGGCCCGGTTCTCCAGCTGCCAGCGGACCAGGTACCCGCCGTTGGAGATGCCCGCCGCGTAGGTCCGCTTGGGAAGCCTGCCGTAGCGCTGGGCGACGACGGCCTTGGCCGCGATCGCGACCTGCGTGACCCGGTCGTTCCACTCGGCGACCGCGTCACCGGGCCTGCGGCCGTCCTTGTAGAAGTTGACGCCGACGTTGCCCTTGTCCGTCACCGCGTAGGCGTAGCCCTTGGCCAGGGCCCAGTCGGAGACGGTGAAGTCGTTGGCGTACTGCTCCCGGTTGCCGGGGGTGCCGGTGACGACCAGCCCGCCGTTCCAGTTGTCGGGCAGCCGCAGGACGAACTGCGAGTCGTGGTTCCAGCCGTGCGTCGTGTTGGAGGTCGAGGTGTCGGGGAAGTAGCCGTCGACCTGGATGCCGGGCACGCCCTTGGGGTTGACCGCCCCCGCCGGGTGCAGGCCCGCCCAGTCGGCCGGGTCGGTGTGCCCGGAGACGGCCGTGCCCGCCGTCGTGAGGTCGTCCAGGCAGGCCTTCACCTGGTGCTCGGCACCCGGCACCGCCACCCGGTCCAGCCGGGCGCAGTGCGCCGGTGAGGTCCCCGCGCTCGCCACGGGCGCCCCGGCCAGGACCGTCAGGACGGCGAACCCGACAGCGGCGAATCCCGCGGCCGTTTTGGTACTGCGCCGTGAGGCCGCGCCGGGGACTGGACTGAGGAGCGAAGGAGCGGAGCGGATGAGTGACGAGGGAAGGAGCCGGGTAAGAGCGGCCGAACCGCGACGCGAAGCGTCGCCATTGATACTGTGCATTTCAGCTCCGCTTCAGGTGGTCGGAGAGGGCGGCGCGGAACTCGGCGGGCCGCTCGATGTGCGGGCTGTGGCCGGCGTCCAGGACGACCTCGGTGTACGGGCCGTACAGCTCCAGCGCGGCGCGGGTCTGGGTGACCATCGGCTGCGCGGGGGTGCCGGGCGAGCCGGGGACGGCCCCCAGTGCGCCCAGGTGGGCCAGGTCGAACAGCGAGGTGTCGGAGACGATCACGTCGGCCTCACCCCTGATCCACAGGACCGGCGGCTTCGGGTCGATCGTGTGCAGGTCGTCGATCCGGAAGTGCGTCGGGGCGAACGAGTTGAGCACGCCCCGCGTGCCGGGACGGACCCCCGGCCACTCCTCCGACGTCGCCGCGTCACCCGGGTAGTGGTCCTCGCCGACCTTCGTGGACAGCATCGACGCGACCAGGGCGTCCTCGTCCTCGATCACCGTGCCGGGCTTCACGTACGTGGTCCGCATCACGTTCCTCGGCGAGGCCGGGGAGCTGTCGGAGGTGTCGCCCGCCGCGAGCAGCTTCACGAAGTCGGCGTTGGCCGCCCCCGCCCCGCCGCCCGTGCCGTCGGGGTGGTTCAGCGCGCCGTCGGCGCCGTGCGTGCCGCCGAAGCCGTACGGGGAGATCGGGTTGACCAGGGTCACGCTCCGCACGGCGGAGGGCCGGTCGCGCAGCGCCTGCAGCACGACCCCGCCGCCCATGCTCCAGCCGACCAGGTGCACGCCGTCCAGCCCGAGGGCCTCGACGAGGGCGAGCACGTCGTCGGAGTAGTCGCGCAGGCCACGGGTGGCGTCGACCGGGGCGGGCTCGGTGTCGCCGAAGCCCCGCAGGTCCACGGCGAGGGGCCGGTGGCCCTGCTCCGCCAGGGCGAGCATCGTGCCCCGCCAGAAGGCGGAGCTCGACACGTTCCCGTGCACGAACAGCACGGTCTCGCCGCCCTCCGAGGCGTTTCCCGCCACCGACAGGACGTTCTGGGTGATCCGGCCGGTGGGTACCGGCCGGTTCTCGATGCGCATCAGATGTATCTCCGTACGGTTCAGCGAGGGGTCTTGACCTCGTCGTGGGTGCCGATGGTGACGAGGTCACGGCCACGGGTCTCACGCGAGACGTACACGGTGATCAGGGTGAGCACGGCGGCTCCGGCCACGTACAGCATGATGGGGAACGACGACTTGTAGGTGTCCAGCAGGGCGACCGCGATCAGCGGGGCCAGGGCGCCCGCGACGATCGAGGCGAGCTGCGAGCCGATCGAGACGCCCGAGTAGCGCATCCTCGTGGCGAACAGCTCGGAGAAGAACGCGGCCTGCGGGCCGTACATCGCGCCGTGCAGGATGAGGCCGACGGTCACCGCCAGGGTGACGGCGAGGAAGTTCTTCGTGTCGATCAGCGGGAAGAACGCGAAGGACCACAGGCCCACCCCGGCGGCGCCGAGCAGGTAGACGGGCCGGCGGCCGAGCCGGTCGGAGAGCGCCCCCCACATCGGGATCGAGACGAAGTGGATGGCCGACCCGATCAGCACCGCGTTGAGCACGAGGGGCTTGGGCAGTCCCGCCTGCTGCGTCGCGTAGACCAGCACGAACGCGGTGATCACGTAGTAGGAGACGTTCTCGGCGAAGCGGGCGCCGATCGCGATGAGGACGTCCCGCCAGTGGTACCTGAAGACCTCCACGATCGGCAGGGACGCCGAGGGCTTGGCGTTCGCGACCGCCTGCTGGAAGACCGGCGACTCGCTGATGGAGAGCCGGATCCACAGGCCGACCAGCACCAGCACGCCGGACAGCAGGAACGGCACCCGCCAGCCCCAGCTCAGGAACGCCTCGTCCGTCTGGACCGCGGCCAGCACCGCCAGCACGGCGGTGGCCAGCAGGTTGCCGCCGGGGGCGCCCGCCTGCGGCCAGGAGGCCCAGAAGCCCCGGCGCTCGGGGTCGCCGTGCTCGGAGACGATCAGCACCGCGCCGCCCCACTCGCCGCCGAGGGCGAAGCCCTGGACGAGCCGCAGCAGGGTCAGCAGCAGCGGCGCCGCCATGCCGATCGCCGCGTGGGTCGGCAGGCAGCCGATCAGGAAGGTCGCCCCGCCCATCATCAGCAGACTGACCACCAGCAGCTTCTTGCGGCCCAGCCGGTCGCCGAAGTGCCCGAAGACCAGCGCGCCCAGCGGGCGGGCCACGAAGCCCACCGCGTAGGTCAGGAACGCCAGCAGGGTGCCGGTCAGCGGCTCCGACTGGGGGAAGAACAGCTGCGGGAAGACCAGCGCGGCGGCGGAGCCGTACAGGAAGAAGTCATACCACTCGATCGTGGTGCCGACGAGGCTGGCACCCACGATCTTTCCGATGGGGGTACGGGTTTTCTCTGCCATCTCACTCACCAAGGGGAATCGCTGTTGGGGGGGATTCCGGCTACCGTACGTAGTGACCGGCGTCACTCCTATGGGTACGACCGCCATAGCCAACAGGCGCCCTATGTGGATGTGTGAGACCGCCCCGCCGCGAGGCCTTCCGGTGGCCTTCCGACGGTCGTCCGACGGCCTTCCGGTGGCCTTCCGGCGGCCGGATCAGCCGCTGAGGCGGTGCAGGCGCAGGGCGAGCTGGATCTCCAGGGCCCGCTCCGGGGCCTGCCAGTCGTCGCCGAGCAACTGGCCGATCCGGTCCAGACGCTGGGTGACCGTGTTGACGTGGATGTGCAGGGTCTCGCTCGTCCGCGACAGCGAGCCGCCCGTGCCGAAGTACGCGGTGAGCGTCTGGACCAGCGCGGTGCCCCTGCGGGCGTCGTAGTCGATCACCGGGCCGAGCGCCGAGGCGAGGAAGGCCCCGATGTCGCGCCCCTCGCCGACCAGCAGGCCGACGAAGCCCAGCTCCCTGGCCCCGGCACCCTCCCCGGCCCTCCCCAGGGCCACCAGGGCGTCGGCGCAGCGCTGCGCCTCCCGGTGCGCGGCGGCCACCTCCGCGGCGCCGCGCACGGGCCCTCCCGCGCCCGCGGTGGCCGGGTGGCCGAGCGAGGCGCTCAGCTCGGCCGCCACCCGCTTGGCCAGCGGGCCGGGCCGGTCGCCGGGAAGCAGCAGGACCACCTCGTCGCCGCGCTGCGCGGCGAGACCGTGGTGCAGCGTCGCCTGGGAGGACGCCCAGAACGCGGCCCGCTCCCGCCCGCCGCCGTGGCGGACCACGACCACCACGTGGTCGAGGTCGAGGTTCACCCCCACCCGCCGGGCGCGGTCGGCCAGGCCGTCGAGGGCGGGCCGCGAGATCAGGTCGTCGAGGAGCTCGCCCCTGACCCGGCCCTCCGCCTCGGCCACCGTACGCCTGAACAGGAGGAGCAGCGCGGTCACCAGCGCGGCCCGCTCCAGGATGCGCTGGTCGGCGTCCGACACCTGACCGCCGCCGCCGCCGCCGTTGCGCAGCACCAGCGTGCACAGCGGCTCCGCGCCCACGTCCACCGACGCGACCAGCAGGTGCCCCTGCCGCACGGTGCGCCCCAGCGCCCTCGACGACCGCGCGGCGTCCGCGATCACCTCCGCGGCCTTGCGCGTCTTCTGCCTGGCGCCGGGCTTCGAGCCCGGCCTCCGGCTCGCCGCGGGTCCCGTCGGCGGCTGGTCGGACGCCGCCTCGCCCGGCGCGTCCTCCTCCAGCACGCCCGCGTCCCCGGCGATCGGGCGCCCGGCGTCGTCGAGCACCGTCAGCGAGCCGCCGAGCACCTCAGTCACCACCGCCGCCACGTCCTCCACCCCGCCGCCGCGCAGCACCAGGCCGGTCATCCGGTCGTGCGCGAGCGCGGCGCGCTCCACGGCCTGGCTGTGCGCGTTCACCTGCCGGTTGGCCTCGCTGAGCTCCTCCAGCGCGTTCCTGGTCTCCTGCAGCAGGCGGGCGTTGTCGATCGCCACCGCCGCGTGCGCCGCCAGCGAGCCCAGCAGGACCACCTCGTCCTGGGTGAAGGGCCGCACGCTCCGGTTGGCGGCGAACAGCACCCCGATCACCCGCGCGCCCAGCTTGAGCGGTACGCCGAGGATGGCGACCAGTCCCTCTTCGAGCACCGCGTCGTCGATGTCGGTCTTGTGGCGGAAGCGCTCGTCGGCGAAGTAGTCGGCGGTGGAGTACGGGGTGGCGGTCTGGGCGACCAGGCCGCCGAGGCCCGCGCCCATGGCCAGCCGCAGCGCCCGGAACTTCGCCGACACCGAGCCGTCGGTCACCCGCATCCAGGTGTCGCCCCGCTCGGGGTCGTGCAGCGTCATGTAGGCGGCGTCGGTGCCGAGCAGCTGCCTGGCCCGGTGCACGATGGCCTCCAGGACGGCGTCCAGGTCCCGCAGCCCGGCCAGGTCGCCCGCCGTGTCGAACAGCGCCGACAGCTCCGCCTCGCGCTTCGCCCTGCGCCGCAGCAGCGCCCGCACCTTCAGCGCGGCGAGCTTGGCCTCCTCCAGCTCCGCCAGCGCCTCCGCGCCGGCCCCGCCGGTCCTCGCCGCGAGAACGGGCCCCTCGAACTCGACCGCCGAAGCCTCCCTGGCCAGCAGTTCGAGAAAGACCCGTGTGCTCATAGCGACCATTCTCCGATGCTTGCGACGCCGCTCAGGTCCGGCTCCTTCCTCCGTCGCCCATCCGCCGCGTCGGCGGCGGCGCCGCGCGTCCTCCCGGGTTCAGCGGGCTGTCCAGCCGCCGTCTATGGGGAGGGAGGTGCCGGTCATGAAGGAGCCGTGCGGGCCGCAGAGGTAGGCGACGAGTTCGGCGACCTCCTCGGGCTCGATCAGCCGCTTGACGGCGGCGGGGGCGAGCATGATCTGCTCGACCACCTCGTCCCTGCCGATGCCGTGGGTGCCGGCCTGGGCGCCGATCTGGTTCTCGACCAGGGGGGTGCGGACGTAGGCGGGGCTCACGCAGTTGGAGGTGACGCCGTGCGGGGCGCCCTCCAGGGCGATCGTCTTGGACAGCCCTTCGAGGGCGTGCTTGGCGGTGACGTACGCCGACTTGTAGGGCGAGGCGCGGAGCCCGTGGACCGAGGAGATGTTCACGATCCGGCCCCAGCCGCGTTCGTACATGCCGGGCAGGACCTCCCTGACGAGCAGGAAGGGCGCCTCGACCATCACTTTGAGGATCTTGGAGAACACCTCCGGCGGGAACTCCTCGATCGGGGCGACGTGCTGGAACCCGGCGTTGTTCACCACGATGTCCACGCCGGGCGGGATCGCCCGGACGAAGTCCGGTTCCGACAGGTCCGCGACGACGGGTGTCCCCGAGATCTCCGCGGCGACCTTCGCCGCCGCCTCGGCGTCGATGTCGACCACCAGCACGTGTGCCCCGGCCGCGGCCAGCCGGTGCGCGCAGGCGCGCCCGATCCCGCTACCCGCCCCGGTCACCACGGCTCGCCGACCCGCTAGGTCAATCATGCTGCCGAATCTAGGCAATGACCCGAATCCCGGCCCATGTCGCCCACCCCCACACTCCACCGTACGTTTATGTGGCGGGTATCCGTCCCGGGCCGGCTTCGTTCCGCCTTCGGAGGGCCTCGACGGCTGGAGGCGTGAAGGGGGTCAGCGTCCCGGAAGCCATCGCGTGAGAAGCGACCGTCTCGCGTATTTCCTCCAGTGAGCGAGGTGGACGCGGACGTTCACCGTGTCCGGATGTTCCGGACCCAGGGCCCGTTCGATCACCGGCACCAGCGCCGCGAACTGGTCCCGGGCGTCGGCCGCGTTCCCCGTCTCTCCTGCCAGGGAGGCCAGGTAGAAGCGGACGGCCAGCGTGGTCGAGTGTTCGGGGCCCAGGACCCGCTCGGTCACCGGCACCAGCGCCGCCAGCTGATCCATCCCGCCGGGAGCGTCCCCCGCCTCGCTCATCCACAGGGCGAGCCAGACGCGGGCGTTCAACGTGCTCGGGTGTTCCAGGCCCAGTACCCGCCTGAGCGTCGAAACCAGCATCGTGAACTGGTAGCGAGCTCCGGCCGCGTCTCCCGCTTCCGCCGTCCAGTGGGCGAGGCCCTCGCGAATGATCAAGGTGGTGGGGTGTTCGGGGCCCAGCGCGCGTTCGGCGAGGGGTACCAGGGGTGTGAGGTGGTCGCGGGCGCCTGCCGGGTCTCCGGCTTCACCGGTCCAGCGGGCGAGGCTGGCCGCCGTTTCGATCGTGATGAGATGTTCGGGGCCCAGTGCGCGTTCGGTGAGAGGGAGCAGGGTTGTGAACCGCTCCAGAGCGCCGGCCGGGTCTCCTGCCTCCCCTGTCCAGCGGGCGAGACCGAACCGGCCACCCAGCGTTTGCGGGTGCTCGGGGCCCAGCGCCTGTTCGATGACCGGCACCAGTGCCGCGAACTGGTCTCGGGCGTCGGCCGGGTCTCCTGCCTCTCCTGTCCAGCGGGCGAGACTGACCTGGGTGCCGACCGTGGTGGGGTGGGCGGGACCCAGGGCGGCCTTGGCCGCCGCTGCCAGCGCTGTGAAGCGGTCCAGGGCGCCGGTCGCGTCTCCTGCCTCTCCTGTCCAGCGGGCGAGGCCGAAGCGGGCACCTAAGGCGTACAGATGCTCGGGGCCCAGCGCCTGCTCGATTCGCGGAGCCAGCGTCGCGTACCTGTCTCTGGCGCCGGTCGCGTCTCCTGCCTCTCCTGTCCAGCGGGCGAGGCTGGTCCGCACGCTCAGCGTCTCCAGGTGTTCGGCGCCCAGGACTCGTTCGATCAGCGGTGCCAGCGCCGCCAACAGGTCCCGGGCGCCGGCCGCGTCTCCCGTCTCTCCCGTCCAGTAGGCGAGGTTGGCGCGGGCGTCGAGTGTGGTGGGGTGTTCGGGGCCCAGGACGCGTTCGGTCAGCGGTACCAGCACCGTGCACTGCTCCAGGGCTTCGGCCACGTCCCCCATCTCTCCCGCCAGGGTGGCGAGATCGACGCGGGCGGCCAGCGTGTCCGCGTGTTCCGGGCCCAGGGTGTCGTGCGTGACGGCGTGGCGCCGGTGCAGCAGGGTGCGGGCGGTGCGGTAGTCATCGCTGGCGTGCAGGTAGTCGACGACGGAGCTCACGGCGGGGGACTCGGGTGGCAGGACGGCGTGGGCGTGGGGCAGCAGCCGGGCGTACGCGGGCCAGGAGGAGGGGTGCCAGGGCTCCGCGGGCAGCGCGGCCTGGAGCAGGGCGGCGGCGGTGGCCCTGTCGGCGGCGTGCTCGTCCTCGGTCAGGCCGTCCACGACGACTGCCTGGACCTGATGGTGCACGCTCACTCGTCGGCCGTCCGGCGACCGGTCGGCCACGCCGTAGGAGGACAGCACCTCCAGCGCGTCGTCGAGCGCGGTCTCCCCGGCCTCCCCGGCGTCCTCCAGCCCGTTAAGCACCGTGCGGGGCAGGTCGTCGGGTGCGTAGCAGGCCAGCACCCGCAGCACGCGGATCGCCAGTGGGTCGGCGTGCTCGATCCGCGGGCGCGTCAGCGCCCAGGCGCGGGCCACCGCCCGGTCGGCGTCGGATCGCGGGCGCGATCCGGAGTCCGGGGTGTCCTCGGGGACGGTACGCAGCAGGTGCAGATAGCCGGACAGGTCCACGCCGGGCGTGCGGGCGATGTAGGCACCGGCCTGCCGGATCGCCGGGTGCGACCACTCCAGTTCCGCGGCCAGCTCCTCGGCCCGGGCACGGTCGGCATCGGTCGCGGCGCCGACCGTGGTCAGCAGGGACTTCACGGCGTCCGCGGGGGACAGAGGAGTCGGCATCCCTCAACCCTGTCGTCTGAGGGGGATACCTCACCACGATGTCGCAAATCCGTTATTTTGCTACATCGTTCACTTCAGCCCCGGAGCGCACGGCCTCCCGGCGCGGATCCGTACCCGACGGCGACGGAGGCCGCGCGGCGGTCAGATGGTGACCGGGTACATGAGCGTGAGTTCGTCGCCGGGGAGGCCGCGGATGCCCCAGTTGACCTTGGGGGACTCCATGATCACGATTTCCAGGTCCTCGGCGGGAAGGTCGAACGCCTCCCCGACCCTGGCGAACAGGGTGCGGATCAGCGAGCGCTTGGCCTCGTCCGACCGGCCGCCGAAGCAGACGATCTCCACGATGAGATACCGCTCGCTCCGCTGCGGGCAGATCATGTCCTCGGCGTCCAGCAGCAGGAACCGGTGGAACCGCTTGTCCTCGGGGAGTTTCCACACGTCCACCAGGCAGCCGTGGACGGTGTCGGAGATCTCCCGGCGCCGGTCGGCCCACACGTCCTCGCGGCCGTAGAACTTGATCTGGGTCATGCCCCAGTCTCCCAGGCCCGGGCGCGGACTACGAGGGCGGCCGGGTCATGGACAGGACGTCGAGCAGTTCGTCGAGCCGTTCCTCGGTGAGGGTGCCGTTGGAGACGTGTCCGCGCTCGATGACGACCTCGCGGATGGTCTTGCGCTCCGCCAGGGCCTGCTTCGCTATCTTCGCGGCCTCCTCGTACCCGACGTACGGGTTGAGGGGGGTGACGATCGACGGCGACGACTCCGCGTACTCGCGCATGCGGTCGACGTTGGCGGTGATGCCGTGCACGCACCGGTCGGCCAGCAGGCGGGAGGCGTTGGCGAGCAGCCGCACGGACTCCAGGACGTTGCGCGCGATGACCGGGAGCATCACGTTGAGCTCGAACGTGCCCGAGGCGCCGGAGAAGGCGATGGCCGCGTCGTTCCCGATGACCTGGGCGGCGACCATGGTCACCGCCTCGGGGACGACCGGGTTGACCTTGCCCGGCATGATCGAGGAACCGGGCTGCAGGTCGGGCAGGTTGATCTCGCCCAGTCCGGCCCGGGGGCCGGACCCCATCCAGCGCAGGTCATTGGCGATCTTGTTGAGCGAGATCGCGACCGTGCGGAGCTGGCCGGAGAGCTCCACGACGGCGTCCCGGGCACCCTGGGCCTCGAAGTGGTCGGGAGCCTCGGAGAACGGCAGTCCGGTGGCCTCGCGCAGCCTCTCGATGACCTTGGCCGCGAAGCCGGGCGGGGTGTTGACGCCGGTGCCGACCGCCGTGCCGCCCAGGGGCAGCTGGGCGAGGCGCGGCAACGCGCTCCGCACCCGCGCGATGGCGTTGTCGATCTGCGTGGCGTACCCGCCGAACTCCTGTCCCAGCGTGACCGGGGTGGCGTCCATCAGGTGCGTGCGCCCGGCCTTGACCACGCCGTCGAACTCCAGCGACTTGTCCCGCAGCGCGGTGGCCAGGTGCCGCAGCGAGGGGATCAGGTGGTACGAGACCTCGGTCGTGGCGGCGACGTGGATGGAGGTGGGGAAGACGTCGTTGGACGACTGCGAGGCGTTCACGTGGTCGTTGGGGTGGACGGGACGGCCCAGCCGCTCCTCGGCGAGAGTGGCGATCACCTCGTTGGCGTTCATGTTGGAGGAGGTGCCGGAGCCGGTCTGGAAGACGTCGACGGGGAACTCGCCGTCCCACTCGTTCTCCGCGACGTCGGTGGCGGCCTCGGCGATCGCCTGCGCCAGCTCCTTGTCGAGCACCCCCAGCTCCGCGTTGACCTCGGCGGCGAGTGCCTTGACCAGGCCGAGCGCCGCGATGTGCGGCACCTCCAGCCCTCGCCCGGAGACGGGGAAGTTCTCCACCGCCCGCTGGGTCTGCGCCCGCCACTTCGCACCCGCGGGAACCCGTACCTCACCCATCGAGTCATGCTCGATCCGATACTCGCTCATGAATCCAGTCTGCGTCCTGTCGGGGGAATCAAACCGGGGAGGGGCGTCGCGGGTACGGGGTTCCTCCTCGCGGGCCGTGCCCGGAACACGGCTCGGAGTCGTGCCCGGAACACGGCCCGGAACACGGCCCGGAACACGGCCCGGAACCGTACTCCGGGCCGTGCCCGCCGGGAGTCGTCAGAAGAAGGCGGCCACCGTCAGGATCATGATCACCACGAGGGCGATCGCCGCCACGCCCATGAGCACGAGGACGCCGATCCGGGCCTTCTGCGACGGAGGCTGCCTCGGCCCGGGGCGGCCGGGGTCGGGCTGGGCGTTCTGGGCCGCGATCGCGAACAGGTCGGTGCCCAGGCCCGGGGAGCGGTAGGCGCCGTCGGACGCCTCGGGACCCGGCGGGCGCCAGGGCTGCGAGGACACCGGCCCTTCCTGGCCGGGCGGGCCCCCGGTGCCGGGGGGCCGGCTGCCGGGACCGGGCCGGTTGTCGGGGAAGAGCCTCAGCGGCGGAGGGAGGGGCTCGGAGTCGGGGGCCGCCGCGAGCCCCGGATCGACCGGGGGGAAGCCGTGCGGCGGGGTGACGGAGAGGTCGGGCCTGGCGCTCACCGGGAACCCGTGGGGCGGCGTGGCCGTCGACTCGTTGCCCGGCCCTCCGAACGCGGCCGTCTCCTCGGCCTGCTCCTCGAAGGCACCCGGCCCGGACGCACCCGGCCCGGACGTGCCCGGCCTTCCGAAGGCGCCGCGGATCACGGAGCCTCGCGCGACGGGGGTGCCGAGACCGGGAGGGCCCTGCCGTCCCGCGACCGGCCTGCCCGGCTCCGCGAGGGGCGGCCGGTCAGGGTAGGGCGAGGTCGTCGGGCGGCCGGAGGAGGGCGCCGGGGACGGGGAGGCGGAGGGCTCGGCGGGCGCCGTCCCGCCGGGGATGCGCAGGCCGTCCTTGGGGCGGATGACCATCATGGTGCGGTCGGCGTCGAAACCGTCGGTGTCGTCTGTGTCGTCGTCCGTGTCGTCTTCAGGAGCGTCGGGCTCGTCGTGACCCTCGGGCTCCCACTCGGCGTCAGCGTCTCTAGTGTCCCCGGTGTCTCCGGCGTCCTCCACGAGGGGGATCTCGGCGGCCGGGGGAGAGGGCGCGAAGGCGGGGGCGGGGGGCACCGGAGGCGGGGGCAGGGAGTCCGCGAGGTGCGAGGGGGTGTCGGCCACCGCCCGGAGCAGCGCGCCCGCCTGGGCGGCCGTCAGCCGCGCCGTGTGGTCCTTCTCCAGCAGCTGTTCGAGGACCGGGCGGAGCGGCCCCGCCTGGGTCGGCGGGTCGACCTGCTCGCTCATCAGCGCGGCCAGGGTCTCCGCCACCGACGACCGCTCGTAGGCGGGACGGCCCTCGACCGCGAAGTACAGCGTGGCGCCGAGGGACCACAGGTCCGACTCGGGCCCGGTGTGCTCGCCACGGGCCCGCTCGGGCGCGGTGTATCCGGGGGAGCCGATCACCATGCCGGTCTTGGTGAGGCTCGTGTCGCCCTCGGCCTTGGCGATGCCGAAGTCGGTGAGGACCACCCGGCCGCTCTCGGTGATCAGCACGTTGCCGGGTTTCACGTCGCGGTGCAGGACCCCCTGGGCGTGGGCCGCGCGGAGCGCCCCCAGCAGGTCGGCCCCGATCTCGGCGACGAGGCGGGGTGGAAGGGGCCCCTCCTCCTCGATCACCTGCTCCAGGGAACGCGCCTGCACGAGCTCCATGATGATCCAGGGGCTGCCGTCCTCGACGATGGCGTCGTGGACGGTGGCCACCGAGGGGTGGCTGATGCGGGCGGCCGTACGACCCTCGCGGATCATCCGTTCCCGAAGTTCGGTGCGCTGCGCCTCGCTGAGGCCGGGCTCCTGACGGATCTCCTTGATCGCGACCTCACGGCCGAGGGAACGGTCGTGGGCTTTCCAAACGGTGCCCATCGTGCCCCGGCCGAGCGGCGCGATCAGCTCGTAACGGTCCGCGAGCACACGCGTCTGCTGTTCCGGCATGAGAAGAAGATAGCCATTCCACCTTGAGAAGCGCTTTACCCGCGCTTACGGAGTTCCCTCGGCCAGAGAAGACGCGGGAGGACCAACCTTATGAAGGGTGTCATAAAACGGACAAATGGACGATAGGTAGGCGAAATATCCGCAGGCTTCCGGTGGACGCCCTCACCGGGCCGCCGGTGCGAGCGAAGCTGGGGTGTCGGCCCCGACGCGGGCCCCGACGGCGGCGGGGGTGTCCCGGGCGAGGAGGGCCGCGGCGCCGGCGGCGGCGCGGAGCCGACCCGGTGCGTCCCGCGGTGCTGCGAGCGGCGGCTGAACGGCGGAGCCGACGCCCCGTCGGACCCGCTCGTGGAGGGCCTGCCGTCGGGCCGCCCCGGCGGCCTGGAGAAGGACTCCTCGACCATCCCCCCGGCCGCCACCCGGGCGAGCATCATCGAGGCCCGTCCCGCGTCGAGCCGCGCGTTGGGGTCGATCGTGAGCAGGCCGCGCAGCACCGGGGTCAGCGGTCCCGCCCGCTCCATGGGGATCGGCTCACCACTGGTCAGCGCGGCGAGCGCGGCCGCGGCCGTACGGCGCCCGTGCAGGCCCCGGCCCTCGACGGCGGTGTAGAGGGTCGCGCCGAGCGACCACAGGTCGCCGGCCGGGCTGGCCTTGGCCCCCAGCACGCGCTCGGGGGCGATGTATCCGGCGGAGCCCAGCACGATGCCCGCCTGGGTGATCGACACGTCGCCTTCGAGCGCGGCCAGGCCGAAGTCGGTGAGCACGGCCCGGTCGTCGGTCACCAGGACGTTGCTCGGCTTCACGTCGCGGTGCAGGATCCCCTTGGCGTGCACGGCGCGCAGCGCGCCCAGGACCTGCCGGCCGATCTCCGCCACCTGGCGCGGCGGCAGCGGCCCGTGGTCCTGGAGAAGCTGCTCCAGCGACCGGGCGCGGAGCAGCTCCATCACGATCCAGGGGCGCTCGTCCTCGGTGACGACGTCGAAGACGGTGATGACGGAGGGGTGGGCGACCATCGCGGTCGCGCGTCCCTCGCGTTCGGTCCTGGCGCACAGCTCGGCGCGAAGTTCCTCGTCGAGGACGAGAGGCAGGCGCACCTCCTTGACGGCCACTTCACGGTTGAGCAACTCGTCGTGTGCCCGCCAGACGGTGCCCATGCCGCCGCGCCCAACCGGTTCTGACAGCCGGTAGCGCGCTGCGAGAAGGTATCCGGGCGGCGCACGCATGTGGTGCAGCTTACCGATTTGCGTAATGCGACCAGTAGAGACCGGGCCGAATCTTCTTGCCAACTTGGGTCAGATTTTCGCGCTAGTAACTGTTGAGAAGCGTTGCGTGACATCCGCCCAGTTGACCAGACTCCACAGCTTCTCGACATAATCGGGCCGCACGTTGCGATACTGCAGGTAATAGGCGTGCTCCCAGGCGTCGAACACCAGCAGCGGGGTGGAGTTCGTCCCGACATTGCCGTGGTGGTCGTAGACCTGCTCGACGACCAGGCGGCGGCCCAGCGGTTCCCAGGCCAGGATGCCCCAGCCGGAGCCCTGCACCCCGGCGGTGGCGGCGCTCAGCTGCCTCTGGAAGGCCTCGAAGGAGCCGAAGTGCTCGTCGACGGCCGCGGCCAGCTCGCCGTCGGGGCGGTCGCCGCCGTCCGGGGAGAGGTTCTCCCAGAAGATCGAGTGCAGCACGTGCCCGGACAGGTTGAAGGCGAAGGTCTTCTCCAGCCCGACCAGCCCGCCGAACTCGCCCCTGTCGCGCGCCTCGGCCAGCCGCTCCAGGGTGTCGTTGGCGCCCTTGACGTACGCGGCGTGGTGCTTGGAGTGGTGCAGTTCCAGGATCTCCCCGGTGATCGCGGGCTCCAGAGCCGCGTAGTCGTAGGGCATGTCGGGCAGGACGTACTCACCCATGAGGGCTACCTCCTCGTTGATCACCTTTCGTTCGGACACTATTGCAAGCTATTCGCATCTGCATCAGTCTTGCGACCTAGGTCTCCATCTATTGCGAAGGAGTTGCAGTTGCAGCATGATGGCGAGTGTCAGTTTGGTCCAGGAGGTCTCGTGCCGCCGGTCCTCGACGACGCGGTGCCCGGCGCCGCGGCGCTGAGGTCGATCTACGCGGCGGCGTTCGCGCCGGCGCCGTGGCACGAGACCCCCGACCAGGTCGAGGCCTTCGTCGGACGCCTGCCGTCGCACACGGGCAGGCCGGGCTTCCGCTGCGTGACCGCCCGCGTCGACGGCGAGCCCGCCGGTTTCACCTACGGCTTCGACAGCTCCGACCCCTGGCCCGCCGACCGCTTCCACCGCTCCGTCGCCGACGCCCTCGGCGGCGACACGTCCGTGCTGAGGGCCCGCTTCGAGCTCCACGAGCTCGCGGTCGACCCGCGCTTCGCCGGCCGGGGGCTCGGCGCGTCCCTGTTGCGCCGCGTCACCGCGGCCGCGGGGCCCTCCTGGCTCGTCACCTCACCCGCGGCCACCGCCGCCGTACGCCTCTACGAGCGCCTCGGCTGGTCCTGCCTGTGTGAGCTCGACGCCCCCCGCGAACCGTTCCACACCTTCCGGGTCTACGTCTCCCCGCGCGAATCCTCCCAACCCTCCGGAACCTGAAGACTTCCGCTTTCCAGGCGTGGATCCCACGCGATGGGGGGCACCGGAATGATAGGCGCAACTATGATAGTTGTACCTATCATTCTCGTCGCGATGACCAGGAGAGCGGATGATCACAAAGCCGGACCGTCTCTTCGGCCGTGACGTGGAATGGGAGGAGCTCTCAGAGTTCGTCAGGTCTCCTGTCCCAGGGGCGACGCTGGGCCTGGTCTACGGCCGCAGGAGGCAGGGCAAGACGCTGATGCTCGAACTGCTGGCCAGGGAGACGGGCGGGTTCCTGTTCGCGGCCACCCAGCAGAGCGAGCGGCAGAACCTCGCGGATCTCGGTGCCGCCTACGCGGCCTATCGCGGGCTGGGCGCGCCCGTCGTCTTCGGGACCTGGCGCGACGCACTGGGCGAGTTGCTGCGTCTCGGCGAGGAGCGGGCCGTCCCCGTCATCGTCGACGAGTTCCCCTACCTGACCGCGGCGACCCCCGCCCTGCCCTCGTACCTCCAGGCGGCGCTCAGCCCGCTCGGCCACGCGAAGGAGCACACGCGGACCCGGATGATCCTCTGCGGCAGTGCTCTCACCACCATGGCCCGGCTTCTCGGCGGTGGGGCGCCCCTTCGCGGGCGAGCCTCGCTGGAGCTGGTCGTCCGGCCGTTCAGGTTCCGCGACGCCGCCGCCTTCTGGGACGCCGGCCACGACCCCGAACTCGCGTTCCGGCTGAATGCCCTGGTCGGCGGGACTCCCGCCTACCTTGAGATGTGCGGCGGATCCGGGCCGGCCGACCTTGCGAAGTTCGACAGATGGGTGGAGCGGCGCCTGCTCAACCCGGCTTCGGCCATGTTCCGCGAGGGCGCGCTCCTGCTCAGGGAGGAACCCTCGGTGGCCGATCCGACCTCCTACGCCGCGACGCTGAGCGCTCTCAGCGCCGGTAACCACCGGCGTTCGGAGATCGCCTCGGCGCTCGGCCGCCCGAGCAGCGCTCTGGCGCACCTGCTGTCGGGACTTCAGGACATCGGCCTGATCGAGCAGGTCGACGACGCCCTGCGGGAGAAGCGCGCCCTGTTCCGCGTCGCGGAACCCATCGTCCGCTTCCATCAGCTGCTCATCCAGCGGCACGAGCCCGAGCTGGTCGTACGGCGAGCGGCCCAGGTCTGGGCCGCCAACGCGGACACGGTGTCAGGGAAGATCTACGGCCCGCACTTCGAGGACCTCTCCAGGGAGTGGTGCCTCGAACACGCCGCCGCCGAGACCCTCGGGGGCGTCGCGGCGGCCGTCCGGCCCACACAGATCCCCTGCAGGGAGCATCGGCAGGGCCACGAACTGGACATCGTGGTGACCGAGACGGCTCCCTTCGCCGCCGACAGGATCACCGCGATCGGGGAGGCCGAAGGAACCACCACACCCGTCTCCCTCGCCGAACTCCAGCGCCTCGAACACCTGCGGGGGCTGCTTCCCGGTGCGAAGGTCGCCGCGCTGCCCAAGCTTCTGCTGTTCTCGCGGTCGGGGTTCACCGCCGACCTCGCGCACACCGCCGCACGGCGCTCCGACGTCGAGCTCGTCGACCTCGGGCGCCTGTACGGCGGATCTTGAAGCCGGGAGCGGTCAGCGGCGGCCGATGGTCAGGACGGGGCCGGTGGAGTCGGTGAAGAAGTCCTCGCCCTTGTCGTCGACGACGATGAAGGCGGGGAAGTCCTCGACCTCGATCTTCCAGACGGCCTCCATGCCCAGCTCGGGGTATTCGAGGACCTCCACCTTCTTGATGCAGTCCTGGGCGAGCCGGGCGGCGGGGCCGCCGATGGAGCCGAGGTAGAAGCCGCCGTGGGCCTTGCACGCGTCGGTGACCTGCTTGGAGCGGTTGCCCTTGGCGAGCATGACCTTGGAGCCCCCGGCCGCCTGGAAGCGTTCGACGTAGGAGTCCATGCGCCCGGCGGTGGTGGGACCGAAGGAGCCGGAGGCGTAGCCCTCGGGGGTCTTGGCGGGTCCGGCGTAGTAGACCGCGTGGTCCTTGAGGTACTCGGGCATCTCGCCGCCCGCGTCCAGCAGCTCGCCGATCTTGGCGTGCGCGATGTCGCGGGCGACCACCAGCGGCCCGGTCAGCGACAGGCGGGTCTTGACCGGGTATCTGGTCAGCTCGGCGAGGATCTCCGGCATCGGGCGGTTGAGGTCGATCTTGACGACGTCGTCCGAGAGGTGGTCGTCCGTGGTCTCCGGCAGGAACCGCGCCGGGTCGGTCTCCAGCTGCTCCAGGAAGACCCCCTCGGGGGTGATCTTCGCCAGGGCCTGGCGGTCGGCGCTGCAGGAGACCGCGATGGCGACGGGGCAGGAGGCGCCGTGGCGGGGCAGGCGGATGACGCGGACGTCGTGGCAGAAGTACTTGCCGCCGAACTGCGCGCCGATGCCGAGCTTCTGGGTGAGCTCGAAGACCTTGGCCTCCAGCTCGGTGTCGCGGAAGCCGTGGCCGGAGGGGGAGCCCTCGGTGGGGATGGAGTCCAGGTAGCGGGCGCTGGCGTACTTGGCGGTCTTCAGGGCGAACTCGGCGGACGTGCCGCCGACGACGATCGCCAGGTGGTACGGCGGGCAGGCGGCGGTCCCGAGCGAGCGGATCTTCTCCTCCAGGAACTGGAGCATCCGCTTCTCGTTGAGCACCGCCTTCGTCTCCTGGTACAGGAACGACTTGTTGGCGCTGCCGCCGCCCTTGGCCATGAACAGCAGCTTGTACTCGTCGGGGTGGCCGCCCGGGTCCTCGGCGTAGAGCTCGATCTGCGCGGGGAGGTTGGAGCCGGTGTTCTTCTCCTCCCACATGGTGAGGGGGGCCATCTGGGAGTAGCGCAGGTTCAGCCGGGTGTAGGCGTCGTAGACCCCCCGGGAGATGTGCTCGGCGTCGGCGCCGTCGGTGAGCACGTGGCGCCCGCGCTTGCCCATCACGATCGCGGTGCCGGTGTCCTGGCACATCGGGAGCACGCCGCCCGCCGAGATCGAGGCGTTCTTCAGCAGGTCGAGGGCGACGAAGCGGTCGTTGCCGCTCGACTCGGGGTCCTCGATGATCTTGCGGAGCTGGGCGAGGTGGGACGACCGCAGGTAGTGGGAGATGTCGTGGATCGCGTTCTCGGTGAGAAGCCGCAGCGCCTCGGGCTCGACCTCCAGGAACCTGCGGCCCGCGGCCTCGACGACCCGTACCCCCTCGGCGGTGATCAGACGGTACTCCGTCTCGTCCGGTCCCATGGGAAGCAGGTCGGTGTAGTCGAACTCGGGCATCGTCGTCGATCCTCCGTGCGGGCGTGTTTTCCCTAGAGGGTACGGCCTCGCGTTCACGCTCGATCCGCGCGGTCGCCATGGTGGTCTCGCCTCTTCGAGGCCGCGCGCAAGCGGACAGACATATGACATTAAATCGGCATATTTAAGACAAATATTAGTTGGTTATGCGGCTTTTATGGATGTATGTCCGAATCTACGGGGGAAGCTGAAAGAGCCGGGCCGAGCGTCCGGAGAAAGCTGGGGGACATCATGAACATCGGAAACACCGTCCTGGCCGGGAACATCGTCCTACTGGCGATCATGGCCGTCTTCGTGGTGGCCGGTCTCGGCGTGTCACTGATAGCCATCACGCTGACGAGCATCAAGGAATCCAACGGCCGGACCCCCGAATGGCCGGTGAGCTGGCCGGAACCCCCGCTGACCATCTCCCGGCAGCGGCTCGACGTCGCCTCGGGGAAGGCGAGCATGCCCTCGCAGCGGGTGAGCCTGCCCCTGCAGCGGGGCAGCGAGCCCGCGCGACAGGTCAACCTGCCCCAGCGGGTCGAGATCCCCCTGCAGCGGTCCGCCCCGCCCCAGCCGGTCGAGGTGCCCGCGCAGCGGGTGAGCCCGCGGTACTGAGACCGACGACGATGCCGGTGACCACGAGCGCGGCGCCGGCCAGGTCGGGCACCGAGGGCGTGCCCAGGCCGAGGACGGCACCGGTGACGATGGCGCCGACCGGGATCAGCCCGGCGAACAGCCCCGCCCTTCCCGGGCCGAGCCGGGGCAGGGCGTCGTACCAGAGGAAGAACGCCAGGGAGGTCACGACCAGCGCCTGGTAGCCCAGTCCCGCGGCCTCGGACACCGTCGGCACGCGGAACATCGCGGTGCCGTCCGTGAGCAGCCCGGCGACCACCAGCATCGGCACGGCCAGCGTCACGGAGTACGCCGAGACGCGCACCGCGCCCAGCTTCGGCAGCAGCGGGATGGCCAGCAGGGAGAAGCAGAGCTCACAACCCAGCGCGCCCAGCGACCAGAGCAGGCCGGGCAGGTCGCCGGTGCCCAGCCCGGCGGCCACCGTCGCCCCGGCGGCCACCAGTGCCGCAGCCCCGAGGAGCCGGGGCGAGGGGCGCCCGCCGAGCAGGGCCAGCGCGAGCGGAACGGTGCCGAGCACGGTCCCGACCAGGGCCGGGCCGCCGTGCCGGGTGGCCTCGATCACGCACACATTGAAGATCACCAGCCCCGTCAGGGAGAGCGTCGCCAGCAGCGCCGTCTCGCGGGGCGTGAGCCGGACGAACCGCAGCCCCATGACGCGGGCGACGGTGAGCAGGACCGCGGCCGCCAGCAGGTGGCGCAGGGTCTGGCCGCCGTAGACCGGGTAGCCCCCGATCACGCCGGCGACCGCCGCCAGGGTGCCCACCAGGAACATCGCCGTCGCGGCCTCGACCAGGCCGCGCGGCTCCGGCCGGGTGGCGGGGCGGGGAGGAGTGCTGACATCCACGTTCATGTGCGGAATGCTAGGAAGCCAATGGTGCCCCTGTCGGGTCCAATGTGACGGCGAAACAGAGGACCAATTGGCCGATCTGCACCTCGTCGTCGACCGGGCGGCCGGTGGCGTCGCCGCCCAGATCGCCCGCGAGCTCCGCGAGGCGGTACGGCGCGGGCGCCTGGCCGCGGGGGTCAGGCTGCCCGCCAGCCGCGAGCTGGCCAGGGACCTCGGGCTCTCCCGGGGCGTGGTGGTCGAGGCGTACGAGCAGCTCGTCGCCGAGGGTTTCCTGATCTCCAGGGTCGGGGCCGGGACCACCGTGGCACCGGCGGCGAGCCGTTCCGCCTCTCCCGGCACCCCCGGCACGCCCGCCCTCTTCGGCGCTCCCGGAGACCCCGGCGGCCCCTCCCGGACGCCGGAGGGCCGCGGCGGCGAGAACGGCGGCGAGAACGGCGGGGAACGAGCGCGCGAGGCGCACCTCGGGCGCCGGTCCACCGCGCCCGACCTGGGGGCGTTCCCCAGGGAGCGGTGGCTGGCCTCGATGCGCAGGACGCTCGCCGCGCTGCCCGCCGAGGCCCTTGACTACGGCGACCCCGGCGGCGTCCCGGCGCTGCGCGAGGAGCTGGCCGCCTACCTCAGGAGGGTCAGGGCGGCCGACGTGAGCCCGGACAACCTGGTGATCGTGGGCGGGGTGGCCCAGGGGGTCAGCCTCACGATCCAGGCGCTCGCGGGGAGGCTCCCCCGGGGCCGCTCGCCCCACGACCTCGGCTGGTACGTCCGGCGCGCCGCGCGGCCGGTGCCGTCCCCCGGCCGGATCCGGCTGGCGGTCGAGGACCCGGCCGGGGGACGCCAGCTCCCGCTGCTGCACGCCGCGGGCGCCGACCTGGTCGCCGTCCCGGTGGACGGCGAGGGCGTCGACGTCGAGGCCCTCGCCGCGTCCGGGGCGGACGCGGTGCTGCTCACCCCCGCGCACCAGTACCCGACGGGCGTCGTGCTCTCGCCCCGCCGCCGCGCCGAGCTGATCGGGTGGGCCGCCGCGACCGGGGCGGCGATCCTGGAGGACGACTACGACGCGGAGTTCCGCTTCGACCGCGACCCGGTGGGCTGCCTGCAGGGGCTGGCCGCCGACCGGGTGATCCTGATCGGGAGCGTCAGCAAGTCCCTGGCCCCCGGGCTCCGCCTGGGCTGGGTGGCCGCCCCGCCGGAGATCGCCGAGTCGCTGCGGCTGGCCCGAGGCGAGCTGGACCTGGGCTCACCGGTCCTGGAGCAGTACGTCCTGGCCGACTTCGTCACGACCGGCGGCTACGACCGGCACCTGAGAAGGATGCGCCGGGAGTACCGCGCCCGCCGAGACGCCTTCGCGCTGGCCCTGGGCGAGCACCTTCCCGAGATCACCGTGCGGGGCGTCTCCGCCGGGCTCCACCTGCTCGCCGAGCTGCCGTACGGCTGGGACGAGGAGGCGGTGGCGCGGACGGCCCAGGACTGCGGGCTGGCGGTCGAGCCGGTGGGCCCGATGCGGCACGCCCCGGGCCCGCCCGCCCTGGTGATGGGCTTCGCCCGCCTGCCCGCCCGCCGCGCCGACGCGACGATCCGCGCCCTCGCGGACGCCCTGCGCCGCCCTTCCGCCCCGTGAGCACGCCTCCCACCTGCGAACACGTGTCAGGTACGGTCTGAGGGATCGTCCTTATGTCCTGACAAATTCTTGACGGCCTCTGGCTCGTCGCCTAGAACTGGAGATCGACCGCTTTCTTCTCCTCCGGAGGCACGATGCGTGTTGGACTGCTGGGACTCGGCCGGATCGGGGCGTTCCACGCCGTGACCCTGGCGGCGCATCCAGGGGTCGACGAGCTGGTGGTGAGCGACGCGGACGGCGGGCGGGCGGCGGAGGTGGCCGCCAGGCTGGGTGCCCGGGTGGGAGACGCGTTCGACAGCGACGCGGTGGTGGTCGCCACCCCCACGGCGACCCACGCCGAGCTGCTGATGCGCGCCTGCGCCGAGGGGGTGCCGGCGTTCTGCGAGAAACCGGTGGCGGCCGGCGTACAGGAGACCCTCCGGGTGCTCGACGCGGTCAGGCGGAGCGGCACGGTCGTGCACATCGGCTTCCAGCGGCGCTTCGACGCCGGGTACGCCGCCGCGCGGAAGGCGCTGGCCGGAGGCGAGCTGGGCACGCTGCAGAGGGTGCACATGGTGAGTGCCGACCCCCGGCCGCCCGACCCCGGATACATCCCGCTGTCGGGGGGCATCTTCCGCGACTGCCACATCCACGACTTCGACATTTTGCGCTGGGTCACCGGCAGGGAGGCCGACACCGTCTACGCGACCGGTGCCAACCGGGGGGAGGCGTTCTTCGCCGAGGCGGGGGACGTCGACAACAGCGCCGCGCTGCTCACCATGGACGACGGCACGCTCGTCACCCTGCAGGGCTCGCGCTACAACGGCGCCGGGTACGACGTGCGGATGGAGCTGGCGGGCACCCGGCGGACACTGGTGGTCGGTCTCGATCCGCGCGTGCCGCTGACCAGCGCCGAGGGCCTGCAGCCGCCGGGCGAGCCCTGGCCCGACTTCACGGCCAGGTTCGAGCCCGCCTACGCCGCCGAGCTCGGCGCGTTTCTCGGCGCGGCGCGGGGGGAGACGGAGAGTCCCTGCACCGTCGAGGACGCCCTCGCCGCGCTCTACCTCGCCGAGGCCGCGGAGCTCTCCCGTCGCGAGGGGCGTCCGGTGCGCGTCACGGAGGTGATCGTGTGAGAAGAGGCGACCCTGTGCGAGAGGCCGCTCCTGTCGGTTCCGTCGGTGGGGGTGGTCCGGTGAGGACGGCCGGGGCGCCCATCTCCTGGGGCGTCTGCGAGGTCCCCGGCTGGGGGCGGCAGCTGGATCGCTCACGGGTGCTCGCCGAGATGAGGGAGCTGGGCCTGACGGCCACCGAGCTCGGCCCCGACGGGTTCCTGCCCCCCTCGCCGACGCGCTGCCGGTCCCTCCTCGCGGAGTACGGGCTGCGGGCGGTGGGCGGGTTCGTCCCCGTCGTCCTGCACGAGGCCGACCACGACCCGCTCCCGGTCGTCCGGGCCGCGATGCGCGCCTTCATGGACGGCGAGGTGGACGTGGTCGTGCTGGCCGCCTCCACCGGCGGCGAGAGCTACGACGCCAGGCCGGAGCTGGACGCGGCCGCCTGGAAGACCCTCATGGGCAACCTGCGCCGGATCCTCAAGAACGCCAAGGAGTTCGGCAGGACCGTCACCCTGCACCCGCACATCGGGACCGTGGTGGAGAACCGGGAGGAGGTCCAGCGGGTGCTCGACGACAGCGCGATGCCGCTCTGCCTCGACACCGGCCACCTCCTCGCGGGCGGCACCGACCCCGCCGAACTGGTCTCCCGGGCCGCGGGACGGATCGCGCACGTCCACCTCAAGGACGTGGACGCCGCCATGGCCGGGCGGGTCAGGGCGGGCGAGCTCACCTACACCCGGGCCGTGAAGGACGGCCTCTACCGGCCGCTGGGCCGGGGCGACGTGGACCTCCCCGCCATCGTCGGCGGCCTGACCGGGGCCGGGTACGACGGCTGGTACGTCCTGGAGCAGGACGTCGTGCTGGGTTCCGCCGAGGACGATTCCAACGATCCCAAGGAGAACGTCCGCGAGAGCCTGGCGTATTTGAGGAGGCTCACCGGCGACGGGACCGAGCCGCCGGGAAGCGGCGGGCCGGGGCATGAAGCGCCGGGAAGCGGCGGGCCGGGCCACGACGGCCCCGGGGACGGAGGGCCGGGGAGCGGCGAGGCGGGAGGCGGCGGGGTGTCCTTTGGCGGGCCGCCCGGCGAGGGGCGCGCATGATCGAGGTCCTGACCATGGGGCGGGCCGGGGTCGACGTCTACCCGCTGCAGGTGGGGGTGTCGCTGCGCGAGGTCGAGACCTTCGGCAAGTATCTGGGCGGCAGTCCCACCAACGTGGCCGTGGCCGCCGCCCGGCTGGGCCGCTCCAGCGCGGTGATCACCAGGACCGGCGACGACCCGTTCGGGCTCTTCGTGCACGACGCGCTGCGCGAGTACGGGGTCGACGACGGCTTCGTCACCCCGGTCGCGCACCTGCCCACCCCGGTGACGTTCTGCGAGATCCGGCCGCCGGACGACTTCCCGCTCTACTTCTACCGCTTCCCCAAGGCCCCCGACCTGGAGATCTTCCCCGAGGAGCTGGACCTGGAGGCCGTCGCGGGAGCCAGGCTCTTCTGGGCGACCGTCACCGGCCTGTCCCAGGAGCCCTCCAGGAGCGCGCACCTCGCGGCCTGGCGGGCCAGGGGACGCACGCCGCACACCGTGCTGGACCTCGACTACCGCCCGATGTTCTGGCCGGGCGCGGGCGAGGCCCGCGAGCAGGTGCGCGAGGCCCTGCGCCATGTCACGGTGGCGGTCGGGAACCTGGACGAGGCCGAGGTGGCGACCGGCCTCCGCGAGCCGCACGAGGCCGCCGAGGCGCTGCTCGACGCGGGCGCCGAACTCGCGATCGTGAAGCTGGGCGCGGAAGGGGTGCTCGGCATGACCGCGGCCGAGACGGTACGGGTGCCGCCGGTGCCGGTGGAGGTGGTCAACGGCCTCGGCGCGGGAGACGCCTTCGGCGGCGCCCTCTGCCACGGTCTCCTCGAACGCTGGCCGCTGGAGGCCACGCTGCGGTTCGCCAACGCGGCCGGGTCCATCGTCGCGGGACGGCTGGCCTGCGCCCCGGCGATGCCACGGCTCGACGAGGTGATGGAGGTGCTCGCCACCGGGCGGGACGACCGGGCCAGGTCGGGAAGGCTCGTGTTCGGCGACGAGGGTGACGGCGGGGCCACGGCGGAGGCACCCGTGCCCGACGGCCGCACCCCGGAGAGCACGGCGGGTCCGGCGGGAGCGCCTGGAGAGCCGGTGCCCGACGGGAAGACACTGGAGGCGGGCGATGAGTGAGACCAGACCCCGGTTCGACCACCGGACGCTCCTCGACACGCGGGCGCGCTTTCCCGGGCGGATCGCCGAGGCGGCGGCGGCCCGGCGGCGCGGGAAGGCGCTGGAGGAGCGCGACCGGCTTCTGATCATCGCCGCCGACCACACGGCCAGGGGCGTCGTCGGCGTGGGAGGCCGTCCCGGGGCCATGGAGAGCCGCGTCGAGCTGCTGGAACGCCTGTGCGTGGCGCTGGCCAGGCCCGGCGTGGACGGCCTGCTCGGCACCCCCGACATCGTCGAGGACCTCCTGCTGCTCGGCGCGCTGGAGGGCAAGGTCGTCATCGGGTCGATGAACCGGGGCGGCCTGCACGGGTCGGCCTTCGAGTTCGACGACCGCTTCACCGCCTACGACGTCCCCTCGATCGTCAGGGCACGCCTCGACGGGGGCAAGATGCTCTGCCGGATCGGCATGGACGACCCGTCCACCGCGCTCACCCTGGAATCGTGTGGCCGGGCCGTCACCGAACTGGCCGCGCACGACCTGGTCGCCATGGTCGAGCCGTTCTGGTCGCGCCGGGCGGGTGGCGCGCCCACCCACGACCTGTCACCCGAGGGGGTCATCCGCTCCATGCACGTCGCCCAGGCACTCGGCGCGACCTCCGCGCGTACCTGGCTGAAGATCCCGGTCGTGGACGGCATGGAACGGGTGATGCGGGCCACCACGCTGCCGACGCTGCTCCTGGGCGGCGACCCGGGCGGCGCGCCGGAGCTCACCTACGCGGCCTGGCGGGCGGCTCTGCGGCTTCCCGGCGTGCGGGGTCTGGTGGTGGGCCGCGCGTTGCTGTATCCCTCCGATGACGACGTGGCCGCGGCCGTCGACACCGCCGCGGCGATGCTGGAGGTGGCATGAACGGGATACCGGGCCGGAGCGGCATCGGCGACGACGCGCGTGGGAAGCCGGACCAGGACGGCGCGGGCGCGCACGGGAGACCGGGCAGGGACGGCGACGGCGAGGAGCGGCCATGACCTTCGTCCCCGCGGGAAGCACCGCGCGAGCGCCGTGGGCCCTGTCGATCACCCCGGAGGCGGCCGGGTGGACGTACGCCGGGCTCCGCGTGCTCTGCCTGTCCGGCGAGGGCGTGGAGTTCGACACCGGCGACGAGGAGATGCTGGTCCTGCCGCTGTCGGGCACGTGCGTGGTCGAGTGCGAGGGGGAGCGGCTCACGCTGGAGGGCAGGACCTCGGTCTTCCACGCGGTCACCGACTTCGCCTACCTGCCCGTCGGCGCGACCGCGCGCGTCACCGGCGAGGGCCGCTTCGCCCTCCCCGCCGCCCGCGCGACCAGGCGTCTGCCCGTGCGGTACGGCCCCGCGCACGCGGTCCCCGTCGAGGTGCGCGGGACGGGGTCGGCCAGCCGCCAGGTCAACAACTTCTGCGCCCCCGACGCCTTCGACTGCGACAAGCTCGTCGCGGTGGAGGTGCTGACCCCCGGCGGCAACTGGTCGTCGTACCCGCCGCACAAGCACGACACCGCCTCC
The DNA here is from genome assembly GCF_059358815.1 of Streptosporangium nanhuense. Classification (NCBI taxonomy): domain Bacteria; kingdom Bacillati; phylum Actinomycetota; class Actinomycetes; order Streptosporangiales; family Streptosporangiaceae; genus Streptosporangium; species Streptosporangium nanhuense. Next base: position 144,649 of record NZ_JCADBG010000009.1, read on the forward strand.
GAGCACGAGGCCGTGCTGGAGGAGATCTACTACTTCGAGGGCGGCCCCGGCTACCAGCGGGTGTACGGCACCCACGAGACCCTGGCCGAGGTGTCGGGCGGCGACGTGGTGCTCGTCCCCAGCGGCTACCACGGCCCGTCGATGGCCGCCCCCGGCTACGACCTCTACTACCTGAACGTGCTGGCCGGGCCCGCGCCCGAGCGGTCGATGGCCTTCTGCGACGACCCCAGGCACGCCTGGATCCGCTCCTCGTGGGCGAAGCAGCAGATCGACCCGAGACTTCCGATGACGAAGGCGTTGTGAGGTGACGGGATGAGACTCACCGTGGCACAGGCGCTCCTGCGGTTCCTCGCGAACCAGTGGTCGGAGCGCGACGGCGTGGAACACCGGCTGGTGGCCGGGTGCCTGGGCATCTTCGGCCACGGCAACGTCGCCGGGATCGGGCAGGCCCTGGCCGAGCGGGGGGCGGGCACCGACGGCGACCTCCCGTACTACCTGGCGCGCAACGAGCAGGCCATGGTGCACACCGCCGTCGGCTACGCGCGGGCCCGCAACCGGCTGTCCACGTTCGCCTGCACCTCCTCGATCGGCCCCGGCGCCACCAACATGGTCACCGGGGCGGCGCTGGCCACGATCAACCGGATCCCGGTGCTGCTGCTGCCCGGTGACGTCTTCGCCACCCGCGCCGCCGACCCGGTCCTGCAGCAGCTGGAGGACCCCCGCTTCCCAGACGTGACCGTCAACGACGCGCTGCGCCCGGTCTCCCGGTTCTTCGACAGGATCAACCGGCCCGAGCAGCTCCTCGCGGCCCTTCCGGCCGCGATGCGGGTGCTGGCCGATCCGGCCGAGACGGGCGCGGTCACCCTGGCGCTGCCGCAGGACGTGCAGGCGGAGGCGTACGACTGGCCAAAGGAGCTGTTCGCCCGCCGGGTGTGGCACGTGGCGAGGCCCGTCCCCGAACCCGCCGCGCTGGCGCGGGCGGCGGAGCTGGTCAGGCGGTCGCGGCGACCGCTGATCGTGGCGGGGGGCGGGGTGGTCTACAGCGAGGCGTGGCAGACGCTGGCCGCGTTCGCCGCCGACCACGGCGTCCCGGTGGGGGAGACCCAGGCGGGCAAGGGGACGCTGCCGTACGACCACCCCTGCGCGGTCGGCGCGATCGGGCACACCGGCACCGCCGCCGCCAACGACCTGGCCCGCGACGCGGACCTGGTCATCGGGGTGGGCACCCGCTACAGCGACTTCACCACCGCCTCCCGCACCCTGTTCGGCGAGGCCGCGTTCCTGAACGTCAACGTCACGGCCTTCGACGCCGCCAAGCACTCCGGCGAGATGCTCGTCGCCGACGCCCGCGAGGCGTTGCGCGCCCTGGACGTCGGCGACTGGAACGCCGATCCCGGCTGGACCGCCAGGGCGACGCGCCTGACCCACGAGTGGCAGGAGCAGGTCTCCCTGCTGACGACCGGGGACGCGCTGACCCAGCCGGTGGTGCTCGGCATGGTCAACGAGGTGGCCCGGCCCTCGGACGTGGTGGTCAACGCGGCCGGGTCGATGCCCGGCGACCTGCACAAGCTGTGGCGCGCGACCGACCCGAAGTCCTACCACGTCGAGTACGGCTACTCCTGCATGGGCTACGAGATCGCCGGAGGGCTCGGGGTGAAGCTGGCCGCGCCGGAGCGCGAGGTGTTCGTGCTGGTCGGCGACGGGTCCTACCTGATGATGGCCCAGGAGATCGCCACCGCCGTGCAGGAGGGCGTCAAGCTCGTCGTGGTGCTGGTCGACAACCGGGGCTTCGCCTCCATCGGCGGCCTGTCGGAGGCGGTCGGCGCGGGGCGCCTGGGCACCGCCTACCGGATGCGCGGGGCCGGGGGCGCGCTGGACGGGGCCCTCCTCCCGGTCGACCTGGCCGCCAACGCGGCCAGTCTGGGCGCCGACGTGATCCGCGCCGACGGCCCCGAGTCCCTGCGGGTGGCGCTCACCAAGGCGAGGGAGGCCGTCGGCACCACCGTCGTGTACGTCGAGACGGTGCCGGGCCCCGGCCCCCGGACCACGGCCTGGTGGGACGTCCCGGTGGCGGAGGTGTCGGGACTGCCGGAGGCGCGACAGGCTCGCGCCGCCTACGAACAGGCCAAACGGGACCAGCGCCACTACCTGTGAGGCCTTTCCGCGGCTACGGCCGCGCCACGGGTCGTGGTGCCTCGCGGGGTCCCCGTGCGGTCACGGTTCCGGTGTCCCGGGGTCCGCGCGCGGTCACGGTCGCGGGCCGTGAGGTCCTCCGCGGCTACGGCCGCGCGGCGGGTTCCGGGTCCGGCTGGAAGCCCCTGGCGAGGAACACGATCAGGGCCACCAGGACGGCGGCGGGCACGAACGCCACCCGGATGTCCACCGTGTCGTTGAGCGTCCCGACCAAGGCGGTGCCGACGAGCAGGCCGACGTAGTTGAACATGTTGACCCGCGCGATCGCGGTCTCCGCCCCGGCGCCCAATCGCCCCGCGGCCGAGAACGACTGCGGGGCGATGACGGACAGGCCGATGCCGATCAGGCCGAACGCCACGACGGCCGCCGCGACGCCGGGTGCGACGACGACCCCCAGCGTGCCCACGGCCGCGATCACCGCGCCCGCCCGGACCACCGGCGCGGGCCCGTACCTGCGGACGGCGAGGTCGCCGGGGACCCGGGCCAGGAGCATGGTCGCCTGGTAGACGAAGTAGGCGAACGGCACCAGCCAGCCGCTCGCCGCGAACGCCTTCTCCATGTAGACGGTGCTGTAGCTGGAGACCGCCGCGTCGCCGACGTACAGGAACGCCATCGCCAGGCAGAGCGGGATGATCGGCCGCCACGGCACCTTGACCGCCGTGGGCGTGGCCGGCGCGGTGGACCTCTCCTCCTCCCGCCCGTAGAGGCGGGGAAGCGTGATCACCGAGATCAGCGCGCCGATCAGCACCGGGACGGAGAAGGACCAGCGCAGTTCCACGCCGAGCTCGCTGAAGACGGAGTTGAACCCGGCCCCCAGCAACGAGCCGACGCTCCACACGGCGTGGAAGCCGGTCAGCACGCTCATGCCGTACCGGCGCTCGACCGCGACCGCCTGCATGTTCATCGCCGCGTCCACCGCGCCGATGAATAGGCCGAAGATCGCACTGAGCGCGTAGAGGCCGATGAGCTGGTCGTTCCAGCCGGACAGGATCACCGCGGTGCAGACGCCGACCTGGGAGATCCGCAGGACCGGGGCACTGCCGTACCGGCTCGCCAGGGGGGCCGCGACCGCGCTGCCGACGCCGGCGATCACCGGTACGAGCAGCAGGACCAGGGTGAGGTCGCCGTCGCTGATCCCGAACTTGTGCTGGAGGTCGATCACATGGGTGAGCAGGGTGGCGAGGCAGAGGCCCTGGACGAAGAAGGCCGCCCAGGTCGCCACGCGCGCCTGCCGGTCACGTGGGGTCGGCATGACGACCTCCGGGGGGAACGTGAGGGGGATTCAAGTTCCCGTCAGGTTATGGGTGGGCTACCCGGGGGTCAATGGCCTGTCACCTGCCGGTTTCACCGTCGTGGCCGGGGTGGCGCGACCGGGGCGCGCGCCTGAGGCCGAAGGGGCCGGAGTCCGTCGTGCCCGGGGTCGGGATAACCGGAAATTTCCTGAATTCTGCTGATGAGGAGGGTCTGCCGTCCGGAGGTCCGGACTTCCCCCGGGGGCTCTCGTGTCGCCGCGGGCGGTTCGAATCTCCGGGGTATGTCAGGGGTTCGCGCTCCGCTGCCGGAGCCCCGGCAGGGATTATGGTCGAAGGGTGGAGAGTCCCCGTCCCCCCGCCGTCCGCCGTTACGCCCCCGAGCCACGTCCCGCCGACCTGAGGGCCGGAGACACCGACCGCGAGAGGGTGGCCGCCGTGCTGGGCGACGCGCTCGCCGACGGGCGCCTCGACCACGAGGAGCACGACGAGCGCACCGAGGCCCTGTACCGCGCCCGCACGCTGGGGGAGCTATCCGCGCTCACCGCCGACCTGCTGCCGCCCGAGGAGCAGCCGCTCCGCACCGACGTCCGCCCGGTGGCGGCGTTCTTCGGCTCCGAGGAGCGCTCGGGCCGCTGGGTCGTGCCGACCCGGTTCACGGCCACCGCGATCTGCGCCAACGTCAAGCTCGACCTGCGCGACGCGCTGCTCCAGTCCAGCCACGTGACCCTGCACGTCACCGTGATGGGCGGCACCCTCACCCTGATCGTCCCCGAGGGCGTACGGATCGAGATGCCCGTCTCGGCGTTCATGGGGGGAAGGAAGAACCAGGTCCCGGCCTCGCCGGACGGGCCGGTCATCGAGATCACCGGCGTCGTCACGCTCGGCAACATCGTGGCCAAGTCTCCCAAGCGCCCTCGCCGCTCCTGGTTCCGCCGCTGACGTCGTCTCCTCGCGTCGCGGCTCCTGGTTCCGCCGCTGACGTCGTCTCCTCGCGTCGCGGCTCCCGGGTCCGTCGCTGACGTCGTCTCCTCGCGTCGCCGCCCCCGGGTCCGTCGCTGACGCCCTTTCCCGGCTTCCCGGCGTCGTCGCTCGCCGGGCGAGGGCTCTCGTCCGAAAACCCTCGCCCGGGGCGCCGGGGCCGCTCCCCGGCCGAGGCCGGTCCGGTCCCGGTCGCGGCGCCGCGGCTCAGCTGGCGCTGTCGAAGTTGATCGCGCTGTAGGCCCGCAGCTTCCAGAGCTGGTGCTCGCTCTCGATCTTCCGTATCGTCCCCGAACGGCCGCGCATCACCAGGGAGTTGGTGATGGCCCTTCCCGCGCGGTAGCGGACGCCCTGCATCAGCTCGCCGTCGGTGATCCCGGTGGCCGCGAAGAACACGTCGTCGGACCTGACCAGGTCGTCGGTGCTCAGCGTGGCGTCGAGGTCGAGACCCGCGTCCAGCGCCCTGCGGCGCTCGGCGTCGTCCTGCGGCCAGAGCTTGCCCTGGATGACGCCGCCCAGGCACTTGAGCGCGCACGCGGCGATGATGCCCTCCGGGGTTCCGCCGATGCCGAGCATCAGGTCGACGCCCGTACCCACCCGGGCCGCCATGATCGCACCGGCCACGTCGCCGTCGGTGATGAGCCTGATCCGTGCGCCGGTCTCCCGGATCTCCCGGATGATCTTCTCGTGACGGGGGCGGTCGAGGACGACCACGGTCACGTCCGAGGGCTCGCCGCCCTTGGCGCGGGCCACCGCGGCGATGTTGTCGGCCACCGGCGCGTTGATGTCGACCGACGAGGCGGCCTCGGGGCCGGTGACCAGCTTGTCCATGTAGAAAACGGCCGACGGGTCGTACATCGAGCCGCGCTCGCTGACCGCGATCACCGAGATGCCGTTGGGCATGCCGAGCGCGGTGAGCCGGGTGCCGTCGATCGGGTCCACGGCCACGTCGCACGCCGCGCCGCTGCCGTCGCCCACGTGCTCGCCGTTGTAGAGCATCGGCGCGTTGTCCTTCTCGCCCTCGCCGATCACCACCACGCCGCTCATGGACACCGTGTTGATCAGCTGGCGCATGGCGTTGACCGCGGCGCCGTCGGCACCGTTCTTGTCACCTCGCCCGACCCAGCGGGCGCCGGCCATGGCGGCGGCCTCGGTGACCCGGACCAGTTCCAGAGCGAGGTTGCGATCGGGTGCGTGCTCTCCCGCGGCGAGGGCGTCGGGAACGGACGTCTCATCGGACATGGTGGGAAACCCCTCTCGTGGTCAATACAACGATCGTAGTTGGCACCCCTCTGACCGGTCGGCGGAGGATAATGTGCCCACCATGAGCAGCGACACGGAACGACTGGTGAAAGGCGTGGGTGCGCGGACCTCCGAGCGAGGTGCCGCCACGCGCGTCGCGCTCCTGTCCGCCGCGAGGGAGATCTTCGTCACGAGTGGTTTCGCCGAGACCGGGGTCACCGACGTGGTGGCCCGCGCGGGGGCGAGTGTCGGAAGCCTTTACCACCACTTCTCCGGCAAGGCCGACCTCTACCTCACCCTTTTCGAGGAGTTCCAGACCCGCCAGACCCAGCGGACCAAGCAGGCGGTCCAGGAGTCCAGGGCCGACGGTGAGAACGACCCGATGAGGCTGTTCATCGCCGGGGCCCGCGCCTACCTGGAGGGTTGCCTGGCCGAACGGGAGATCTCCGCGCTGTTCCTGCGCGGGGACGGGCCGCCGGGGTTCGAGCTCATCATGCGCGACCGGCTCCGGCAGTGGGCCAAGCGCAACGCGGCCCTGTTCGAGGGCGACGAGGGGGCGCTGGTCGTGGTCCTCACCGGCGCGCTCGCCGCCGCGGTCTCCGAGGTCGCCCTGTCCGACGACGAGGACGCCTCCCGCGCCCTGGCCGAGGACGTGCTGACGATCATCGCCCAGTTCCACCGCCCCTGACGCCGGACCGCCCTCCCGAACGGATAGTGTCGACAGTCGTGCAAAAGTTCACTCAGGGCTTCTACGGCTATGTGTTCGCGATGGCGGTCTGTCTGGGCGCCGTCGGCCTGTTCCTGCTGGTCACGCCGCAGAGCAGGACCGAGCACATCCCCAGGGTCGACTACTCGATCGCCCTGGCCGACCTGCGTCGCACGGCGCCCTTCCAGGTGTGGGCCCCCGAGCCCGTCGCCGCCGGATGGGTCCCGAACAGCTCCCGGAACACGAACGCCAACGGCGTCACGACCTGGAGGCTCGGTTTCGCCACGGCCAAACGCTTCCACGCGATGCTCGCCCAGAGCAACGAGAAGCCCGCCGCCGGGTTCGCCAACCGGCTCTCCAACACCTCCACGGTCACCGGAACCGTCCAGATCGACGGCGTGACCTGGGAGCAGCGCCTCCGCGAGGACAAGGACCAGCGTTCCCTCGTACGGTTCCTGCCGGACGTCACGATCGTCGTCACCGGCACCGCCCCGTGGGACGAGCTGTCGGCCCTGGCCGGGTCCCTCAAGCAGCAGCCGAAGGTCACCTCCTGAGGGCCGTTCCCCCGAAGGAAGGGGATCACGCCTGCCCCGGGTCCGCGCGCCGGTCCCTCCCGTCGCGGGTCCCGGCCGTCGGGCGCGCCGCCGGACCCGTGGGGTGACAGGGGAAAAAGAGGGCGACCCGACCGGTGGTTACGCTGATCGAGTGTCCGATCCTTGCGGGAGCCGAGCGGAAGTGCGTCCGTGATGTCCCTCATCCCCGACACGCGCGGCCGGAGCGCGAGCCCGGTCATGGCGGTCCAGGCCCCGCCACACGCGGGCGGGGGCCGGTGATGGGCGTGACCGAGGAGCGGCTGGAGCGGTTCGAGGCCAACCGCGTACGCCTGTTCGGGGTGGCCTACCGGCTGCTCGGGGAGGCCTCCGAGGCCGAGGACGTGTTGCAGGACGCCTACCTGCGCTGGGAGCGCAGTGACACGGCGGTCTCGCCGGAGGCGTGGCTGACCAGGGTGGTCACCAACCTGTGCCTCGACCGGCTCACCTCGGCGCGGGCGCGGCGGGAGCGCTATGTCGGGACGTGGCTGCCCGAGCCGGTCGTCACCGGCGGCGGCGCGCTCGGCCCGCTGGAGACGGTGGAGCAGCGGGAGTCGCTGTCGCTGGGGATGCTGGTGCTGCTGGAGCGGCTCACCCCGCCGGAGCGTGCGGTCTTCGTGCTGCGCGAGGCGTTCGGTCACAGTCACCGCGAGGTCGCGGAGATCCTGCGGGTCGGCGAGCCGCACGTGCGGCAGCTGTACCGCCGGGCGCGGCGGCATGTCGCCGAGGCGCGCAAGCGGTTCACCGCCCCGCCCGAGCAGCGCCGGAGACTCCTGGAGCGGTTCCTGGAGGCCACGCTGGCCGGCGACGTGCCGGCGCTGGAGCGGATGCTGGCCGAGGACGTCGTCGCCTGGGCCGACGGTGGCGGTAAGGCGCGAGCGGTGCGGCATCCGCTGGTCGGCCGGGAGCAGGTCCTGCGTTACCTGCGCGTCCTCGCCGAGTACGCGCAGCGCATCCGCCTCGTACCGGAGATGGTGAACGGGGAGCTCGCCCTCATGGTGTACCTGGACGGCCGGTTGTCCGGAGTCACCGCCCTCGAACTCGACGGTGACCGCGTCGTCACCATCCGCACCATCGCCAACCCGGACAAGCTCATCTTCATCGCGAAGCAAAAAATGTAATCGTTTATCAGGTCGAAGTGTCACGGATCGCCGCCGCATCCCGTTCATCCAGCGTCGAACGACGGATGGAGAACGCTCATGACGACGACACCGAACATCGCGGTCCTGGGCGCCGGATACACCGGCGTCACGACCGCCAAGCTGCTCGCCGGGCGCACCGGCGCGAACGTCACGATCGTCAACGACCGTGACCGGTTCGTGGAGCGGATGCGCAACCACCAGCTCGCCTCCGGCCGAAAGGTGCGCCACCTGTCACTGCGCGGACTGTTCGAGGGCACCGGCGTCCGGCTGATCGTCGACCGGGTCACGCGCGTCGACACGGAGGGCAGGCGGGTGGAACTGGCCGGCGGCGCGGAGCCGATCGGCTACGACCTGCTGGTGTACGCGCTGGGCAGCCGCGCCGACCTCGACACCGTCCCCGGGGTGGCCGAGCACGCCTACACCGTCGCCGGCGGGGAGCAGGCCGAGCGGCTGCGCGACCGGATGCGGACCGCCGGCACGGTCGCCGTGGTCGGCGCCGGGCCGACCGGTCTGGAGACGGCCACCGCGCTGGCCGAGACCTACCCCGACCGCACGGTGCGGCTGGTCACCGGCGGAGCGTTGGGCCAGGAGCTGTCCGAGCGGGGCCGTGACTACCTGCACCGCGCCTTGGGCCGCCTCGGCGTCCAGGTGTGGGAGCACGCCAGGGTCGCCAAGGTCGGCGCGGACGGCGTGCTGCTGGAGGGGGGCGAGCACGTCACCGCCGACACGGTGGTGTGGACCACCGGCTTCACGGTCCCGGAGCTGGCGCGCGAGGCCGGGCTGGCCGTGGACGACCGCGGCCGCATGCTCGTGGACGGGACCCTGCGCTCGCGGTCGCACCCGGAGGTCTACGGCATCGGGGACGCCGCGGCCGCGCACACCCAGGACGGGCAGGTGCTGCGCATGGGCTGCGGCCCCGGGGGGCTGGCCGCCGCGTGCGCCTTCCACGCGATCACCGCCCGGATGGCCGGGCGCAGCCCGAAGCCGCTGCGCGTCAAGGCCGACGCCCTGTGCGTCAGTCTCGGCGAGTGGGACGGCATCCTCCAGCCCACCGGCCTCGACGGCAGCCCGCACGGAAAGGTGCGCACGGGTCGCCCGGTGGCGATGCTCAAGAAGTCCGTGCTCCGCGTCACCGGCTGGTACAGCCTTCGCCACCCCGCCCTGGCCGTGATCGGCGCCAGGCAGGGGTGACGTCCCCGCCCGGATCCGCCGGCCGGTGGATCCGGGCGGGACACGATCTCCGCGGCCCCGCCCGCCGTCGGCTCGGAAAGCTCGGAAAGCTCGCGCAGTTCGGGCAGTTCGCGCAGTTCGGGCAGCTCGGGCAGGTCAGAAGGGGGCGTCTCCGGCCGGGTCGGGTTGCCGTCGCTGCGCCATGGCCGCCGCGAGCTTCACCCTGGCCCCCTGGAGCCACTCCTCGCAGATCGCGGCCAGCCTCTCGCCGCGCTCCCAGAGCTCGATCGACTGTTCCAGGGTGAGCCCGCCCGCCTCAAGACTGCGGACCACCTCGGTCAGCTCCTCGCGCGCCTGCTCGTACGACGGTGTCTTCTCATCGGCCACGCACCCCACCTTAGGTCGTGTCCCGGGGATCTTCGGCCCGCGACGTCCGACCGGCGTGGTTTCGACGCGGTCTCGCCGGTGACGTCCCCCGGTCCGCCGTGCCGCCCGCCCGCGGGTGATCCACAGGGTGCCTCCCCGGCCGCTCAGGCACGGCGTACGGCTGGGAGAATGCCCGGATGAACGTTCGCGACGCGACCACCGAGGACATCCCCGAGCTGGTGCGTCTCCGTGAGGTCCTGGCCGACCGGATGGCGCAGGACGGCACCTATCCGGTCGAGGAGGAGTGGCAGAAGGCCTACGCGGAGAGCCTCGGGGAGCGGCTGGGCAGCCCCGACACGGCCGTCTACGTCGTGGACGCCCCCGGCTCGGGGCTGGCGGCCTGCGGGATCGGCCTCATCTTCGACCGCTTCCCCGGCCCCACCCTCCCCGACGGCCGCTACGGCTACGTCCAGGGCATGGCCACCGACCCCCGCCACCGGCGCCGGGGGCACGGCCGGGCCATCATGGGAGCCCTCCTGGAGTGGTACCGCGACAGCGGGATCCGCCGGGTCGACCTGCACGCGACCTCCGACGCAGAGTCCCTCTACCGGCAGCTCGGCTTCGTCGACGACGGCTACCCCTCGCTCACGTGGCGCCCTCGCTCCTGACCGTCACCCGGTCGTCGGGGAAGCGCACCGTCAGCTCCTCACCGGGGGAGACCTCGCTCGCGAGACGTACGACATCGCCCGAGGGGCGCTGCACGATCGCGTAGCCTCGCTCCAGCGTGGCGGCCGGAGACAGCGAGACCAGCCGGGCGCGCAGGTGCTCCAGCGAATCCTGGGCGCGGTCCAGGGAGGCGGTGAGGGATCGCCTCGCCCGGTCCCTGAGCTGCTCGGCCTGCTCGGCCCTGCGCTCGACCTCGCGCACCGGGTCGGCGAGCGAGGGACGGGAGCGGGCCGCCGCCAGCCAGGCCGTCTCGCGGTCGAGCCAGCCGCCCGCCACCCTGCGGCCCCGGTCGCGGAGCTGGCGGATCAGCGTCATCTGCTCGCCGACGTCAGGCACGACCTTCTTCGCCGCGTCCGTCGGCGTGGACGCGCGCACGTCGGCGACCAGGTCGAGCAGCGGGTTGTCCTGCTCGTGGCCGATCGCGCTGACCACGGGCGTGCGGCACGCCGCGACCGCCCGCACGAGGGCCTCGTCGGAGAAGGGCAGCAGGTCCTCCATCGACCCGCCGCCCCGCGCGACCACGATGACGTCGACCTCGCCGTCCGCGTCGAACTTCCGCAGCGCCTCGGTGACCTCGCCGACCGCGTACGGCCCCTGCACGGCCACCGGCTCGACCTTGAACCGCACGGCGGGCCAGCGGCGCCGCGAGTTCTCCAGCACGTCGCGCTCGGCGGCCGAGTCGCGACCGCAGATCAGCCCGACCGTGCCCGGCAGGAACGGCAGCCGCCGCTTCCTGTCGACACCGAAGAGCCCCTCGGACGCGAGCAGCTGGCGCAGCCGTTCCAGCCGCGCCAGCAGCTCACCGACCCCCACCGGCCGCAACTCCAGCGCGGTGAACGCGAAGGAGCCCTTGTTGACCCAGAAATCGGGCTTCAGATGGGCCACGATCCTGGCGCCGTCGACCGGCCGGGGGAGGGTCGCCTCGTACACGCCGCGCGGGCAGGTGACCCGGGCCGACACGTTGGCCACCGGGTCACGCAAGGTCAGGAACACCGTGCCGCCGCGGGCGGTCAGCTCGGTGATCTGCCCCTCGACCCAGACGGTGCCGAGCTTGCCTATCCAGCCGCCGACCATCTGCAACACCGTGCGAACCGGGAGGGGCTGCTCAGGGGTGGTCTTCGAGCTCATGGCCGGGAGCCTACGCGCCGGGCGTGACTATTCGGCGGTCTCCAGCTTGGCCAGGCGGTTCTCGTACATCCGCACGACGGCCTCGCGGTCGGTGGTCGCCCGCTCGTAGGTGATCAGCTCCAGGATCTGCCCGGCCGTCCTGCCGCGCATCCGCGCCCGCAGGGACGCGACCGTCAGCTCGGCGTAACCGGGGAGCGGCTCGGCGAGGGTGCTGGTCGCCTCCGAGGAGGGGGCGGTCGTCCCGAGGGACCCCGCCACGTCGGCCGACTCGGGCGCCGAGGCCCTGGTCGCCGTCACCTCGACCACCGCGGCGTCCGAGGTCTCGGGCTTCGCGGTCTCGACCCTCGTCACCTCGACCTTCACCGCCGAGGGGGTCTCCAGCACGGCCTCCGCCGGGGCGTTCGCCGTGCTGTTCTCCGTGGCGCTCGTCAGGGCGCCGTTCTCCGCGCTCCCGGTCGCGGTCTCCACGGGGGCGGCGGCCTTGGTGGTCTTGCGGGTCCTGGTGGCCCTGGCCTTCGGAGCGGCCTGGGCGGCCTCGGACGCGGCGGTCCCGGACTCCGCGGCCTCGGTGACCGGGGCCGTGGAACCCGCGGCCTTGGCCCGGGTGGCCCTGGGCTTCGCGGCCTTGGGGCTCACGGTCCCGGACTCCGCGGCCTCGGTGGCCGGGGTCGTGGAACCCGCGGCCTTGGCCCGGGTGGCCCTGGGCTTCCTGGCGGGGGCCTCGGTGACCGCGCCGGCCTCGGCGGCCTGGGGCTCGGCGGCCTCGGGCTTCGCGGCGGGAGCCTTGGCCCTGGTGGCCCTGGTCCGCTTGGCGGGGGCCTTGACCTCGGCGACCTCGGCGACCTCGGCGGCGGGCGCCTCGGGGGCGGTGGCCTTCGTGGTCTCCGCGTTCTCGGCGGTCCCCTCGGCCTCGGTGGTGGCGCTCCCGGCGACCTCGGGCTTCGCGGCCTCGGTGGCCGGGGCCTCCACGATCTCGGCTTCGGCGGCTTCGGCGGCGGCCGGGGCCTCCGTGGTCTTCGCCTCCGGGGTGGCGGCGGCCCGGGTCTCCGCCTTCGAGGCGGCCGGGGTCTCCGCGTCGGCGGGAGCCTTCACGGCCTTCGCCTTCGCGGGGGCGTCCACGTCGGCGGGGGTCTCCGTGGCCGGGGTCTCCGTGGTGGCCGCCGCGGTGGTGGCGGTCTCCGTGGCGGCCGCCTCGGCGGGCTTCGCCGGGGCGGTCCCGGACTCCGGAGTCGCGGCGGCGGTCTCGGCGGGCTTCGCCGGGGCGTCGACGGTCTCGGCCTTGGCCTCGGGAGACTTGGCCTCGGGGGCGGAGGGCGCCGCGGTGTCGGGCTTGGCGGGGCTGAAGATGACAGGGTCGGGAGTGGTCCTGGCACCGTTGCTCTCGGCCGCGGGCTTGCTCGCGGCCTTGCCCGCGGCCTTGTCCGAGCGCGGCGCGAAGATGACGGGCTCGCGGCGGGTGGGCTTCTCCGCCTGGTCCGTGGCCTTCTCGCCGGTCTTCGAGGACTTGTCGCCGACCGTCCCGAAGGGCTCTTCGGCCTCGGCCTGGCCGGAGGTGCCCTTGAACCTGTTCCGGACGCGGTCGCCGAGAAGCAGGGCCTGGCCCACCCCGCTCAGCGCGCTCTGCAGCATGTTCAGCGGCAGGTCTTTTGCTTTTTGTGTGACATTGCGGATCATGTCGGGGACTGACATATCGTCTCCCTGGGAGGTCTGTATCGAGAAGGCTAGTGTGGCAAGACGTGTGCCGCATGAGCTCGTGGGACGTATGGGCTGTCTCGCGGACGTGTCCACGTAGCATAAGAGCATGACTTCAGACACCCCCGCGACCCGACGCGTACTAGTGGCGAAGCCCCGTGGTTACTGTGCCGGGGTCGATCGCGCGGTCCAGGCCGTGGAGAAGGCGCTGGAGCAGTACGGCGCCCCGATCTACGTCCGTAAGCAGATCGTCCACAACACCCACGTGGTCAAGACGCTGGAGCGGCGCGGGGCGATCTTCGTCGAGGAGACCGAGGAGGTGCCCGAGGGTGCCATCGTCGTCTTCTCCGCCCACGGGGTGTCCCCGGCCGTCCATCGGGAGGCCGCCCTGCGCGGCCTCAAGACGATCGACGCCACCTGCCCCCTGGTGACCAAGGTGCACAACGAGGCCAAGCGTTTCGCCTCCCAGGACTACGACATCCTCCTGATCGGCCACGAGGGCCACGAGGAGGTCGAGGGCACCGCGGGCGAGGCGCCCGACCACGTCCAGCTCGTCGACGGCCTGCACTCGGTCGACACCGTGCGGGTCAAGGACCCCGAGCGGCTGGTCTGGCTGTCGCAGACCACGCTGTCGGTGGACGAGACGACCGAGACGGTCACCCGGCTCAAGGAGCGCTTCCCCAACCTGATCGACCCCCCGAGCGACGACATCTGCTACGCCACCCAGAACCGCCAGGTCGCGGTCAAGGAGATCGCGGCCGAGGCCCAGCTGGTCATCGTCGTCGGTTCGGAGAACTCCTCCAACTCCAAGCGGCTGGTCGAGGTCGCCCTCGACCACGGGGCCGACGCCTCCTACCTGGTCGACGACGCCTCGCTCATCGACGACGCCTGGTTCGACGGCGTCACCACGGTCGGCGTGACGAGCGGCGCCTCGGTGCCCGAGGAGCTCGTCGCCGAGGTCCTGGCCCGCCTGGCGCGGAACGGCTTCGGGGACGTCGAGGAGGTCGAGTCCGTCCACGAGAGCGTGCGCTTCGCGCTCCCGCACGAGCTGCGCAAGGACCTGCGCGCCACGGTCTGACCACGCCGGCGCCGCTCCGACCGGCCGTCTCCCCGGGAAACCCCGGGGAGACCCCGGGAAGACCTCGGGGAGACCTCCGGGGAACCGCCTCACCCGGAGGCCCCTGTCACGGGTGAGGCCCGCGCCCGGCCGCTACTGGCCCTCGCGCGGGGTGCCGTACACCTTGGGCTCGAAGTATCCCTCGGGCTCGGGGGCGAAGGCGGTGCCGCCGTCGCCGCCGCTCCTGGGGCGCGGGACCGAGGCCTTGGTCGCCCTGAGCTCCTCGCGCAGCTCGCGGACGCAGCGGGTCAGGCCGCGGCGCCAGGCGATGACCAGCACCAGGAACGAGCCGCCGAACAGCCACGGGGCCCCCTGCGACAGCGCCGTGTACATCCCCAGGCCGAAGGCCTGGACGGGGGTGGCCGCGAACAGGGAGCGGACCGCCTCGATGAGCGCGGTGGTCACGAAGAAGACCAGGGGCGGGGACACCACCAGCGACAGCAGGTCCCGGCGGTTCACGAGCGACGCGGCGGCCACGCAACCGGCCACGAACGCCGCCCCGGTCAGCGCCGCCACCCCCAGCAGCGCCTGCAGCACGCTTCCCACCAGCGTGGACGCCAGTACGAAGGCCAGCGCGCCCCGGACGGTCAGCCGGATGCCCGCGGCCCGGTCAAGCTCACTCATGCGATCACCCCGCAGGCCGGCTGCACGCCGCCTCGCTCGTTCACCACTCGCCCCCTTGACCTTGGGCCCTCGCGGATCCCCGCGTCGTCGGCCCCGCTGCCTCCAGTGTCCGGCCGCGAGAGCCTTCAGGGAACACTTTCTAGGGCAGGTCGTTGGTCAACCTACCGTTCAGGCGGGACACGAGAGGCGGGCTTGGCTCCTCTCGCGCGAGCAGTTCCGGCGAGGTCAGGGCGCGCGGCAGGTCCTCGACCGCCTGCGGTGTGTCCAGGTCGGCCTCGACCAGCCCCAGATCGTTCAGCTTGCGGGCGCTCACCAGCACCCGAGTCTCCAGCGAGCCGACCGTCCTGTTGTACGACTCCACGGCCCGGCTCAGCGAGCGTCCCAGGGCGTCGACGTTGCGTCCCATGCTGCTCAGCCGCTCGTACAGCTCTTTGCCGACCTCGAAGATCGCCCGCGCGTTCTCGCCGAGCGCGGCCTGCTGCCAGGCGTACTGCGCGGTGCGGAGCATGGTGATCAGCGTGGTGGGGGTGGCGATGTGGACCCGGCGCCGCATGGCGTACTCCAGCAGGGCGGGGTCGCGTTCCAGCGCCGGGGCGAGGAACGCCTCGCCGGGGATGAACAGGACCATGAACTCCGGCGCCGGGCTGAACGCCTGCCAGTAGGGCTTGGAGGCCAGCCGGTCGACGTGGTCGCGCACGTGCCGGGCGTGGGCGTCGAGCCGGACCGACTGGTGGTCGGGATCGGCCGACTCGGCGGCCTCGAGGTAGGCGGACAGCGAGACCTTGGAGTCGACCACGATGTTCTTGCCGCCCGCCAGCCGCACGATCATGTCGGGCCGCAGCACGCCGTCCGGCGTGGTGACGCTCACCTGCTCGTCGAAGTCGCAGTAGCGCTGCATGCCGGCGATCTCGGCGACCCTGCGCAGCTGGAGCTCCCCCCACCGGCCCCTGGCCTCGGGACGCTGCAGGGCCCGTACCAGCGAGCTCGTCTGGGCGCGGAGCTGCTCGTTGCTCTCGCGTACGACGTCGATGTGCTTGGCCAGCTCGGCGTGGGCGGCCCGCTGGCCCGTCTGGGTGTCGCGCAGCTGCGTCTCGACGCGGGCCAGGGTGTCCTTCAGCGGCTCGATCAGGTGCTCGACGGCCTGCTTGCGCTGCTCCAGCTCGCCGGACGCCTCGGCCCGGTTGGCGGCGAGCCTCGTCTCCGCCAGCTCCAGGAACCGCAGGTTGTTGACGTCGAGGGCCCGGCTGGACAGGGCCTGGAACCGTTCGGAGAGCTGTCCCTCGATGTAGGCGACCTTCTCCTCGGCGATCTTCGCCCGGGCCTCGGCGTCGGCCAGGCGCGCGGTGACGTCGGCGGCTCCCGAGGCGGCGCGCGCCCGGCCCAGCAGGAACCCGATCGCGAGTCCCGCGGCGAGGCCCACCGCGAGCTGGAAGGAGAGAGCCATGACATCCACCCCGGCATGATTCCAGGCCCGGCCACTCCTGGCGCGCCGACACGCTCCCGGACCGGGACCGGCTCCGTGCGGGTTCCGCGCCGGTTCCGTGTCGGCCCCGTGCCGGCTCTGTGCCGGCTCTGTGCCGGCTCTGTATCGCTCGATACCGGTTCCGTGCGGGCGCCTCACAGCCCGTGACTCCTACCTGTGACCCGGCCGTGGCGGGTAGCAGTGGGTCATTCCGCGTAAACTCGGCTCACGTGAGCCTGAGCATCGGCATCGTCGGATTGCCCAACGTCGGCAAGTCAACGCTTTTCAACGCGCTGACGAAGACCGCCAACGCCCTGGCGGCGAACTATCCGTTCGCCACCATCGAGCCCAACGTGGGCATCGTCGGCGTTCCCGACCCGCGTCTTGAGAAGCTGGCCGAGATCTTCGGATCCGCCAAGATCCTGCCGGCGAAGGTCGAGTTCGTCGACATCGCCGGTCTGGTCCGAGGCGCCTCGGAGGGGCAGGGGCGGGGCAACCAGTTCCTCGCCAACATCCGTGACACCGACGCGATCTGCCAGGTCATCCGGGTCTTCAACGACCCCGACGTGACCCACGTCGACGGCGGCGTCGCCCCCGGGCGCGACATCGAGACGATCAACACCGAGCTGATCCTGGCCGACCTGCAGACGCTGGAGAAGGCGATCCCCCGCCTGCAGAAGGAGTCCAGGACCAACAAGGACCGCAAGGCCGCGCTCGAGGCGGCGGAGGCGGCGTTCAAGCTCCTCGACGGCGGCACCACCCTGTACGCCGGGGCCAAGGGCGCGGGCATCGACCCGAAGGAGCTGCGCGAGCTGCACCTGCTGACGGCCAAGCCGTTCCTGTACGTCTTCAACCTCGACGCCGACGAGCTGGTGGACGAGAAGCTCCGGGCCCAGCTGTCGGAGCTCGTCGCGCCGGCCGAGGCCGTCTTCCTCGACGCGAAGATCGAGTCCGAGCTCGTCGAGCTCGACGACGTCGAGGCGCTGGAGCTCCTGCAGTCCGTCGGCCAGGAGGAGTCGGGCCTGACCCAGCTGGCCAGGGTGGGCTTCGAGACCCTGGGGCTGCAGACCTACCTGACCGCCGGTCCCAAGGAGACCAGGGCCTGGACGATCCGCAAGGGCGCCACCGCCCCCGAGGCCGCCGGGGTCATCCACACCGACTTCCAGCGCGGCTTCATCAAGGCCGAGATCGTCTCCTACGACGAGCTCGTGGAGGCCGGCTCCATCGCCTCCGCCCGCCAGGCGGGCAAGGCCCGCATCGAGGGCAAGGACTACGTCATGCGCGACGGCGACGTGGTGGAGTTCCGCTTCAACGTCTGACCGGTCGCGTGTCACGCGAGGGAGGTTTCCCGGCCCGCCGCGAGGAGCGGGCGGGAGTCCTCCTCCCGAGGCTCTCCCGAGGCACGCGCACGACGCCGTGTGTGCCCCCTTCCCGCCCTTCGCCCGCCCCGTGCTCGTCCCGCACGTCGCGTACGGCTCCCGGGGCACGCGCACGACGCCCCGCTTCTCGCCGGTGACCGGCTTCCGAGGGGTACTCCCGGACAAGATCGGGAGGCGTGCCCGCCGCGTCGGAGGATTCGCCCCTGACCGGGCCTGCCGAGCAATGGCAGTTTGGGGGGTGTGACCCTGGGTGACGTATTTATTGTTAAATGCGCAGGTCGCGACAGTCCGGGGGCCGTCCAGTTAGCAATGGGTGGCGTTTGAGTAATCAGCCCGCGCGCTGGCCAGGGGTAATGCGCTTTTCGCGGGTCATCGGCGGCATCGGCGGCCTCGTCGGCGATCCAGACCCGGTTTGCTCAGTCATCGCGATGCCTGCAGCATAGGCGTGGCTTTCCTGGAAGAATCGGCCGGGCGGCTAGAGTAAGTGCGTCACCATGGCCAACGGGATCGGCGGCGAATATGACCCCTGCCGGCCGAGGATTGACGCGAGCGGAGGCATGATGGCTCGAAGGTCGACCGTCCAGCGAGATCCCCGGATCGCTGGCGACCCTGAGCTGTCGGCATACCCGGACTTTCCCGACGATCCCGACCTTGATCGCGCTCAGGCGCGCGGTCGGGGCGCGTCGCGCGGACGCTGGTCCGGCGGAGGCGGTCGCTGGCTGGTGTGGACCGGCCGCGCCGTGCTCTGGGCGCTGATCGTCGTCATCGTGGTCAACGGGGTCCGCGCGCCCTTCGAGCGCTTCACCCAGCAGAACGCCCCCTCCGGCGCGGTGGCCGTGCCCGACAACGGATTCCCCACGGTCCAGGCCTCCGCCTTCGCGGCCCAGTTCGCCGAGGTCTACCTGAACTTCGACGGCGCCCGCCTCGCGGAGCGGGAGTCGAGACTCGCCCCCTACCTGCCCGAGGGCGCCGAGGCGCAGTTCGGCTGGGACGGTTTCGGCAGGATGAGCGCTGGAGCGGTGCAACCGTACGGGATCGAGGTCGTCGACGCCGACAACGCCGTCGTCACCGTCGCCTACCAGTCGGAGAACCGCCGCCAGCTCCTGTCGGTGCCCGTCTACCGCGACCGTCTCGCGCAGAGGTTCGTCGTCGCCGGGCGTCCGGGCATCCTGCCCGCGCCGAGGGCGGCCGCCCTGCCGCCCAAGGCCGCCCCCGAGCGCGACCGCGCCGCGGAGCAGGAGCTGCGCACCACGCTGGAAGACTTCTTCAAGGCGTACGCGGGTGACACCACCTCGCTGCAGCAGTACGCCGACGCGGGGGTCACCCTGCAGGGGTTCGGGGGCGCGTTCACCTTCCTGCAGCTCAAGGACCTCATCGTGCCCGCCGGCGGGGGAGGGGCCCGCGAGGTGACCGCGACGGTCACGTGGGGCGTGCCGTCGAAGGCGGCCCCGTCCGTCGAGCCCGAGCCCGCCGACCCCGGCCAAACAGGAGGCAAGCTGGAACAGTCCTACTTGCTCACCATGGTCAAGCAGGGCGACAAGTGGTTCGTCAAGGACATCCGCGGCGCATACCGATCTGTGGCGGGGTAGCGCATGATCGAATGGTGCCGGTCCACGGTGAGCAGACCCCCCCTGATCGATGAGCCGCCGGTCCGGGTTCCCGCGCTTACGCGCCGCGGGCCCGTCGCCGCCCGGCGGGCACGATCGTGAGTACGGAGGACAAGAAGTGATTCTCAAGACCATGCTGCTGAGCGCCATAGAGCTCGCTCAGCCCACAGCTCCTCCGGCGGGCGTCAACACCGAGGGCCTCGCCGACTTCCTCCGCAGCTTCTTCGCGCCACTCTTCCTGGTCATCGTCTCGGTGGTGGCCCTCTTCTTCCTCTTCACCCGTGAGATCACCAGGTTCGTCCAGTTCATCATCCTGGCGATCGCCATCGGAGTGATCTTCTACGTGCCGAACATCATCGAGGTGACTGCCAAGGCGATCGCGGGCGCACTGGGCATCTCGGGGGGTTGAGACCGGGTCCGAACGGTCAAACAAGGAGAGGCGGAGAGGAGGATCACGTGGATCTGCCCACGTACACCAATATCTGGAGGATCGAGAAGCGGCTCTACAAGCTGTACGACCTACGGCTGCCGATGCCGCTCCCGATCGTCTGGATCGGTGGGTTCGTGGGAGTGCTGGCCCCGTGGTCGCTGCTGCTCTACCTCCTCGGCCTGCCCTTCGCCGCCCCCTGGCACGTCCTCTACCTGGTGCCGCCCGGTGTCGTCACCTGGCTCTCCACCCGGCCGGTGATCGAGAGCAAGAGGCTCACCGAGCTGCTCCAGTCACAGGCTCGCTACGTGGGGGAGCCGCGCACCTGGTGCCGGATGGCGCCCCTGTCCGAGCCCGCCGAGGTCACCCTGAACGGCCGGATCTGGCGAGCCGCGCCGCAACGCGCGGACGTGCGGGTCAAGGCGTCGCGCAAGGCCAGGCACGCCCAGTCCAAGCGCGCCGCCGCCCGCTCGCGCGAGGTGCGTCCCGCCGTGGCCGCCGCCGCGGCGGCGGCCGCCACCGCTCCGGTGGCCCGCGAGCGCGTCGCCTGGTCCGAGGTCCACGCCCCGCGCCAGGGCACCGCCCCGGCCCTCGGCCAGACCTCGGCCGTCGAGGCGTCCCGGGCCGTGGAGGCCCCCAGGGGCGTCGAGACGCCCCGGGTCATCGTCCCCGCCGTTTTCCCGGTGCCCTCCGTGTCTTCCGTGTCTTCCGCGCCCTCTGTGTCTTCTGTGCCTCGCGCGTCCCTGCCCGTGGTGCCGTCCCTCTCCGAGCCCGCCGCGACCCCGGCCTCCGATCCCGCGTCGGTCCCCGGTCCCGCCGGGCCCGTGGCCGCCTCCGCTTCCCCGTCCGCCGGGGACGCCAGGGACGCCGGAAGCGCCGGAAGCGCCGGATCCTTGCCCGGTACGCCGGCCGCGGGCCCGGTCTCGCGGCCGCCCGCCGACCGCCCCGCCGGACGGTCCGGCGGGCGGGCGGAGCGTGCCCCGGCGGCCGGGCCCGCGGCCCCGGGACGTTCGGGCGACTCGCGGGACGAGGCTCCGGCGGCGGCTCCGGCCGCCCCCATCGACACCGAGGCGCTGAGGCGCCTGCGCAGGCTCGCGGCCTCCGCCGAGGCCCAGCGCGCCGCCGTCACCCCGGCCGTTGCGAACACGCCCACCGTGCCCACCGTGCCCACCGTGCCCACCGCGCCCGCCTCGCCTCCCGCGTCGGCCGCACCTCCCGCGCCTCCCGTGCTTCCCGAGGTGATCGGGCCCGCCGCGCCCGCTGTGTCCTCAGCGCCCGCTGTGTCCTCAGTGCCCGTCGCCCCCACCCCGGAGCCCCCCGTACGGCAGCGGCCCGAGGCCCCGGCCGTGCCGCAGCCCTCGGTTCCCGAGCCGCCCCGGGTGGAGAGGCCCGCCGCGGCCCGTGCGGTGCCCGCCGAGCGGCCGGCCGTCGTGCCCGACCCCGCCCGCAAGCCGGCCGTCCCGGCCGTCCCGTCCTTCGTGCCGAAGTTCGTCGGACCGGCGCCGACCGGGCGCCGCGCCGCGGAGGCGGCCGAGCTCCCGCAGGACAGGCCGGACGAGGAGAGCGCGCGGCGCCAGCACCGCAAGGGGCAGCCCGCGCCGATCGGCAGGCCGTCCGGCACGTCGCAGGCGTGGCCGCCGGAGAGAGACCCGGGCGCGCAGGCAGGGCCCGGAAGCCCGGCGGGCACCGGCGTCCAGCCGGGTGCGCAGGGAAGCGGCATGTCGATCCGCGCGGTCCCGTCGGGATCGGCCACGGCGGATCCGGTCACACCCGCGGTGCCGGTGACCGGTTCCTCGCGCGGCGAGGCGGAGACCAGGGTCCGCCGGGTGGAGTCGGTGGTCGGCCGTGACTCCTCGGGCGGCTGGCGGCGGCTGGCCCAGGTGGTGATAGGACCCGGCGGCGGCGGCCGTACGGACGGCTCGGAGATCGACGAGGCGCGGGCCAGGGCGGTGTTCAGCGGCAGCCGGCGGGTGGTGGTCCTGGGATGCACCGGCGGCGCCGGCCAGACCACGACCGCGCTCATGCTCGGCCACACCCTCGCCCGCTACCGTGAGGACCGGATCCTCGCGGTCGACGCCAGCACCGGCTCCCACGCCCTGTCCAGCCGGGTCCAGGGCGAGTCGCCCGAGACCCTGAGCTCGCTGCTCTCCGGGCTCGACAACGTCCAGGGATACCTCGGCATGCGCGCCTACACCAGCCGCTGCGCCTCGGGGCTGGAGGTCCTCGCCGGAGACAGCGACGCCGGGGCCGAGCAGCGCCTGTCCGACCGCACGCTCTTCTCCGACCGGCGGCTCGGACAGGCGATGGACATGCTCGACCGGCACTACAAGACGATCGTCGTGGACCCCGCCGCGGCCCTGGCCGCGCGGGTCCTCCCCTACGCCGATCAGCTCGTCCTCGTCGTCCCGGCCAGCGAGGACGGGCCGGACGCGGTGGCCATGACCTACGAGTGGCTCGACGGGCACGGCTGCGCCGACCTGCGCCACCGGGCGGTCATGGTCGTCAACGGGGTGAGCCGCCGCAGCATGGCCGACGTGGAGCAGGCGGAGGCGGTCGCGCGGGGCAGGTGCCGGGCGATCGTCCGGGTCCCCTGGGAGGACGCGCTGGCCCCCGGCAGGGCCGATCGGGTGGAACCCTCCCACCTGAGGGCACCCGGCCGCCGGGCGTACCTCGCCCTGGCCGGTGTCGTCGTGGCGGGCTTCGGAACGGTTCAGGCGGGTCGACCCAGCGAGGAGGAACTAGCCCAGTGATCCCCCGGGCGCGAGGAGATGTGGTGAACGGGCGAGACGAGGTGCAGGTGGTGAGCGGGCAGGCCGGAGTCCGGGCGAGCGGGCCGGACCGGGCGCGGGTGAACGGGTCGTACGAGGTGTGGGCGAACGGGCCGGGCCGGACGCGGGTGAGCGGGCCGGATCAGGTCGACGCGGTCTGCTTCGGGAGGACGCGCGCGGGCGAGGCGCGGGTGAGCGGGTGCGGCGGGATCCGGGTCGGCGAGGGGTCCGGAGA
The DNA here is from genome assembly GCF_059358815.1 of Streptosporangium nanhuense. Taxonomy (NCBI): domain Bacteria; kingdom Bacillati; phylum Actinomycetota; class Actinomycetes; order Streptosporangiales; family Streptosporangiaceae; genus Streptosporangium; species Streptosporangium nanhuense. The sequence goes on from NZ_JCADBG010000009.1 coordinate 167,454, forward strand.
CCGCGGGCGCCGCGGGGCCGCGCGAGCGGTGGGGGAGGGGCTGTGAGCCGCGCCTCCCGGACCCGCAGCCGCCTGGCCGTCCGATACTTCGACGACCGGATCCTGCTGACCGACTCGTCGGTCTGGGCCTATTTCAGGCTCCCCACCGTGAGCTACGAGTTCATCACTCCCGAGGAGCGGGAGGCGCTGGCCACCAACATCACGATCGCGCTTGCCGCCATCCGCATGCCCGACGCCGAGGTGCACCTGCGCGTGGCGCACCGCACCTACCCCGCGGCCGAGTGGGCGATGGCGCTGAACGCGACCTCCGACGAGGGGCCGGGCTGGCGCGACTACCTGGAGGACATGTACCGCCACGTCTGGGCCAAGGACTTCTGGACCAAGGAGGTCTACCTCGGCGTACGGCTCGGAACGCGCGGGCGGCAGCTGGGCACCGGGGTCCTCTCACAGCTCTTCGGCTTCTACCAGCGCAGCGAGAAGGCACTGGGCATCGAGGACGACCACGTCCCCAAGGCGGAGATCGCCAAGTGGTCCGAGCAGGCGGAACGGCTGGGCAGGGCGCTGTCGGCCAGCGCCCTGTACGCCAGGCACGCCACCTCCGTCGAGCTCGCCTGGCTCTTCCAGCACGCCACGACCGGATCGCTCGGCGACCCCCCGGCCTCGGCCAGCCCCAAGCGCAGGTGGGGGCAGGGCGAGATCGAGTCCCTCGTCGAGGGACAGATCCACAACGGCAGGGCGCTGCTGCGCATCGAGCAGCCGCAGGGCGACTCCTACGTGGCGCACATGTCCTTCGCCCGCTTCCCCGACCTCATGCCCTTCCCCGACGGCGAGCCCTGGATGCACTTCGCCGACCAGCTGCCCTTCCCCGTGGAGATCAGTTCGAGGATGCGGCTGATCCCGCCGGTCAAGGCGAGCAAGGACGTGGCGCGCAAGCTCGCCCACGCCCGCGACATGGACATCCACATCCGGGAGGCGGGCGCGGAGGCGCCGCTGGCCCTGGCCGAGCAGATCGACGCGGCCCGGATGCTGGAGCACGGCATCACCAAGGAGCGCCTGCCGTTCGTGTACGGCTGGCACCGCCTCATCGTGTCGGCCCCGACCGAGGAGATCTGCGTGCAGCGGGTCGAGGCGGTCGTGGAGCACTACCGCGACATGGGCATCGACATCGTCAACTCCACCGGCGACCAGTTCTCGCTGTTCTGCGAGACGCTGCCGGGAGAGCGGGTCCGGGTCAACGCCTACGCGCAGCGGCAGCCGCTGCGCACCATCGCGGGCGGCATGGCCACCGCCACCGTCGACCTGGGCGACCGGGTCGACGAGAGCGCCTCGGGCTGGATGGGCCCGTACGTCGGGGAGACCCTGGGCCGGGCCCGCAGCATCGTGCACTTCGACCCGCTGGTGGCGGCGACGCGCAACCGGCCGACGGCCATCGCCATCACCGGCGAGCCCGGCGGCGGCAAGACCACGCTGGCGCTGCTGATGATCTACCAGATGGCGCTGCGCGGGGTGACGGTCGCGGTCATCGACCCCAAGGGCGACGCCGACTCGCTGGTGCAGCTGCTGCGCAAGCGGGGCAGGAAGGCGCGGATCATCCCGCTGGGGTCGGCGGCCCCCGGCCTGCTCGACCCGTTCTCGTTCGGCGACGACCTGGCGGCCAAGAAGACGATGGCCACCGAGACCCTGCGCCTGCTGCTGCCCCGCATGTCGGAGGAGCGCGAGTCGGCGATGATCCAGGCGGTCGCGGCGGTGTCCAACGCCGAGGACCCGTCGCTGGGCAAGGTCGTCGACTTCCTGGAGCGGACCGAGGACGCCGCCTCCAAGAACCTGGGCGCGGTGCTCCGCTCCATGTCGGACATGCATCTGGCCAGGCTCTGCTTCGACCCCTCGGGCGGCGACCAGATCGACACCGAGGGCTGGACGACGGTCTTCACCCTGGGCGGCCTGACGCTGCCCGACGCCTCCACCGGCCGCGACGACTACTCGTACGAGCAGAGGCTGTCGGTGGCGCTGCTCTACCTCGTCGCGCAGTTCGCGCGAGGTCTGATGAACGGCCTGGACCGGCGGACGCCCAAGGCGATCTTCCTGGACGAGGCGTGGGCGATCACCTCCACCCCCGAGGGAGCCAAGCTGGTGCCCGAGGTCAGCCGGATGGGCCGTTCCCGCAACACGGCGCTGGTCCTGGTCTCGCAGAACGCCGGAGACCTGCTGAGCGAGCAGGTGACCAACTGCCTGTCGTCGGTCTTCGCGTTCCGCTCCACGGAACGCGTCGAGGTGGAGCACGTGATGGCGCTGCTCGGGGTCGAACCGTCGGAGGAGCACAAGGCGGTGCTGCGCTCGCTCGGCAACGGCGAATGCGTCTTCCGGGATCTGGACGGTCGCGCGGGCCGTATCGGGGTGGACCTGATCTCGGACGAGCTGCTGCGCTGGCTGGACACGAATCCGACCCACGACAAACCCGACGAGAAAGTGCATGATCTTCCTGGGGGCGACAGAGTCGGTAGGCCGGGGGCTGCGGCGCTGGAGGTGCGGTCATGAAAGGCTCCCGCAAGGGGCGTGAGGGCTCTCGTGAGAGACGGTCCCCCAAGGGGCCGAAGGGTCTTCGCGGGCTGCGAGGGTTGGGCGGGCTTCGCGAGGCGCGAGGTTCCCGCGAGAGGGCCTCCCGCAGGGGACGGCTCGGCAGGCGGGTCGCCATCGGGCTGGTGGCGCTGGCCGCCTTCCTCGCGCTGCCGCTGGTGTTCCCCGACGACACGTCCACGGCCGTCGCCGCGGCTCCCTGCGACATGTCGCCCGACCTGTCCCCGGACATGGTCGCCGGAGGCGTCGACGGCCTGATCCAGCCGCCGCTCCCCGACGCCGCCCAGCCGGGCGCCCCGGCGGCGCAGCCCCCGGCGGTCCAGGGCAACTACGCGACGTACGGCATGAGCGGCCAGTTCTGGCACACCCACCTGCTCGGCTGCGACGACATTGCGGCGGTGATGGGCAACGCGATGGCCAACACGGTCTTCCTGTGGGCCAAGGCGCTGGACCGGCTGACCATCACGACCTACCAGGCGGCGGCCACCGAGGGCCCGCTGGAATCGATCAAGAACGTCGTCGACGACATGGTGGTCCGCCTGGCCGACGCCATGTACTGGCCGTACCTGCGGCCGCTGGTGATCCTCGGCGCCATCTGGCTGGCCTGGTACGGGCTGATCCGCAAACGCGCCACCACCACCGCCGAGGGCGTCATCTGGATGGTCCTCGCGGTCACGGTGGCGGTCTGGTTCTTCAGCCGCCCCGGCGACCTCACCGGGCTGGGCAAGGTCGTCACCGACAAGACCGGCGAGGTGGTCAACTCCGCCTTCTCCGGGCTGCCCGGCGCGGGCGGGACGTCCTGCCTGCCGGCCAAGGGCGACACCAACCCGCAGGTCCAGAGCGGTGGGTACGGCCAGAGCGGCGTGCCCGGCGTCGAGCAGAACTCCGACGCGCTCTGGTCCACCCTGGTCTGCAAGCCGTGGCTGATGGGCCAGTTCGGCACGGCCGACGCCGACGCCCCCATCATCAAGGTGTTCGGCGCGAAGCTGCTGGAGATCCAGACGATCGACGCGGCCGAGATGAAGGCCGAGCAGATGCCGGAGGCGAACTCCCACCAGGCGAGGTACGAGACGGAGATCGCCGACAAGCTGCAGACCACGCCCGTCTTCCCCCTGTTCCAGGGCAAGGACTGGACGAGCCGCCTGGGGGTCGCGATCGGCGCCCTCATGGCCGCGGTGGTCGCCGGGTTGCTGATCTTCCTGGTGGCGGTCTCGCTGCTGGTCCTCAAGGTCGGGTTCCTGCTGCTGCTGATCCTCGCGCCGGTCTTCCTGCTGATCGGCGTCCATCCGGGCTCCGGGCGGATCATCGCCATGCGCTGGGTGGAGATGCTGATAGGCACCCTGCTCAGACAGGCCGTGCTCGCCCTCGTGCTCGGCGTGCTCGTGTACGGCTACGCCCTGATCATCTCCACGGCGATGCCGTGGGGCATGCAGGTCATGTTCATGGCGATCCTGACGATCGCGGTGTTCTTCTACCGGCGGCCGTTCCAGCACCTGTTCTCCTCCATGGACGGGCACACGCTCACCACCCGGATGCTCGGCGACGCGGCGACCGCGCCGACCCTGCAGCGGGCCGCGTCCGTGCTGCCGCCGGTCGCGGCGGCGAGGGCGGGCCGGTGGGGCATGCGCAAGGCCGAGCCGATGCTGCAGGCGGCCGCGATGGCCGGCGGGGTCTCCGTCGGCGCGGCGGCGGCCGCGGTCGCCCAGGGCAAGGTCCGCGGCGAGGACGGCGGTGCCACGCCCGGCACGCCGTCGGGCACGCGGGTCCCGGTCGGCGCGCAACCGGCGCCGCTCGACACCGACTCCCAGGCGGCCGGGCGGCGCAGGGGCACCGGCAGGCCGGTCACCGCGGCCCGCCCCGGCGCGGCGCCGCCGCTCAACCTCTCCGGGGCCGGTACGGGAGGCGGCGCTCCCCCCACCAGGTCCGGAGGCTCCTCCGGGCGCGGGTCTGGCGGCTCGGGAGGTTCGGGCTCCGGGGGTTCGGGAGGTTCGGGCGGCTGGTTCGGCGGCCGTTCCGGTGGCTGGGCCCCGCAGGGGGGTTCGGGCGGCGGCTCCTCGGCGCCCTCGGCGGGCAGGTCGTCCGGCGCCCCGGCGGTCAGGCCCTCGGCGCCCTCGTCGGGCAGGTCCTCGGGTTCCTCCGGTTCTTCCGGCTCCTCCGGTGGTGGCCGTCCGGGCACGAGCATCTTCGGCGGGGGTGGCTCCTCTCGGGGCTCCTCGCGGGGTGGCTCCGGCTCGGGGTCGCGTAACGGCGGCGGCTCCTCGCGGGGTTCCTCGGGCTCCGGCGGTTCGGGAGGTTCCGGCGGGAGCATCTTCGGCGGGGGTGGCTCCTCCCGGGGTTCCGGCGGTTCGCGGAACCGCGACTCCGGGGGCAGGTCGTCCGAGGCGCCCCCGCTCTGGATCACCAGGCGGGCGGAGCGCGGCGGGGAGGCCGGTGAGCCGCCGCCGTTCTGGCTGCGCCCGTCCAATCGCGACAAGGACTGACAATGATCGAGGGAGGCAGCCGGCGGGGGACCGTCTTCGCGGTGCTGGTCGTGATACTCGCCGCCGTCGGCGTCTACCTGACCATGTGGCCCGACACCGGCACGGGGCCGGAGACCCGGGCGGAACCGGCGGGCGTCACCCGTACCGTGGCGTCAGGGCGGGAACCGGCCGCGGAGCCGGCGCGTCCGGCGGCGACGGCCAGCAACGCGCCCTTCGACGTCTACTCCTACCTGCCGATGACCAAGCAGGAACTGGCCGCGGCCGCCGACTACGCGCAGCGGTTCACCGCCGAGTACGGCACCTTCAGCTACGACGAGGACCCGGCGGTCTACGGCGACCGCCTCAAGGGATACGTCACGGCGGAGTTCTCGGGGGCGCTGCTGCGGACCGTCACCTCGCCGGGCACCGTCGAGACGAACAGGGCCGACGAGGTCGTCTCCGTCGGGTCGGCGCGGGTGAAGGAGATCCGGCAGATCGACAGCGCCTCGGTGGTCTTCGTGGTCGTCGGCACCCAGAACGTCACGGCCAGGAGCGGGGTGAACGAGCGGACCGCGGAGTACGCCGTCACCCTCATCCAGGTCGGCGCCGAATGGCGGGTCCACGACCTCCAGCCGGCCGACTCCGGCCAGGAGGGGGACGAGCAGCCCTCCGAGACCGGCGCGACCGGATGAGCGGCGGGGTCGCGCACGGGCGTGGCGGGGTCGCGCACGGGCGTGGCGGAGCGGGTGGCGAGGTCGTGTACGGACTCGGAGGGACGGACGGCGAGGGTGGATGAGGGATAACAAGAACCTCCGGCTCGCGCTGATCCTCGGAGTCGCCGCGCTCTGCCTGGTCACGCTGATCATGGCGCCGATGATGATGATCAGCAGTTTCCCGTCCTTCCCCTCGGTCACCGGGGAGACGCAGCAGCCCGACTGCGAGGAGGGCGGGCAGGCGGACGACCAGTCGGAGACCGCGACGTCGGACATCCCCGAGGAGTATCTGAAGCTGTACCGCGAGCACGGCCGGAAGGTCGGCGTGCAGTGGAACGTGCTCGCCGGGGTCGGCAAGCGCGAGACCAACCACGGCCGCTCCACGCTCCCCGGTGTGCGGAGCGGCACCAACTACGCGGGCGCCGCCGGGCCGATGCAGTTTCTCATCAGCACGTGGGGCGGCAAGGCCAAGATCAAGATCCCGTCCAAGTTCAACGGCTACGCCTCCGACGGCGACGGAGACGGCTGGGCCGACGTGTACAACCCGGCGGACGCCATCCTAGGCGCGGCGAAGATGCTGAAGCGGAACGGCGCGCCGGAGGAGGTGCGGCGTTCGCTGTTCGTCTACAACCGTGCCTGGTGGTACGTCGACCAGGTCATGGAGATCGCCGGCAAGTACGCCAAGGACGGCGAGGTCACCACCCCGCCCGAGGCGGACGAGAGCTGCGACGAGCCCATGCTGGAGGCGGCGCCGACGAGCACGGTGGCCGCGATCCTGCAGTACGCGCTGGCCCAGCGCGGCAAGCCCTACATCTGGGGCGGCACGGGCCCCGCCGGCTACGACTGCTCGGGGATCATCTACATGGCCTACCGCAGCGTCGGCCTGACCATCCCGCGCACCACGTTCGGGCAGTGGCCGTTCGGCATCGAGGTTCCCGAGGGGGAGGAGCGGGCGGGGGACCTCGTCTTCTTCAACTCCGGGCCAGGAACCGGCCCAGACCGTCCCGGGCACGTGGGAATGGTGGTCTCTCCGGGCAAGATGGTCGAGGCGAGATGCCGGCTGTGCGGGCCGATCAAGGTCACCACCTACCGGGAACGCACCGGGATCGTGGGGTTCACCCGGCCGCTGCAACATCCCCAGATCCTCGCGCAGCTCAAGGCGCGGGAGCAGGGCTGACAGAATCGGGAGCCATGGAAAAGGTCGTTGTGGGCGCCGCCATCGTCGACGGTGACGGGAGACTGCTCGCCGCCCAGCGTGCCGACCCTCCCGAGCTGGCCGGAGGGTGGGAGCTTCCCGGGGGGAAGGTCGATCCCGGCGAGGACGAGCACACGGCACTGGTCAGGGAGTGCCAGGAGGAACTCGGCGTGCTGATCGAGGTGGGCGAGCGTGTCGGCGGCGACTGGGCGCTCGCCGGCGGCTACGTCCTGCGGGTCTGGCTCGCCGTGGTGGCCGAGGGCAAGCCCGAGGCGAGGGAGCATCTGGACCTGCGCTGGCTGACCGAGGACGAGCTCTACGACGTGGCGTGGCTCCCCGCGGACCTTCCAATCGTCCGGGCGGTACAAGGTCGTCTCAACGATGGGCAAGGTCGGTTCAATAAGGATTGATCGACTCCGCAACGTGACATAACTGCTACTGGACGTGGCGATGTCGCGTGTCCGTACCCGGGGAACGGAGATATGCGGTGACCGTATGGTGGCGTGGTACTGGGTTAGTGTCCGCTGTTGGAGCGGGGGTGCTCATCCTCGGATCCTCGGGGGTGTACGCCGTCCAGATGGACGAGCCGGCCGTGCTGCCACTCGACCTGGCCGCGGCCGACCCCGGCGCGTGGGCGCCGGGAAGCCGGGCCGACCGGGCGATCCGCTTCCGCATCCGCCTGCAGGGACCGGGCTCCGACGCGCGGCTGGCGGTCCTGACGACCCCCGCCGAGGCGCTCGCGGGCATCGAGTGCCCGCAGGAGACCAGGTCCTCGGTACCCGTTCCCAGGGGGGCGGGGGTGTGCGTGGTCGGCGCCCTGCCCGCCCGGGGCGGCACCGTCGACGTGCTGCTCGCCGTACCTGAGCGCCCGCAGGACGTCACGGTGACCGCGATGGCCCGGATGAGCGGGCCCGGCGGCGAGACGGTGAGGCAGCAGGCCCAGAGCACGATCAGGAGCACGGACGCGGCGATGCGGCCGGACAGGGGCGTCGTCGGAGGGCCGGAGACGCTGGAGCACGCCCGCGCCGCGAGGGAGGACAGGTCCGCGGGCGCCCGCGGGGTCGGGGCGCCAGGTGCCGCCAGCATGGTCCTCAGGGTGCCCCAGGCGACCGAGGACGCCGAGGGCGCTCCTTTGGCCGCACCGGGCGGCCCGGAGGCCGAGAGCGCTCCTCAGGTCGCGCCGGACGCCCGGGAGGGGGCCGAGGGGACTCCTTTGGCCGCACCGGAGACCCCGGAGGCCGTGGCGGCGCGAAGGGCCGAGCGGCGCACGTCGGAGTTCCTGTCCGATCTTCTCGGAAAGGCGTTCGTCGCCCCGGCCCCACGGTCGGGCGCGGCGGGTACGGAGACGGGCGGCACCGCCGCGCTTCCGGGCCCGGCTGCCTCCGCGCTTCCCGCCGGACCGGGCGCTCCGCCGAGGGCCGGCGCTCCGGTGAACCCGCCGGCGCGTGCGCTTCCCGGGGGCGCGGGGGCGACGGGAGGCCCGGCGGCCTCCCACGAGACGCGGGTCACCTCGCCGGGCGGGCACCAGGAGGCCGGGTCCTCCGTGGCCGCTCCCGCCCCCGCACGGGTTCCGGGCGTGGCCGCCGCTCCCGGCCGTCCCGCGGGTCCGGGCGCCCCCGGTTTCCCGCCGGAGGGGACGAGCCTTCCGGAGGGGGCCCGGCTTTCCGACGGCGCCGCGACCCCGGGCGTCGTGCCCGGGGCCGGGGTCGGCATGCCCGGTCAGGGGCAGGTCGCCGTACCGCCGGCGGGAGTGCCGGCGGCCCCCGCGCTTCAGGGTCAGAACGGCAGGAACCATTCGGCCGTGGGCTCCCAGGCGGGTCGCAAGGCGGCCGGGCGGAAGGCGCGCGGGCAGCGGCAGGCGGCGGGCCGGTCCGGTGCGCGCGGGCAGGGGGCGGGCCGGTCGGCTCTCCGGCACGCGGGAGTCGGCCAGCCGGGAGTCGGCCAGCCGGGGATGGGCCTGCCGGGAATCGGCCAGCCAGGGGTGGGGCAGCCGATGACCGGCCTGCCCGGGATGCCCGGGGTGCCGCAGCCGGGGGTGAACCTCCAGGCGCTCGGCCCCGTCCAGCCGGGAGGCGGGCGAAAGATCGTCGGGCGCCCCGGGGCGCGCCGGCCCGTGGTCGGGCCGATGGTCCCCGGCTATCCGGGGGCCGGTAAAAGGTCCGTGGGGCAGCCCGCCGTGCCGGGGCAGGGCATGGGCCGGCCGATGATCCAGGGCTACCCGGGGATCGGGGCCATGGCGCCGGGCATGGGCCAGCCGGGCGTGCCGCCGCGAGGCGTGGGCGGGCCGATGGGCGGGCCCCTGCCTCCCGGCCACCCCGGAGCGGGTTACCCGGCGGTGGGCCCGCAGCCGGGCGGGCCGCAGATGCCGGTTCCCGGCGGGGCGCAGATGCCGAACGCGCAGCCGGGAGTGCCGGGCGCGCAGCCCGGGGCGGGGGCGCCGGGCGCCCCGGGGCCCATGATGCCGCCGGTCTCGATGGGAATGGCGGGGGCGGGCCAGATGCCCGGTCTCGCGAACGGTCTCCAGCTGCCGCAGGCGGGCGCCTTCCCCGCCGCGCAGGTGCCCCTCCCGCAGGATCCGCGCCCGCAGGGCGCGCCCCTCCCGCAGGACCTCGACGGTTCGAGCGGCCAGGTCCAGCCGGTCGCCGAGTCAAGCCCGCTGCTGACAGGGGTCCGCGGGCTCCCGGCGGTAGTAGCGGCGGTGGGGGCGCTGCTCGGCCTCCTGTGGTTGCAAAGGAGGATCCAGCGCCGTCGTCGATCGCGACACGTTTTGTAAAACGCGGTTTACTGTTACTTTTGCCCAACTAGTATTTCTTTGACGTGTTCATGGTTGACTGCGCGGAGGGCACCGGTGACGCGAGCACGGCACAGGGCGGCTGTCTCCGCCGTTGTGATGTCCCTGGGACTCAGCGGCGTCGTCCTGCTCGCCCTGGCACCGCTCACCGGATCCTCCGCGGCCGGGGCGACCGTCAGGGTGATGGCTGTCAACCCGTCGCAGGTCGAGGGGTGTGACGTCGATCCGGCGGGCCCCTGCGAGGGGGATGCGGAGCCCACGCCGATCGTCACCGTCACGGTGACCGAGGACCCCCAGGGCGGCGACTCCGAGGAGAAGCCGGTGCCGCAGAAGACCGTGACCACCACGATCACCGTCCCGGCGTCGCCGAAGCCTCGCAAGTCCACGTCGGCACCGCCTCCTCCCCCCCAGGAGACCGAGGCCGCTCAGCCTCCGCCGCAGATCCAGAACACCCCGCCCCCGGTGACTCCGCCCGCGGAGACCCCGACGGAGAACGACGAGCCCCAGTTCCCGTCGACCAACCCCGAGCCGAACCAGCCGCTCCCCAGCGCCGTGCCCACGCCGTCCGACACCGCGACGCTCGACGAGAGCGCCTCGGGATCCTCCGTGTACGAGATCCGCAACGCGGGTTCCGAGTTCGACGGGGCCACGCTGAGCCGCCAGCTCGGCATCCCGGCGCTGATCCTGGTGTTGCTGGTGCTGTTCGCGGTCCTGATCTTCGAGGGCAGGCTGCGCCGCCTGGCGCACGCCGCGGCCATCCGCCGGGCGGGCCCGCGCGGGATGGGCCGCGACCCGATGGACCCGATGGCCTACCCCGGCGGCCCCGGTTACGGCCCCGGCCCCTACCAGGGCGGTACGGCCTACGCGCCGATCATCAGCTTCGTGCCCATGCAGATGTACGCCCCCGTCTATCCGGAGGGCTACGCCCCCGAGCAGTACCCCCAGGGGTACGACCAGACGACGGCGTACCTGCCCGCGCCCGGCTACGAGCAGCAGCCGGTCGCCGGCCACGGTGCCCCGTACGACCCGCAGACCGGCCACGTGCTGCCCACGCAGCCCGTGCAGCCCGGACAGGCGCCCTACGGCCCGACGCTCCAGGACGGCTCACCGGCCGCCTTCCAGGCCACCCCGCGCCTCGGCCCCGATTCCGGCGAGGTGCGCCTCCCGCAGGGGGCACCGGAGTTCCCCGGGGCGCCGTTCCCGCAGGAGCCCGCCCGGGGCGACCTGGGAGCCGACGGCCCGCGGGACGACTTCCGGGCCTCCGGTCCCGGTTTCGTCTCCGGCCCCGACCCCAAGGACGCCCCCGGCCAGGGGCTCTCACAGGATCGGACCCTCCAGGACGGCTTCACGCCGTCCGGCCAGGAGCGTCCCGCGGGGGACAAGTCCTTCGGACCCGAGCCGCAGGGTGGTCCCGCCCAGGGCCCCGGTGAGACGGGTTCCGGCGACGGGCCGGCCGGAGGCGAGCGGCCTTCCGCCGAGCCGACCCCGACGGCGGTCTACCCGCTCCCCGGCCAGGACTCCGGCAAGAAGAAGCGCGGCCTCTTCCGCCGTTCCACCTGAGCGGGCCTCTTCCGCCGTTCCACCTGAGCGGCCTCTTACCCGCTCGTCCCGGCTGCCCCGGAAGCCGTCCCCGAACGATCCCGGCCGCCCCGGAGCGGTCTCCACGGCCCTTTCACGGGCGAAGCGGGAAGCGGTGCGGTCACGGGGAGCCGGCGGCCCGAGGAAAGCACGGCCTGAGGAAAGCACGGCCTAAGGAAAGCACGGCCCGAGGAAAGCGCGGGCCGAGGAAACAACGGGAAAACACGACGGCGCCGCCCCGGGAGAGCCCGTGGGCGGCGCCGTCGTGAGAGGTGAGAGGGATCAGGTCTTCGAGCTGGGACGCTTGAAGATCTTGTTGCCCAGCCAGACCAGCGGGTCGTACTTCCGGTCGACGACGCGCTCCTTCATGGGAATCAGCGCGTTGTCAGTGATCTTGATGTGCTCGGGGCAGACCTCGGTGCAGCACTTGGTGATGTTGCAGTAGCCGAGACCGTGCTCCTCCTGGGCGGAGTCCTTGCGGTCGGCCACGTCGTACGGGTGCATGTCCAGCTCGGCGATCCGCATCAGGAAGCGCGGACCGGCGAAGTTGGTCTTGTTCTCCTCGTGGTCACGGATGACGTGACAGACGTTGTTGCACATGAAGCACTCGATGCACTTGCGGAACTCCTGGGACCGCTCGACGTCGATCTGCTGCATGCGGAACTCGCCCGGCTTCACGTCGGCCGGAGGGGTGAAGGACGGGATCTCCCTGGCCTTCTGGTAGTTGAACGACACGTCCGTGACCAGGTCCTTGATCACCGGGAACGTCCGCATGGGCGTCACGGTGATCGTCTCCTCCTCGGTGAAGGTGGACATCCGGGTCATGCACCCGAGCTTCGGCTTGCCGTTGATCTCCATCGAGCACGAGCCGCACTTGCCGGCCTTGCAGTTCCAGCGAACGGCGAGGTCGGGGGCCTGGGTGGCCTGGAGCCTGTGGATGATGTCGAGGACGACCTCGCCCTCGTTCACCTCGACCGTGAAGTCCTCGAGCTTGCCCTCGCCGCCCTCGCCCCGCCACACGCGGAACTTCGCCTTGTAACTCATGGTTACTCCTTGGCCAGCGCGTCAAAGGCGGCCAGCTCTTCCTCGGTGATGTACTTCTTCAGCTCGTCGCGGTCGAAGAGTTGGATGAGGTCGTCTCGCATCGGCTGCTGCACCTGCTCCTGGACCGTGACGCCGGAGCCGTCCGCGTCGAGGGCGCAGAGCAGGATCTTGGTCCGCCACTCGGCGGACATGCCGGGGAAGTCGTCGCGCGTGTGACCGCCGCGGCTCTCCTGGCGCAGCAGCGCCGCCTTCGCCACGCACTCCGAGACCAGGAGCATGTTGCGCAGGTCGAGGGCGAGGTGCCAGCCCGGGTTGTAGATGCGGCTGCCGGCCGCGCCGACGCCCTGGGCCCGCTCCTTGAGCTTCTCCACGGCCTCCAGCGCCTCGGAGACCTCCTCGGCCTTGCGGATGATGCCGACCAGCTCGTTCATCGTCCGCTGCAGCTCGTGGTGGACCTCGTACGGGTTCTCGCCCGCGCGCTCCAGCGGGGCCAGCGCCTCCGCGCTCGCCTCGGCCACGACCTCCTCGGAGATCTTCGGCCGGGCCGCCAGGCCGTCCACGTACGAGGCCGCTCCCGCTCCCGCGCGGCGGCCGAACACCAGCAGGTCGGACAGCGAGTTGCCGCCCAGCCGGTTGGAGCCGTGCATGCCGCCGGAGACCTCACCGGCCGCGAACAGGCCGGGCACGCCCGCCGCGCCGGTGTCGGCGTCGACCTCGACGCCGCCCATGATGTAGTGGCAGGTCGGGCCGACCTGCATCGCCTCCTTGGTGATGTCGACGTCGGCCAGCTCCTTGAACTGGTGGTGCATCGACGGCAGCCGCTTGATGATCTCCGTGGCCGGGAGGCGGGTGGAGACGTCCAGGTAGACGCCGCCCTGGGGTGATCCGCGGCCCGCCTTCACCTCGGAGTTGATGGCCCGCGCGACCTCGTCGCGGGGGAGCAGCTCCGGAGGGCGGCGGTTGTTGGCCTGGTCGGTGTACCAGCGGTCGCCCTCCTCCTCGGTGGTGGCGTACTTGTCCTTGAACACCTCGGGGATGTAGTCGAACATGAAGCGCTTGCCCTCGGAGTTCCTCAGCACCCCGCCGTCGCCGCGGACGGACTCGGTGACGAGGATGCCCCGTACGGAGGGCGGCCAGACCATCCCGGTGGGATGGAACTGGATGAACTCCATGTTGATCAGCTTCGCGCCGGCCAGCAGGGCCAGCGCGTGGCCGTCGCCGGTGTACTCCCACGAGTTGGACGTGACCACGTACGACTTGCCGATGCCGCCGGTGGCCAGCACGATCGCGGGGGCGTCGAACAGGATGAGCTTCCCGTTCTCCCGCCAGTAGCCGAAGGCCCCGGAGATCGCGCCGCTCCCGCCGGGACCCGTCTCCTTGAGCAGGCGGGTCACCGTGCACTCCTGGAAGACCTTGATGTACGCCTCGGCGTCGCCGTGGAGCTTCTCGTCCTCCTGCTGGAGCGCGACCACCCGCTGCTGCAGGGTGCGGATCAGCTCCAGGCCGGTGCGGTCACCGACGTGGGCCAGCCGGGGGTACTCGTGCCCGCCGAAGTTGCGCTGGCTGATCTTGCCGTCCTTGGTGCGGTCGAACAGCGCGCCCCACGCCTCCAGCTCCCAGACCCGGTCGGGGGCCTCCTTGGCGTGCAGCTCGGCCATCCTCCAGTTGTTGAGGAACTTGCCGCCGCGCATGGTGTCGCGGAAGTGCACCATCCAGTTGTCGTCGCTGTTGACGTTGCCCATGGCGGCCGCCGCGCCGCCCTCGGCCATGACCGTGTGCGCCTTGCCGAACAGCGACTTGCAGACGATCGCCGTCCGCTTGCCCTGCTGGCGGGCTTCGATGGCCGCCCGCAGACCCGCACCGCCGGCGCCGATGACGACGACGTCGTATTCGTGACGCTCGATTTCCACAGGAGATCCTTATGCGAACGAGAAGGCGATGATGCCCTTGGCGACCAGGCGCACGTACAGGTCGGCGCCCATGACGGAGAACATGGAGATCAGCGCGAGCTGCGAGTGCCTGGCGTTGAGCTTGGAGACGAATCCCCAGGCCCGGTAACGGATCGGGTGCTTGGAGAAGTGGTTCAGGCGCCCGGCCGTGATGTGCCGGCAGGAGTGGCACGACAGCGTGTACAGGTTGATCAGGACCGCGTTGGCGATCAGGATCCAGGTGCCCAGACCGGCCGGCCTCTCGATCAGCGCCTTCACCGCGTCGTACGCCAGGACGAGCCCGATGAGGATCGCCGCGTAGAAGAAGTAGCGGTGGACGTTCTGCAGGATCAGCGGGAACCGCGACTCACCGGAGTACTTCTTGTGCGGCTCGTTCACCCCGCAGGCCGGGGGCGAGAGCCAGAACCCCCGGTAGTAGGCCTTGCGGTAGTAGTAACACGTGAAGCGGAACCCCGCGGGCAGGCCGAGGATCAGCAGGCCGGGGGGCAGGGTGTACCAGTCGCCGAAGGGGGCGAGGCCGAACAGCCGCGCGTCCGGCGGACAGCTCGTCGCCAGACAGGGCGACGCGAACGGCGCGTGGTACGGCGATACGAAGTAGCTTGTATCAAAGATCGCCCACGTGGCGTAGACGAGGAATGCCGTGAAAATGATGAAAGTGACCAGCGGATAGCGCCACCACTGGTCGGTCCGCAGAGTGCGCTCCTTGATCTGCGCACGTTGCCTTCTGGCCGGGCTCTCGGCCGTTGTCTGGGTCATCGAGACCTCTCCACCTCCCACGGACCCCGCTCGCCCAGGGGTCCGGGTTGTTTCAGTTGTGCCGCGCGTCCGGCGCCTCGTCGCGCCGGCTCACACGTGCGCGCGCATGTTGGTGGGGGATACGTTACGACGGAGCCCAGGGGTTGTGTGTAAGGGGTCTCTCACAATTTCACCGACCCGGTGTGATTCCTGTCACGTTCGCGTGCCAAGGCGTCCCGCCTGCGGCATCTCACGAGGTGGACGATCACGGGGAGGTCTCGGGAGGCCGTAGGCACGGATGCGACGGATGGGCGACCCCTGATTTTCCTCGCCCTGCCGGCGACCCCGGCGAACCGCCGGCAGTGCCGGGCCGTCAGTAGTGCTGGCTGGAGTTGGGCAGCTTGACGACGGTCACGAAGAAGTCGTCGATCCGCCGGACCACGCTGATGAACTGGTCGAAGTCGACCGGCTTGGAGACGTAGGCGTTGGCGTGCAGGTTGTAGCTGCGCAGGATGTCCTCCTCGGACTCCGAGGTGGTCAGCACGACCACCGGGATCCCGCGGAGCTTCTCGTCGGCCTTTATGTCCTGGAGCACCTCCCTGCCGTCCTTGCGGGGCAGGTTGAGGTCGAGCAGGATCAGGTCGGGCCGGGGCATGTCGGCGTAGTCGCCCTCCTTGCGCAGGAAGGCCATGGCCTGCTCGCCGTCGTTGACCACGTGCAGCTTGTTGCGGACCTTGTTGAGCTCGAACGCCTCCCGCGTCAGCAGGACGTCGCCCGGGTCGTCCTCGACCAGGAGGACGTCGATCCAGCGCAGGTCATTCATCCATGTCTCCTGTGGGAAGGGTCCAGCGGAAGGTCGTGCCCGATTTGGCGGTTTTCTCGACGTTCTCGCTGTTCTCGGTGATAGCGGTGTTCTCGGTGTTGCCGTTTTTCTCGGTGGCCCCGGTGATCTCGGAAGTCCCGTTGTTCGCGCCGTTTCCGGTGTCGACCCAGATGTGACCACCGTGGTATTCGACGATCTTCTTGCAGAGCGCCAGCCCGATGCCCGTGCCCGCGTACACGTCCCGCCCGTGCAGGCGCTGGAAAATCAGGAAGATGCGGTCAGTGTATTTGCTGTCGATGCCGATGCCGTTGTCGGTGCAGGAGAACTCCCACATGTCGCCGTCGCGGCGCGCCCCGATGTGGATCACCGGCGGTTCCTGCGAGTGGAACTTGATCGCGTTGCCGACGAGGTTCTGGAAGAGCTGGGTCAGCTGCGCCCGGTTGCCGTACACCTCGGGCAGGTCGTCGTGGGTCACCGTCGCCCCGGCGTCCTCGATGGTCGCGCCGAGGTTGTTCAGCGCGGCCTTGAACGGCACGGTGGCGTCGATCCTGGTGCGCTCGCCGCCCATCCTGCCGACCCGGGAGAAGTCGAGCAGGTCGTTGATCAGCATCTGCATGCGCTTGGCGCCGTCGACGGAGAAGGCGATGTACTGCTTGGCGCGCTCGTCGAGCTGGTCGCCGTAGCGCTGCTCCAGCATCTGGGTGAAGCTGGCCACCTTGCGCAGCGGCTCCTGCAGGTCGTGGCTGGCCACGTAGGCGAACTGCTCCAGCTCGCCGTTGGAGCGCCTCAGCTCCGCCGTCTGGTCCTCCAGCTTGCGCTGCGTCTCGGAGGACCGCCGCCACTCGGCGAGGATGCGGCGGCGCATCGCGTCGACGTGGCCGGACAGCTCGGCGAGCTCGGCCGGGCGCTCGACCCTGAGCTTGTGGTCGAAATCCCCCTGGGCGACCGCGCGGACCTGCTGGTTCAGCTCGGCCAGCGGGCGGAGCACGGCGTACCGCACGATGAGCACCGCGGCGATCCCGGCCACGACCAGCGCCGAGGCCACCCCGATGAGCGCGATGTAGAAGGCCTGCCAGCCGAGGTCGAGCCGGACGACGCCGGCCTCGTGCAGCCGGTTCAGGTGATTCTGGAGCCCGGTGAGGGACTGGCGGACCTCGTTGAACCGGGTGGCGTTGATGGGGGCGTTCTGCCGGGACGCGTCGGTCTTCAGGGTCGGTACGGAGGCGATGACCTTCTCCGCGTAGTCGCGCCGCCAGGCCTCTCCCGTCGCCTTCAGCCGGGCCACCTCCGCGGCGACCACCTGCCGCTCCGGCATCCGGGGGAGCAGCGCTACGAGCGCGCCCAGCGCGGTGTTCTCCGCGACGATCGCGTTGCGGTAGTCCTGGAGGGAGATCTCCTCGTTGGTCCTGCCGTACGCCCGGACCGAGCTCTCCTGCGAGGTCATCGCGTTGGAGATCTCCAGGAGGCGCAGCGCCGCCGGGTCGACGACGTCGACCAGCGTCTCCCTGGCCTCCCGCGTCTCCTCGATCGACTTGATCGTGACGACGGCGGAGATCATGAAGACCAGCGCGATGCCCACCCCGGCGAGCGTGAACCAGCGGCCCACCGGGAGGTTCCCGAACCCCCTCGCGGGGGCGGGCGCGGACAGGGGGCGAGGGCCGTGGCCCGAGTGATCTGAATGGTCCGGGTGATCTGAGTGGTCCGGGTGATCTGTACGGTCCGAACGATCGGTCATCGTTTCCCGCTCCGAGAGATGAGCACGGTCGCCAGGTCGTCGCTGAGCGCGTCGCGGTTCAGCTCGATGACGCGTTCGATGAGGCGGTCGAGCTCGATCCCGCCCTGCTCCTGGACGAGGCTGAGCAGGCCCTCGGTGCCGAGCAGGTCGGGCCCGCCGCCCACGGTGGCCTCGATCAGCCCGTCGGTGTAGAGCAGCAGCGACCAGTCGTCGCCGAGCGGGACGTCGATCGCCGACCACCGGACGTCCTGGAAGATCCCCAGCGGGGGGCCGGAGGGGGTGCCGGGCACCACGTCGATCACGCCGTCGCGGATCAGCAGCGGCGGCGGGTGCCCGACCACGTGCATCCGCGCCCTGTCGAGCGCGGGGTCGATCGTGACGATGCACAGGGTGGTGAAGATCTCCACGGACTTGCGCTCCAGGCGGAGCACCGACTCCAGGGTGCCGAGCAGGTCGTTGCCGGTGTGCCCGGCCAGGACCAGGGTCCGCCAGGCGATCCTGAGCGCGACCCCCAGCGCGGCCTCGTCGGGGCCGTGCCCGCACACGTCGCCGACCACCACGTGGACGGCGCCGTCGGGGCTCTGCACGGTGTCCCAGAAGTCGCCGGCGAGAAGGGCGCGCCTGCGCCCCGGCAGGTAGCGGGCCTGGTGGTCCAGGACTCCCGGGGCCAGCAGCGGGACCGGCAGGAGCCCGCGTTCGAGGCGGGAGTTCTCCTTGGTGAGCAACTCGGCCTCGACCAGCCTGCGCTGGGCCAGGTCGGCGCGCTTGCGCTCTATCGAGTAGCGGATCGCCCGCGCCAGCAGGCGGGCCTCCACATCCTGTTTGACCAGGAAGTCCTGGGCTCCGGCGGCGACGGCCTCCACGCCGACGTGGGTGTCGTTCAGGCCGGTCAGCACGAGCACGGCGGCGTGCGGCGCCATCGACAGCACCTGCTCCAGCGCCTCGAGGCCGGTGGCGTCGGGCAGGGAGAGGTCGACGAGCACGCACTGCACCTCCTCGGTGAGGCGCTCCCGGCTCTCGGCCATGCTTCGCACCCAAATGATCTTGGGTGGGTTGTCCGCCTCGCTGAGCAGTTCCTCCACGAGGAAGGCGTCGCCCGCGTCGTCCTCGATGAGGAGGAGCGTGAGCGTGTCATTGGCGGGGGCGGTCACTGACGCCTCTTCGTTGGATCGGGAGAACCTGTCGACGCTACGTAGAATAGTGTGACACCGGGACTTAGAGGGTGTTGATCAGTCCCTGTGATCCACGCGGTCGATATCGTGACCCTCCGCACGTCAGGAACGCGCCACAGCGCCCCTCCGGAGGCCTGTCCGCAGGCCCGTCGGGAGCGCCCGCCGCCCCTGCCCGGCGCGAGGGTCCGCAAACCCGGCCCGTCGCGCGGGACAGGCGCCCGCGTCGCGTGCCGCGGCGGAGACCGGCCGTGCTGCGGCTTCCGGGACAGATCGACCACCTCGGTCATGATCGGTCCTGGTCGGTCCTGGTCGGTCCCGCAGCGTCGGCTCAGCTCTCGGTGATCAGATCGAGCCCCTGGGGGAGACTGCCGTCGCGGGCGGCCTCGGTGAGGAAGAGGAGCAGGGTCGAGCGGAAGGCCTGGGCGGCGCGGGTGGGCTGGACGTCCTTGCGATGCGCGATGGCTATGGTGCGGCGCAGCCCCGGAGGCGCCAGAGGCGTCCCGGCCAGTCCCGGGCGGCCGTCCAGCACCATCGAGGGGACCAGCGCGACCCCCAGCCCGGCCTCCACGAAGCGCAGCACGGCGTCCATCTCGCCGCCCTCCACCGCGAACCTGGGCTCGAACCCGGCCTGCCTGCAGGCGCTGAGCGTCGCCTCCCGCAGGTCGTACCCTCGCCTGAACATCACCATCGGCCGCCGTCGCAACTCGTCGATGCGCACGTACGGCCGGTGGGTGTGATCGTTCGAGGGGGAGGCGACGACGAGGTTCTCCCGCAGGATCTCCTCGGTGACGAGGGCGGGGTCGTCGCTGTGCAGCGGCATGATGATCAACGCCAGGTCGAGCTGGCCGCGGGCGAGGGTGCGGACCAGGTCGCGGGAGCCGCCCTCCTCCACGAACAGCTCGATGCCGGGGTAGGCGTGGTGGAACCTGGCCAGCGCGTCGGCGAGCAGCCCGGCGCAGAGCGAGGGGGTCGCGCCCAGCCGGACCCGTCCCCGGCGCAGCCCCGCGAGCTCGCCGACCTCGCTCCTGGCGGTCTCGGCGTCGGCCAGCATCCTGCGGGCCAGCGGCAGCAGGGCCTCACCCGCGGGGGTCAGCGTGACGTTCCCCCGGGCGCGGCTGAACAGCGGCGCGCCGAGCTCGGCCTCCAGGGCCTTGATCTGCTTGCTCAGCGAGGGCTGGGCGACGCGCATCCCCTCGGCGGCCTGGGTGAAGTGCCGGGACTCGGCGACCGCCACGAAGTAGGCGAGTTGCTGGAGCTGCACGTTTCCCTAGCGTAGGGGTTCCCTCGCGTACGGCCCCCTGGCACGCGCGCCGCCGAGGGGGCGAGTCGGCGGAACTCGGGCTCCTAGCGCACGGACCCTCCGGTCTCGGATCCGGGGCGTACGCAGGGGTGGGAGACGATGTGAGATTGGCGTAAAGAAGTTGTGAGATTGCTCGCACCCTGTCCGGTTCGCGTCGCCGGAAGCCGCAGGGACGCAGAGCTAATAGCCAAAGGCTATGGAAACCACATCCACGATGACTTGGACGCCGGTAAATCCTCCTACCTAGCGTGACAAACGTGACTGCCACGATTGAGCGCGGATCCGCCACCGCGTCGGTGAAACCCCCGGCGGACGTCCCCGCGAAGCCCGCACGGCACAGGCGGCGGGGCGGCTTCCTGAGCTCCTCCAACGGCAAGAAGGCCGTGATGGCCGTCACGGGTGCCGTGATGGTGCTCTTCCTTGTCGGCCACATGGCCGGAAACCTCAAGAGCTTCTTCGGCGCCGAGTCCTTCAACTCCTACGCGGCCTTCCTGCGGACCCTGGGCGAGCCGATCTTCCCGTACCGGACCCTGCTGACCGTCGCCGAGATCGGACTGGTCGTCGCGGTCGGGCTGCACATGTGGGCGGCGATCTCCCTGGCCCGGCGGGCGCGCAAGGCCCGTCCCGTCAAGTACGCGGCCAGGCGCAAGTCCCGGGCGAACGGCTACGCGGTCCACACCATGCGCTACGGCGGCGTCGTCATCGTGCTGTTCGTGGTCTACCACCTGCTGGACCTGACGTTCGGCGCGGTCAACCCCGCGGGCGGCACCGCCACCCCGTACGAGCGCCTGGTCGAGGGCTTCGCGCCCTCCCGCTGGTGGGTGACCCTGTTCTACGTGCTCGCGGTCGTCATGGTCGGCCTGCACCTGCGCCACGGCCTGTGGAGCGCCTTCCAGACGCTCGGCCTGGCGGGCCGCCGCAGCTACCGCTCGCTGAGGGCCGCCGCCACGGGCCTGTCGGCCCTGCTGGTCGTCGGCTTCCTCTCGGTCCCGGTCGCGGTCGCGTTCGGAGTGATCAAGTGAGCCGGGTCCGGCGTGACGGACACGGTGGCGTACAAGAAGCGGATCTTCCGCGTGGTGAGCGAGGAGCGGTGAGCGGGTCATGACCACGGGATACACAGAGGGCGCGCCGATCCGCGACACCAAGGCCCCCGACGGCCCGATCGAGGACCGCTGGGAGAAGCGCAAGTTCGGCGCCAAGCTGGTCAACCCGGCCAACAAGCGCAAGCTCAACGTCATCGTCGTGGGCACGGGCCTGGCGGGCGGCTCGGCCGCCGCGACCCTCGGCGAGCTGGGCTACAACGTCAAGTCCTTCTGCTACCAGGACACGCCCCGCCGCGCGCACTCCATCGCGGCCCAGGGCGGCATCAACGCGGCCAAGAACTACCGGGGCGACGGCGACTCGATCTACCGGCTGTTCTACGACACGGTCAAGGGCGGCGACTTCCGCGCCCGCGAGTCCAACGTCTACCGGCTCGCCCAGGTCAGCGTGAACATCATCGACCAGGCCGTGGCCCAGGGCGTGCCGTTCGCCCGCGAGTACGGCGGCCTGCTCGACACCCGCTCCTTCGGCGGCGCGCAGGTCTCCCGCACCTTCTACGCCAGGGGCCAGACGGGCCAGCAGCTGCTGCTCGGCGCCTACCAGGCGCTGGAGCGGCAGATCGCGGCCGGGACCGTCGAGATGCACACCCGCCACGAGATGCTCGACCTGATCGTCTCCGACGGCCGGGCGCGCGGCGTCATCGTCCGCGACATGGTCACCGGCGAGATCGAGCGGCACCTGGCCGACGCGGTCGTGCTGGCCAGCGGCGGGTACGGCAACGTGTTCTTCCTGTCGACCAACGCCAAGGGGTGCAACACCACGGCGATCTGGCGGGCGCACCGGCGCGGCGCGATGTTCGCCAACCCCTGCTACACCCAGATCCACCCGACCTGCATCCCGGTCAGCGGCGACTACCAGTCGAAGCTGACCCTGATGTCGGAGTCGCTGCGCAACGACGGCCGCGTGTGGGTGCCGCTGGAGCGGGGCGACGCCCGTCCGGCCTCGGAGATCCCCGAGGAGGAGCGCGACTACTACCTGGAGCGCATCTACCCGGCGTTCGGCAACCTGGTCCCGCGTGACATCGCCTCCCGCGCCGCCAAGAACGTCTGCGACGAGGGCCGCGGCGTCGGCCCCGGCGGCCTGGGCGTCTACCTCGACTTCGCCGACGCGATCCGCCGCCTGGGCCGCGACGCGGTGGAGAAGAAGTACGGCAACCTCTTCGAGATGTACGAGCGCATCACCGGCGAGGACCCCTACGCCCAGCCGATGCGCATCTACCCGGCCGTCCACTACACGATGGGCGGCCTGTGGGTGGACTACGACCTGCAGTCCACGATCCCGGGCCTGTTCGTGATCGGCGAGGCCAACTTCTCCGACCACGGCGCCAACCGCCTCGGCGCGTCCGCGCTGATGCAGGGCCTGGCCGACGGCTACTTCGTGCTGCCGACCACGATCGGCGACTACCTCGCGAACGGCCCGTACGGCGAGGTCGACGAGGAGGCCGTGGCCGAGGCCGAGGTCGCGGTGCGCGAGAAGATCGCCAGGCTGCTGTCGAACGACGGTGACCGCACCGCCGACTCCTACCACCGCGAGCTGGGCAAGCTCATGTGGGACTACTGCGGCATGGAGCGCACCGAGGAGTCGCTGCGCAAGGCCCTGGAGCGGATCCCCGAGCTGCGCGAGGAGTTCTGGAGGAACGTGAAGGTCTCCGGCGAGGCCGGGGAGCTCAACCAGGCGCTGGAGCGGGCCGGGCGGGTGGCCGACTTCTTCGACCTGGCCGAGCTGATGTGCATCGACGCGCTGCACCGCACCGAGTCGTGCGGCGGCCACTTCCGTGCCGAGTCGCAGGACGCCGACGGCGAGGCCCTGCGCGACGACGAGCACTTCGCGTACGTCGCCGCTTGGGAGTACGGGGAGCAGGGCCCGATCCTGCACAAGGAAGATCTCGACTACGAGTACGTCAAGATGAGCCAGCGGAGCTACAAGTGAACCTCACTCTCAAGGTCTGGCGGCAGAGGGGCCCCGAGGACAAGGGCCGCATGGTCACCTACCGCGTCGAGGACGTCTCTCCGGACATGTCCTTCCTGGAGATGCTCGACGTCCTCAACGAGCGGCTGATCCTGGAGGGCGACGACCCGGTCGCCTTCGACCACGACTGCCGCGAGGGCATCTGCGGCATGTGCGGCATGGTCATCAACGGTGTCGCGCACGGCGAGCAGGTGGCCACCACCACCTGCCAGCTGCACATGCGGCACTTCGAGGACAACGCGGTCATCACCATCGAGCCGTGGCGCGCCGCGCCCTTCCCGGTGGTGAAGGACCTGGTCGTGGACCGTTCGGCGTTCGACCGCATCATCCAGGCGGGCGGCTTCGTCTCCGTCCCCGCGGGGTCGGCGCCCGACGCGCACAGCATCCCGGTGAAGAAGGTCGACGCCGACTCGGCGTTCGACGCGGCCACCTGCATCGGCTGCGGCGCCTGTGTCGCCGCCTGCCCGAACGGCTCGGCCTCCCTCTTCACCGCCGCCAAGATCACCCACCTGAGCCTGCTGCCGCAGGGCCAGCCCGAGCGCGACTCCCGCGCTCTGGCCATGGTCGAGCAGATGGACGCGGAGGGCTTCGGCGGTTGCACCAACACCGGCGAGTGCACGGCGGTCTGCCCCAAGGGCATCCCGCTGGACACCATCGCCCAGATGAACCGCGACTACCTGCGCGCCTCCAAGTAGGTCCTCGCAGGTTTTCGCGGGTCTCCGGAAGCGGGAGCCGCCCCTGCAGGGGCGGCTCCCGCTTCTCCGTTCCGGGCCGCCGGGACTTTCCCTAGGGCTGTCCCAGCTCGGTGACGACCTCCCGGCGCAGGCTCGTGAAGTCGAGGCCCGCGTCGGCCAGCACCTTGCTGCCCAGCCCCTGGCCTTCGCGCATGATGCCCAGCAGGATGTGGCCGTCGCCGATGTAGTTGTGCTTGAGGTTGACGGCCTCGCGCAGGGACAGCTCCAGGGTCTTCTTCGCCCGGCGGCTGAACGGGATGTGGAAGTCGCCGAACATGCGGCCCCGCCGGTCGGTGCGGGGCTTGCGGTCCAGGGCGCCGGGCCCGAAGGCCGCCTCGACCTTCTCCCTGATGGCCGACAGGTCGATGCCGATCGACTCCAGTGCCTCGGCGTCGAGCGCGTCGCCCGGCTTCTGCGGGGTGAGGCGGACGACCGACCGGTAGGCGCCGTCGTGGTCGAGGCCGTGACGGCCCAGCACCCGCGCCGAGAGGCTCTCCGGCTGGCCGAGCAGGCCGAGCAGGATGTGCTCGGTGCCGATGATGTCGTGCCGCAACTTGCGGGCGTTCTCCTGAGCGAGGATCACCGCCTGGCGGGCCTCGCGGTGGAACCGTTCGAACATCGCTATCTCTCCCGTCTCAGCAAACCTCGGCCACCCGCGTACTTCTTGTGCACCGCCTGCCGGGTGACCTCCAGGCAGTGCGCGATCTCCTGCCAGGACCAGCCCTGCTCCCGTGCGTTCTCCACCTGGAGGGCCTCCAGCCGGTCGACCAGTGTCCGCAGGGCCCGCACGGCCCGCAGGCCCACGGCCGGGTCGCGGCTACCGGCGTCGGATGCCAGTTGCGCCGTATCACTCATGACGTCAATCTAAGTTGACGCGAATCATTTGTCAACCCTGATTGACGGCGACACGCCGGGAAGGCTGAAAATGATTTGCCTGGTCAGCGCGGAGTTTGTAACCCTTGCTGGGACATGCGCTCCTTACCTGCCGCCGACCCCGGCGTTCCCGATGCCCGCAGCCCGGCCAGATACCTGCGGTGGGTGATCCGCATGCAGGGGGGCCCGCTGGCCCTCGGCATCGGCTACGCCGTCCTGTGGTGGCTCGCGATGGCGCTCGTGCCGTACGCCATGGGCGAGGGCATCGACGCCATCAGGGCCAAGGACGTGCCGTCCCTGACGACCTGGGGCGGGGTGGTGTTCGCCCTGGGGGTCGCGCAGGCCGTCACGGGCGTCCTGCGCCACCGGCTGGCCGTCTACAACTGGCTGGCCGCCGCCTACCGGACCGTCCAGGTCACCGTCAGGCAGTCGACCCGGCTGGGCGCGACCCTGCCCAAGCGCATGTCCACCGGCGAGGTGGTCAGCGTCGGCAACTCCGACATCGCCCACATCGGCAACGCGATCGACATCCTGCTCCGGGGCAGCGGCGCGCTCGTCGCCGTCGCCGTCGTGACCGTCATCCTGATGGGCAGCTCGCCGCCGCTGGGCCTGGCGGTCCTGGTGGGCCTGCCCCTCATGGCGGTCGCCGTCGCCCCCATGCTCAAGCCGCTGCACCGCCGCCAGAACGCCCACCGCGACCTGCAGGGCGACCTCTCCACCCGCGCCGCCGACATCGTCACCGGCCTGCGGGTGCTGCGCGGCATCGGCGGCGAGAGGGTCTTCGCCGACCGCTACGGCGCCGAGTCCCAGCGGGTGCGGCACGCGGGCGTGCGGGTGGCCTCCGTCGAGTCCATGCTGGAGGGCGCGCAGGTCCTGCTGCCGGGGCTGCTGGTCACCGGCGTGATCTGGCTCGGCGCGACCCTCGCGACGCGCGGCGAGATCAGCGTCGGCCAGCTCGTCGCCTTCTACGGCTACGCCGCCTTCCTGATCGCCCCCGTGCGCACCCTCACCGAGGCCGCCGACAAGCTGACCAAGGGGCACGTCGCCGCCCGCAGGGTGGTGCGCATCCTCTCGCTGCGGCCCGAGGTGGAGGGCGGCGCCGGCCGCTCCGAGGGCGGCCTGCTGCGCGACGTGGCCTCCGGGGTCGCCGTGCGCCCCGGCATGCTCACCGCCGTCGCGACGGCCGCCCCCGAGGAGGCGGCGGCCATCGCCGACCGGCTCGGCCGCTACAGCGAGGGCGACGTCGACTTCGGCGACGTGGCGCTGGAGACCCTGCCCATCTCCGAGGTGCGCCGCCGGATCCTCGTCGCCGACAACGACGCCAAGCTGTTCGCCGGGGTGCTCAGGGAGGAGCTCGACGTCACCGGCCGTGCCACGGCCGAGGAGCTCGACCAGGCGCTGAGCGCCGCGTGCGCCGAGGACATCGTCGAGGCGCTGCCCGGCGGTCTCGACGGGCGCGTCGCGGAGGCGGGCCGGGAGTTCTCCGGCGGCCAGCAGCAGCGGCTCCGGCTCGCCAGGGCGCTCACCCTCGACCCGGAGGTGCTCATCCTCATCGAGCCCACCAGCGCGGTCGACGCCCACAGCGAGGCGCGCATCGCCGACCGGCTCGCCAAGGCGCGCGCCGGCAAGACCACGCTGGTCTGCACGACCAGCCCGCTGGTGCTCGACCGCACCGACCACGTCGTCTACGTCGAAGGAGGCGTCGTGCGCGCCGAGGGCACGCACCGGGAGCTGCTCGCCGCCCACCCGGGTTACACCGCCGTCGTCACCCGGGGAGAGACGTCATGAGCAGGCAGATCCTGCCCGTCGCCGACCGGGCGCAGGTCCGGGCGTACGCCCGCAGGCTCACCCTGAAGTACCCCCGAGACCTGACCGTGGCCCTGCTCCTGCACGCCCTGGCCGCCGTCGCGGGCCTGGCGGTGCCGTGGCTGCTCGGCGGCCTCGTCGAGGGCGTCCACACCGGCTCCGGGGTCGACGTCACCCAGGTGTCGCTCGCCATCGGCGGCTTCGTGGTCGCCCAGGCGGTGCTGGTCAGGTTCGCCGTCTACGCCTCCTCCAGGCTCGGCGAGAAGGTCCTCGCCGAGCTGCGCGAGGAGTTCGTCGGGCGGGTGCTCGGCCTGCCGCTGTCCACGGTCGAGCGCGCCGGATCCGGCGACCTGATCTCGCGGACCTCGCGCGACGTCGACTCGCTGTCGCGCACCGTGCGGCACGCCGTGCCCGAGACGCTGATCGCGCTGGTCACCTGCGTGATCACCGTTGGCGCGCTGCTGCTGGTCGGGCCGCTGCTCATACTGCCCTCGCTGCTCGCCGTCCCCCTCCTGTGGATCTCCACCCGCTGGTATCTCAAGCGGGCCAGGGACGGCTACCTGCGCGAGAGCGCGGCGTACGCCGACATGACCGACGGCCTGGCCGAGACCGTCAACGGCGCCCGCGCCGTGGAGGCCCTGGGCCTGCAGCGGCGGCGCCACCGGCGCACCGACGCCGACATCGCCGAGTCGTGGGCGGCCGAGCGCTACACGATGAGGCTGCGCACGGTCTGGTTCCCGTCGGTCGAGCTCGGCTACGTGATCCCGATCGTGGCGACGCTGGTCCTGGGTGGCCTCTTCTACGTTCAGGGCTGGGCCACACTGGACCAGGTCGTCACCGCCACGCTGTACGTCCAGCAGCTCATCGACCCGCTCGACCGGCTGCTCATGTGGATCGACGAGCTCCAGGTCGGCGGCGCCTCCATGGCCCGCCTGCTGGGCGTCGCCGAGGTGCCCGACGACCGCGAGACCGGTTCCACCGCCCCGGAGGGCAGCGAGCTGAGGGCCGACGGCGTCCGCTACGCCTACCGCGAGGGCCACGACGTGCTGCACGGCATCGACCTCACGGTCAGGCCGGGCGAGCGGCTCGCCATGGTCGGCCCGTCGGGGGCCGGCAAGTCCACGCTGGGGCGCCTGCTCGCGGGCGTCCACGGCCCCCGCACCGGCGCGGTCACGGTCGGCGGCACCCCGCTGGTCGAGCTCCCCCTGGAGGATCTGCGCGGCCACGTCGCCCTGGTCACCCAGGAGCATCACGTCTTCCGGGGCACCGTACGCGACAACGTGCTGATCGCCCGGCCCGACGCCGACGACGCGCGGGTCCGCGAGGTGCTGGAGGCCGTCGACGTCTGGGAGTGGGTCGAGGCCCTGCCCGAGGGGCTCGACACGGCCGTCGGCTCCGGCGGCGAGCCCGTCCCCGCCGCCCAGGCGCAGCAGCTGGCCCTGGCCCGGCTGGTCCTGGCCGACCCGCACACCCTCGTCCTCGACGAGGCCACCTCGCTGATCGACCCCCGTGCCGCCCGCAACCTGGAGCGCTCGCTCGCCGCCGTCCTCGACGGCCGCACGGTCATCGCCATCGCCCACCGCCTCTACACGGCCCACGACGCCGACCGCGTCGCGGTGGTGGAGGACGGCCGCATCAGCGAGCTCGGCTCCCACGACGAGCTGGTCGCGGCGGGAGGCTCGTACGCCGCTTTGTGGAGCAGCTGGCACGGCACGTCCCGGTGAGAACTTCCCGTGGCTCTCACCGGGACGCGCCGTCCGGCTGTCCGTGATGCGGGTCAGAGTGCGGCGCGGATCGGGACCTTGCGCTGGATGAGGGCGGCGAGGGCGGCGTGGCCCCCGCGGTTGAGGTGCAGCACCGCGACGCCGCCCTCCTGGCCGGGGGCGAGGGCGTCGAATCCCCGGTAGAACGGGGTGGTCGACTCGCACAGCGAGTGCCCGGCGAACTCGGGACGCAGGGTGGTCGAGTTCAGGTGCGGGCCGACGAACCGGACGTCGACCCCGCGTGCCCTGGCGGCCTGCGCGGCCCTGGACAGGGTCGCGTCCAGCGCGCCGGAGACCTTCGCACCCGCCAGGCGCTCCTCGGCGCTGAAGACACCGGTGTCGCAGATCGGGTCGAGCGGTATGCCGGTGGCGTTCTGGCCACGGGTGACCGCCCTGCCGTACCCGGTCATGACGATCTGGGCGTGGGGGCTGCGGCGCTTGATCTCGGTGAGGAGGCCGCTCACGGACCGCTTCAGGGCGGGCATGCGGTCGAGGATCGCCGTGGTGGGCGCGCCCGTACAGTCCGCCTGGACGCACACGCCGCCGTATCCGGCGAAGTCGATGTCGTTGCCGCCGATGTTCAGCGTCACCAGGTCGGTGTTCCGGCGGAGCGCGTCGAGTTGCGGGGGCTCTCCCTTGAAGGTCTGCCGCAGGTCCTGAACGGCCGCGCCGCTGCACATGACGTTGGTGAACTTCACATTCGTTCCGCGCTGCCGGAGCTCCTCGGCGAGGATCGTGGAGGCGGAGTTGCGGCTGCGGTAGCAGGTTCCCTCGGTGCCCGGCTCGTAGTCCCCGGCCCCCGTGCCGGATCCGTAGGAGTCGCCCAACGCCACCACGTCGAAGGACGGTGTGACACCGGCCGCCGCCGCGGCGGGGGCCGCCGCGCCCACCGCCGTCCCGGCGGCCATGACAAGGCCCGCGAGGCCCGCGACGATTCTTGTGCGAGTAACCATCATCAGTAGTGCATCCTCCCGTGAAGACGACGAAGGCCACGGCGGCAGGAATCCCCCCGTCCCCGTGGCGCCTCCCCCTGCGAAGCGTGGATTCGCGCCGGTGCGTCCATGGTCCGGAACCTGGCCTGGAAGACAAGGAATTCCGTCGGCTGTACGGACCACTCACGACCGGTTTGGGCACTTACGTTAGGGATGTCACGTCGGGAAATCGTGAAAAGCGACAGATTCGGTATAGCGGGCTGTCCGTAATGGCCAGGAGTGCGCGCCTGTCGCGGCCTGAAGCGCTTCGGCCCGGGGAGCTACACTCTCGCCCCATGGGTATAGGCCGCATCCTCTATCTCACCTTCGGCTGCATAGTGCTGTGCATAGCCTTTTTGCTGGCCATGGAGGAGGAGGACCCCAACAACATGCCACGGGCACAGGTCTTCGCGCTGGGGGGCATCGCGTTGATGGTCGCCGGCGCCGCCTGCGGAGCCGCCGAGCGCCGGACCGCCCGCCTTCCGCAGGCTCCCCCGCAGCACCCGGTCCCGCAGGCCTACCCCGAGCAGGGCCACAATCCCCAGCAGGGTTACGCCCCGCAGGGGTACGCCGCCCCGCAGGGTCACAACCTTCAGCAGGGATACACCGCTCCGCAGGGTCACAACCTTCAGCAGGGGTACGCCGCCCCGCAGGCGTACAACCCGCAGCAGGGCTACACCGTCCCCTACCCTCCCGGCCAGAACCACTGAGGTCCTCGGTAAGGCTCAGGCCAGAGCCTTACCGAGGAGAGCTCAGGACAGCGCCTTCCTCAGGAAGTCGACCTGGAGCAGCAGCAGGTTCTCCGCCACGGTCTCCTGCGGGGTCATGTGGGTGACCCCCGACAGCGGCAGCACGTTGTGCGGGCGGCCCTCGGCCAGCAGGGCCGAGGACAGGCGCAGGGTGTGCGCGGCGACCACGTTGTCGTCGGCCAGGCCGTGGATCAGCAGGAGGGGCCGGTCCAGCTTCTCCGCGTCGGCGAACAGGGACGAGGAGTCGTAGTGTCCCTCGTCCGGGTGGCCGAGGTAGCGCTCGGTGTAGCAGGTGTCGTACAGGCGCCAGTCGGTCACCGGGGCCCCGGCGACGGCCGCGTGGAACACGTCGGGGCGGCGGAGCACGGCCAGGGCGGCGAGGTAGCCGCCGAACGACCAGCCCCTGATGCCGACCCGCGACAGGTCCAGGTCGTCGGGGAACCGCGCGGCGGCGCCGTGCAGGGCGTCGATCTGGTCCTCCAGGACCGGGGTGGCCAGGTCGTGCAGGACGGCCCGCTCGAACTCCGGGCCGCGCCCAGGGGTGCCCCGGCCGTCGGCCACGACCACCGCGAAGCCCTGGTCGGCGAACCACTGGCTGGTCAGGTACGCTCCGGCCGCGGCCAGCACGCGCTGGGCGTGCGGCCCGCCGTACGGGTCCATGAGGACCGGCAGCCTCGCCGAGCCGGGCACGTGCCCGGAGGGCAGCAGGACGGCGGTGGCCAGGTCGCGCTCGCCCGCCCTGATCAGGGAGACCCGCAGGTCCAGGCCGGGGCGCTCGGCGTGCGAGGTGATGTGGCCGCGGGGCGTGCCGTTGTGCAGGACGCGGGTGACCGAGCCCTCGCCGCTCAGGGTCTGGCCGGTGATCACCAGGGTGCCGCCCGCGGTGTGGCCGCTGTAGACGCCGCCCTCGGTCGGGCTGACGAGGGTGATCTGACCCCTCCGGTAGGCCCAGACGGCGATCTCGGTGGGCTCCCCGCTCGCCCGGAAGAGCACGGTCTCGCCGTCGATGTCGAGGATCTCGCGGACCTGGAGGGTGGGCGGGGTGACGGGGGAGTCGCCGACGACCAGGCGGTGGCCGCCCTCCGAGGTGGCGGCCCAGACGAGGCTGCCGTCG
Source organism: Streptosporangium nanhuense (assembly GCF_059358815.1). Taxonomy (NCBI): domain Bacteria; kingdom Bacillati; phylum Actinomycetota; class Actinomycetes; order Streptosporangiales; family Streptosporangiaceae; genus Streptosporangium; species Streptosporangium nanhuense. Next base: position 198,601 of record NZ_JCADBG010000009.1, read on the forward strand.
GACAGGTGGCCGGGGACGCCGGTGACGACGTCGACCCAGGCGGGGTCGGTGTCCTCGCGCACGACCGTGGAGGCGCCGGTGGCCGGGTCGACGTCGAGCAGCCGCATGGTCCGCTGGTCGCGCGTCATGGTGACGATCGACAGGCCGTGGGCGTCCCAGGCGGCGTTGACGAGGTACTCGTCGTCGAAGGGCACGGCGACGCGGGCCCCGCCGAGGGTGAGGACGAAGAGCTCGACCCCGGCGTTGGCCGTACCGGCGGAGGGGTAGCGCTGCTCGGTGGCGGGCCGGGCCGGGTTGGCCGGGTCGGCGATGTGCCAGCGCTGCACCGGCGAGTCGTCGGCCCGCTCGACCAGGATCGCGTCGCCGGACGGGGACCACCAGTAGCCCCGCATGCGGTCCATCTCCTCGGCGGCGATGAACTCGGCCAGGCCGTACGTCACCTCCGGGGACTCGGGGCGGGCCAGCGCGTGGTCGACCTCGTCCTCCAGGTCCTGGATGTGGAACGCGCCGCCGGTCACGTAGCCGACGTGGACGCCGGTGGGGGACATCCGGGGGTCGATCACCGGGCCGGAGGTCTTCAGCCGCCGTACCAGCCCGCTGTTCAGGTCGACGACGTAGAGGCCGCCGGAGAGCGCGAACGCCGCGACGGTCACCGCCGCGTCGGTGCTGTACCCGACGATGCCCCCGGCCTGCTCGCGGCTCCGCTCGCGGCGCGCCCGCTCCTCGGGCGGCAGGTCCTCGTCGTCGGCCGTCAGGGCGCGCGGATCGACGACCAGCCGCTCCGTGCCGCTGAGGACGTCGTACTCCCACAGGCAGGTCACCGGGTCGAAGCCGCTCCTGGTCCTGAGGAACACGACGCGGTCACCGCCCGGGGCGATCGTGAAGCCGCGCGGCACTCCGAGGGTGAATCGACGGGTCCTGGCGTGCAGGCGAGGGAAGCTCTCACTCATACGAGCCATCTTGCCAGTTCCGCATCGAGTGTCTTGTTTTCGAGGTCGGAGGGAGCCGGGAATCCGGCGTCACGCACGATGTCCGGCATCGATACCCTCGGACGCATGACTGATCGGCGCCTGATGCTCGTGCACGCCCATCCGGACGACGAGACGATCGGCAGCGGGGCCACCATGGCGAAATACGCCGCCGAGGGCGCGCACGTCACGCTGGTGACCTGCACCCTGGGGGAGGAGGGGGAGGTCATCCCCCCGGAGCTCGCCCACCTGGCCGCCGACCGCGACGACACCCTGGGCGAGCACCGCGTCGGGGAGCTCGCCGCGGCCTGCGCGGCGCTCGGCGTCACCGACCACCGCTTCCTGGGCGGTCCCGGCCGCTGGAGGGACTCCGGCATGATGGGCGTCGCCTCCAACCACCGGGCGAACGCCTTCTGGCAGGCCGACCTGGACGAGGCGGCCGGCGAGCTCGCGAGGATCGTCCGCGAGGTGCGGCCCCAGGTGCTCGTCACCTACGACGAGAACGGTTTCTACGGCCACCCCGACCACATCCAGGCCCACCGCGTCGCCTGGCGGGCCGTCGAGCTGGCCGCCGACCCGGCGTTCGAGCCGATGTCAGGTGAGGACGGGTCGTGGCGGGTCGCGAAGGTCTACCACACCGCCCTGCCCAGGTCCGTGATGTACCGGACCGAGCAGGCGATGCGCGAGAGGGGCGCGCCCTTCCTCGCCGAGCCGGTCGACGACCTGCCGTTCGGCTGCGAGGACAAGGACGTCACCACCGAGATCGACGCCCGCGCCCACATCGGCCGGAAGATCGACGCGATGCGGGCGCACGCCACCCAGATCACCGTGGACCCGCCCTGGTTCGCCCTGTCCAACGACGTCGGCCAGGAGGTGCTCGGGGTCGAGCACTTCATCCTCCGCTCCGGCGTGCCGGGGCCCGCCGGTCCCGGGGCGCCGATCGAGGCGGGAGGGCTCGGCGAGCCGTACGACCGCGAGGACGACCTCTTCGCCGGGATCCACTAGCCTCGGTGCTTGTGATGGAGCAGGTACCAGCCGTGCGCGAACCCTCGGAGACGGTCGTCACCGTGGCGGCCAACGCCGTGCTCGTCATGCTCGGGCTCCTGCTGGGTGTCCTCGGCGGGTTCCAGCACTCCTGGTACGTCAGGCCCGTCCCGGTCTCCGCCATCGGCTGCCTCGCCCTGCTGTTCGCGGTGACCTACGGGGCGGGCCGGATGACGCGCGGCAAGGCGGCGCCCCTGGCGTTCGCGGCGGGCTGGGCGCTGATCACCATGCTCTGGATCTCCGGACGGTCGGAGGGCGACCTGGTCATCGCCAACGACCTGTCCGGTTACCTCTACCTCTACGGGGGGCTGGCGGCGGTCGCCACGGGGGTCATGCTCTCGCCGTCGGCCTCCGTGGCCGGGTCGTGGCTGCTCACCCCGCACGGCTACGGCTCCGGTCAGGGATCATCGCCCGTGCCGCCGGGCCCTCCCGGCCCGTTCGGATCGCCCGGCCCATCGGGCCCGCCCGGCCCGTTCGGCCATCCCGGCCATCCCGGTCCGTCCGTGCCTCCCGGCCCGCAGGTCCCACCCGTGCCGCCGGGCCCGCCCGCTCCCTGACAACCTCGTCGGATGAGTCGGATGAGGGGGAAAGCCGGGGAAAGCCGGGGAAAGCCACTGTCGCCCGTCCCCAGGATGACGCACAATCCCGATATGCGGCGGTTGCATCGGGTACGGCGAACTCTCAACTACGTCAACCTGTCCACCCCACTGGGCCTGCTCCTGGCACGCGTCGGCCGTGCCCAGGTGACCGCGGGCCCCGACGGGCTGCTCCTGGCGTACGGCTACCGTTTCCGGTTCCCGATCGCCTCGGCCTTCACCGTGGGCAACGTGGTGCTGACCAAGCACCCGGAGGGCTTCCTCACCGGCTCCCTGCTCAAGCACGAGGACCGGCACGCCTCCCAGTACATGTGCTGCGTGGGCCTGCCGATGCTCCCGCTCTACGTCGTCGCGGTGGCCGTCTCCATGATCATCTGCGGCAACCAGGCCTCGTGGAACCTTTTCGAGCGGCTCGCGAACCTGGAAGACGGTAACTACAGCCGTAAATCCCCCTGGTGGTTTCACACTAGACCCCCGCAAAAGGAATGAATCTCTGTGTGGGGGGATCTACAAGGGGTGAGCTGTCGATGACCGAAGGGGGCCGCCCATGTCGCAGACGTCCCACCCAGAACTCACCTCCCACGCACCCGCGGAACCCGACGGCCTTCTCGAAGAGCCCCCACGGCGTTCCGGATGGTCGGCCCGCTTCAACACGCGCCCGGTACGCGCGCTCAGGCAGCTGGGCCGGACCGCCGGCCGGGCGGTCAGGGACCGCTCCGCCGAGCGGCGGGCCATCGGGCCCGAGGCGGCACTCCGCCCCCCCGAACTCCCGGGACTCCCGGGCCTTTCCGATGGATCCGCACCGCCGGTACCTCCCGCGCGACCGGCGCCTTCCACGGGGGCCACGGCTCCCGTACGACCGGCGCCGCCGAGGCGGCCCGAGCCCCTGCCCAGGCGGTCGTGGCCGGGTGGTTTCAAGGACCGGCTGACCTCGCCGATCCCGACGTTCCAGGAGCTGCTGGCGGTCGCCTGGCACGGCACGCTCCGGCCCGGCGTCGGGGACGAGGACCGCATCCCGGTCCACCGGGACGGGCTTCCCCCGGCGACGGGCACCGACGCGGTCGTCACCTGGGTGGGGCACGCGACGTACGTGGTGCAGATCGGCGGGCTCACCATCCTCACGGACCCCGTCTGGGCGAGGAAGATCGCCGGTATCCACCGGCCCCGGCTCACCCCGCCCGGGGTCGCGTGGGCGGACCTGCCCAGGATCGACGCCGTGGTGATCAGCCACAACCACTACGACCACCTGGACGCGCGGACCGTGCGGCGGCTGCCGCGCGGCACGCCCGTCCTGGTGCCCGCGGGGCTCAGGTCCTGGTTCACCCGGCGCGGGTTCCGCGACGTCACCGAGCTCGACTGGTGGGAGAGCACCTGGGTGGGCGGTGTCCGCTTCGACTTCGTCCCGGCCCACCACTGGAGCCGCCGGTCGATCTGGGACACCTGCAAGTCCCTGTGGGGCGGCTGGGTGATCGCCTCCGACGACCAGACGATCTACTTCGCCGGGGACACCGGGTACGGCGAGCGCTTCGCCCAGATCGGGGCCCGCTACCCGGGAGGCATCGACCTGGCCCTGATGCCGGTGGGGGCCTTCGAGCCCCGCTGGTTCATGCAGGCCGCGCACGTCGATCCCGCGCAGGCCGTACGGGCGTGCCAGGACGTGGGGGCCCGCCGGATGGCGACCATGCACTGGGGCACGTTCGTGCTGTCCGGCGAGTCGCTCCTCGCGCCGGTGGAGGAGGCCAGGGTGGCCTGGGCGGAGGCCGGGCGGGACCGCGCCGACCTGTGGGACCTCGCCGTCGGGGAGTCCCGCGTCCTGACGTCCTGACGTCCCGGCCGGTACTCGGCGCCGACGATGGAGGCGGCGTGGAGGTGGCATGGAGGCGGCATGGAGGCGGCGCGGTCGGAGGCGAGCCCGCCCCCTGACGTCCCGGCCGGTACCCCGGCGTCCTGACAGCGGCCCGAGGGGGACCCCGGGCCGCGAACGGTCCGTCTCGCGGCCCGGGGAGGCCGGGGCCGGGCGTCAGGGGCTGAGCGTCAGGGGCTGAGCGTCAGGGTGTGGGTGGCCGCCTTCTCGATGGATTCCCGGCGGGCGAGCATGGGAGTGGTCTCGCCGCCCGCCCACAGCGGAGCCTGGTCCCAGTAGTTGTCGTGGAACGCGTGACCGGAGGCGCCGGTCAGGTTGATCCACCGGGACTTGTCCAGGTCGGCCAGGTCCACCACCATCCGCATGGACGGCAGCCAGCTCACCGCGTAGCCGTCCTGCGCGTCCCACCCGGCGGCGTTGACCGCGTCGTCGCTGCCGGACACCGGGAACGGGCCCCGGTTGAACAGCCACTCGACCGGGCCGATGCCCGAGGTGCCGAAGGTCTGGTGGACGAGTTCCAGGGAGTGCAGGTCACCCCAGCGCCAGTCCTTGAGGTCCGGGCCGAGCAGGTCGCTCAGCTCGTCGTAGGCCATCGCCATCGCCCGCCGCAGCATGTCGTCGCGGGTCTCGGCGCCCGGGGTGGCGGTGTCGTTCCAGAACGCGTCGTCCGGCCTGTCGAGCATGACCCGGACGACCTCGAACCAGCGGTCGCCGCCCTGGGACCTGGCGCCCTCGGGGAGGTCGTCGTTGAAGGTCTCGACGAGCAGGTGCCGCCAGACGGCGTTGAAGTACATCGCGGGACCCGACTCCATGCCCTGCGCGCGGTCCCACTCGCGCAGCAGCTCGCGGGCGTCCTTGGCGGGCCCGGCCATCTCGACGTCCAGCAGCTTGGGCACCAGGAACCGGGCGAGGCCGTTGTCGCTGTCCTGCTGCAGCTCGCTCATCGCGGCCACGTCCACCTTGCCGCCGTCCTTCACCGCCTCGCGGATGCGGTCCAGGATGCGCTGGGAGCGGTACCCGTACGCCCAGTCCTTGGTGAGGGTGTACGGATAGCGGCCGGGGTCGATGACCGCGTTGTTGGCGGTCACGATGTAGCCCTCCGGCGGGTTGTAGAGGCTGGGCAGCTCGTTGAAGGGGACCGTCGACTGCCAGCCGTACTCGCCGGTCCAGCCGGGCACCGGCCAGGTGCCGTCGCCGCGGGTCCGCACCGGGATCCGCCCGGGGGCCTGGTAGCCGATGTTGCCCGCGGTGTCGGCGTAGATCAGGTTCTGCGCGGGCACCTCGAACCTGGCGGCCGCGCCTCTGAACTGCTGCCAGTCCTGCGCGGTGTTCAGCGCGAAGATCGCGTCAGCGGTCCTGCCGGGCTCCAGGGCCGTCCACTTGAGCGCGACCGCGTCGGCCTGCTCCTCGAAGACCGCTTTCATGCCCGGGAGCGTGTTCTCGACGTTCTCCATGACGTCGGAGATGATCGGCCCGTGCATGGTGTCGCGCACCTTGAGCCGTACGTCGGCGCCCCCGGCCACCTTGATCGTCTCGGTCCTGGTGGTGAGCGGCTTCCATTTGCCCATGAACAGGTACGAGTCGTCCTTGACGCGTTCCAGGTAGAGGTCGGCGACGTCCGGGCCCAGGTTGGTGAAGCCCCAGGCGATCTTGTCGTTGCGGCCGATGACCACGCCCGGCACGCCGGAGAAGGTGAACCCGGTGACGTCGAACGGGCACTCGGGGCTCTTGACGCGGCAGTGCAGCCCGGCCTGGTACCAGACCGAGGGCATGCCCGGCCCCAGGTGGGGGTCGTTGGAGAGCAGCGGTTTGCCCGACGCGGTGTGCTTGCCGCCGACCACCCACGAGTTCGAGCCGATGCCGTGGCCGCCCGCGGGGTCGCCCATCAGGCTCGGCACCGCGAGGACGGCCTCGGAGGCCCGGGTCAGCGCCCTCGTGGCCGGAGCCACCCCGGACCGCTCGGTGTCGACCTTCTTGGGCTCCTGGCTCTGGTCGAACCCGCGCTCGCCGACCGAGCCCCGGGTGACGATCGGCTGGTGGGTGTCGTACGGGTAGCCGGGCCAGAGCTGCTCCACCCGGCCGCGCGGCAGTTTGCTCGCCGCGAGCGCCCGGCCGATCTCGTCGGCCATGTTGGAGCGCAGGTCCCAGGCCATCGCCTTGAGCCAGGCCAGCGAGTCGACCGGGGTCCACGGCTCGGGCCGGTAGTCCGGGCTGGTCGCCCGCAGCAGCACGTACTCCAGGCTCCGGTCGGCGAAACCGTCGTTCCGCCCCATCCAGGCGTTCACCCCGGCGGCGTAGGAGTCCAGGTAGCGCCGGGTCCGCTCGTCGAGCAGGGGCAGCTCCTTCTCGGCCACCTTCCGCCAGCCCATGGTCCGGATGACCCTGTCCTCGGTCAGCGTCGCCGAGCCGAACATCTCCGACAGCCGCCCGGCGGTCACGTGGCGGCGGAAGTCCATCTCGAAGAAGCGGTCCTGGGCGTGCACGTAGCCCTGCGCCAGGAACAGGTCGCCGGGAGAGTCCGCGTAGATGTGCGGGATACCCGTCTTATCGCGATAAACGGTGACTTTTCCCTTTAAGCCACTTACCTTGAGCTCGCCTTCGAGCTGCGGGAAGGACGCCCGCACGCTCCACACGCCCGCTCCGGCGAGCAGCAGCCCGAGCACCAGGAAAACGGTGAGCACCCGTGCCAGCCACTTGAGCGGACGGGGCAGCCAGGCATACGGGCGGAACCTCACAAAAACCTCCTACGCGACATGCTCCCGCAAGTGTGGCAGCACCCCCGTGGTGTCGGCGTCGGGGTCAGGGCGAAGATGCACGCATGAGACTTTCCACGGCCGACCTGGTCGACGCCCACGGCTCGGCGGTCGCGAGCTGCCTGACCCAGTTCCGCTCCTACGGCCCGAGCCCCCGGTTCGCCGGGCCGATCGCGACCGTCCGCTGCCTGGAGGACAACGCTCTCGTCAAGCGGGTCCTGGCCACCCCGGGCGAGGGGCGCGTGCTGGTCGTGGACGGCGCGGGGTCCCTGCGCACCGCACTGATGGGCGACGTCATCGCCGCCTCCGCCGTCTCATCCGGCTGGTCCGGCGTCGTCGTCAACGGCGCCGTCCGCGACACGGCCGCCCTCGCGGGACTGGACCTGGGGGTCAAGGCGCTCGGCTCGAACCCGGCCAAGAGCGCCAAGGAGGGCACCGGCGAGCTCGACGTGCCGGTCACCTTCGGCGAGGTCGTCTTCACCCCCGGAGCCTGGCTCTACAGCGACGAGGACGGCATCCTCGTCAGCCCCGCCGAACTCTCCTGAGGGTTCTTCCCGTGACGCTGATGGGCCCCTCCCTGCCAAGGGGCCTCTCCTCGGTACTTCCCCGAGGGTCTTTCCGTGAAGCCGGCGGGCCCCTCCCTGACCAGGGGCCTTCTCCTCATTCCCGAAAGAGTCCCCGCGCCTCCGGCGGGCCGCTCCTACGAGGCCCGGTCCGGCGGCCGGGCGCCGGCCGTCAGATCGGGCCGATCCCCCAGTGGTGCACGGCGCGGTCGCCGGGGGCGAGCCGGATGACGTCCTCGCCGGTGCGGAAGGCGTTCGGCGGGCAGGTCATCGGCTCCACCGCGAGCCCCTGGCGGCGGTGGCCCTCCGGCAGGGTGTCGCCGGTGTAGAGCTGGAGCCACTCGACGCCCTCGCCCGCCCACAGCTCGACCCCGGTCCCGTCCGGGGCGGCCAGCGTGACCCGCACCCGGCCGTCGGGGCCGCGCTCCAGATCGGTGAACGCGGTGTCCAGCTCCGTCCCGCCGATCGGGCGGGCGGTCCTGAAGTCGTACTCGGTGCCCTCGACGTCGTGGCGGCCGGTGGGGATCTTCCGCTCGTTCACCGCGATCCACTGGCCGGCGGGAAGCGTGAGCACGGCGTCGTCGAGGGCGCAGAGGGCGCCGAGGGACAGGTAGGGGTGGGCTCCGAAGCCGTACGGCGCGTCGCCGGCGCCGACGTTCTCCGCGCTCACCTCGACCTCCAGGCCGGCGGCGCCCAGGGCGTACCGGATGGAGAGGTCGAGGACGTGCGGGTAGCCGAGCTGCGGGAACAGCCGCAGCCCGAGCCGGATCGAGGCGTCGTCATGGGACAGGACCCGCCAGGGGAACGTCCGCGAGAAGCCGTGGATCGCGTTGCCGGTCTTGGGCTCGCTCAGCGCGAGCTGCCGGTCCTCGCCGTCGAAGGTGTAGCGGCCGTCCTCGACCCTGTTCGGCCAGGGAAGCAGCGGCAGCCCCGCCCCGCCGAGCGGGGGCTGGTCCTCGGGGAAGTCGACGACGAGCGGCCTGCCGTCCAGGGTGAGGCTTCTGAGGCCCGCCCCGAGTTCGGTGATGACGGCCTGGAAACCGCCGGCCGCGATGGTGTGTTGGGCCCCGGTGGGCACGATGTATGTCACCCGGCAATTCAACACCTATTGCCCGCCCCTTCCCGTCCGCACCACCGCCGCCCACACGCGCCACCCGCCCTGCGGTGCCGGTCTGGCACGTTCCTTACGGCCCTACAGCACCGTCTCCAGGACCGTGGACTGCACGGCGAAGCCGTTGGTCCGGTAGAAGCGGACGGCGGCCTCGTTGCTCGCGTAGGCGGTCACCCCGGCGTAGCGGGCACCGTGGTGGCGGGCCCACTTCCTGAACTCCTCCACCAGCCTGGCCCCGATCCTCCGGCCCCGGTAGGGCGGCTCGACGTACATGCTGCCCAGGGTCGCCACGGTGACCGGCCGCATCGCGGTGGGCCCGGACAGGGCCCCGGTCAGGTGGCCGACGATCCGGCCGCCGTCCTCGGCGACCATCACCAGGCGGTCCGGGTCGTCCAGCGCGTCCACGAAACGGGCCCGCCCGTGCTCCTCGGGCCACTTCACGTTCAGGGCCGGGTCTCTGGTCCCGGCGTCCTCGGCGAACAGCGCGGAGCTGCAGGCGACGATCCCGTCCAGATCCGCGATCGTTCCGGGTCGTACGACGATCTCACTCATGATCACGACGCTATCGGTCGCGACCGACATTCCGAGTGATCCGCCGCTTTCGTCCCTCCCGTGCTTTCGTCCCCGGTGAAACCGCCGTCAGGACCAGGTCTGGCCCTCCGGGGTGTCGACGACCTTCACGCCGAGGGCCGCCAGCTCGTCGCGGAGGCTGTCGGAGGCGGCCCAGTCCTTGGCGTCGCGGGCCCGCGCGCGCCGCTCCAGCAGCTCGGCGGCGCCCTCGGGCAGGGGCTTCGGCCGGACCGTCCTGCCGATGTCGAGGGAGAGGTCCAGGGCGAGGATCTGGTCGAGGTGCAGGAACGCCTCGAAGCGGGAACCGGGGGAGATCGAGCCGTCGCGCTCCAGCTCGCGCAGGAGCCGCAGCGCCAGCGGGGTGTCGAGGTCGTCGTCGAAGGCGGCCTCGATCCGGGAGACCCGGTCGGCGGGCATCGGGCCGCTCGGCGACTCCGACCACTCGGCCACCTGGCCGCGCCAGCGCCGCAGCGTCTTGTCGGCGGCCCGCAGGGTGTCCCAGGTGAGGTTCATCTGCTGGCGGTGGCGGTGCTCCAGCAGCGCGAGCCGCACGGCCAGCGGGTCGAGGCCCGCGTCCGCCACGTCCTTGAGCAGGACCACGTTGCCGGTGGACTTCGACATCTTGCGCCCGTCGAAGAGCAGGTGCTCGCCGTGCACCCAGTGCCGCACCACCTCGTGCCCTGCGGTGGCGTCGGACTGGGCGCGCTCGTCCTCGTGGTGCGGGAAGCGCAGGTCGATCCCGCCGGTGTGCAGGTCGATGTTCTCGCCGAGGAAGCGCAGCGACATGGCCGAGCACTCGATGTGCCAGCCGGGAAAGCCCCGGCCCCACGGGGTCTCCCAGGTCAGCCCCTGGTCGGAGGGCTTCCACAGCGCCCAGTCGGCGTGGAACCGCTTGCGCGGGTCGACGGCCTCGATCCGGTGGCCCGGCCTCAGCTGGTCGAGCCGGTTGCCGGAGATCTCCCCGTACGACGGGAAGGAGGCGGCGTCGAAGAAGACCGACCCGTCGGGCACCGCGTACGCGTGCCCCTTCTCGATCAGCTTGGCGATCATCTCGACCATCAGGTCGATCGTCTCGCTCGCCCGGGGCGAGTGCTCGGGCGGGCGGATGTTCAGCGCGGTCGTGTCCGCCACGAAGGCGTCCTCGTAGAACCGCGCGACCTCCAGGACGCCCCGCCCCTCGGCCCTGGCCTGGGCGAGCACCTTGTCCTCGCCCGAGGGGTCGATCTCGGTGTCGTCCACAAGGTGCCCGACGTCGGTGATGTTGCGGCAGGCCACCACCCGGACCCGCTGCCGCTCGCTGACCCGCCTGATCAGGTCCGCCAGCAGGTACGACCGCATGTTGCCCACGTGGGCCGACCGGTAGACGGTCGGGCCGCAGGTGTACATCCGCAGGGAGCGGCTCCCCTCGGGGACGATCCGCTCAACCCGGCGATTCCGCGTGTCATACAGGCTCAGCATGTGTCGAGCCTACGCAATCCCGTCCGGTCTCACAGCGTAAGAGTCCACACGGGTGAGTCAGCGCGGGGGAGTTCGCACGGGGGAATTCACGAGGGGGAGTCAGCGCGGGCGCGGCCCGGGTCCGGTCGTGTGTCCGGGCCCGGGGCACGACGCCTCGGCCTTCAGCCTTCTAGCCCTCTCAGCCTTCTAGCCCTCTCAGGCCCTCTCAGGCCCTCTCAGCCTTCGAGGAAGGCGAGGATCTCGCGGTCGCCCCGGTCGCGCAGGCGGGCGATCACCTCCTCGCGGGTGCAGCCCTCCGACAGGCCGATGCGGGCGCCGATCAGGCGGACACCCTCGGCCTCCGAGGCCACCGGGGCCGTGTAGCCGATCAGGTGCAGCGCCCGGTTCAGCGCCGGCAGGGCCGGCGAGGCCGCGGGCAGGTAGCGGGTGAGCAGCTCGCCGCCGTCGGAGACCGTCAGGAAGACGTGGTCGCCCTCGGAGGCGTTGGCGGCGATCAGGACGGGGCGGATGGACCCCATGGTCGGCTGGTTGTGCCAGCTGATCACCACGTCGCCCGAGGGGGTGGAGGCGGTCAGCTGGCCGCCGGGGGCCATGCCCAGGTGCGCGGCGAAGCCGGTCGGCAGCGGGGAGCCCGAGCCGCGCAGGTGCTCGGCGTTGACGTCCACCCGGTGCCACCAGCGCCCGTCGCGGCTGCGGAAGCAGCGCCGGGTCTCCGAGACGTCCCGGCGCGGCTGGTAGTCGGCCTGCTCGGCCCCGGCCACCCTGATCCACCCGCGCTGCGTGCGCTCGAAGCCGGGCCCGCCCGCGTACGCGCGGACCGAGCTCTCGCTCACGTCGTAGCGGCCGGTGAGGTTGGTGACGATCGTGTTGACCGACGCCTCGCCGTTGGACCGCTCGATCTCCCTGACGATCATCTCCCGGATGCCCAGGTACTGCTCGCCGCCCCAGCGCGACAGCCCGTACTTGTTCCGGTCGACCCGCAGGAAGCGGTCGTCGGCGGTGAGCTGGTTGCGGATGCCGACGAGGCTGTAGTCCTCGCCGATGCGCTCCTGGATCTCCTCGGGCGTCAGCGGGCCGCCCGCCACCGCCAGCACGGCCTCGGCCTTGTCGTTGACGCTGCGCGGCCAGGGGACCACGTGGTTCTCCAGCACCCGCAGCTGGGGCACCGCGATGAGCCAGCGCTCGGCCACGTCCTCGCGGATGCCGAGCTGGCTGGCCAGCGTCACGGCCTCGTCCAGCGGGCGCGGCCCGTCGGTGAACAGCTGCCGGGTCTTCTCCCTCAGCTCGTCGGCCCCCCCGGCGACCAGCCAGCCGTCCACCTGCTCGTAGCCGGTCAGCAGGGTCCGTACGAACCGCCAGGAGGGGATGCCCAGGGTGGCCAGGTCGGTGCGGTGCCACGGCACGGCGGCGGCGAGGTCGTCGGCGGGCACGGCGGAGCCCAGCCGGCCCCGCAGCCACGACACGTGGGCGATCAGCGGCGCCGCGTCGTCCTTGGCGAGCCAGGCCTCGACGTGGTCGCGCAGGTCGCGCTCGATCTGCCGGATGCGCTCCCTGGTGACCGAGAACCGCTGGGCGAGATCGTCGAGCGTGGCCCGCTGGGAGGCGTACAGCCGGTCCCTGGCGATGGCCCGCTGGCGCTCGTCCAGCGTGGCGAAGACCTCGTCGATCAGCTCCGGCAGCGGCCGGTCGGGCCGGGAGGGGCGGATCCTGGCGACGCTCTCCTCGGTGACCGGTTCGAGGAGCCGCTCCAGCACGCCGGTGAACAGCTTGTGCACCACCTCGCGGCCGAGCCCCTCGGGCGTGCGGACGCTCGCGGCGGGGTCGGCGAACCTGAGCAGGGGGAGAACGTCACCGAGCATCAGGTGACCCCAGCACGCCAGGGCGAGGTCGGTCAGGCGACCGGCGACCTCGGACGTCCCGATGGTCGAGCAGGCGGTGTCGAGCGGGAGCGCCTGCCACCACGCCTCCGGGAGGCGGGGGTCGGTCGCGATCGGCGCTACCTGGCCGGGAGAGGTCCAGCGCAAGGGTGGCGCGATGTCGCTCAGGCTGAGGTTCATTGAGGTCCAACCGGCAAAGGGGAATATATCCGCAGTTCAGACTATGTGGTCAGGTAGGAAGGAAGGGACTTGCCCGTCCGTAATGAGAAACGTAGAGGAGTTCCCTCGCCCGGGTGCAGGCCACGTAGAGCAGGCCGCGCTCGCGCTGGAGGTCGTGTGCCCTGGCCGCGGGATCCTCGCCCACCGGGGTCAGGGAGTCGGGGGCGGGCACGATCCCGTCGGCCACGCCGATCACCGCGACCCGCCGGAACTCCAGCCCCTTCATACCGTGCAGCGTCGTCACCCGTACCCCCAGATCACGCAGAGCGGCCCGCGCGTCACGCACGAGGCCGGCGGTCCTGGCGGCCACCGCTATCTCCTCGGGCGTCACGCCCTCATTCACCCACTGTCCCACCTGTGCCAGCAGACCCGTCAGCTCATCCTGCGCCGAATGGTAGGCGCGGACCACCGGCCGGAGCCCGTGCCGGGTGCCCCGGAAGCCGTAAAGCTCCTGCACACCGTTGACGAGGCCGTCGGCCGGACCGCCCCCGCGTAACCGGACCCCCCAGGACAGGATTTCCCTGGGCAGCCGGTACGACACCCTCAGGCGCTGCTGGATCGCGTCGATCCCGACGGCGCCGAGCGTCACCCGCGTGTCGAAGATGCGCTGGTGCGGGTCGCCCACGACGAACAGGTCGTCGCGGGCGTGCGGCACCGCCGCCCGCAGCAGCCGCCACTGCGCCGGGTGCAGGTCCTGCGCCTCGTCCACCACGATGTGCCGGTACGGCTCCCGCGCCGGCTCCGCCTCCTCCAGCAGGTCCCCGGTCGTCTGGCCGAGCAGCGTCGACGCCTCGGAGGCCAGCTGCAGCAGGGTCCGCTTGCCGCGCTCCCGCAGCCGCCCGGTGACGTGCTCGACGGCCTTCCACACGGAGACGCGCTCCTCGGCCGCCAGTTCGACGCTGCGGCCCGGACGGGGGGCCTCCAGGTATTCCTCCAGGGTCCGCAGGTTCTGCGCCAGGACCACCTGCTCCCACTCGCGCAGCAGGAACGCCGGGCTGTGGCCGCTGCGGGTCTCCTCCCAGAGCGCGGTCAGCTCGCCGGCGCCGACCAGGGCGGGCGGGCGCCCCTCGGCCTCGGCGACGATGCGGTGGGCCAGCCGGTCCACGTTGCCGACCTCGATCCGCTTGCGGACCACCTCGTCCTCGATGAGCAGGTCCAGCCTGGCCGCGAGCTCGGCGCTCAGCCCCTGGGAGAAGGTGACGAGCAGGATCTGCCCGCTCGCGCGCCCGGCCAGGTGGGCCGCCCTGTGCAGGGCCACGAGCGTCTTGCCGGTGCCGGCGCCGCCGGTGACCAGCGTCGGCTGCTGGTAGGAGTCCCAGTACGCCAGCCGGTGCTGCGGCGGGTACAGGAACACGCACCAGTCCGGCGCGTCGAGCACGCGGTTCAGCTCGCTCGGGTCGTCGGTGAAGACGGCGCGGTCCGGGCTGCGCAGGAGCGCGGCGCCGAAGTCCTCGGGATTGATCGGCTCGGGATCCGCGGCGACGGCGCGGCAGTTCTCCAGCTCCCGCCAGGCCCCGGCCATCGACTCGCCCCTGGCGAGCGCCGCCAGCGGCTCGTACTGCGTCGGGGGCAGCAGCGGTTCGAGGGCCTCCAGGGTGAGCTGGTCGGTGATCTGCCTGACCAGCGGCAGGAACCGGCCGTCGACCCCCAGCTCGGCCAGGTCGCTGTCGCAGAAGTCGGAGAACAGGCGCGTCGCGGACGCCTCGGCCGCCCTGCGCACCGCGGGCCGCACCCGGTCCAGCGCCTCGGCGTCCCACATCTCGACCACGCCCAGCGCCGTGTTGACGCCGAACCGGTAGCGCTGGGCGTACGCCCACGCCTCCGCGTCCGGCAGCACGGTCAGCAGCCAGTAGACGTCCCGCTGCTTGACCACGACGCCCCGGTGCCGGTCGGCCAGCCTCAGGGTCGCCACCCGGGGGTCCCTCGCCCCCCTGACCCGCTCGGGGTGCGGGGCGCCCGCCACGTTCTGCAGGAACCTGCGCGCCGAGACCACGACGTCCCGGCGCACCGGCTGGGCCAGGGCGCCGAGTTCGACGGGGAAGTCCGGGGAGATGGCGAGGCGGGGCATGGGTCAGGCCAACAGTGAAAGGAGATCGCGGTCCCCGCGTTCTCGCAGCCGGGTGAGGAGTTCCGGGGTGGCCACGGGGCCCGTCATGCCGACCCGGGTGGCGATGACCCGCCCGGCCTGCTCGGGGGTGCCGCCCGTCGCGGTGTAGCCGACCAGCCGCAGCGCCCGCGCCGTCGCCTCCACCTCCTCGCCCGCGGCCGGCAGGTGCCTGGCCCGCAGCACGCCCTCGTCCGACAGGGTCAGGAACAGGTGGCTGCCCTCCCTGGCGCCCACGTCCTCCAGGAGCGTCATGAGCGACTCCAGCACGGGCCGGTCCTGCCAGCTGAGGACCAGCTCCCCGACCGCGCTGCTGACCGTACGGCCGTCACCGGGAGACATCCCGAGGTAGGCGGCGAACCCGCTGGGCAGCGGGCACTCGGCGCCCCCGAGGTGCTCCGCGGTGACGTCGATCCTCAGCCACCAGCGGCCGTCGGGCTGCCGGAAGCAGCGCCTGGTCAGCGAGACGTCCTTCAGCGGGCGGAACGGGGCCTTCTTCGGCTCCTGGCCGTTCGGGGGCCCGCCGGTCCCCTCCGCGGGCTTCTCCGCGGTCAGGGCCGGGGCGCCGTTCGAGCGCTGGGGAGGCCGCTCGCCCGCGCCGAGGATGCGCAGCTGAGGGACGTTCTCCAGCCACTCCTTGGACACCTCGGGGTGGATGCCCAGCGAGGAGACCATGTCGAGGGCCTTGTTGATGGTGAGCGGCGGCTTGGCGCCGCTGATCATGTCGCGGGTGCGGTGGCGCAGCTCGGTGATGTCGCCCTCCACCAGCCACTCGTCGACCAGGTGGTACCCGGGCAGGCCGGCCAGCACGAACTGCCAGGCCGGCACGTCCAGGGAGTGCAGCTCCAGGGTGTGCCAGGGGGCCGCGTTGATCAGCCGCTCCCTGGGCGCGGCCTTGCCGAGGATCCCCTTCACCTCCTCCAGGTGCTCCCGGTACGGGGTGGCCTCGTCGGAGGCGGTCCACTCGGCGAGCTCCCGGCGCAGGTCGGCCTCGATGTCGCCGATGACCTCCGGGGACACCGCGAAGAGCTTGGCCAGCGCCTCCACGGTCGCCGGGGCGTCGCTGAACAGCCTGTTCTGCGCCACCGCCCAGCGCTTGTCCTCCACGTTGGCGAAGACGCCGTCCACCAGCGCGTGCAGGCTCTTGCGTCCGGGCTGTGCCGCCCTGTGCTCCTCGTCGCTCCCGTGGCCCTCGTGGCCCTCGTGGCCCTCGTCGCCCTCGTCGCTCTTCGCGACCGGCTGGGGGGCGTCCTCCGCCTCGGGGGCGTCGGCGGGTGCGTGGTCGTCCGCCCGGTCGTCCTCGGAGCTGTCCTCGAAGCTGTCCTCGCGGTCGTCCCCGGACGTGCCCTCGACCTCGGGGGCCGGTTCGGAGACGGGCCCGGAACCGGGCGGGAGGACGGGCTCGGCCTCGGCGACGGCGTCCGCCTCCGCGGAGCCGGTCCTGGCGACGGCGTCCGCGTCCGCGCCGGTGGGTCCGGTGGGTCCGGTGGGTCCGGTGGGTCCGGCCTCGGAGGCGAGCCCGGCCTCGGCGGGCCTGGCGGCCTCGGCGAGCCTGATGGCCTCGGCGAGCCTCACGTCGTCAGGGGACCTCGCGTCCTCGGGGGCGGCCGGGAACCGCTCCTCCTGCCGGTTCCTCCTCGCGGAGGCGGGCTGGAAGAGCGACCCGGGGGCCTCCCGGGGGCCGGCGTCCGCGTCCCGCGTGCCGCGGTCCCCGGACGCCGGCAGGGCGTCGCGCTCCCGGGGCGGTTTGCGCTTCGGCAGGACGATGGGCTCGGCGAGGGCCTCGGGGCCCGTCTCCGGCGCCTCCTCGGGGTGGGAGGCGGCGACGGGCGGAGCGTCCGGAACCGGGAGGTCTCCGGCGGCGGGCTCGCTCGCGACGGGTCCATCGGCGGCGGGTTCTCCCGAAGCAGGATCGCCCGAAGCAGAGCCGCCCGAAGCAGGGCTACTCGGGACAGAGCCGTTCGGAACAGGGCCGTTCGAGACGCTCGCGACGGGTTCGCCCGAAACGGTGCCGCTCGCGACGGCTCCGTTCGAAGCGGGCTCGCTCGCGGCGGGCGCGAGGGGGGCCACCGGTCCGGGGGAGGAGACGGGTGCCCGGGAGGACCCGGCCGCTTGCGACGCCGGGGCCGCGTGGCCGGGGGTCACCAGGCGCGTGAAGACCGCCGTGAAGAGGGCCTGCAGCAGCGGTACCGGCTGGATGAACGGCTGGTCGCGCAGATCGTGACCGGTCAGCGAGAGCAGGCCGGGCCAGGACCCGGCCCGGTCGAGGGCGATGGCCGTGTAGGGCTCGTCCGCGTCGTCCGGATCCAGGACGTGCAGGGCGGGGAGCACGTCACCCACGGCGGCGGCCGGCCAGTGGTTCAGGGCGACCGAGGCGAGGATGTCGGCCAGCCTCTCCGGGCCCAGCACGGCGAGCACGCGGGCCATCGGCAGGCTTCGCCACCAAGCGTCCGGTAGGTCGGGCTGTTCGCGCAGAAGTGGGATCGTGGCCGCGTCGCTCCAGCGCAGCGGCGGCACGAGGTCACTCAGACAGAAGTTCATCCGTTCCCTTCACCAGCCCCTCAAGCCGCCCGAGTCACTCCATGTGGCCGGGGAACGAGACTCATGGAACAGACCATAGTCTGGCAAATCGCCCCGGCGCATAGGGGCGGTTCAGCGGCGTACGGCCGCGAACCGCAGTCGAACGTAGTCGGCCATCCAACCGCTCTCCCGCCGCAGGGCGGGTGCTGCCAGCTCGTTCACCCTGCGGAGCAGCGGGTCGATCATCTCCGCGGGCACCTCCTTGAGCAGCGAACCCGCGAACATCCGGACCCAGTCGGCCGCCCCGCCGGGGCACTCGTCGAGCGGGGTCGGCCGGTCGAAGTATTCCAGCAGGCGGACGGTGAAGCCGCCCTTCTCCAGCCGCGTGGCGTATTCGGCGGGCGTGGGGAAGTACCACGGCAGGTCGGGCTCGCGCAGCCCGTACTCCCGCCAGGCGGTGGAAAGCGCGGCCGTCAGCGCGGCGCAGTTGCCCGCGCCGCCCATCTCGGCCACGAACCGCCCGCCGGGGGTGAGGGCCTCGCGGACGCTGGTGATCACCGCGTCCGCCTCCCGGCCCATCCAGTGCAGGGCGGCGTTGGAGAAGACCGCGTCGTAGGGCTGGGCCACCGTGAAGTTGCGGCCGTCGCCGACGATGAAGTCCAGCCCCGGATTCTGGGCCAGGGCCTTCTCGATCATCGCCTGCGACCCGTCGATGCCCAGGACGCGGGCGCCCCGGGAGGTGATCTCGGCCGTCAGCACCCCCGTGCCGCAGCCGAGATCCACGATGCGCTCCCCCGGTTGCGGGTCGAGGAGGTCGACCAGGGGGGCGCCGTGCGCCGAGACGTACCCGAAGCTGCTGTCATACGCGCGAGCGTTCCACCTCATCGAGCTCGGGGTGTCGTATCGCAAGACGATCAGCTCACATTCTGAGACGCGAGACCTCTTGTCGGTCTCTCCAGACACTTTAGAGCCTCTGGGAAGTCACGACATATCAGTCTCAGCAGCCTCAGGTTCATCTCACCTTCCTGGCCCATTCCCGCTGGACGTAGGCCCTGGCCCTGTCGATCTCCGGGATGGAGAGGATCACCGGCTTCGCGCTGGTCGCGGGCAGTTTCGCGGCCAGCTCGCGGTCAAGGGTTCCGCGCATCTGCAGGGCCTCCATCCTGACCGGGCGGGCGTAACCCTTCAGGAACAGGTTCTGGCCCCTGTCGGAGAACAGGAACTCCTGCCAGAGCCGGGCCGCGGCCGGGTGCGGGGCCCGCTTGCTGACGGCCTGGACGTAGTACGCGCCGAGCACGGCGTCACCGGGGATCGCGACCCGCCACGCCTTGTCGGCGGCGGCCCGCTCGGCGTTGTGGTAGTCCCAGTCGACGAGCACCGAGGCCGCCTTGGGGGTGGCCGCGAGGTTGCCCTCGCCCTTGAGGCGGTGGAAGAACTCCACGCCCCGCTCGGCCCTCACCTCGCCGCCCCTGAGGGAGGCGGCCATCACCCCGTTGAAGGCCGCGGAGACCTCCCGGGGATCGCCGGGCAGCGCGACGCTGTGCCCCGGCTTGAGCAGGTCGGAGAAGGACGCGGGGGCCGCGACCTTGCTCGGGTCGTAGCCGATGGACATGTATCCGCCGTAACCGGCGTACCAGAGCCCCCTGTGGTCCTTCAGGCGGTCGGGGATGTCCTGCCAGCCCTGGACCTTGTACGGCGCGAAGAGGGCGGACCTGGCCGCGGCGACGTCCATGCTCAGGTCGAACACGTCCGGCTTGAGCTCGGCCGCGGCGGCGATCTCCCTGGCGCTGCTGGCGTCGGGCTCCAGCTGGCTGACCTTGATCCCGTACTCCTCCGAGAAGGTGTCGATGATCTCGCCGTAGTTCACCCAGTCGCGCGGCAGCGCGATCACCGTGAGCGCCCCCTCCTTCCTGGCCGCCTCGACGAGGCGCTCCATCGTCGCGAAGCCCTCCTTCAGGGAGGCGGCCTGCGTGTTGAGGGGCGGGAATTGGACGTTCTGAGGAGCCGGGGCGCCACATCCGGCGATCGTGGCCGTGAGGATCACGGCGGCTGCGGCGCTGGTACGTACGGTCACGAGCGGAATACTCTCCGCTGTCATTCGTCTGGTCGAGCAGGCGCGACCCTTCTTAACGAACGGCTTACACGTGTCTTGGCGAGCGGCTTACCCGGCGAGGGGCCGGACGTCGTCCGCGCGCGTCGCGCCGGCACTTCGCCAATGCCCGAGACCGGCCGCTCCGTTCACACCCGGATGCGGGCTCCGGCCCGTTCACCGGCTTGAGAGCCGGTCCGTTCAAGGGCGCGGGCGCGGGGAGTCCGGGACGACCTTCGCCGCGGCGAGCGTCTCCTCGTCGATCTCGACCAGGACGCCGTTTCGCCTCCGTACGCCGAGCACGCCGTCACGCCAGAACTCCAGCTCACCCACCGCGTCGCGGAACCCTTCGGGGACCCGTCTCCGAGTGGTGACTCTTTTGCCCACGTCGGAAGGGGTTATGGTGATGTTCAGGCGAGCGCTGAAACCAAGGGCCATCGGCTTTTGCCCCCTCCCGTTTCAGACACATGGCAGGCACGGCAATACTAGGGCTTAGCAACTCGCGGTCGAAGTCGTGCCTAGGTGCGTAAAGAAGAAGGAGCCCGAGGTGACCTACGTCATCGCGCAGCCTTGCGTGGACGTCCTGGACAAGGCGTGCATCGAGGAGTGCCCCGTCGATTGCATCTACGAGGGTGAGCGAATGCTCTACATTCACCCCGACGAATGCGTCGACTGTGGCGCGTGCGAACCCGTCTGCCCGGTGGAGGCCATCTTCTACGAGGACGACCTGCCCGAGCAGTGGAAGGACTTCTACAAGGCGAACGTGGACTTCTTCGAGGACATGGGGTCGCCCGGCGGCGCCTCCAAGGTCGGCAAGATCGAGAAGGACCACCCAGTCGTCGCGGCCCTGCCCCCGCAGGCCGAGAGCCACTAGGAGCAGGTGCCGGAGGGGACGGTCGCGACGGCCGTTCCTCTCCGGTGACCGCCTCCGGCAGACCCGCTTCAGCGAAGGACGACGGCTGATCACCATGAACGTCACACCCGACCGGCCGGAGGCCCCCGTGAACGGGCTGCCCGACTTCCCGTGGGACCGGCTCACGCCGCTGAAGGAGCTGGCGGCGTCGCATCCCGACGGGATCGTCGACCTGTCGGTGGGCACTCCCGTCGACCCGGTGCCCGCCGTCGTGCGGCAGGCTCTCGCGGACGCCTCCGACAGCCCCGGATACCCGCTGACGTACGGCACGGAGCGCCTGCGCTCGGCCGCCGCGGGCTGGCTGCGACGCAGGCACGGTGTGACCGTCGACCAGGCGGACGTGCTGCCGCTGATCGGTTCCAAGGAGTTCGTGGCCTGGCTGCCGACGCTGCTCGGCGCCGGCCCCGGGCAGCGGGTGATCTTCCCCGAGCTGGCCTACCCCACCTACGACGTGGGGGCGCGCCTCGCGGGCGCCGAGCCGTACGCCACCGACGGGCTGCTTCCCCTCGGGCCCGAGCGGGTGCCGCTGGTCTGGGTGAACTCCCCGTCCAACCCGACCGGCAGGGTCCTGCCCGCCGAGCACCTGCGCAAGGTCGTCTCGTGGGCGCGCGAGCACGGCGCGGTCGTGGCCTCCGACGAGTGCTACATCGAGCTGGGCTGGGAGGAGCGGCCGGTCTCGGTCCTGCACCCGGACGTCTGCGGCGGCTCGCACGAGGGCCTGCTCGCGGTGCACTCGCTGTCCAAGCGCTCCAACCTGGCCGGTTACCGGGCCGGTTTCGTCGCGGGCGACCCCGTGCTGATCAAGCGGCTGCTGGAGATACGCAAGCACGCGGGCATGATCATGCCCGCGCCGGTCCAGGCGGCGATGGCCGTGGCCCTGGACGACGACGAGCACGCCGAGGAGCAGCGGGCCCGCTACGCCGCCCGCCGCGCGGCGCTGCGTCCCGCGCTGGAGGCGGCCGGCTGGAAGATCGAGCACTCCACCGCGGGCCTGTATCTGTGGGCGTCCAACGGGGCGGGCTGCTGGGACCAGGTCCGCGCGCTGGCCGACCGGGGAATCCTGGTCGCGCCCGGCGACTTCTACGGGACCGCCGGCGAGCGGCACGTCAGGATCGCCGTGACGGCCGGTGACGAACGCATCAGTGCGGCGGTGCGCCGCCTCCAGTAGGATCGCGCGGCATGACCCCCGAGGTCGCCGTGATACTTGGATTGAGCGTGGCCACACTCGTCCTGTTGCTCGGCGCGTTCTTCGCGACGACGCGTCAGGACAGGAAGGCCGGCGATTCCGAGCGTTCCGGCGAGACCCCCCTCCCCTCGGTTGAAGCCGCGCAGCCGCGAGCCCAACCGTCCATGGGCCGTGTCGGCATCGACTACCCCGACCCGCGCACGATCAAGGTCGGCGACACGATCGACTGCCAGGGCGTGCGCAGCCGCGTCCTCGGTGCCCTGTACCTGTCGTGGCAGGGCACCCAGTGGACCGAGTACCTCCTCGACGACGGCACCCGGCGCTACCAGTGGCTGTCGATCCAGATGCACGACGGCCTGACGGCCGGTGAGCCTCCGCACCTGGAGGTGCTGCTGTGGACGCAGGTGCCCACCGAGGGCATGATCCCCGCCAAGGCCACGCTGAGCGTCGAGGGGGTCGACTTCTTCCCCGTCGACCGGGGCACCGCGGCCTTCCGCGGTGAGGGCGTCACCTCGATGCCCGAGCGGGGCCTGCTCGACTTCGCCGACTACCGGGCCGCCGACGGCCGCCTGCTCAGCTTCGAACGCCTCCAGGGCAAGCGCTGGAGCTCCTCCCACGCCCAGCCCCTGGCCCCCGGCACGATCAGGATCGAGAAGAAGGGCGGCTAGGAGAGCTCGACCCTCCCGGCGGACAAGGCGGGGTCGGCCTTCCAGCCGTCGTGGCCCTTCGCGGAGACCCACGACCGGCCGTCGTAGCGGATCCCGGTCAGCCCGAACGTCTTGGCGTGGGCGATCGACCAGGCGGCCACCAGCCAGCCGCGCCTGCGCGAGGGGGCCTCGAAGGACTTCCCCGGCCCCAGGGCCCTGGCGAGCCCGCGCTCGGCCCCCCGCTCGTCGGGAAGGGGGGTCTTGCCCGTCGGGACGGGGAACCAGCAGTGCACGGCCCCGGGCACCCGCCCGGTGAACCCGGCGGCGAGGATCTTCCCGTCGTCCTCGTGCTGGGCGTACGCCGACCCGTCGGCCGAGCGCTGCACCTCCTGGGCCGCCTCGTGGAGCGGCAGCTTCCGGTACCCCTTCACCTTCACCAGCGCGGCGAAGAACCTCCCCGAGGCGTAGACGGGGTCGACGAGCTGCTTGGGAGCGCCCCACCCCTGGGAGGGGCGCTGCTGGAACACGCCGACCGAGTCGCGGTCGCCGCCGGGGAGGTTCTCCAGCTTGGACTCCTGGATGGCGGTGGCGTAGGCGATCACCACGGCCCGCTCGGGCAGCTTCCTGCGGGCCGCCACGACCGCGATCACCGCGGCCACCTTGGCCTGTTCGAGATCCAGCTCCACCGAGCCCTCCGGTGTCGTGATCTTGCAGCCCTCGCCGAGGTCGACGAGCGGTGTCACCCGCCGGAGCAGGGTGAAGAGACCCACGGTGATGGCCACCGCGAGCACGGTCACGATCACGATGATCGCGATGACCCCTTTTGAGAAGCGCCGTCGCACGGTCAAGAACCTACAGGTCCCCCGCGATTGCGCGGTCCGGTAGAACCCCGCGAACGTAGGCTCCGGGCCATGACGCAGAGCGATGCCAGCCCGTTGCCCGCGGCCGTCGACGAGCTGTGGTGGCGCAGGGCCGAGCTGAGTCCCGCCGACACCGAGGCCCGTGCCGTCGTGGTCAGCGCGGTGGACATGCTCGACAGCGGCAAGGCCAGGGTGGCCGAGGTCTCCCGCGCCGGCGAGGTGGTCGTGGACGAGCGCGCCCGGCGGGCCGTCATGCTCGCGTTCCGGGTGCTCGGCATGGCCAGGTCCCAGGTGGGCGACTTCCACCACCACGACCGCGTCCCGCTCAAGACCTCCGTCGAGGGGGTGCGCGTCGTGCCGGGGGCGATCGCCCGCTGGGGCTCCTACCTGGCGCCGGGTGTCGTGCTGATGCCCTCGTTCGTCGACATCGGCGCCCACGTGGACGAGGGCAGCACGGTGGGCGCCTGGGTGTCGATCGGCGCGGGCGTCCAGATCGGCAGGAACGTGCGCCTGTCCGGGGGAGCCGGTGTCGGCGAGACCGGCGGCCGGGACGGCGAGGAGGACCCCCACGCGGCCGGGGAGCCGCCGGGACCGGCGCCCGTGGTCGTCGAGGACGGCGCGCTGATCGGCGGCCGGGCCGTGATCGTCGACGGGGCCCGGGTGGGCCGGGGCGCCGTGGTCGGGGCGGGGACGGTCCTGTCGGGCTCGACCCCGGTCGTCGACGTGCGGACGGGCGAGGAACTGGACCGCGGGCGCGTCCCCGACTGGTGCGTGGCGACCGGGGGCACCCGGTGGCGCGAGTTTCCCGGCGGCGGCTTCGGCCTGCGCTGCGTCCTGGTGCTCGAACGCCTGGCGGAGGGCCACCGGCCCGGCCGGGCCGAACTCGACCGCCTCCTGCACGAGTAGGCCGCCTCCCGGCCCCGGTGCGGGGTCTCCTACGGAGCCGGACCCGCGGAGCCGGACTCGGCCCGGATCCGGTACGAGTACTAGGGTCGCGGGCATGAGTACGCGTCTGGACCTCACGCAGGATGTCGGGGAGCTCACCGCCAGGATCGTGGACGTCGAGTCGGTCAGCGGCGGCGAGAAGGCCCTGGCCGACGCCGTGGAGGAGGCACTGCGGCCGCTCGGGCACCTGACCGTCGAGCGCGACGGCGAGTCGGTCGTGGCCCGCACCCACCTGGGCCGGGGCGAGCGGGTGGTGATCGCCGGACACCTCGACACCGTCCCCGTCGTCGGCAACCTGCCCAGCCGGGTCGAGGGCGACCGGCTGTACGGCTGCGGCACCTCGGACATGAAGGCCGGCGTCGCGGTCGCCCTGAAACTGGCGGCCGGTCTCCCCGAGCCCAGCAGGGACGTGACCTACGTCTTCTACGACTGCGAGGAGATCGAGTCCGAGCGCAACGGGCTGCTGCGGCTCAGCCGCAGGCATCCCGACTGGCTCGCGGGCGACTTCGCCGTCCTCATGGAGCCCACCGACGGCGTGATCGAGGGCGGCTGCCAGGGCACGCTCAGGGCTCAGGTCGTCACCCGGGGCAAGCGGTCGCACAGCGCCAGGTCCTGGCTCGGGGTCAACGCCGTCCACGCGGCCCAGCCGGTGCTCGCGATCCTGAACGCCTACGAGGCCAGGCTTCCCGTCGTGGACGGGCTGGAGTACCACGAGGGCCTGAACGCGGTGGGCATCGGCGGCGGCGTCGCGGGCAACGTGATCCCCGACGAGTGCGTGGTGACCGTGAACTACCGCTTCGCCCCCGACCTGTCGCTGGACGACGCGCGCGCCCACGTGAGCGAGGTGTTCGAGGGGTACGAGGTCCGCTTCACCGACGCCGCCGCCGCCGCACGGCCCGGCCTGACCCATCCGGTGGCGGCGGCCTTCGTCGGCGCCGTCGGCGGCACGCCGCGGGCCAAGCTCGGCTGGACCGACGTCTCGCTCTTCTCCGGCCTGGGCGTGCCCGCGGTCAACTACGGCCCCGGAGACCCGAATCTGGCGCACCAGAAGGACGAGTTCGTCTCGTTGCGGAAGATCGCCGACTGCGAGCGCGGAATGCTCGGCTGGCTGTCCTGAAAGGCCGGGCCCCTCGGGGCCGGGGCGCTGTTCGCGAGGTTCTCGGCGCGTGGGGGCCTGGAGAGACCCGGTACAAATGAAAGTGGCTTTCCTCGCCGGCCATTTGGCGGGGAAAGCCACTTTCAGTCCCGAGCAGCACCCTCGTGCAGTTAGACGCACCCTGTTCAAAGTCCGGTTCCATGTTTTCATGGAGATTTTTCAAGATTTTTCTGGGACGGCGCTACGGTGACCCGCATGAAGAAAAAACGTCCGGAACGTCGCCAGGGAGCCGCGGTGGTTCGCGGCGACCTGCTCTCCGACTCCACCCACGACCAGCGGCTTCTTGATCGGAGAGGCCCGGCCGACTGGCTGCACATGGACCCGTGGCGGGTGATGCGCATCCAGTCCGAGTTCGTCGAGGGCTTCGGCCAGCTCGCGGAGCTGCCCCAGGCGGTCACCGTCTTCGGCTCCGCGCGCACCCCCGTGGACAGCCCCGAGTACGAGATGGGGATCCAGCTGGGCCGAAAGCTGTCGGAGGCGGGCTACGCCGTGATCACCGGTGGCGGCCCCGGCTGCATGGAGGCCGCCAACAAGGGAGCGGTGGAGGCCGAGGGCGTCTCGGTGGGCCTGGGCATCGAGCTGCCCTTCGAGCAGAGCATGAACGAGTACGTCGACCTCGGCATCGAGTTCCGCTACTTCTTCGTCCGCAAGACCATGTTCGTGAAGTACTCCTGCGGATTCGTCACGCTGCCCGGCGGCTTCGGCACCATGGACGAGCTTTTCGAGGCGCTCACCCTGGTCCAGACCCAGAAGGTCACCTCCTTCCCGGTGGTGCTCATGGGGACGGAGTTCTGGGGCGGCCTGCTCGACTGGATCAAGAACACCCTCGTGGGGACGGGCAAGATCTCTCCGGCCGACGTGGATCTCATTCATGTCACCGACGACGTGGACGAGGCGGTCCGGATCATCGTGGAGGCCGACAGCAACAGGGGCGGGAGGCTGGAGGACGAGCGGAAGGCGGCCATGACCACGGTCGGCGATGCCGAATAAGGTCAGCGTGTGTTCATTTGTGTATTCCTCGCATCGAGTCAGAAGATCGACAAGAAGTATCTGGAGCTGGCGGAGCAGGTCGGCACCGAGCTCGCCGGCCGGGGGCACGGCCTGGTGAGCGGCGGGGCCAGGGTCTCCTGCATGGGAGCCGTGGCCCGCGCGGCCCGCGCCGGCGGTGCCCGCACCATCGGGGTGATCCCCCAGTCGCTGGTGGACATCGAGCTCGCGGACGAGGAGGCCGACGAGCTGGTGGTCACCACCGACATGCGCGAGCGCAAGGGGATCATGGACGCCCGCTCCGACGCCTTCCTGGTGCTGCCCGGCGGCATCGGGACGCTGGAGGAGCTGTTCGAGATCTGGACGGCCCGCACGCTCGGCCTGCACGACAAGCCGCTGGTGATCCTCGACCCCTGGGGGATCTACGAGCCGCTTCGGGAACTGGTCAACGGCATGGACGAGGCGGGCTTCACCCGCCCGAACGTCTTCGACGCCATCTCCTGGACCACCACGGTCGACGAGGCGTTCCAGCTGCTGGAGAAGTCGACCAGGCACCTGGAGCCGAGCCCGGAGGAGCTAGGCGAGGCCACGGCGGGTTAGCGCGGGCGGGCGCCGCCCGGCGAGGGAGTCGGTCATCTCGACCGCGAGCCGCACCTGCTCGGCGCGGCCCGTACGGAAGACGCGGGCGCCGGCCCAGGCGCAGATCGAGGCCGCGGTGAGCTCCGCGGCCTCGGCGTCCCGCTCCCTCGCGACGGCGTCGTCAGCGTCCCCTGTGTCCCCGGCGTCCCCCGCGTCCCCTGTGCCCCCGACGTACGCGGCGGCCAGCCGGGCGGGGGTGACGACCACGGTGTGCCCGGCCCGGACGAGCTCCTCGACCTCACCGACCGAACGGGCCTCGGCCCAGCCGGGCTCGCCCGGGTCGTCGGGCCCGAGCACGACGAAGGCCGTCACCGGGGGTGCCTCTCGTCGCGCGGGGCCGGCCCGCCGGGGGCGGGGTGTGCCGCGATGACCAGGTGGGACATGTCTCTCCGTACGCGGCGGGGTGTGCCGTGTCTGCGCGGGAGGTCCCGGGGGCACCCGGGCCCGTGGGCCGCGATCCGACAGGCCCGGCCGGAGGGCCGGGCGCTGGAACCCCCGGCTTCCACGCCGGGGAGGACGTCATGATCCGATCCTAGGCCAGCGGAGATGTGGCACGATTCGTATGTGCTGGTCGTATTAGCTTTCGCTGCCGTAGCCGTCATCGCCGGTGTCACGGTGGTCGCCATGGGCCGGGGAGGCGAGCTGAGTGAGTTCGCCCCCGACGTGCCCCCGCTGAACCTGCCGCAGGCGGGGCAGCTCGGCGCGGTCGACTTCATGGCCCTCCAGCTCCCGGTGAGCCTTGTTGGCTACAACACGCAGAGCGTGGACGAGACCCTGAACCGGGTCGCCGGGGCCCTGAGCGAGCGCGACACCAGGATCGCCGTGCTGGAGCAGCGGGTGTCTGAGCTGCTCGCCGGCAGGCTCCAGGCCCGCCACGAGCTCAACCCCGGCTCCCAGCCCCCCTCGCGCGGGCTCGAGTCGCCGTACGAGCTTCCCGGCGGGGACGGGTTCGGGGCGCCCGAGGAGCTGTCCAGCGGGTCGCCGGCCGTCTCGCGCGCCGAGCGCGGGACGGCGCCCGGCCTCTCGGGCGAGGACGGCCCGGGGACGTCCGAGGAGCCCTCCAGCCGGTCCTCGGAGGCGTCCGGGGAGCCTTCCGGCTGGTCGCGGGCCGCCCACGAGCCCAGGGGGGCCGACGAGCCCTCCGAGCCGGAGAGCCTCCCCGAGGCCGCCGGGACGACCGGGTCCGCTGAGGTCCCTGAGGTCCCTGAGGTCCCTGAGGTCCCTGAGGTCCCTGAGGCCGCTGGCGGCACCGAGGTCACCAGGACCACCGGGACGACCGGGACGACCGGGACGACCGGGACGACCGAGGCCGCCACGCCGTCCGGCGTGTCGCGGTTCGCCAGGCCGTCCGAGAAGCCGGAGCCGTCCTCGGCGCCGGACTCGCCGTCGTCCTCCTCCGGGGTCTCGGATTCCGGGGCCTCCGACGCGAAGGAGTCGTCTCCCGGCTCCGTCGGCCTCCGCACCGGGGAGCGGCGGGAGACGGAGGACCCTCGGTGACCGAAACCTCCAGAACCGTGACTCCTGTGACGCCGGTGGAGCCCGCGGAGCTCGTACGCTGCGGCTGGGCCACCTCCGCCCCCGACTACGTCGCCTACCACGACGAGGAGTGGGGCCGTCCGGTCACCGGCGACGACCGGGTGTTCGAGCGGATCGCCCTGGAGTCGTTCCAGTCCGGCCTGTCGTGGATCACCATCCTGCGCAAGCGGGAGAACTTCCGGACGGCCTTCGCCGGGTTCTCCATCCCGGCCGTGGCCGGGTTCGGCGACGCGGACGTCGCCCGCCTGCTCGGCGACGCGGGCATCGTCAGGAACCGGGCCAAGATCGAGGCGACGATCGCCAACGCGCGGGCCGCGCTCGACGTCGACCTGTCCGACCTCGTCTGGAAGCACGCGGACCCCGACGCGCCCGTCCCGGTGAACCCGGCGGACGTACCCGCCCAGACCGCCGGTTCCAAGGCCCTGGCCAAGGAGCTCAAGGCGCACGGCTTCCGCTTCATCGGCCCGACCACCGCCTACGCGCTGATGCAGGCCATCGGCCTGGTCAACGACCACCTGGCCGACTGCTGGACACGCCGGGCCTGACGCCCTGCCCGGGAGCGGCCCGAGGTCAGCGCCCCTCGAAGACGGGGCGTTCCCTGGCGAGGAAGGCGCGGGTCGCGTTCAGGTGGTCGCCGGTCTCGGCGCAGGTGTCCTGGAGGTCGGCCTCCAGCTCCAGGGCCTCGGCCAGCGAGCCGGTCGCGGCGAACCGCAGGGCGCGTTTGGTCGCCGCGTAGGCGCTCGTGGGGCCCTGCGCCAGCCGTACGGCCAGGGCGCGGGCCTCGGTGTCCAGCTCGCCGGCCGGGACGACCCGCGAGACGAGGCCGAGTTCGAGCGCGCGGTCCGCGCCGAAGGGCTCGCCGAGCAGCAGGAGCTCGGCCGCGCGGGCCGTGCCGACCAGGCGCTGGAGGGTCCAGGAGGCGCCGGAGTCGGGGGCCAGGGCGATCCCCGAGAAGGCCATCGCGAACCTCGCCCTCTCCGAGGCGATCCGCAGGTCGCACGCGAGGGCCAGGGAGGCGCCCGCGCCCGCGGCGACGCCGTTCACCGCCGCGACGACCGGCTTGCCCATCTCGGTGATCGTCTGGACGATCGGGTTGTAGTGGGTGCGCACGGTCCCGTCCAGCCCCCGGCCAGCCTCCAGGTTCGCGGCGTGCTCCGCCAGGTCCTGGCCGGCGCAGAAGGCCCGTCCCGCCCCGGTCAGCAGCACCGCCCGCACGGAGGGGTCGTGCGCCGCCGAGACCAGCGCCTCCAGCAGGGCGGTCTTCGCCCGGACCGTCAGCGCGTTCATCGCCTCCGGCCGGTTGACGACGATGGTGGCGACGGCGTCGTCGACGGAGTGGAGAACGTCGTTCAACGGATGCTCCTTCCGGACCTCCCGGCTCCGCCCGAGAACTCACCGAGGCCCTGTCTGTGCTGTTGGCGTGGCTCTGCCGAACATGTGGCTCTGCCGGTGGATTCGAGTCTCGCGCCGTCCGCGGGTGCCCGCCGAGGCGTTCGCTACGCCTCGGCGAGGTGGCGGTCGACGAAGGCGGCGGCGGCCGGGAGCAGCCGCCCGGCCTCGTGTTCGAAGTAGATCCTGGCCTTCTCTCCCGGCCAGCCCCTGGGCAGGAGCTCGGCGGGGAGCCCGGGGTCGCGGAACAGGAAGTTGCGCCAGCCGTGCAGCAGCCTGCTCCGGGTGGCGAACACCCGGTCGCCGCCCGCGTTGTCGGGCAGCCCGCCGACCAGGTCCATCGCCTGGGCGATCCACTCCTCGTAGGCGGCCCCGATGCCGTCCAGGTCCCATGTCCTGGCGACCAGGGCCGCGGGGTCACCGTCGAGCACCGCGTCGAACCGGTCGGCGGACAGGCCCTCGCCGTCGAGGATCGCGTCCAGCCCGGGGGAGGGGCGCGGCCCTATCCAGGTCGTCTCCGACATCGGCGCGTATCCGATGAAGGCCAGATCGGAGCGCAGGCGCTCCCGCCTGGACCGCTCGCGTACGGGTTCCACCACGAGGATGTGCCACCGGCCGTTCCAGGTGATCGTTCCGACTCGGTAAATTCTCAGCGCGGCCTCGTCGAGGCGGTGCACGCATTTGGGGGTGACCTCGTAGCCGGGGCCCCGGGGAAGCCTGGCGGGCGCGAGCCAGCCCTGCCGCACCATCCGCGAGACGGCGGTGCGTACGGCGGGAGCCGCGATGTCCAGCGGGGCGAGCAGGCGGACGAGGGCGGCCACGGACGCGCGACCGCCTCGGGACCTGAGGTGGTCCCCGTACAGATCGAAGAGAGCGGCGCGGGCGTTCACGAGGACAAGTTTGGTCGTCTGAGGGGTCTCGGACAACGGTCTTGATCGCCGGATGAGCCGACGCTAAGACTGATCGTTCCCATTCTCCGTGCGGAGGCGGGATAATAGGACATCACAGAAGACGTGAATGCGTCGGCCACCCTCGGGTCAGTCGGAGATCCGGAGCCCGAAGCAGGAAGGGATACACGCATGGCGGCTATGAAGCCGAGGACCGGTGATGGTCCGCTGGAGGTCGTCAAGGAAGGCAGGGGGATCGTCATGCGGGTTCCTCTGGAGGGTGGCGGCCGCCTTGTCGTCGAGCTCTCGGC
This sequence comes from Streptosporangium nanhuense, assembly GCF_059358815.1. Lineage (NCBI taxonomy): Bacteria > Bacillati > Actinomycetota > Actinomycetes > Streptosporangiales > Streptosporangiaceae > Streptosporangium > Streptosporangium nanhuense. The sequence goes on from NZ_JCADBG010000009.1 coordinate 229,793, forward strand.
GGACGAGGCAAGTGCCCTCGGTGAGGAACTGAAGAAAATCGTCGGTTGATCTCGATCTAAGACAGAAGTGGTGGAGCCGGGCCCTATTTGAGCTTGCTCGGGGAGCATGACACCTGCGATGGCCCGCGCGACCGACGACGAACACGGCCCTGGCCGCCGGACCGCCTCACGGCGGCTCGCGCCAGGGCCGCGGTGTTCTCCCCGGTGTTCTCCACTAGGCCGGGCCTGATGACTGGAGTTACCCCTATGCCCATCTCCCCCTACCTGCTCCTGCCTCGCGTTCCGTACGCGCAGGGGCTCTCCGCCGCGTCCCACGGGGGCGCGGAGCCCGCCGCCGGGGAGGAAGCCGGAGCGGTGCTCCCCGGCGACGCCGAACTGCTGGCCGTCCCCTTCGCCGAGGACCTCGCGCCCGAGATCGAGCTGCCGGTGCCCGCGGCGGCGCTGCTCGCCCACCACAAGGCCAAGGGCGAGGCGGGCGAGATCGTCGAGGTTCCCGTCACGAACGGCGACGCCGTCGGCCGGGTGCTCCTCTACGGGGTCGGCGACGGCTCGGCGACCGCCCTGCGAAAGGCGGGCGCGGCGGTGGCGCGGCGCGGCAAGGGCAGGGACGCCATCAGGATCGTGCTCCCGGACGGGCCGGTGGCCGCGTTCGTGGAGGGCGCGTTGCTGGCCACGTACACCTTCAGGGTCGGCGAGGCGAAGTCCGCCCCGGTGACGCTCGAACTCGTCGGCGAGGGGGTCGGGAAGGAGGTCGCCGAGGCCGAGGTCGTCGCCCGGGCCGTGGCGCTCGCCAGGGACCTGGCCAACACGCCCTCCTCGGTGAAGACCCCCGCCTGGCTCGCCGAGCGCGCCGCCGAGCAGGGGGTCGCGGTGCGGGTGTGGGACGAGCAGGAACTGCGCTCCGGCGGGTTCGGCGGCATCCTCGCCGTCGGGCAGGGCTCGGCGAGCCCGCCCCGGCTGATCCAGCTCTCCTACGAGCCCGAGGACGCGACCGGCCACGTGGTCCTGGTCGGCAAGGGCATCACCTACGACACCGGCGGCATCTCGCTCAAGCCCACGAGCAACATGGTGTTCATGAAGACCGACATGGCCGGCGGAGCCGTCGTCATCGCGGTCCTGGGCGCGCTGGCCGCGCTCGGCGTGCGGGTGCGGGTCACCGGTCTCGTCGCCGCGGCCGAGAACGCCTTCTCCGGCACGGCCCAGCGCCCCTCCGACGTGATCACGCAGTACGGCGGCCGGACCGTGGAGGTGCTCAACACCGACGCCGAGGGGCGCCTGGTCCTGGCCGACGCGCTGGCCTACGCCGACGCGGAGCTGGACCCGGACGTCATGGTCGACATCGCCACGCTGACCGGGGCGATCGGCGTCGCCCTGGGCAAGGACCTCGGCGCGGTCTTCGCCTCCGACGACGAGCTGGCCGAGGCGCTGATCGGGGCGGGGCGGAGCAGTGGGGAGCGGCTCTGGCGGATGCCGCTGATCGACGACTACGTTCCCGCGCTCGACTCCTCCGTGGCCGACCTGGCCAACGTCGAGACAGGATCGACCTACGGCGCCGGCTCCGTCACCGCGGCGCTGTTCCTGCGCGAGTTCACCGGCAAGCGGCCGTGGGCGCACCTGGACATCGCGAACGTCGGCCGCAGCGGCGCGGACGAGGGCATCCTCAGCAAGGGGGCCACGGGATACGGCGTGCGCCTGCTGCTCGAATGGCTGTCGGGGCTCGACGACGGCGACCAGGACGGTGACCGGGGGGCGACGGCCGGAAAGCGGTGATCGGGGGGAGATGGCGACCGGGGAGACGGTGACCGGGGGAGACGGTGACCAGGGGGAGACGGTGACCAGGGAGGCGGTGACCGGCGCCGGGCCCGCGAGCCTGGCGCCCGCCCGGTGCGCGGGCCGCCGCCCGGCGCCCGCTACCTGTTCACCTGTTCGCCTCGGAGAGGCTGACGATGGCCTCCGCGGCCCGGAAGTGCTTGTTGCGGCCGAGGTCGCCGATGGTCTTGATACCGAACGCCTTGGCCAGATCCCTGGCGTCGCTCTCGCTGATCCCGGAGAGCGCGCTGACCGGGGCGTTGAGAAGCGCGCCGAGGTCGGTCCCCTCGTACTCCTTGTCGAGCAGCTTGTCCAGTTTGGCGGCAACCGTCATGGTGCACCCCTGTATATCGATGATCACGGAAAAGGGCCGCGTTGCGGCCTCACCGGCATCGTTTCCGGCCGATAGGGGGTCGACCCGCCTCTTTCGGGATCCTGGTGATCGCTTGCCGGAGCCGTGTGAACGGCATTGCCCGATCCTGGGGGCGTGTCGCGGACGGTGTCAGTCGGCGAGCTTGACGGCCGCCAGGATGCCGTCGCCCAGGGGCATCATCAGCGGGCGGAGCCGCTCGTCGGAGCGGACCAGCTTGCCCAGCTCCCTGATGGCGACCGTGTCGGGGTCACGCTGCACGGGGTCGGCCACCCTGTTGCCCCAGAGGGCGTTGTCGAAGACGACGATGCCGCCGACCCGCAGCAGCCGGACGGACTCGGCCAGGTAGTCGGCGTACTCGTGCATGGCGCCGTCGCAGAAGACGAGGTCGTAGCCGCCGTCGGAGAGGCGGGGGAGCACGTCGAGGGCGCGGCCGGTGATGAGGCGGATCCGGCCGCCGGAGAACCCGGCCTGGGCGAAGCTCTGCCTGGCCAGGCGCTGGTGCTCGGGCTCCACGTCCACGCTGGTGAGCGTGCCGTCCTGGCGCATCCCCCGGAGCAGCCACAGCCCCGAGACGCCGCAGCCGGTGCCGATCTCCACGACGGCGCGGGCGTTGATGGCGGTGGCGAGGAAGCAGAGAGCGGCGCCGCCACCGGGCAGGATCGGGGGCGCCCCCACCTCCGCGCCGCGCATGCGCGCGGCCCGCAGGATGTCGTCCTCCCTGTGGAACTCGTCGGCATAGGCCAGAGTGGCCTCCAACGGACTTGTCGGCGTCTCTGCCATCGGCCTCTCCTCCCGCTTTCTCCGTACACAGTCATATAGGCGCTGGGTCGCAGCCTAAGGGAGGCAGGCCCGATCGGGAACTCATGTCACCCCCGGTGCGTTGCACGGTTTAAGCGGCCTTTGCCGGTCCTGAAGGTAGTCAGTGCGCACGAAGGGGCGAAACCAGGCACTATGGCGATAGCGGTGGTCCCGGAGAGAGGAGTGCTGGTGGAGGAGTCCGACCACCAGGCCGAAGCTCCCGTGTCTGATTGGACACCTCCTACATGGGAGGAGGTGGTCCGGACGCACTCGGCGCGCGTCTACCGGCTGGCCTATCGGCTGACCGGCAACGTGCACGATGCGGAAGATCTCACACAGGAGGTCTTCGTCCGGGTCTTCAGGTCATTGTCGAACTACACGCCAGGCACTTTCGAGGGCTGGCTGCACCGCATCACCACCAACCTGTTCCTCGACATGGCGCGGCGCAAGCAGCGCATCAGGTTCGAGGGGCTCGCCGACGACGCCGCCGAGAGGCTGCGCGGGCGCGAGCCTTCTCCCGCACAGGTGTACGACGACACCCATCTGGAGCCCGACATCCAGGCGGCACTCGACGCCCTGGCGCCCGAGTTCCGCGCGGCCGTCGTTCTGTGTGACATCGAGGGGCTGTCCTACGAGGAGATCGCGGCGACGCTGGGCGTGAAGCTCGGCACGGTACGCAGCCGCATCCATCGCGGGCGGGCGCAGCTGCGTGAGGCGCTGGAGCATCGCGCGCCGCGGAACGATCAATTCCCCCCGAGCGTTACCCACGGGGAGGAATTCGCATGAGAAACCACAGTCATGACGAATGTCACGACGAGCCACTTGGCAAGGAGTGCGCATGAGTCACCTTGGAGAACGCGTTTCCGCGCTGGTCGACGGTGAGCTGAACCACCACGAGCGCGACCGTGCCCTGTCGCATCTGACCTTCTGCGCCCCCTGCAGGGCCGAGGTCGACGCCATGCGGGCGCTGAAGAGCCGGTTGCGCTCCCTCGACGGTCCCGCGATGCCGACGGACCTGACCATGTCCCTGCTGCGGATGGCGGAGCCCGGCGGCCCGCTGCCCCCGCGTGAGCGCCCCTTTCCGGCCTCACGCACCTTCGGCGGCGCGCCCATTCCGAGCATGCACAGCGTCGCTCCCCCCGACAACCGGCCCAGGGGCCGTGCCGGGGGCCCCCGCCGCGCGCGGAGGGCGGGATACGTCGCGGTGGGCGTCGCCTCGGCGGCCGTGGCGATCGGGACCCTGTTCGTGGTAGGCGGGACCGACCCCAACCCCCGTGTCGTGCCACCGGTCGACATGTTCGCCAACCAGCACAGGAACACCGTGCCCTACGGCGGTTCGGCGACGCCGATTCTCTCTCCCTCTCCGTGATCCGGCTGCCCGCCACGGTCATCCTGGCCGCCATGTTGCTGCTGGGGCTGGTGGCGGGCGGTCCGGCGCACGCCGTCCGGTCCCCGCACTCCGTGCCGCCGGACGACGTCGAGAGCGAGGACACCGGCCTGCACCTGCTCCGTGAGGCGGCGATCGCGGGCCGCTCCCGCGGATACTCCGGCACCCAGTACGTCACCGCCTGGGGCGCCTTGGGCGCCTCCTCCTCGGTGCTGGAGGTGCGCAACGTCCCGGGAAAGGGGCTGACGGTCCGCGCCGAGCCCTCGGGCTCCGTACGGCACGCCGACCCCGGCACCCCGGCGGGGGGCATGTCCAGCCCGTCGGAGGTGATGCTGGAGGTGCTGGCCCGCAACTACCGGGTCGTGGCCGCGGGGGAGGGCTTCGCCTGCGGGCGCCCCGCCCGCCTCGTGGACGTCCTGCGGGCCGACGGCACGGCCGCCGCCCGATACTGGCTCGACGAGTCCGGGGGCCCGGTGCTGCGCCGCGAGCTCATGGACGCCGGGGGCCGGGTCGTCAGCGCCGGGGCCTTCGTCGACCTGACGCTCGACCCGGTGCTGAGGGGGACGATGCCCGTGATGGCCGCCGGCGGCCTCGACCTGGCCGCGATCCCCCGGCTCGAGGCCGAGGGCTGGCGGTTCCCACGGGCCCTGCCGGGGCGTCTGGAACTGTTCGCCGCTCACGACACCCCTCCCGGATACTTGTATCTGGGCTACTCAGACGGCCTGTCGGTCGTGTCGGTTTTTGTCCAGTCTGGGATGCTTGACGAAGAACGTCTCCGCGGTTGGCATGCGGAGCAGCGCAAGGGGCATACGATCTGGGTTCGAGACCCAGCTGGGCAGGAGACGATCTGGGCGAGTGGGGGTCATGTCTACACCGTCTTTGCCGACGCGCCGGCTGACATGGTCGACGCCGCTGTCGCGGCGTTGCCGCACGAGCCCGTTCCCGATCTCTGGACGCGGCTCGGCCGAGGCGCGAGCCGTCTGCTCTCCTGGGTCAATCCCTTCGGATAAGGCCTGCTTTACACATCTCGTATGCCGCTCAGGGGAAGATTGCCGGGTTGACTCGGTGAGTGGCCGCCCGCGAGGCAAGGAGTGGTGAGTATTCGATGACCGACGATGCCCGTACTTCCCATGAGGCGAACGATGCTGAGGGGCGTACGCCGTCGGACTTCACCGACGGCGGACACGGCACTCCCGAGTCCCGTCGGGCCGACTCCCCCGGCCCCGAGTTCTCCCGCCCGGAGTTCCTGCCCGCGGGGGAGGGGCCCATCCCGGCCGAGCGTCCCCGCGACGACGGCTGGAGCCAGCTGGGCGCCCCGCCCGCCCGGTGGGGCGGGCGCCAGGACCAGCCCGAGCTGATCCGCCACGACGACAGATACGACGGCGGGTACGACGACAGGGACGTGCCGCCCGGCGAGGGCGGCCAGGATCCCGGCCTCGCGGGCGAGCGCTGGGGCGACCCCTCGGGCAGGCCCAGGCACGACACGGCGGTCTTCGCCTCCCAGTCCGCTCCGCCCCCGCCGCCCGCCCAGGCGTTCGGCATGGGACCGGGCTGGGCGCCGCCTCCCGGCAGCCTGGCGGGGCCGGGGAGTTTCGGCGGCCCGCCGCCCGCACCCGCGCCCGTCCGGCGCGGGCCGCGCACCGGCATGCTGGTGGCCCTCGCCCTGGTGATCGCGCTGCTGGCCTCCACGCTGGGCAGCGTCGGCACCTACCTCCTGACCAAGCCGTCGGGCTCGGGGCGCGACCCCTCCTTCAGCCTGGGAGGGGCGCCGACGGGCTCCAACGTCCGGCCCCCGGACTCCGTCGCGGGCGTGGCCTCCAAGGTCCTGCCCAGCGTGGTGTCGCTGGCCGTCGAGGGCGGGGCGAGTTCCAGCACCGGCTCCGGCTTCCTGATCAAGGGCGGCTACGTGGTGACCAACAACCACGTGGTGGCCAACGCGCAGCCGAGCGGCCAGATCCAGATCCAGTTCAACAACCGCAAGTCCACCTCCGCCACCGTCGTGGGCACCGACCCCGAGTCGGACCTGGCCGTGGTCAAGCCGGCCGAGACCTTCGGCGCCCCCGAGATCACCCTCGGCAACTCCGACAACGTGGTCGTGGGCGATCCGGTCATCGCCATCGGATCGCCGCTGGGCCTGACCGGCACCGTCACCTCCGGGATCGTGAGCTCGCTCAACCGTCCCGTCCAGGCGGGCGAGGAGAACAGCTCCGAGGCGACCTGGCTCAGCGCCGTGCAGACCGACGCCGCCATCAACCCCGGCAACTCGGGGGGCCCGCTGGTCAACGTCAACGGCGAGGTCATCGGCGTCAACTCGGCGATCGCCACGCTCGGCAGGTCGGTCGGTGGCCAGAGCGGCAGCATCGGCCTCGGGTTCGCCATCCCGGTGAACCACGCCCGGCGGGTCGCCCAGGAGCTGATCACCACGGGCAAGGCCAAGAAGTCACGCATCGGCGTCGCCATCGACCCGACGTACCAGGGCGTCGGGGTGCGCATCGCCACCGAGTCCAGGCAGGGCACCGAGCCGGTCGAGCCGAACGGCCCGGCCGCCCAGGCGGGTCTCAAGCCCGGAGACGTCATCCTGGAGGTCGAGGGCGTCGTGCTCCAGGACGGCAACGAGCTGATCGCCATGATCCGCAACCGGGCCCCCGGCGAGAAGCTCTCGATCAAGTACCAGCGCGGCGGTCAGGAGAACACCGCGATGGTGACCGTCGGCGCCGCTCCCGATCTGCCCTCTCCCAAACCCTCCTGAGCGTGAGGGCGGGGCGCGTGCTCACCAGCGGGGGCATTAGTGTGGAACCTCTCCGGTGTACGGCCGGAGAGGAGCTTCTGGCATCCTCCCGGTAGGAGATCACCGTGTTCGGACTCGGCTGGCCTGAGATCGTGGCGCTGGTGGTGATCGCCCTTCTCGTCTTCGGCCCGGAGAAGCTTCCCCAGGCCGCCTCGCAGGCGGGCAAGACGCTGCGCAACCTGCGCCGGATGGCCAACAACGCGAGAGACGACCTGCGGACGGGCCTCGGGCCCGAGTTCGCCGACTTCGACCCGGCCGACCTCAACCCGAAGAACTTCGTCCGCAAGCACCTCACCGCCGACCTCGAGGACGACTGGAACGCCACCTCGGCGACCACCGCCACCGCCGAGCCGGCCGCCCACGCGATGAGCGGCGCCGACGAGCTGGGCTATGGCGAGATTCCCCCGTACGACTCCGACGCGACCTGATTTGCGGGTTTTGCGTAGTTTTTACGTTCCATCTGGCTGACAGAGCTCACGCATGACGACGGCGGCGCCCCGGTGAAGGGGGCGCCGCCGTCGTGTCGTGCGGGTGGGCTCGCTCAGCCGGTCGGACGAAGCTCAGCCGGTCGGGTGGGTTCGGGCCCCGGTCGGACGAAGCTCAGCCGGTCGGATGAGGCTCAGCCGGTCGGGTGGGTTCAGCCGCGCCGGGTGGGCGAGATGCCGAGCTGGAGGCCCTTGATGCTGTTCGACCTCTTGCTCAGTGAGGCGGCGATGCGGCTCAGCTCGGTCGCGGCGGGGGCGTCCGGGTCGGTCAGCACCAGCGGCTTGCCCTCGTCGCCGCCCTCGCGCAGGCGCATGTCGATGGGCACCTGGCCCAGGAGCGGCACGCGGGCGCCGAGGGTGCGGGTCAGCGCGTCGGCCACGGTCTGGCCGCCGCCCTCGCCGAAGACCGAGATCCGCTCGTCGCAGTGCGGGCAGGGCAGCCACGACATGTTCTCGATGACACCGGCGATCTGCTGGTGGGTCTGGACGGCGATCGATCCGGCGCGCTCGGCGACCTCGGCGGCGGCCTGCTGCGGGGTGGTCACCACCAGGAGCTCCGCCGACGGCATCCGCTGCGCCACGGAGATCGCGATGTCGCCGGTGCCCGGGGGCAGGTCCATCAGCAGCACGTCCAGGTCGCCCCAGTAGACGTCGGCGAGGAACTGGTGCAGGGCCCGGTCGAGCATCGGACCGCGCCACACGACCGGGGTGTTGCCCTCCGGCTTGAACATGCCGACCGAGATGACCTTGATGTCATGCGCCACCGGCGGCATGATCATGTCCTCGACCTTGGTGGGGCGCTCGGAGACGCCGAGCATGCGGGGCACGCTGTGACCGTAGATGTCGGCGTCGACGACGCCGACCTTCAGGCCGCTCGCGGCCATCGCGGCGGCGAGGTTGACGGTGACGGACGACTTGCCGACGCCGCCCTTGCCGGAGGCGACCGCGAAGACGCGGGTCAGCGAGCCGGGCTGGGCGAAGGGGATCTCCTTCTCGGGCCCCTTGTTGCCGCGCAGCTTGGTCTGCAGCGTCTTGCGCTGCTCGGTGCTCATGACGTCCATCTCGACGGAGACGCCGGTCACACCGTCGATCTTGGAGACCGCGCCGGTGACGTCGCGGGTGATGGTGTCCTTCATCGGACAACCCGACACCGTCAGGAAGATCGCGACACGTACGGCCCCCTCGGGGGAGATGTCGACGCTCTTGACCATGTCGAGTTCGGTGATCGGCCGACGGATCTCAGGGTCGTTGACGGTCGCGAGGGCGGCCATCACCAGTTCCGGGGTAGGTGCCATCGAAGTGTCGGCAATCACGCCACCCTGGGGCGACGGGGGATGCCGTCCCTCCTTGTCTGTTATCGATGAGGCGTCTCACCGGCGGGACCTGCCCGTCGTGGCGCCCATATGGCTTGGCAGGAGGCCGATCCCGTCAGGGAACGGTCGGAGTCGTGAGCCCATGGTATGAAACCCGAGGACACCAGGAGGAATTCCGAATCCGGTGATGATCACTGAATTCGGACAATTCGCTGTGTAGATGCGCGTGCAACGTTCTAAGGTTACTCCGTGACCCTCACGGCGGGCGAGTCAAGAGAGAGTGTCGGCTCGGCGGAGCTGATGGTCTGGCGCATGCTCCAGCGGGCCCAGGTTCGCATCACCCGGGCGCTGGAGGCCGACCTGCTGGTCGAGCACGACCTGGCCCTGGCCTCGTACGAGGTCCTGTCGCAGCTGTCCGAGGCGCCCGAGCGGCGGCTGAGGATGAACGACCTGGCCGACCGGGTGCTGCTCTCGCGCAGCGGCCTGACCCGGCTCATCGACCGCCTCCAGCGCGACGGCCTGGTCGAGCGCGAGGCCTGCGCCAGCGACGCGCGCGGCCTGTTCGCGGTCCTGACGGACGCGGGCGCCGCGCGGCTGGCCGAGGCCGGTCCCACCTACCTGCGCGGGGTCCGCGCCCAGTTCCTGGACATGCTCGACGCCGACGAGCTGAGGCAGTGCGCGGCGATGCTCGACAAGCTCTTCCCCGACCCCCGTACCGACACAGACCCGTACTGATCCGTAGGGCCCGTCCCGGGCTCTTCACGGCTCTTCCGGGCGTCCTGAGGGCTCCGCCTGTCGGTCGTCGAACGCGCCCCTGCTCTCTTTGTCGCGATACGCCGTGACATGCCGTGACATGCTCCGGCCGTTCTGACCCCTTCTTCGGACAAGACTGTCGGGCGCCATGTCACATGCCAGCGCCAGAGTGATGTCGAACGCATAAAGGATCTTGCCGGATATACGGACACTCATTGAGATTGCGGATATTCACGACTAATGCGGAGGCTCGATGCCGAAGTTACGAGCAGCCCTCACCGCCCTCATCGTGGTCGCGGCGGGTGTCACCCCGGCCCACGCGGCCGCCCAACCCTCTCTCACCGTCGAGCGGGGACGGACCCAGCCGGTCTTCTCGTACGCCGACGCCGTCCGTGAGCACGTCTACGTCGAGTCGAGCATCGACAGCGACTCCGACGGGAAGCTGGACCGGGTCCGTGTGGACATCATCAGGCCGAAGGAGTCCGGCCCCGGGCTCAAGGTGCCGGTGATCATCGACGAGAGCCCGTACTACGACAACTCCGGTAGGGGGAACGAGGCCGAGCGGAAGGTCTACGACGCGGCCGGGAACGTCACGAAGTTCCCGCTGTACTACGACAACTACTTCGTGCCGCGCGGCTACGCCGTCCTCAACGTCGACATGATCGGGACCACCAGGTCCGACGGCTGCCCCGACGTCGGCGGGCGGGCCGACGTGCTGGGCGGCAAGGCCGTCATCGACTGGCTGAACGGCCGCGCCACCGCCTACCGCCCCGACGGCACGCCCGCGGTCGCGGACTGGACCACCGGCAAGTCCGCGATGATCGGCAAGTCGTACGACGGCACGCTGGCCAACGCCGTGGCGGCGACCGGGGTGCGGGGGCTGGAGACGATCGTCCCCATCTCGGCGATCAGCTCCTGGTACAAGTACCAGCGCTCCAACGGGGTGATCTACAACTACGACTACATGTCGTGGCTGGGCAACTACGTCGACAGCGACCCCACGGCCAAGTGCGCGGCCACGTGGGCGCGCCTGGACGCCCAGGACGGCGACGACACCGGTAACTACAACGACTTCTGGGCCGAGCGCGACTACATCGCGGGCTCGCTGGCCGACGTCTCCAAGGTGCGCGCCAGCGTCTTCGCCGTGCACACGGTCAACGACCTCAACGTCATGCCCGACAACTTCTCCAAGTGGTGGAAGGCCCTGGCCGACCGGAACGTGCCCCGCAAGATCTGGGTCGGGCAGTACCAGCACGTGGACCCCTTCGACTTCGAGGGGCGCCGCGACCTCTGGGTCGACACGCTGCACCGCTGGTTCGACCACTGGCTGCTCGGCGTGCGGAACGGCATCATGTACGAGCCCCGCGCGGACGTGCAGAGCAGCCTCGACCGCTGGACCACCCAGTACGACTGGCCCGCCCCGCTCGCCCTGAAGGTGCCCTTCCGTCCCGCGGCCGACGGCTCGTTCGGCCTCGTACCGGCGAGGAGGGGACAGACCGCCACGTTCACCGACATCCGCCAGTCGGAGGAGGCGATGGTGGCCGACGTCGGCACGGCCAAGCCGGGGAGGGTGGCGTTCACCACCGGCGAGCTGCCGCTGGACCTGCGCCTGTCCGGCACGCCCGTGGTGGACCTGCGCGTCGCGCTCGACAAGCCCACCTCGAACCTGACCGCGCTCCTCGTCGACTTCGGCGAGGACACCCGGATCGACTGGCGGCGCGGCCAGGGCATCACCACGGTCACCGAGGAGAGCTGCCACGGCGAGAGCACGGCCTCCGACGACGCCTGCTACCGGCAGGTCGTCACCAACCGGGCCACCCGCCCGCTGGAGATCGTCGCCCGGGGCTGGATCGACGTGCAGAACCGCGACTCGCTCAGGACGTCCTCGCCGCTGCCCGCGGGCACCTACGGCAGGGTCAGCTGGGAGACGCTGCCGCAGGACTACGTCTTCAAGAAGGGACACAGGCTGGCCCTCGTGATCGCGGGGACCGACTCGACCTACAGCGACGAGACGGCCACCGGCGCGAACGTCACCGTCGACCTGGCCGGGAGCAAGGTGCTCCTCCCGCTGGCGCTCAGCACCCTGCGGAGCGACGACGTGCCGAAGGACACGACCAGGTGGAGGGGCCCGCAGCAGCTGGACCTGCCGGAGCCGGAGAACACGTTCTTCTGATCCGGGAAAACCTCTGACCCCCATGGGGTCCGCGGGGTGTGAGCGGGGCGGACGCCCGGCTCACACCCCGTTCCGCGTCACGGCGTGCTCAGCCCGTGTGTCCGCCGGGCACGAAACAGGGAGGCTTGGGACACCCGGCTCACACCTCCGTGGACTCCTGGGGCTCCTGGAGGTCCTCCTGCAGGCGTTGCAGCTCCGAGCGGATGTAGTCGCGGGTCGCCACCTCGCCGAGCGCCATCCGCAGGGCGGCGATCTCCCGGGTGAGGTAGTCCAGGTCGGCCTGGTTCCGCTCCGCGGCCCGGCGGTCGTGCTCGTTCTGGACCCGGTCGCGGTCGTCCTGCCGGTTCTGGGCGAGCAGGATCAGCGGCGCCGCGTACGAGGCCTGGAGCGACAGGATCAGCGTCAGGAAGATGAACGGGTAGGGGTCGAACTTCAGGGACTGGGGGGCGAGGACGTTCCACAGGACCCAGACGGCGACGAAACCCGTCATGTAGACCAGGAACCTGGCGGTGCCGAGGAAGCGGGCGATCCGCTCCGACAGCCGTCCGAACGCCTCCGGGTCGTAGTGGGGGCGCAACCGCGGGCCGGGCTGCCTGGGCTGGTCGAGACGGTCAGGCATTCTCGCCCTCTCTGGGACGGTGGTCGTCGCGCTCGCGCCAGTCGTCCGGCAGCAGGTGGTCGAGCACGTCGTCCACGGTGACGGCGCCGACCAGCCGGCCCGCCTCGTTCACCACGGGAGCCGCGACGAGGTTGTAGTTGGCCAGGTAGGAGGTCACCTGGTTCAGGCTGAACCCCGGTCTGATCGGGTCCAGGGAGGTGTCCAGGATGCCGCCGAGCAGGGTCGAGGGCGGCTCGCGCAGCAGCCGCTGGAAGTGGGCCAGGCCGAGGAAGCGGCCGGTGGGCGTCTCGACGGGCGGCCGGGCCACGTAGACCTGCGCGGCCACCGCCGGGGTGAGGTCGCGCTGGCGGATGCTGGCCAGCGCCTCGGCGACCGTCGCGTTCGGGGGCAGGACCACCGGCTCGCTCGTCATCATCCCGCCCGCGGTGTTCTCCGGGTAGATCAGCAGCCGCCTGACCGGCGCGGCCTCCTCGGGCTCCATCAGCGCCATCAGCGCCTCGGCCTGCTCGGCGGGAAGGTCCTGGAGCAGGTCGGCCGCGTCGTCGGGGTTCATCTCCTCCAGCACGTCCGCGGCCCGCTCGGGGGCGAGCCTGCTCAGGATGCCGATCTGGTCCCGTTCGGGAAGCTCCTCCAGCACGTCCGCGAGCCGTACGTCGTCGAGGGCCGCCGCCACCTCGACCCGCCGCTTGTCGGGCAGCTCGTGCAGGGCCCCGGCCAGGTCGGCGGCGCGCATCGACTCGAAGGCGACCAGCAGGTTGGCCGCGCCCTGGTCCTTCTGGACGGCGCCGAAGCCGCGGACCTCGTCCCAGTCGACGATCTTGGTCGCGCCGCGCCTGCGCAGCCCCATGCCGGGGGGACTGCCGACCACCGCGACCCTGGTGATCAGCCACTCGGAGCGCCTCGTCTCCTCCATGGCCAGGTCCAGGACCGTCATCCGCTCGCCGTCGACCTCCACGCGGAGGTCGAGCAGCTCGGTGATGGCCAGGGTCTCGGTCGCCCGCTGCTCGAACCTGCGCATGTTGAGCTGGCCGCTGAAGACGACGGCACCGGCCTTGACGGACCGTACCCGGGTGATCGGCAGGAAGACCCTGCGCCGGGGCTGCACCTCGACGACCAGCCCGTGCACGTGCGGCAGCGCGCTGCCGGCGATGGCCACCACCACGTCGCGGACCCGGCCGATCTGGTCCCCGGCGGGGTCGAAGACCGGGGTTCCGGCGAGACGCGCGATGAAGATCCTCACATCTGAAGCGTAGGCCGCATCTCGGGCCGACCGGCCGCTGCCACGCTCCCCGGCTCACAATCCGGAACCGGGTTGCTGTCCGATCTCCCGACATGCCAGCATCAAACGTGCTTAACGGTAATTACGGAAACGGTGGGTCATGAGACGTGCAGGACTGCTGATCGCGCTCGCGTCGTCCCTGTGCTTCGCCTTCTCGGGGCCCATGGCCAAATACCTGGGCGCGGCGGGGCTGGCCCCGCTGGAGGCGGTCTGGATCCGCATGGCGGGCGCCGGGCTGCTGCTCGTCGGCATCCTCGCGGTCGCCCGGCCCTCGGCCCTGCGCATCCCCCGCTCGCGGCTGCCGTTCCTGCTGGCGTACGCGATGATCGCGGTCGCCGGTGTGCAGGCGCTGTTCTTCGCGGCGATCACCCGGCTGCCGGTCGGCGTCACCCTGCTGATCGAGTACACCTCGCCGGTGCTGGTGGTGCTCTGGGTGCGGTTCGTCCGGCGGGTACGGCTGCCCCGGGCGGCCTTCACCGGTGCCGTCGTCGCCGTGATCGGGCTCGGCATCGTGGTGGAGGTCTGGTCGGGGCTCGCCCTCGACCCGCTGGGCCTGTTGCTCGCCTTCGCCGCCATGACGGGCTGCGCCGGGTACTTCCTGCTCAGTGACAGCTTCGGCGACGACATCGACCCGCTCGGCCTGATCGCCTGGGGCCTGCTCGGCGCCGCCGTGGCGCTCCTGCCGATCTCCCGGCCGTGGAACATCCCCTGGGGGGCGATCAGCGGTACGGCCACCCCCGGGGGCGGCCTCACGTTGCCGGTCGTCGGGGCGCTGGTCTGGCTGATCGTGGTCGCCACGGCCGCCGCCTACATCCTCGGCGTCCTCGCGATCCGCCGCCTGTCGGCCGCCATCGGCGCCACGGTCGCCTCGCTGGAGGTCATCGCCGGGGCGGTGGTCGCCTGGATCCTGCTGGGCGAGGCACTCGGGCCCTTCCAGATCGCGGGCGGCGCGATCGTCCTGGCCGGCGCCTACCTGGCCCAGCGGGCCACGGCCGCGCTGCCCGCGCCCGCACCCGCGCGCGAGACCGGGGAACCGGCCCCCGTGGGCTGAACCAGGCCGGACCGGGCCAGGCCGGGTTAACTGCGCCGAGCCGGGCCGAGCCGAGCCGGGCCGAGCCGGGGTGGGCCGGGTGGGCGCCGCGGGACGGTCCCGGCGGCCGGTGGGGCCGCGCCGGGCGGCCCGCGGGCAGGCGGGTTCATGGTCAGGCGGTGCCGCGGTCAGGCGGGCTCGCGTGGGACGAGCCGTATCACCTTGGAAGCCGCCGCCCAGCGTTCCAGGAGCCTCGTGCCGTCGGGAGCGTTGAGCCGCTCCTTGGCGAGCGCGGCCACCGCGTCGGGGGCCCTCGCCTGGTCGACCACCTCCACGGAGGCCTCGAAGGCCACCAGGCGCCCGCCGTTGTCCTTGCTGCGCAGCGTCACCCGTACCTCCCCCGCCTCGGCCAGCCCCGGCAGCGGCTGCTCGCCCCCGCCGGTGACCAGGTAGATCGCGCCGTCGTGCCAGGTGTGCCAGGCCAGCCGGGGCCGGTCCAGCGACAGCCACAGGACGCTCGACTTCTTCGCGCCCTCCTCGATCACGCCCATGAGACGAATGTACGGCCTGTGCCTCCACGAATGGTGGTACAGGCCGTACACGCCGCCGCGTCAGCGTCGCGAGATCTTCCAGGCCGCGGGGAGCAGCCCGGCCGCGATGACGATCTTGAGGGCGTCACCCAGCAGGAACGGCACCACGCCCAGCGCCAGGCCGGTGGCGAGGTCCACCTGGGCGACGGCGATGAGGACCGGCAGGCCGAAGGAGTAGATCACCAGGTTGCCGAGGACCATCGTGCCGATCGTGCGCGGGACGGTGCGGTCACCGCCGCGCTCGGCGAGCTTGCCGACGACGGCCGCCGCGGCGATGAAGCCGATGACGTACCCGAAGGACGCCCCGCCGAAGCCGGAGGCGCCGTCGGCGAACCACGGCACGCCCGCGACGCCGGCCAGCATGTAGAGCGCCATGCTCAGCACCGCGCGGTTCATGCCGAGGGCGGCGCCGACCAGCACGACCGCGAAGGTCTGGCCGCTGACCGGCACCGGCGAGCCGGGCAGCGGGAAGCTGAGCTGCGCCGCCAGGCCCGTGAGGGCGGCGCCGCCGACCACGAGCGCGACGTCGCGGACGCGGGAGGCCGGGATGAGGTCCGACAGTACGGCGGGCCTGACCACCGAAGAAGCGTTTGCCATGATGGGTGTCTCCTTTGGCAGATTATTGATACCCATTCTTCTGACATCTCCGGTAAGGGTCCTACGAGATCACCGCCAAGAACAAGGTGGGGTCTTTGTGCGGACGCCATAACGTCCGTCCGGCCTGTCACCCGTCCCCCGGCGGGCGTTAGCGTGTCCCCATGCGTTCCCGACGATCGTGTCTCGCGGTGCCCGGCAGCAACCCCAGATTCCTGGAGAAGGCACAGGGGCTCCCCGCGGACGAGGTCTTCCTCGACCTGGAGGATTCCGTCGCGCCGCTCGCCAAGGAGGGCGCGCGCAAGAACATCGTGGCCGCCCTGCGCGAGGGCGACTGGTCGGGCAGGACCAGGGTCGTCCGGGTCAACGACCTCGGCACCCAGTGGACCTACCGGGACGTCATCGAGGTCGTGGAGGGCGCGGGGGAGTTCGTCGACTGCCTCATGCTGCCCAAGGTGGAGGACGCGGCCCAGGTGATGTGGCTCGACACGCTGCTCACCCAGATCGAGAGGGCGAACGGCCTCCCGGTCGGCCGGATCGGCATCGAGGCCCAGATCGAGAACGCCAGGGGCCTGGTCAACGTGGACGCCATCGGCGGCGCGTCCCCGCGCCTGGAGACGCTCGTGTTCGGCCCGGCCGACTTCATGGCCTCGATCAACATGCGGACCCTGGTGGTCGGGGAGCAGCCGCCCGGCTACACCGAGGGCGACGCCTACCACTACATCCTGATGCGGATCCTGATGGCCGCCAGGACACACGACCTGCAGGCCGTCGACGGCCCGTACCTCGCGATCAAGGACCTCGACGGCTTCCGCCGCGTGGCGGGGCGGGCCGCGGCGCTCGGGTTCGACGGGAAGTGGGTGCTGCACCCCTCCCAGATCGAGGTCGCGAACGAGGTGTTCTCGCCGTCGCAGGAGGACTATGACCACGCCGAGCTGATCCTCGACGCGTACGAGTACTACACGACGGTCGAGCGGCGCGGCGCGGTCATGCTCGGCGACGAGATGATCGACGAGGCGTCCAGGAAGATGGCGCTGGTGGTCGCGGCGAAGGGCCGGGCCGCCGGACTGCGGCGCGCCACGGCCTTCACCCCGCCTACAGCTTGATCCCGATGGTGGTGAAGAACCAGAACGACGAGGTCAGCCAGAGGCCGGTCAGGGCGACGAAGGTCAGCCCGCCGAGGACCGGGAGGGTCCAGCCGGGCAGGCCCCGCTTGGGCAGCGACAGCATCTTCGCGGTGAAGACACCGTAGAAGAAGCAGCCGAGCAGCGAGTGGATCATCACGCGCGGCACGTCGAACTGGGTGCCGAGCGCGTACAGGCAGTGGAGCGCCACCGGGATCGTCAGGATGAACGCCACCCGCCCCGACCAGCGGTGCAGGGTCCCGATCCACGGCACGTCCAGCTTGATCCGGCCCCACATGACCAGGGCCGAGAAGAGCTGGACCAGTGCCAGCAGGAACGCGCCGGTGGTGAGCCAGGCCTTCATGGCCAGCGCCCCGGAGAACCCGGCCAGGCCGATCGCGTACCCGGTGGGCGCGTGGACCCGCCCGTAGACGCCCAGCCCGACCGCGACCAGCCCGCCGACGACGAGCGGGACGAGGAGCGGCGCGAGGTTGTTCGGCTGCCGGTGCTGGGCCGGTGTGATCTGCGTGTCACTCATCAGAACCCCTCGATGAACTCGTCGACGTCCTGCGGATCGACTTCCACGCCGTTCACGACGGCGTTCTCTCCCGGCTCGGGGATCGGCACCTCGGCGACCTTGTCGCCCACGAGGGTCAGGCCGACCCTGGTGCCGTCGTCGAGGTAGATCCATCCGGCGCGGACGTTCGCGCCGCGCACGAGCGCGGTCGCCCGGTAGAGGCCGGAGGGCTTCTTGACGGTCGGAGCCTTGAAGCTCCACTTCCCGCCGTCGAAGCCGAGGCTCCCCGCGGCCCTGCCGCCGGCGAGCTGGGCGGTGAGCGAGGCGCCGTGGCGCCCGGACAAGGTGACCTTGCCGTCTGCGGCCTTGCCCTTCATCCAGGCCTCGATCTTGCCGTCGCAGAAGTAGCCGACCGCCTTGCCGTTCCTGATGGAGATGGCGATCAGCCCGCCGTTGCCGGTGACGCGTCCCGCGTAGTCGGCCTTGACGGGGGTGGGCTTGGCCGTCTTGACGGCCTCCGGCTCCGGGGTCGCCTCCGGGGTGGCGATCGGTTCCGGCGTCGCCTCCGTGGTGGCCTGGGCCACCGGGGCGGGTGCGTCGTCCTGCGCGTTGACGGTCTGTGTGGCGGGTGAGGTGGTGGCGCTGGCCACACCGAGGGCGACGGCCATCACCGCTCCCGCCGCCAGTGTGTATACGGGCCCCAGCCGTGTCATATCTGCTCCCTGGGGTGGTGGGTTGTAAGTCAGGTGTACATGCCGTCGTTCCGGGAGTCTGTGAACTAATCCGCACACGGGCGGACCAACCCGGATTCTTGCTGGGGCTTCCTGCCGGAGGTGGGCCGCTGCCGACCGTGGTGGTTCGCGACTCTAGGCGGAGCGAGGCGTCATTCATGGAGAATTCAGAGGAAAAGCCGTGACCGACAGCCGGAGACGGAGTGTCCCGCGACGCCGGGTACGTCCCGCGTCACCGGCGTGACGCGAACGTGACGTCAAGGGGAACGTCTCCTGCCGCCGAGTGATCGTCCGAGGTCATGAAGATCGCCCAAGGAGGCGGACGATCACCCGGAGGCGAGGGCCAGGGCGAGGGCAAGGGCCAGGGCCGCGGCGGGACCAGGGCCAGGACGGGGGCCAGGCCAGGACGGCGCGGCCGGTGACACGCCCGGGCGGGCGGCCGCGCACGTGAGCCGAAGGCCGTACGCCCGAGCCGAAGGCCGTACGTCCGAGCCGAAGGCCGTACGTCCGAGCCGAAGGCCGTACGTCCGAGCCGAAGGCCGTACGTCCGAGCCGAAGGCCGTACGTCCGAGCCGAAGGCCGTACGTCCGAGCCGAAGGCCGTACGTCCGAGCCGAAGGCCACACGCCCGAGTCGACGGCCGCCGGGGTGATCGTGCGGCCGGCCGGCGGCAGGGTTCCCGCGACGGGGGATTCAGGGGGTCTTCCCGTGGCTGGTGTTTTTGAAATTTAAAGGATAAAAGCTGACAATTCCGGCGCTCAGTTGATAAATCTGACTAGAGAGGTCTCGTCATCGCGGCCCGGACGTGTTGCTCTTGATTGTGTACGGACGGCGGCCGGGTATCCGGCCGTGGGAGGTGATCGTTTCCGGAGAACGGGGTAGTAGTAGGGTCGCGTGCGATTTGCCGCATCCGTAGGGGTTGCGGCCTGCTGTTACGGAGACGACTGGAACGGTCCGGGGTGGTGACCCCGGGCTGGAACGGGCTTCCTGCGAGGAGGTGCTGAGCGTGGCCTCGGGCCCTCACGACCCGCGCTCGCGAGAGTGGCCGGCGGACGACGACGGCGTTGACGACGATGCTGTGCGCGAAGGCGGGTCCCAGGAGTCCCACCCGTCCCCGCCGACGATCCAGCACTCGCCGCCGGGCCCCTCCGACGACGGGCCACGAGGACTCCCCATGGCCTCGCCGTGGATGCTCCCGCCGTTCGCGGCGCCCACCCCCGACGACAGCGAGCCGCCCCAGGCCCGCCCCGAGGGCCTCGGAGGCGAGCGCCGCCGCCCGTACACCCGCCCCTACGGCCCCGCGCCCCAGCCTCCCGCGGCCCGGCCCGCGGAACCGCCGACCCCGCAGGGACCTCCCGCCGACCCCGTCGCCGCGGCTCCCCCGCCCGAGGAGGAGAGAGCCGCGGGACAGGGGCGCCACGCCACGCCCGAGCGAGGGCGGCCGCGCCTGGTGGACCGGCCGGACCTCCTCGTCGCCTCCGGCCCGGCGCCCGAGCGCAGGGGCAGGCGAAGGGCGGAGCGCCCCGATCTCCTGGTCGCCGCGGCGCCGCCCCGCGAACCGGGAGGGGACGGGCGGACGGAGCCCGCCCCCCAGGACCGGATCAGGGTCGAGCCGAGCATCGCCGCGACGCCGGAACCGGCGCCCGGACCGGAGCCAGGGCCCGGGTCCGGACCGGACGCCGGTCATGGCCCCGGACAGGTGCCCGGCTCCGACCGCGAGTGGCCCGCCGACCGCGAGTGGCCCGCCGACCGCGAGTGGCCCGCCGACCGCGAGTGGCCCGCCGAGCGAGAGCGGCCCGCCGAGCACGAGCGGTCCGTCGAGCAAGAGTGGCCCGCCGAGCACGAGCGGGCCTCCGTGCCGGTCGAGGACGACTTCGAGCCCGTACGCCGGGTGGGACGCCCGCCCGGCGGCAGGCCCGCCAGGCCCGACCTGCTCGTCGCGCAGGGCCCGCCAGGCAGGCGGGGGCCGAACGGCGGGCGGCACCACCGCCCGGCCACCGCGCCCTCCGCCGTGCGCCGCTCCACCCCGACCAGGCGCAGGCGCGGCCGGGGCCTGGTGATCCCGTTCCTGATGGTCATGGTCCTCACCGTCGCGGTCGGCGGCGGACTGGTCCTGTGGGGCTGGGTGAGCAGCCCGTTCGCCACCGGTCTCCGGCTGGTCGGCGACGAGGTGATCTCGGGCGACGACAACTTCGTGCCGCGGGCCGGTGTCGGCGGCAACGGGTCCAACCAGGTGCTCAACGCGGTGGCCTCGGTGGGCTCCGTCATGGTCGCGGTCGGCAGCGACACCACCAGCCCGGTTCCCCGGCCGCTGTTCCTGGTCTCTCCCGACGGCGGCACGAACTGGCAGCTGGGCAAGGTGACCGGCCCGGCGGGGCAGGAGACGGGGCCGACCACGGTGGGCCGGGTGGCGGGCGGCGACGGCCTCTGGCTGGCCGCGGGAAACGACCCCCTCGGCTCCGGGCACGGCCTGTGGACCAGCTCCGACGGCTACGGCTGGACCGCCGCGGACCCCGGCGAGCTGGGCGCCTTCGCGCGCGGGGACAAGATCATGGATCTGGCCAGGACCGACTCCGGGTTCGTCGCGGTCGGCGCGACCGTCCTGGACGACGGCACCACCGGGGCCGTCGCCTGGGTCTCCCCGGACGGGCGCGCCTGGAACCGGGTGGAGACCCGGGAGATCGGCATGCCGGACAAGGTGCGCGGCATCAAGGCGGTCGTCGCCAAGGGGGACGCCGTCGTCGCGCTGGCCGACCCGGCCCAGGGGCAGTCCACCTCGGTCATCCTGCGCTCGGCCGACGGGGGCAGGAGCTGGCAGCGGACCGGTGCCGCGCTCAACGACGTCATCCCGGAGCCGGGCGCGCTGGCCGTGGCCTCCGGAGGCTTCGTGCTCGTACCGACCCAGCAGCGCAGCGACAAGGGCGAGGTCCGCGTCTACTGCTCGCCCGAGGGCGCCGACTGGAAGGCCTGCGGCGCCATCACCGGCCTGGGGCCCGAGGGCACGGGTGTCAAGCGCCTCGCCTCCTCCTCGGCGGGGGTGGCCGCGGTCGTCGAGTCGGGCTTCGAGCGCTACACCGTCCACACCAGTGAGGACGGCCGCGACTGGAGCAAGACCACCGACCTGGGCGAGGTACCGGGCTCGCTGCGGGCACTCGCGCTGTCCGACGACGGCACGCTCGTCGTCGGCGGCGACGAGCGCGCCGCCGACGTGGACAACCGGGTGGTCCTCATCACCGCGCCCAAGGGCGGCGAGCCGAGGCCGGTGTCCCTGGGAGGGATCCAGGGCCTGGCCAGAGCCGCCCGCGAGACGGCGAGGGTGGCGGCGGGGGACGGCCGGTTCGTCGCGGTGGGCGCCGTCTCCGGCGACGCCGGGATCTGGAGCAGCGCCAGCGGCGAGAACTGGAAGGCCGGCGGCCCGGCGCAGCTCTTCGGCGGCCCCAGGCGGCAGGCGCTCGCCGACGTGGCGCACGGCAGGCGGGGCTGGCTGGCCGCGGGCAGCACGATGACCGACGCCTCCTCCACCGAGCCGCTGATGCTCACCTCCTCCGACGGCCAGAGCTGGCGCAGGGTGCCGGTGCTCGGCCCCCTCGCCCCGGCGGGCGACCATGACTTCCTCGCCCCGCACGCGGTGGCGGCGGGGCCGTCCGGCTACGTCATGGCGGGCGAGGACCGCGGGCCCGCCGCCACCGTGCCCGTCCTGTGGTTCTCCGCCGACCTCAAGCGCTACTCCAGGGCGGCCAAGCTTCCCGCGGGCGGTACGGGGGTGCGGCTGCACGACGTCTCGGCGACCTCGTCCGGATACGTGGCGGTCGGCGGCACCGGCACGGCCGAGCGCGAGACCGGGGTGGTCTGGGTGTCGGCCGACGGGGTCAACTGGACCGCGCGCAAGCCGGTCCTGCCCCCGGGGGCGACGTCCGCGGGCCTGCGGCACGTGGTCCTGTACGGCGGGTACGTCGTCGCGGCGGGCACGGCCAGGACCGAGGACGGCACGAGGGCCTTCGGCGCGGTGTCGGACGACAACGGGGCGAGCTGGGAGTTCTCCTGGTTCCCCGCGGACCGGGCGTCCGCCGTCCAGGATCTCGCCGCGACGCCGGAGGGCGTGGTGGCCGTCGGCTGGCACGGGGCGCCGGGGGCCGGCGACAGCGCGGCCTGGACCTCCGAGGACGGGCTGAAGTGGCAGCGCCACACCCCGAGCAAGGGCAGCCTGGACGGCGACGGCGCGCAGTGGCTCGGAGCGGTGGCGGTCTCCGGCGGCCAGGTCGTGGCCCTGGGCCGCTCCACCACCTACAGCGCGGACCACCTCACCCTGTGGCGCTCCACGCTCACCTCCTCGCGCTGACCGGGACCGCACCCCGGCCCCGCCACCCGACTCCGCGGCCGGATCGCGCGCCCGGGTTCCATGGCGGGGCTTCCACGGCGGGGGTTCCACGACCGGGGAGCCCCCGGCGGGGATTCCGGCATCGGGATCCCATGGCGCTCACCCCGGCGCTCACCCCGGCGCGATGACCGCCCACTCGACCAGCGCGTCCAGCAGGCCGGGGGTGAGGGGGAGGCGCGCAAGCTCCTCGGGGGAGAACCAGCGAGCGTCCGCGGCGTCGTCCCCGGCGGAGAGCGTGCCGCCGGAGACCTCGGCGAGATAGTCGCGGATCTCGTAGACGGCGCCGCCGGGACCGGGCCGGTCGACGGTCCCGGCCAGGGGGCCGGGCACGACCTTCAGGCCGGTCTCCTCGAGGACCTCCCTGGCGACCGCCTCGGGGTCGGACTCGCCGGGCTCGACCCGTCCCCCGGGGATGGACCACAGTCCCTCGCCGGGCGGCCGGCCACGGCGGACCAGAAGCATCCGCCCCGAGCCGTCGAGGATGATCGCTCCGACACAATTTACGCGCACGTGAACAATATTACGTTGTGATAACGACCGGGCCTCTTGACGGATGGGCCGCCGAAGAAGCAGCGTGGGTAGGCGTGAAAGCCGCCCCTAAGTGCCCACGGTGTTTCGGCCCGCTTCGTCCGCCGAGTGCTTGGTCAAGCTCCTGGAGATGCGGTCCCCACGGCGACGTCCTGCCGTTCCAGCCCCCCAGACATCCCTCCACCGCCGCCGTGGAGGCCGTCACCCGAGGTTCCCGCGTCCCCGCCTGGGTTCCCTGGCCGCTGCCCACGGGGTGGCTGGTCACGGGGTTCGGCGAGGTGGGCGACGAGCGCAGCGACGTGCGGGCCACCGTGGTCGCGGTCTCCGGTCCCTCGCTGACCCACGGCCCCGCCGACCTGCTGATCATCGCCGAGGAGCCCGGGGTAGGGCTCGGCGCGGCGTTCGCGGGGCTGGAGGGCGCCGATCCCGGGTCCGGGTTCGACAAGGGCCCGCCGCACGCCAAGGTCGACGTCAGGGGCCATCCGGCCGCCCTGTGGTGCGTCACCGCGGCCCCCGACCGGGCCGTCTACGCGGGTGAGGCGCTGGGAAACTGGCTCTGGGCGGTCGTGTGGCCCGCCGAGGCCGGATACCTGATCACCCTGGCCGAGCTGTCCCTGCGCGACCTGCGCGACCACGACCAGACCCTCGACCTGCCCTTCGGGGCGTTCTGCCCGCGCCTGGACGTCCCGGCCCCCTGACACCGCCCGCGCGCCCGCGTCCCCGCCCGGGCCGTCGCCGCCCTCCCCGCCCTCTCCTTCTCCGGAGCCTTGACCCTTCCGTCCGGACCGGGGGGCGGGGGGAGGCAGTAAAGTTCGGAAGCGTGACAGCGCGTATCGAGCGAGTGGTGACCGAGGGCGTCGTCGATGTCGACGGCGTCGAGCACAAGGTCGAGAACAACACGTGGATCCTGGGTGACGACGAGGATGTCATCGTCATCGACGCCGCGCGCGACGCGGAGAAGATCCTGGAGAAGGTCGGCGAGCGGGAGGTGCTGGCGATCATCTGCACCCACGGCCTGCCCGACCACGTGGGCGCGGCCATCGAGGTCGCGGCCAGAGACGAGGCGGTGGTCGCACTCCACCCGAAGGACCGGCCGCTGTGGCGGCTGACCTGGCCCGACACCTGGCCGGACATCGACATGGAGGACGAGGGCCTGTTCGAGGTCGGCGGCGTCCAGCTGGAGGTCATGTCCACCCCGGGCATCTCCCACGGCGGCGTCTCGCTGTACTGCGAGGCCCTGGACGCGGTCTTCACCGGCAAGACCCTCCAGGCCGACGGTCCCGGCAAGATCGGCGGGGAGTATCCCGCGCTGGCCGACCAGCTGACCGCCATCGGCGGGCGGCTGTTCACCCTGCCCCACCGCACCCGGGTGCTGCCCGCGCACGGTGAGGAGACGACCGTCGGCGACCTGGAGCCCCAGTTCGACGCCTGGCTCTCCGGCTCGCTGACCCGCGACGCCGCCGACGCGCCGGAAGAGGAGGGTCCGCTGACCGACGGCACCCGCGCGGCGGGAATCCGGCTGAATCCCCGGAACGATCTGCTGTAAATGGATCAACTTCCCCTGGAGGGCATGCCGCGGCGGCTCTACTCCTGCACGCCGTCGCGGCTGAACAACTGGCTCGACTGCCCCCGCCGCTACCGGTTCACCTACATGGACCGGCCCACGCCGCAGAAGGGCCCGCCCTGGGCCCACAACAGCGTGGGGGCCAGCGTGCACAACGCCCTGGCCGCCTGGTGGCGCGAGCCGTACGAGCGGCGCACGCCCGAGGTCGCGGAGAGCCTGCTCACCAGGGGATGGATCAACGAGGGGTTCCGCGACGCCGAGCAGTCGCTGACCTGGCGCGACCGGGCAGGGCGGATGGTCTCCGGATACGTGGCGAGCCTCGACCCGTCCGCCGAGCCGGTCGGCGTCGAGCGCACGGTCGCCACCCGCACCTCCGTCGTGGCGCTCTCCGGCCGGGTGGACCGGCTCGACCGGCGTGGCGAGGAGCTGGTCGTGGTCGACTACAAGACCGGCCGCCGCCCGCTGAGCACCGACGACGCCCGCTCCTCGCTCGCGCTGGCGGTCTACGCGATCGCCTCCTCCCGGATGATGCGCCGCCCCTGCCACCGGGTCGAGCTGCACCACCTGCCGACCGCCTCGATCGTGGAGTGGGAGCACACCGACGAGTCGCTGGCCCGCCACCTGGGCCACGCCGAGGAGATCGCCGTCGAGGCCTCCGAGGCCGACGAGCGCTACAAGGAGTGGTCGGCCACGACCCGGCCCAAGGGGGCCGCCCCGCCCAAGGCGCGCGGCGGCGGCGACCGCACCCCGCCCGCGGTGCCTCCGGAGATCGACGCGGTCTTCCCGCCCCGTACGGGCCCGCTGTGCTCGTGGTGCGACTTCCGCCGCCACTGCCCCGAGGGCCAGGCCGTCGGCGACGACCGCGAGCCCTGGGCCGCCCTCGCCGACTGAGCCGCGAGACCCGCCCGCCACCCGTGCCAGGCCCGGACGGGCCGGCCGGCCGCCGATCGTGTGGCACCCGCCGTCACCGGGGCCGCGTCCCGAGAGCGTGCCGTCGCTGGGACAGGGGTCGTTCGCGAGAGCGTGCCGCCGGTGTCTGTCGTCAGGAGCGGTGGGACGGCCAGCGGCGCGGGTCGGTCAGCCCCCTGAGCCCTCCCGCCATGTCGTAGCCCGCCGCGCCGAGACGCTCGCGCGAGGCGGCGAGCATCCCGCGGGTGGCGGGCATGAACGCCCGGTCGTGGACGGGTTCGGGAAGCGTGTCCATGACCAGCCGGAACGCTCTCATCCCCGCCGTCACCGCACCCGGCGGCACCTCGGGCAGCACGCCGTACATCCGCCTGGCCCAGCCGGGCAGCGAGTAGTAGCAGAGCGCCCCGAAGGGGAAGTAGGCGGGTTTGCCGGGGGTGAGGGCACGCAGCCCGGCGGGCAGGCGAGGCCACATCAGGAAGCGGACCGTGGACACCGCCTCGGGGGTGGCCCTCAGCAGCGGGCGGACCGAGGCGAAGTAGTCGTCCAGCTCCGCGAGGGAGCCGGGCACGTCCTCGGCGTGCAGGCCGACGTAGGTGGCGCTGCGGCGCTGCTCCGCCAGGTAGCGGTCGGCCTGGCGGTCGTCGAGCCCCAGGCCCGACCGCCGCGCCACGGCCAGGTAGGAGGAGACCTCCGCGCAGTGCACCCAGAGCAGCAGCTCCGGGTCGTCCACCCGGCGGACCCGGCCGGTGCCGGGGTCGTCGAAGCGCAGCCGCCGATGGATCTCCCGGACGCGGCGGCCGATCTCGTCGGCCTCGGCGGGACTGCCGAAGGTGACCCTGCCCACGAAGTCCGCCGTACGGCGGAGCCTCCCGAACGGATCCCGCCGGAAGTCGGAGTTCTGCCAGACCCCGCGCATCGCGAGCGGGTGCAGGGCCTGGAGCATGAGACCGCCGACCCCGCCGATCCACATGGAGCGGTCGATGTGCACCAGCCACGTCGCGGTGTGCGGAGGCTGGACGACGATGTCCCCTATGTCTCCAATATCCCTGATGTCCCCGGTGTTCCCGATTCTCGCCATGGTCGGCACATGGTTACACGGCGCCGGAGGACCCGTCCAACGGGGGTCCTCCAGCTGACCGGCCCTCCCGCATCGACCCCCGCGCGCGGCCGGTGGGCCAGGAGCCCCGGAGACGTCCGACGGGCCCCTCCCGCGATCAGCTCCTCAGACGGCTCTCGGCGGCGTTCCAGAAACGGATGAGGGCCGCGGCGGTGGTCTCCGGGGCCTCCACCGCCGGGGAGTGGGCCGAGCCGGGGACGACCACGCAGTCGGCGTCCAGGCGGCGGGCCATCTCCGACTGCATGTGCGGAGGCCAGCCGTCGTCGTGCTCGCCGTACAGGACCAGGGTGTCGATCTCGACCTGGGTGAGCTCGTCGCACCGGTCCGGCGCGGAGAGCACCTCCTCGGTCATGGTGACCATGCCGATCGGCGAGTTGGCGAACAGCCGCTTGCGCAGGAAGGCGATGATCTCGTCGGACACCCCCGAGGCCAGGGCCTCGGGCTCCATCCGGGTGTGCCACAGGTGTTCCAGGCCGACGTCGGGCAACTCCGAGATCATGAAGCGGCCCGCGCGCTCGCGGGGCCCGACGATCGCCGCGGGCCCTGAGCTCATGAGCGTGTAGGACACGAACCGGGTGCGGCCGTCGATGACCGCCTCCCGGGTGACCAGGCCGCCGAACGAGTGGCCGACCAGGTGGATCGGGCCGCCGTGGCCGATCACCTGGGCCAGCACGTCGACGTCGTTGCCGAGCGCGGCGCAGGTGTAGGCGCTCCTGTCGTCAGGGCCGCTCGTCTCGAACTGGCCGCGCATGTCGACCGCGACGACCTGACGGCCCGACTGCGCGAGCGTCTGCAGGACCGCGATGAAGTCTTCCTTGCTGCCGGTCAGGCCGGGAACCAGCAGGGCGGGCCACCGCTCGGGGATGCCGCTGACGGGCAGGGCCTCCAGTACGGCGAAGGTGCCCACCGCCGTCTCGATCTGGCGAGAGCGGACGCCAGGAGGCAGGGTCAGAAAACGCGGCGTACTCACGTGGCCCCACGATACCTCTCTTGGTGACATCGCTCCGTGCGTCCGGGAGGGGCCGGGAGCGTGAAAAGGGGCGCCACCGACATGGTCGCGCCCCTTCTCATGGTGACACTTGCTAGTTGGGGCGACGCGTTCCCCGCTGCTGCTGACCCCCGCGCACCGGCGGGCGGCGGCGGCTCTGTACGCGTTCCGAGGCCGCCGAGGGGGCGATCTCGTCGTCCTCCGACGCCAGGTCCGGCGACTGGAAGATCACCGCGAACGGGCTCGGCGGAATGATCTTCTCAGGCTGCGGCCGGGGCCTGGGGGCCTCCGCCACGGGCTCGTCGTCCCAGCGCTCCGCCATGGTGTCGTCGTCCTCTCCGGGATCCGTGAACTCCGCCACCCGCTCCTCGGCCCACGAGGGGGCCGCGGGGGCCTCCGGGACCGCGGGAATCTCCGGGGTCGCCGGGATGTCCGCCACCTGCTCGCGCCTGCCACGGCGCTGCCGGCGAACCGGCTCCTCCGCCCGGGGCTCGGCGTGAACCGGAGCCACCGGGGCCACCAGGGACTCCTGGGCCTCCGGGGCCCCTGGGGTCTCCGCCGTGCCGACGAGGCTCACCTCGGGGTTCAGCCCGGCCTTGCGAGCCCGTCCCCTGCGGGGCGCGGCCTCGGCGGACTGCTCGTCACGGGCGTCCCTGCGGGGTGCCATGTTCGTCTCCACCTCGGCGATCTCGACGACAGGGGGCTGAACCTCCTCGGCCACGACCGGCGCGGTGATCTCCTCGCCGCTACGGCCTCCGCGGGTGCGGCGACGCTCGCGGGACGTGCGCGCGGGGCGCTCGCGGCGCTCCTCGCGATCGTCGTCGCGTCCCCTGCGGGAGTCGTCGTCACGTCCCCTGCGGGGAGAGCGGGAGCGGATGCGGCCCGTCTCGCCGAGATCCTCGACCTCCTCGGCGGCCAGGCCCGCCCGGGAGCGGTTGGCGCGCGGCAGCACGCCCTTGGTGCCCTCGGGGATGCCCAGGTCGCTGAAGACGTGCGGGGAGGTCGAGTAGGTCTCGACCGGCTCGGGGAAGGGAAGCGAGAGCGCGTTGTTGATCACCTTCCAGCGAGTGAGGTCCTCCCATTCGACGAAGGTCACCGCCACGCCCGTCTTGCCGGCCCGGCCGGTGCGGCCGATCCGGTGGACGTAGGCCTTCTCGTCCTGCGGGCAGTCGTAGTTGACGACGTGGGTGACGTCGTCGACGTCGATGCCGCGCGCCGCGACGTCGGTCGCGACCAGCACGTCGATCTTGCCGTTGCGGAAGGCCCGCAGGGCCTGCTCGCGCTGGCCCTGGCCGAGGTCGCCGTGCACGGCCGCGGCGGCGAAGCCGCGCTCCTTGAGCTGCTCGACGACCATGTCGCAGGCGCGTTTGGTCTCACAGAAGATCATCGTGAGCCCGCGGCCCTCGCACTGCAGCAGGCGGCCGACGATCTCGATCTTGTCCATCCGGTGCGTGCGCCAGACGAACTGCGTCGTCTGCGGGGTCGCCTCGGCCTCGATGTCGTTGTTCTCGGCCCGCACGTGGGTGGGACGGGTGAGGTAACGCCTGGACAGGGCGACGATCTCGCCCGGCAGGGTCGCGGAGAACAGCATCGTCTGCCGCTCCGCGGGGATGAGCTTGATGATGCGCTCGATGTCGGGCAGGAAGCCCAGGTCGAGCATCCGGTCGGCCTCGTCCAGGACGAGCGTCCCGATCTGGCTGAGGTCGAGGTGCTTCTGCTTGACCAGGTCGAGCAGGCGGCCCGGGGTGCCGACGATGACGTCGACGCCCTGCTTGAGCGCCTCGATCTGGGGTTCGTAGGCGCGCCCGCCGTACACGGTGAGGATCCGCGAGCCGAGCTTGCCGGCCGCCGTCACGAGGTCCTCGGTGACCTGGACGGCGAGCTCGCGGGTCGGCACGACGACCAGCCCGCGGGGCTTCTTGCGGTTCTTCCTCGGCTTGCCGACACGCTGGAGCATCGCCACGCCGAAGGCGTAGGTCTTGCCGGTGCCGGTGCGCGCCTGGCCGATGATGTCCTGGCCGTTGAGGGCCAGGGGGAGTGCCATTTCCTGGATCGGGAACGGCGCGATGATGCCCTCGGTCTCAAGGGCATCGGCGATCTCTGGGGTGACTCCGAGGTCTCGGAACGTCGTCAGCTTGGCCTGCCTAAATCTCCGTTGAAGGCAGGCCTGCCGGGACCACGGGCAGAAAACGTGTTCCCCGTGCCGGGTCCTCGCGGAAGGTCCAGCCCTCTCATGTCATCAGCGACCGCTGCGGCGTCACGCCGAACAAGTTTGGGGGCGTCCGGGCGTGGATATCCCGGATTAACACGGTGCGGTCGCACTTTCACAGAGCAGTGTACTCGATACCACAACGGAGAACCGATTTCTTCGTATTCCCGGTGAATCACGAGGCCCCTCAGCTCGTAGGCTGCGTCCATGAACGATTCCCCTCCCGGCGTCTCCGACCTGCTCGGCGTCCTCGCCTACGCCGAGCTGACCGCCTTCCTCAGGCTCGCCGAGGACGCCACCCGGTACGCCCCCTCGCTGACCGATCAGGCGGCTCTCGGCGGTCTCGCGGCGGCCGAGTACGCGCACTTCGAGTTGCTCCGCGACCGGCTCGCCTCCCTCGGGGTGGATCCCGAGAAGGCGATGGAGCCGTTCACCGGGCCGCTGGACGACTGGCACGCCCTGACCTTCCCCGGAGACTGGCTGGAGGCTCTGGTCAAGGCGTACGTCGGCACGGGGATCGCGCTCGACTTCTACCGCGAGGCGGCCACCGGCGTGGACGACCGGACGCGGGACCTCGTCGACGAGGTCCTCGCGGACGAGGGACGGTCGCAGTTCGCCGTCGAGCGGGTCCGCGCGGCGCTCCAGGAGGACCCCAAGCAGTCCGGTCGGCTGGCGCTGTGGGCCAGGCGCCTGGTGGGGGAGGCGTTGAGCCAGGGACAGCACGTGGCCGCCGCCAGGCCCGAGCTCGCGGCCCTGCTGGTGGAGGCGGTCGGGGAGGACATCAGCCGGATGTTCGCCCGCCTGACCGAGAAGCACGGCCAGCGGATGGCCGCCCTGGGCCTGACCCCGGGTCCCTGACGGGGAGGCCGTCTCCACCGGCTCTCCGGCCCTCACAGACCCCTTTCCCGCCCGGCCCCCCTTCGGACTCCTCTGCGGAGGCACGCGGCGCGGGCGACGTGCCGGGTGCCGGTCCGCCGCGGCGGCGAACCGGTGCTCTCCGCCCCGTCACGTGGGAGAGTCCGCTTCGCCTTTGGCGTGAACGCCGGAGCAGTACGGACGAATCCGGTAGCGTGCGAGACATGAGGGCCTCGCGCCGCTATGGCAGTTCCTTGACGAGATGTGGGCCGAACCGCTGGACTTCGCGTCCCGTGCTGCGCAGGGGAGGCGCGGGCTGCCCGGCCATCAGCCGGGGGCGGGAGCATCTCCGCCGCGTCAGACGCCCGCGCTGCTGCGGGCTCGGCGAGCGGGACGAGTGCTCGGGCACCTGAGGCACGGGCGCGGCGAGCCCGGGGGCGCGCTCGCGCCGGATCCGCGGACCGCGCCATGCCGTGAGGGACGGCCTGGCGCGAGCCCGGAATCCCTCAGAGCGTGCCGCCGAAGCCGACGGGACGCGCCTCCTCCTCGCCGATCTCGATGAAGCCGAGTGAGGCGACCGGAACGATGATCTTGCGACCGTTGACGTCGGTGATGGTGAAGACACCGCTGCTGGACGCGAGGGCGGCACTGATCTCGCCCTCGAGCTGCTCGGCCGTGAGGTCGGTCTCCACTACGAGTTCACGGTGTACGGAACGTACGCCGATCTTGATTTCCATCGTGCTCCCTTTTCGATGAGGGTTGCTCGTCCCATGGTCACCCCAACGGGGATCCGACGCGCCGGTTGATCGCGCCAAGCGAACAGGCGATCGCGCCAGGCGAACGGGTGCCCGCGGGCGAACGGGGGTCGAGCGGCCGGGGTGGCCGACGGGGGCGGGAGGGGAAACGGCCCGAGCCGGTGCCAAGGGCCCGGGGGCGGCCCGGAGTCGCTCAGTGGTCGGCGACGGTGCGGGGGAAGCCGGAGATGCCGCGCCACGACAGGCGGGCGATGAGCTGGGTGGCCGCGTCCTTGGGGATGGAGCCGTTGCTGCTGATCCAGTAGCGGGCGCTGACCTCGGCCATGCCGACGAGCCCGACGCCGAGCAGGCGCGCCTCGTCGCTGGAGCAGCCGGTGTCCTCCTGGATGACCTGACTGATCATCTCGGCGCTCTCGCGGAGGTTGCGCTCCATGCGCTGGCGGACCGGGGCGACGTTACGGAGGTCCGACTCGAACACCAGCCGGAACGCCTCACCCTGGCTGGAGACGAAGTCGAAGAAGGCGCCGATCGCGGCCTGGACGCGCTGCTTGTTGTCCGTGGTGGAGGCGAGGGCGTCGCGGCAGCGGGCGATCATGTCGTCCACGTGCAGGTCGAGCAGGGCCAGGTAGAGCTCCTGCTTGCCGGGGAAGTGCTGGTAGAGGACGGGCTTGCTGACCCCCGCCCGCTCGGCGATCTCGTCCATCGCGGCCGCGTGGTAGCCGTTCTCCACGAACACCTCCTGCGCCGCGCTGAGCAGCTGGCGGCGGCGGGCCGTCCGGGGCAGCCGGGTGCCCCGGGGCTTGGCGTCCGGGGTTGCGGTCACGTGGTCTCCTCGTGTCAAGCTCCTGGCGTTTGGGGCCATCCTACGCGTGGGTAACCGGGGTCAGCGATAATCGTCCTCGTCGAGCTCGACGGTGCGCCGCTGCTCGAAGGCGTCCGCGGGATCGGCCTCCAGGGGGATGGATTCGGGCCACTCCGACCCCTCCTCGCGCGCCGCGCGGCTCTGCTCGGCGGCGTCGGCGGGATCGACCTCGATCGGGAGGTCGACGGGCGCGTCGGAGCCGTTCTCGCGTACCGGCCGGTGTTGCTCGGCCGCGTCGGCCTCGGGCGTCTCGATGGAGAGCTCCTCGGGAAGGTCGTCAACCGCTTCCCCGTTCGATCTGTCGCCGCGCGCGTTCATATGTATGACATCCCCTGTCGTCATCCGGGCTTCGGCACGTTCCCTCTCCTGACCCGGCCCCTGCAAACGTCGGGCGATGCCCAGCGTACGGCCTCGGGTGCCACGCGCTGAGAAAGACGCGGCGTCGGATCACATGTGGCGACACCTGCCGCGTTGACGGTGTTTCGCATCTGTCCGGCGACGTTCGTGAACATGAGTGCGACATATGAGGCGAAGGCCCGGTGGAGGGGGACATGCCGGAAAGCCGGGAGTGTTCCGTGACGCCCGGGGCGGGAGGGGAGCGGGGGCCTGAGGGGGCCGGGGCGGGCGGAGGGCTCCCGCGCCGGGCCCCGGAAATGACGGAGCGGGGGCGCCGCGGTCGGAAAACCGCGGCGCTCCCGCCCGTGATTCGTGAGAAATGATAATTCGCACTGTGTTGAGAGTCGGAATCCCGGGAATTTATCCCCGGCTTTCCGTGCTCACCGTCCGGATCGACGTTCTTCCGTGGAATTACGCCGTCCTGGTGAACGCGGTACTCCTACTTCTCCGTAACGGTTCCGGAACCGGTGTGAGACGCGGTTCCAACCGTTTTCTGCCTCGTATTCCGATCCCGTGTCAAACGAGGATCAGGACGCGCTGGACGCGTTGGCCGCGGCCGGAACCACGCCGCCGTTGTCTGCGGCGCCCACGAGCGGCACGAGGCGCTCGGAACGGGTCTTGTTGTCCAGGCGGTTGCGGTTGCAGTTGTCCTGGTCGAGCGTCAGCCTGAAGCGGTGGTGAGTACGACGGTAGTGGTGGTTGCGACGGCAGCAGCCGCCGCCGCCCCAGGTCGTGAAGGTGCCGGCGGTGACCGCGGTGGTCATCGCGTTGGCGCTGGTGACGGTGGTCGCCGCGCCCATGGCGACGACCCCGCCGGCCAGTGCCGTGCTGATCGCGAGCCCTGCGAGGACACTCTTGAACTCGGGCATTGCGTTTCCCCCTTGAAAGGATCGATTTACCAATTTTTGGCATTTCCCGTATGAGTCGGAAATTGCCAGAGATGGCTAGAGATGGCCGGTGTTGAGCCATCCCTGGTTGTCATAGTTTCCTTGTATGTCTGCCGACAAACGGAGATCGGAGGCTTTTACTCTACTCTTAGCTATTTATCGTCGACGTTGGATGCTTATTGATGGCTTTAAAGTGAAATGTATTTAATGTCTGATTTGTCTTCGAGAGCGAAAAGGGCGCGGGTGTCGGAAGGAGGCGGACCGGTGCCGCGTCCGATGTGCCGTGGCCCGTGTCGCCGCGCGGTCTCGGCTCCGGGCGCCGCGGTCCAGGGTGTCCAGGGGGCTTCCCTGGGGTGACCCGCCGCCGTACCCACCCCGGGGGGGCCCGGGGGCGGCCCCGGGGCGGCGGGTCGGAGGAGGGCCGGGTGCCGGAAGCGGGACGCGACACACGAGGGCCCCGCGGCTCGAAAGCCGCGGGGCCCCGCTGTGACTTCGTGAATTGAGAAATCGCACTGTGTTGAGGATCAGGTTCCCGCTGTCGCCGTTCCGCCGATCTTTCCGGGTGGGAAATCCGGCCGTGGCGAACGCGTGGACCCTGTCTCTCCGTCACGGTCTCGAAGCCGCGGGAAATCGTGGATCCGGCCGTGAGTGATCTGATCCTTCGACCGCGCCGCGCCCTTTGCGGGGTGTGCGGTCTCGGTCCGGTGACTAGCCGGTGACGCCTCCGCCGAGGAGCGGCACGATGCGGTCGCTGCGGTTGTCGTTGATCAGCTCGTTGTCGTTGTTGTTGTGGTTGTTGATGATCAGCCTGAAGCGCTTGCGGCTGTGGTGACGGTGGCAGTGGCCGCCGCCGCCGCAGCAGCAGCGACGCCCGCCGTAGCCACCGCAGGTCGGGAAGGCTGCGGCGGTGACCGTGGTGGTCATCGC
The DNA here is from genome assembly GCF_059358815.1 of Streptosporangium nanhuense. Taxonomy (NCBI): domain Bacteria; kingdom Bacillati; phylum Actinomycetota; class Actinomycetes; order Streptosporangiales; family Streptosporangiaceae; genus Streptosporangium; species Streptosporangium nanhuense. Next base: position 264,530 of record NZ_JCADBG010000009.1, read on the forward strand.
GTTGGCGCTCATGACAGTGGTCGCCGCGCCCATGGTGACGACCCCGCCGGCCACTGCCGTGCTGATCGCGAGCCCTGCGATGACGCTCTTGAACTTGGGCATTGCGTTTCCCCCTTGAAAGGACTAATTACCCCTGTTTTTGACATCTTCCGTATAAACCGGAAATTGTCAGAGATGGCCGGTGATGGGCCATCCCTGGTTGTCATAGTTTCCTCACATGTCTGCGGACAAACAGAGATCGACGGCTTTTGCACTCCTCTTAGCTATTTATCGTCGATGTTGGATGCTTATTGGTCGCTTTGAAGTGAAATGTATTTAATGTCGGATTTGTTCTTCGGGGGCGGGGGTGTGGGGCGGAGTGTCGCCGGCCGGAGGGCCGGTGCGGCCCCGTGTGCCGGTGCCGGGGCGGGAGGGAGCCGGGGTGGCCGGAGCGGGGCGGCGGCGGGAAAGGCGGCGCGGGGACCGGGGAGCGCGCGAAGGCCCCGCGGTCCGGAAACCGCGGGGCCTCGCTGTGACTTCGTGAATTGAGAACTCGCACTGTGGTGAGGGTCAGGTTTCCGCTGTCACCGTTCGGCAGGCTTCCCTGGGTGAGAAGCGCCGCTGCGGCGAACGCGAGGGTCCTGTCCCTCCATCACGGTTCCGAGGCCGCGAGAATCGCGGATCGAGCCGTGAGTGGTCCCGTCCTCTGGCGGTACCGCGCCTCCGCTGGGGACGCGCGATCCCGGGCCCTGCGGACTATTCGGCGCCGAGGGTCAGGGGACGGACACGGTCGTTGCGGCTGTCGTTCCGCAGGTAGTTGTCATTGTTGTTGTGGTTGTTGATGATCAGCTTGAAGCGGTGGTGGCTACGGCGGTGATGGCGGTGGCCTCCGCAGCAGCGTCCGCACCCGCGACGCCAGCCACAGCCGCCGCCGCCCCAGGTCGGGAAGGCCGCGGTGGTGATCGCGGTGGTCATCGCGCTGGCGCTCGTGACGGTGGTCGCTGCGCCCATACCGACGACTCCGCCGGCCAGTGCCGTGCTGATCGCGAGTCCTGCGATGACGCTCTTGAACTTGGGCATGCGTTTCCCCCTTGAAAGGATCGGTTACCCCGATTTTTCGACGTTTCCCGTATAAACCGGAATTGCCGGAGATGGCTGGTGATGAGCCATCCCTGCTTGTCATGATTTCCACCCATGTCTGGCGAGAAACGGGAATCGAGGGGTTTTGCCCTCCTCTTATCTATTTATGACCGGTGTTGAACTCTTATTAGTTGTTTTGAAAGGAAATGTCTCTAATGTCGTATTTGTTCGTCGGAGGCGGGCGGGCCTGGCCGCCGGGGCGGCGCCCGGTGGTCGCGGGCGAGGCCGAAGCGCCATCGAATTAATGCCGATAAATCGTGTAATAAAAGACATCTGGCGAAAACGGCCTTATGCGTCTTTTGCGGTAACCGGAGGCTGTCTCCCGGCATGACAGGGGCCGAACTATCGTGGAAGGGCAGTAGAACGACAGGAGGACGCGTGGTGAGCAGCCCAATCCCCATCTGGCAGGGCGAGATGATCGACCTCGGCGAACAGCGGGTCCACGTGCGGTCGACGCCGCGAGGGCCCGCCGAGACCGCCGTGTACGTGCACGGCCTCGCGGGTTCCGCGACCAACTGGACCGACCTGATGAGCGAGCTGTCCGGAGTGGTGACGGGACACGCCGTCGACCTGCCCGGCGCCGGATACTCACCGGAGCCGCCCGACGGCGACTACTCAGTCGACGCCCACGCCCGGACCGTCACCGCCCTGATCGAGCGGGTCTCCGACACCCCCGTGCACCTGTTCGGCAACTCCCTGGGCGGCGCCGTCTCGGTGCGGGTCGCCGCCACACGTCCCGACCTGGTCCGCTCGCTGACCCTGATCTCACCGGCCATGCCCGACCTCCTGCCCCGGTACGGCCCGGCACGGGTGGCGCTGTCCACCGTGCCCCGGATCGGCGAGTGGGCGGCGGGCCGGCTGACGCTCGTGCCCGCCGAGCGCAGGCTCGGCGTCACGCTCGCCATGTGCTACGCCGACACGGGCCGGATCCACCCGGACCGGCTCAGGGAGGCGGCCGACGAGTTGCGCCGCAGGGACGGCCTGCCGTACGCGGTGGACGCGCTGATCAACTCGGCCCGGGGCATCGTCGCCGAGTACTTCAGGCGCGGGGAGACCAACCTGTGGCGGCAGGCGGCCATGGTGACCGCGCCCACGCTGGTCGTCCACGGCCGCCACGACCGCCTCGTCAACCCCCGGATGGCCGCCCGCGCCGTCCGTACGTTCTCGAACGTGCGGTTGATGCTGCTGCCCGACGCCGGGCACGTGGCCCAGATGGAGTTCCCCGAGCGGGTGGCCCGCGCGGCCCGGCTCCTGATCGCCGAGACGGTCCTCGCGCCGGTTGGGGAATGACCGGGGCACCGGGTTAGGTTGTGAGGGGAGCGTGCTGTGCCAGCCGCATCAAGAACCCCTGAAACGGGAGCAGAACTGTGTCGTTGCCACCGCTGGTAGAGCCGGCAGCCGAACTGACCGTCGACGAGGTGCGCCGTTACTCGCGCCACCTGATCATCCCGGACGTCGGCATGGCCGGGCAGAAGCGCCTGAAGAACGCCAAGGTGCTCTGTGTGGGCGCCGGAGGCCTGGGTTCCCCCGCGCTGCTCTATCTCGCGGCCGCGGGAGTGGGCACGCTCGGCGTCATCGACTTCGACGTGGTCGACGAGTCCAACCTGCAGCGGCAGGTCATCCACGGCCAGTCCGACGTCGGGCGCCCCAAGGCCGAGAGCGCCGCCGACAGCGTCAAGGAGATCAACCCGCTGGTCAAGGTGGTCGTCCACAACGAGGCGCTCACCACCGACAACGTGATGGAGATCTTCGCCGCCTACGACCTGATCGTGGACGGCACCGACAACTTCGCCACCCGCTACATGGTCAACGACGCGGCCGTCCTCCTCGGCAAGCCGTACGTCTGGGGCTCGATCTACCGCTTCGACGGCCAGGCCAGCGTCTTCTGGGCCGAGCACGGCCCCTGCTACCGCTGCCTCTACCCCGAGCCCCCGCCGCCCGGCATGGTCCCCTCGTGCGCCGAGGGCGGCGTGCTCGGCGTGCTGTGCGCGTCGATCGGCTCCATCCAGGTCAACGAGGCCATCAAGCTCCTCGCGGGCATCGGCGAGCCGCTGGTCGGCCGTCTGATGATCTACGACGCCCTGGAGATGAACTACCGCTCGGTCAAGGTCCGCAGGGACCCCGAGTGCGTGCTGTGCGGCAAGAACCCGACGGTCACCCAGCTGCTCGACGACTACGAGGCGTTCTGCGGCGCGGTCTCCGAGGAGGCCCAGGAGGCCGCCTCCGGCTCCACGATCACCGCGGCCGAGCTCAAGTCCTGGCAGGACAGGGGCGAGAACATCTACGTGATCGACGTCCGCGAGCCGAACGAGTACGAGATCGTGTCCATCCCCGGCGCCGTGCTCATCCCCAAGGGCGAGTTCCTCAACGGCTCCGCGCTGGAGAAGCTGCCGCAGGACAAGAAGATCGTCCTGCACTGCAAGTCCGGTGCCCGCTCCGCCGAGGTCCTCGCGGTCGTCAAGAGCGCCGGCTTCTCCGACGCCGTCCACGTGGGCGGCGGCGTGCTCAGCTGGATCAAGACGGTCGACCCGAGCCTGCCCGCCTACTAGACCCGATCCTGCCCGCCGGGGCCCCGCGCCCTCCTCGCCGGGGCCCCGCGCCCTCCTCGCCGGGGGCCCGGCGCGACCCGCGCCCCGTGGAAGCATCCGCTCCGCGGGGCGCTCGCCGTTCGAAGGGTTCGAAGGGTTCGAAGGGGTCGCACAGGAGCCCCACCGAGGGCCCGCAGGGGTTCCGCGGGGTTCCGCCGAGGTCACCAAGTGCTCTCCACACTGACGGATCTGGACGGAACGGCGGATGACACCCGCCACACCGCATTAAGGTCGGGATCGTGAATGAAGTCCCACGTCAGCGGCGGCCTCCGTGGCCGACGCTGGTCGTGGCCTCCGCCCTGACACTGCTCTGCGCGATCGTGGCGGGGGTGGCGAGCAGTGCCGCGGCGACGGAGCTCACCAGGGGGCCGACCCAGGCGGAGCTCGACCGGGCCGCCCTCGACGAGGTGGCCAGGCGCTGGCAGGCCTGGCCCGCCGGGCGCGTCTTCCCCGCGACCGTCCCCTACGCGGCGGAGCAGGGCGGCGAGGAGAAGGCCCGCCGGGTGGGCATCTCGCCGGAGACCCGCTGTGACGGCGCGGTCGACGCCGGGTTGCGCAAGGCGCTGCGGCGGGCGGGGTGCCTGGGCGTCCTGCGGGCCACCTACATCGACGCGCTCCAGGGGATCGTGGTAACCGTCGGCGTCGCGGCCTTCGCGGACGAGCTCGGCGCCACCAGGGCCAGGGCGGCGCTGCCCAAGGGGGGCGCTCCCTCGCCCGGCCTCCGGGCGCTGGCCTTCCGCGGCACCGTCACCGACCGGTTCGTCTCCGCCGGGCGCCAGGCGGGTCTCGTCAGGCAGGCGGGCCCGTACGTGGTGATGGCCACGGTCGGCCAGACCGACGGCCGGCCCGCCAGGGCGGTCGGCGAGCAGCGGCCGACCCTGTTCGCGTTCACCGGGGACATCGCCGATCGCATCCTCGCCGACCTTTCCATGCCCGCCCGCCCCGACTGCGTCTCCACGGAGTGGCGATGCTGACCACGCCGACCACGCCGAGGCGTCTCCCCGCGGCCACCGGACCGCCCGCGAGGGCGGGGCTGATGGCGCTTTTGGCGGTGAGGCTCCTGGTGACACTGAGGGCAGTGGTCTCGCTGAGGGCACTGACGTCACTGACGTCACTGACGTCACTGAGGGCACTGGGGAACGCGGTGACGCGGACGATTCCGGTGCTGCTGGCGGCGGTGGCGGTGCCGGTGGTCCTGGCCCCGGTTCCGGCCGCGCGGGCCGACGACGTCAGGGACAGCCAGCGGGAGGTGCTGCGCACCCTCGACCTGCCCGCCGCCTGGCGGATCTCCGAGGGCAGGGGCGTGACCGTGGCCGTGCTCGACTCCGGGGTGGACCGCGACCACCGCGACCTGGTCGGCTCGGTGACCGAGGGCAAGGACTTCACGACCGGGGCGAACCCGCCGGGGGTGAGCCCCCTGCGGCTGCACGGCACGTACATGGCGTCGCTGATCGCCGGGCACGGGCACGGGCCGGGCGGTGCCGACGGGGTGATCGGCGTCGCGCCCCGCGCGAGGGTGCTGTCGGTACGGGTCATCCTGGAGGACGAGGAGCCGGGGTTCCGGGAGTTCAACACCGCCGAGCGTTACGAGAACGTGGTGGCCAGGGGCATCAGGCACGCGGTGGACCGCGGCGCGGACGTGATCAACATGTCGATCTCCAAGGAGCTGGCGACCAAGGAGGAGCGGTCGGCGATCCGCTACGCGATCTCCAAGGGGGTCGTGCTCGTCGCGGCGGCGGGCAACGAGGGCGCCGAGGAGCCGGACGCCAGCGGTTACGCCCCCTACTCCTATCCGGCGGCCTTCCCCGGGGTGGTCTCGGTCGCCGCGACGGACCGCGGGCTGCGCCGGGCCTCGTTCTCCAACCGGAACCCCTCGGTCCTGGTGGCCGCGCCGGGGGTGGACATCCTCGGCGCCGGCCCGGGGGACGAGTACTGGGTCGGCCGGGGCACCTCTCAGGCGACCGCCCTGGTGTCGGGGGTCGTTGCCCTCATTAAGGCCAAATATCCAAAAATGTCGCCCGCGCTGGTCGTGCAGGCGATCACCGTGGGAGCCACCCGGCGGCCCACCGGCGGCTACGACACCGGGACGGGCTTCGGCGTCGTCAACGCGACCCGGGCCCTCGCCGCCGCCGCCAGGATCTCCCGGCACACCCTCACCGCCGAGGGGGCGGGGGGCGCCGGGGGGCATGACCCCGCCCGCCCGCTGGGCCTGGCCGTCGAGCCGGTGCGGGTCGTCCACCGCGACCGCGACCGGATCACCCTGTACGGCGGCGTGGCCGTGGCCGCCGGGCTCGGCGCGGTCGTCTCCCTGATCGCGCTCGCGGTGTTCGTCGGCCGTACGCGCTCGTCGGGGGCCTTCGAGAAACCCGGGCCCGATCCGGTCACGGCACCCTGGCCGTGAGCCTGGCCGTGAGCCCGGCCGTGAGCCCGGCCGTGAACTCGGTCGTGGGCCGACTGTGAGCCTGGCTGTGAGCCGGCCGTGAACTTGGCTGTGGCCGGCCGTGAGCCTGATTGTGGCCCGGCTGTGGCCCGGCTGTGAGCCGGCTGTGAGCCTGGCTGTGAGCCGGTCGTGGGCCCGGCTGTGAGCCTGGCTGTGAGCTTGGCCGTGGGCCCGGCTGTGAGCGCCCGGCGGTGCCGGACGGCTCCCGAGCCCGGCCCCGACCTCTGGTTCCGGCCTGGGGAGTGTCGCGAAAATACCCGCCGCCGATAGGGCGGAGGGGTCCTTCGACGTAGCATCGGAGTATGTCGCAGCAAGGGCGGTCCCAGGAGCCGGAGCGGCCTCTGGGAACCCCCGCCCCCCGCGCTCGCGGCGGCTGGCCGCCGTCAGGCTCCCGGGTGGGCGGCATCGGCGGGTCCGGCGCCGGCCGGATCCGGCGGGAGCCCGCGCCGGGATCCTCCGTCAGGCGGGCTCGCGTGCGATCCTGGCCGGCCGCGGGCCGCGACCGCGCGGCGGTCAAGCGGGCCGAGATCGCGACCCTCGAACAGGGCATCCGCTTCCGTACGATCTTCCTCATCCTGATGGGCACGATCCTGGCCATCGCCGCCACCAACGTGCTGACCGGTACGGTCGGGCTGGTGCGCGAGACGAGCTCGCGCCCGCTGACCGCCGCCGAGCAGGCCCGCTACATCCAGGACGACATCGCCAGGCGCTGGCACACCTGGACCGCCGACCTGGTCTTCCCCGTCGAGCTGCAGTACATCGGCCTCGGCAGGGTCCAGCAGTACGCCCGCAGGGTCGGTCTCGCCCCCGAGGTGGCCTGCGCGGCCGGAACGGACGCGCCGGTGGGTTCGGTGCTCTCCGAGTACGGCTGCCGCACCCTGCTGCGGGCCACCTACGTCGACCAGACGTCCTCGTTCGTCTTCACCGTGGGCATCGCCGTGCTCGACGACGAGGAGCGGCGGATCGCCGCCTCCGCGCAGCTGGCCGTGGACGATCGGGTGGGGGTGCGCCCGGTGGCCTTCCCCGGCACGGCGACCGAGCTGTTCGGGGCCGCGCAACGCCAGCGCAACGCCTGGGTGGGCGTCGGCCCCTACATCGTCTTCTCCACCGCCGGATACACCGACGGCCGCACCCGGCAGTCGGTCGCCCCCGAGGAGATCCTGCACAGCGAGCTGTGGCCCGCGGCCCAGGCGGTCGCGGGGCGCATCGCCCGCGCCCTGGGCGACGAGCCCAGCGCCGTGCCCCAGTGCACCCAGGGGAACGTGTGCTGAGGCGGCGGTTCTGGGCGGCGGGGGCGCTGGTCGCGCTCTCGGTGGCGGGTCCGGTCCCGGTCGCCGCCCCGACGACGGCCGTCCCGGCACTCGCCGGGCCCGCGTCGACCACGCCGCCGGAGGTCGCACCGCCGGAGGCCACATTGCCCGAGGCCACATTGCCCGAGGCGCCGCCCGAGGTCGTGCCACCGGAGGCCACGCCGCCGCCTGGGATCGCGCCACCGGAGGCCGTGCCGTCGGAGTCGGCGCCGCCCGGGGCGGCGCCTCCCGAGGGCGCCGCGGACGTGCGCGAGGACCAGCGCTGGGTGCTGGAGATGCTCAACACCGAGGAGGCGTGGAAGGTCACCAGGGGGTCGGGCGTCATCGTGGCGCTGGTCGACAGCGGGGTGGACGACCAGGTCGCCGAGCTGCGGGGGCGGGTGATCTCCGGGCCCGACATGGGGTCGATCAGGTTCGACAGGGACACCCCGGACGCCGGGCGGCACGGCACCGCGATGGCCTCGCTCATCGCCGGGGCGGGCAGGGGCGAGGAGGGCCTTCTCGGCGTCGCGCCCGAGGCCAGGATCCTCTCGCTGCCGCTGATCGTCGAGGAGCGGCCCGAGGACGGGACCGCCCTGCCCCAGGAGGACCTGCGCTCGCGCGACGACAGCCCCCTGGCCCGCGCGATCCGTTACGCCGCCGACCACGGGGCCAAGGTCGTCAGCATGTCGCTGGGTGCCTACGGACCGCACAGGAGCGAGCGGGAGGCGGTCTCCTACGCGCTGTCCAGGGGAGTGGTGCTCGTCGCCGCCGTGGGCAACGACGGCGACTCCCAGTACGCCATGGACAACGCCACCTCCTTCTGGAACTTCCCCGCCGGATACTCCGGGGTCATCGGGGTGGGCGCGGTGGACGACCTGGGCAAGCCGGCCATGTTCAGCAGCGACAACCTGTCGGTCCTGGTCTCGGCGCCGGGCGTCGACGTGCCGGTGGTCATGCCCGGCGGGAAGTACGGATCCTCGGAGGGGACCAGCTCGGCGACCGCGCTGGTGGCCGGGGTCGCCGCCCTCATAAAGGCAAAATATCCCGATATATCGCCGCAGATGGTGTCGCAGGCCCTCACCTCCACGGCGACAGCGGGGCCCGCCACCGGCTACGACGACCACATCGGGTTCGGCGTCGTCGACGCCGCGGCGGCCCTGGCCAAGGCGGGCAGGCTGGTGTCCGGCGCGGCGGTGGTCCCGGTGCCCGACGGCAAGCGCTTCGGCGACGGCACCCTGCCCACCGAGCCCACCAGGCCCGGCCCGGAGCCCGCGCGCCTGTGGCTGTACGGCGTGGGCCTCGTGGGCGGGCTGCTGGCGTTCGCGGGGGCCGTGGCGATGCTCAACCGGCACTCCGGCAGGGAGGGACCGATGACGGCGGTCTTCGAGCCGGTCCGGCGCGGGAGATCGCGAAGGTAACCGTAATTCGACTGCAATTCGAACGCGTTTTGGACACCGTTCGGATGCGGTAGCCCGGATGTCTGGATTCACCTCCCGGAAAACCTGGAACGTTCGCTAGTCTCGCGCGTTATGGGGTACGAGTTGCGCGTGGAGCGCCCTGCGCCTCTCGCCTTCGCGGAACTCGCGACTGTGCTGGGGCAGGCGGGGTTCGAATTCAGGGGATCGCAGGAGTCGGGGGAGATCCTGGCCCGCCACAATGGCGCGGTTCATGCGATAGCGCTGTGGAACGGCCGGCTTTCCGGCACCCCCGGGTCCGACTGGCAGGTGGCCCAGCTGGCGCGGGTGTCCGCCCTGCTGGGAGCGCGCCTGGTGGGCGAGGACGGCGAGTCCTACGCCATCCGGGGCGGCCTGGTCGAGCAGCTGAACGGCTCGGCGGCCTACGAGTTCGGCAAGCTCGACGAGATCCTCTCCGCCGGACCGACCGTATGGAGCCAGTAGGCCACCCCACCCCGTACGCCGAGCGGGTCCTCGACCTGGTCGAGCGCATCCCGCCGGGAATGGTGATGTCCTACGGCGACATCGCCGAGTACCTGGGAGAGGGAGGCCCGCGCCAGGTCGGCAGGGTCATGTCCACCTGGGGCGGGGGAGTGCCCTGGTGGCGCGTCGTGCACGCCGACGGCACCCCGCCGCCCGGTCACGAGCAGCGGTGCCTGGCGAGCTGGCGCGAGGAGCGGACCCCGCTGAGGGGTGCCCGCGCCGACATGCGGGCGGCCAGGTGGGACGGGAACCCGTAGGTCGTGCGGCGGGCGTGGGGAGGCCCCACCGGACGGGCGGGACCTCGCAGGTCTTGCGGCGGTGCGAGGGAAACCCGCCGGACGGCAGGCCGTGGCTCGTGCGAAGGGGGCGGAGAAAACCCGCCGGGCGGAACGGGGAGCCGTAGATCTTGCGGTGGGAATGAGGGAGACCCGCCGGATGGGACGGGAACCCGTGGATCGTGCGGTGGGCGTGAGGAAAACCCGCCAGATCACAAATGCCTGTAAATCCCGCAAGCCCGTAAATCACGGCGTAACCGGCCCTGCCGCGGCGCACTACCATGGCCTAGGACAGCGCTCTGTCCGAAAGGCGGTGCTTTCCCCATGGCCACCGGTGCCACTCCCGCACGATCCAGCGGCGACCCCGTCGCTGATCGTCTGCGGGCTGTCCAGGATCTCTGCGACCGGGGAGAACCACTCGACTCGATCATGGCCGCGGTGCTGGCGGACGGGCTGAAACCGGCTGAGCGGCGCCGCTTCGACGCCGACGCGCTGGCCGGCCCCCTGGGATTCCGGCTGGAGGTCGCGGCCAAGCGAGGTGCCGCCAAACGCCGCGAGTTCGTCACGCTCCTGAAGCCGTACGTGACCGGTGTCGACGCGAACGTCAAGCGCGACCTCCCGGTCGCCCGCAGGATCGCCTTCCACCTGATCGAGCATCGCGGGATCGACGACCTCGCCGACGGCGACGCGCTGCAGAAGCTCGTGACCGCCGCGGCCGAGCCGTCCAAGCGCGTCCGCAAGAGCCTCCGCTGGTACGCGGACCTGCCGCTCCAGGACGAGCTGCCCGAGTCCCTGTACCGCCTGCGGGCGGCCGACCTCATCCCGATGACCCAGATCGAGGACATCTCCTGGTCGGGCGGGCGGCTGCACATCAGCGGCCACGCCTACCTGGCCGGGCTGTCCGTGCGAAGCCGCCGCTTCAACCGGGCGAGCGTGGTGCTGCGCGGCCCGCGCTGGCTGCCGCCGGTGCGGCTCCGCACCCGCAGGACCTTCCACCCCGAGGCGACCCACGGCGCGGAGGAGGCGGGCTGCAACTACGACTGGTCCGGCTTCACCGCCGAGATGAGCCCGTGGCCGCTGCGCTGGCGTTCGGCCGTACGGGCCGTGGTGCGCGGGGGCAAGCGGCTGCTGCGCCGCCGCGCGACCGTGCAGGACACCACCACCTGGCGTACCGAGATCGTGATCTGGAGCCGGGGCGCCCGCGCCGACGGTCTCCTGCGCGGTCCCTCCACCGGCCGCACCGAGCGCCCGGCCGGGCTGGACCTCGGCAAGGGCTGGTGGATCCGTCCCGTCTGGACCTCCGACCGCGCCCTGCAGATCGTGCTGCAGCCCACCCGGGCCGAGCTGGCCGGTGTGCGGCTGGACGGCGAGCGCCTGGAGGTCGAGGTCTTCCTGCCGGGCAAGGGCGTGAACAGGGGGCAGGCCCGCCTGGACGGCCACCGGATCGCCGCCGACTTCACCCCCGTCGAGGGCGGCACCACCGTCGTCGTGCCGCTCGCGACGGCGTCCCTGCTGCAGGAGCGCGACGGCGGACGGCTCTGGATCGAGCCCAAGGGCGACCCCGCGGCCTCCGTCATGATCGGGAAGGCCCAGGAGAGCCGTACGGTCGTCGGCGACCGGGAGATCACCGTGCTGCGCGACCGGCGCGACCGCGTGAGCGTCTCCGCGCACCGCATCCGCCCGGTCGTCGACGCGGCGAGCTGGGACGAGCGGGGCGTGCTCACGCTGGAGGGCTCCTACCCGGGCTCCGGCGAGGCCGCGCTGACCCTCAAGCACCGCAGCGGGCTGATCCACGCCGTCCCCCTGGAGCGCGAGGGTTCCCGCTTCACGGTCAGGGTCGCGCCCGCCGCGATGCCCCGCTTCGACGACACGGCCCCGCTGAGCAGCGGCACCTGGAGCATGGCGGTCCGCGACGCGGCCGGGCAGATCGTCCCGGTCCGCGTCGACCACGCCATCCTCGACGGGCTGGACGAGGACACGAAGATCCTCGACGGCCGCGAGTACCGCCTGATCTCCACCCGCTTCGACATCCCGGTGCTGTCCGTCGCCGAGCACCTCCCCGACGACGAGAAGGGCGCCGGCGGCCTGTTCGCCCTGCGCCGGCACTTCTACCCCGCCGAGCGGACCCGCGAGCTGAACGACGCGACCGTCTACGTCGCCTACGACGGGCGGCAGTACGAGGGCAGCGTCCGCGCGGTCTACGAGGAGCGGGTGCGGCGCGGCGACGCCGGTGAGCACATCTGGATCGTCAAGGACGGCGCGTTCGTGCCTCCGGGCCCCGAGAGGCTCGGTTTCGGCACGGGCGCGGGCCCGACCGTGGTGCGCGCGGGCAGCCGCGAGCACTACGCGGCGCTGGCCCGCTCGCGCTACATCGTGACCAACGGCTTCCTGCCGCCGTGGTTCCGCTCCCGCGAGGACCAGGTCGTCGTGCAGACCTGGCACGGCACCCCGGTCAAGCGCCTGGGCAACGACCTGCCGCACATGACCCGCGACCCCAAGCCGCCGGCCTGGCACCGGCAGGCCGTCGAGGTGCGCGGCTGGGACCTGCTGGTCTCCCAGAGCCCGTGGGCGACCCGCGTGCTGCGCAAGGCGTTCGGCTACCAGGGCGAGGTCCTGGAGAGCGGATACCCGCGCAACGACGTGCTCGTCGCCCCCGACCGCGACGAGCTGGCCGCGGCGGTGCGCGCGCGGCTCGGCATCGCCGCGGACGCCAAGGTGGTGCTCTACGCGCCGACCTACCGCGACTACGACCGCAAGAACGCCTCGATCCGCCTGGACCTGGCCGAGGCGCACCGGGTGCTCGGTCCCGGCCACGAGTTCCTGATCCGGGGTCACTCGATGCAGGCGGCGCCGAACGTGCGCGCCGGGCTCGGGCGTGACGTCACGACATATCCGGATATCACGGATCTGCTGTTGATCACGGACGTGCTGATCACGGACTACTCGTCGGTCATGTTCGACTTCGCGGCGACCGGCAGGCCGATGCTCTTCTTCACCCACGACCTGCAGCGCTACTCGTCCAAGCGGGGCGTCTACCTCGACCTGGCCGCCGAGGCCCCCGGGCCGCTGCTGTCCACCGGGGCGGAGGTCATCAAGGCCCTGCGGTCGATCGACGAGGTGGTCGCCGCCCACGCCGAGAAGTACGACCTCTTCCAGCGCACCTACGCGCCCCGCGACGACGGCAAGGCGACGGCGAGGCTCGTCGACCACGTCTTCCCGACCTGATTCGTCCCGCCTGACCGTCTCGCGAGGGTCAGGGTGATCCGACCGGCTCCGGGGGCCGTTTCCAGTCACTGGAAACGGCCCCCGAAGCCGTTTTGAGGCTCGTTCCCCGGTTCGCTCCCGGTCGTCTCGTGATCCTTGACCGGTTCCTCGGGTGGCTCGTCCCGCCTGTGAATTCTCCCTGAATACCCCTTTTTGGGGTTCCCGTGCAGGTCCGCAGGGTGCTTCGGGCTTCGGATCTTCCGGAAACCGCGCGCCGCCGGTCGTGTCCGGTGAAGAATCCGCCATGCCGTACCCGCCGACTCGGCACGATCATCGTCCGGGATCTGGTGGAATGGCGAGTTGTGAGTGGTCAGGACTGGCGGCTGATACGTCGTGAGGGTGCGGGGAGGGCTGTTGCCCCTGTGCTCGACGAGCACCAGCGGGCGGTGGTGGCCCATGGGAGCGGCCCTCTCCTCGTGCTCGCGGGGCCCGGCACCGGCAAGACCACCACGATCGTCGAGACCGTCGTCGACAGGATCGAGCGCCGGGGCGTCGACCCCGAGCGGGTGCTCGTCCTCACCTTCAGCCGCAAGGCCGCCGAGGAGCTGCGCGAGCGCATCACGGCCCGGATGCGCCGCACCACCCGCACCCCCCTCGCCCTCACCTTCCACAGCTACGCCTACGCGCTGCTGCGCCGCGAGGCCGTGCTCGCCGGAGGGCTGCCGCCGCGCCTGCTGACCGGTCCCGAGCAGCTCCTGGAGATCCGCCGCCTGCTGCACGGCGAGCTGGAGGACGGCGCCGCGCACTGGCCCGACGACATGCACGAGGCGCTCAAGACGCGCGGCTTCGCCTCCGAGCTCCGCGACTTCCTGGCCCGCGCCGCCGAGCGCGGCCTGGACGGGCCCGAGCTGCGGGAGCTGGGCCGCCGCCACGGCCGCGCCGACTGGGTGGCCGCCGGGGCGTTCGCCGACCGCTACCAGGCCAGGTTCGACCTCGACCTCGAACCGGTGCTCGACTACGCGGAGCTGATCCGCGCGGCGGGGGCCCTGCTGTCCGACCCCGAGGTGCGGACCCGCGAGCGGTCGGCGTACGACGCCGTCTTCGTCGACGAGTACCAGGACACCGACCCCGCGCAGGAGTTCCTGCTCCAGCAGCTGGCGGGGGAGGGCCGCGACCTGGTCGCGGTCGGCGACCCCGACCAGTCGATCTACGGTTTCCGCGGCGCCGACGTCCGCGGGATCATGAACTTCCCCGACCGGTTCCGCGACGCCGGAGGCGCGAAGGCCCCCGTCGTCGCGCTGCGCGTCTGCCGCCGCAGCGGTCAGGACCTGCTGAGGGCCACCCGCCGCGTCACCGCCCGCCTGCCCGCCACCCCCGGCGGCGCCGCGCACCGCGACCTGCGCGCCCTGCCGGACGCCGAGCCCGGCGACGTACGGGTGCTGGTGGCCGACGGCGCCACCCAGGAGGCGGCGATCGTGGCCGACACGCTCCGCAGGGCGCACCTGCTGGACGGCGTCCCCTGGTCGCGGATGGCCGTCCTGGTGCGGTCGGCGACGCGCCAGGTGCCGCTGCTGCGCCGCGCCCTGGTCACCGCCGGGGTGCCGGTCGTGGTCGGCGGCGGTGAGGTGCCGCTGTTCCAGGAGCCGGGCGTACGGCCGCTGATCAGGCTCATCCAGGTGGCGCTGCACCCGGAGACCCTCGACGAGGGGGTGGCGGAGGAACTGCTGACCGGGGCGCTCGGCGGCACCGACATGATCGGGGTGCGCCGCCTGCGCCGCGCCCTGCGGATCGCCGAGCACGAGGCGCTCGCCGACCCCGGCGAGCAGGAGGTGCCGGACGGTCCCGGCGAGCGCGGCGCGGACGGCGCGGACGGCGTGGACGACGTGGACGACGTGGTGGGACCCGTCGCCGAGCGCGAGAGCCCCGGCCCGCGTTCCTCGGGCGAGCTGATGGTCGCGGCGCTGAAGGACGCGCGGGAGCTGGTCAGGGTGGAGCCGCACGTGGCGCAGCCCGCCGAGCGGCTCGCCGGTCTCATCTCCGCCGCCACCGAGGCCGTACGGCAGGGCGGCACCGCCGAGGACGTGCTGTGGGCCGTCTGGCAGGCCACCGGCCTGGCCAGGAAGTGGACCGACGTCAGCCTCAGGGGCGGCGTCCGGGGCACCATGGCCGACCGCGACCTCGACGCCGTCGTGGCGCTGTTCGACCACACCGCCAGGTTCGTCGACCGGCTCCCGCACGCCGGGGTGGACGTGTTCGTCGAGGACCTGGTCGCCCAGGAGATCCCCGGCGACTCCCTCGCCGACCGGGCCCCCGACGGCGACACGGTCCACATCCTCACCGCGCACCGCTCCAAGGGCCTGGAGTGGGACGTGGTGGTCGTCGCGGGGGTCCAGGAGGGCGCCTGGCCGGACCTGCGGCTGCGCGGGTCCATCCTGAGCACCGACGACATGGTCGCCAGGGCCGAGGGCTCCGAGCACGAGAACCCGGCGGCCGTCTCCGCCGCCCTCGCCTCCCAGCTGCTGGCCGAGGAGCGCCGCCTGTTCTACGTGGCCGCCACCAGGGCCAGGAAGAGGCTCATCGTCACCGCCGTGGGCGGCGACGACACCGAGGAGCGGCCCTCCCGCTTCCTCACCGAGCTGGTCCCCGGCTCGGCCGAGGACGTGGGCGTCGACGAGCGGTCCCGCTGGCTCAGCATGTCCGCGCTCGTGGCCGACCTGCGCTCGGCGGTCGCCGACTCCACCAGGCCGGAGCCGCTGCGCAGGTCCGCCGCCGAGCACCTGGCCAGGCTCGCCGCCTCCGGGGTGCCCGGCGCCCACCCCAACGAGTGGTACGCCCTCACCCCCATCTCCGACGACCGCCCGCTCAGCTGGCCCGACGACATCGTGCGCGTCTCGCCCTCGGCGGTGGAGAGCTTCAGCAAGTGCGGCCTGCGCTGGCTGCTGGAGACCTCCGTGGGCGCGGGCGGCACCGACGTGGCCCGCGGCCTGGGCACGGTCGTGCACGCGCTCGCCGTCCTCGCCGCGGCGGGCATGCCCACCGAGGAGACCCTCGGCAAGCGCCTGGACGACGTCTGGCACGAGCTCGACTTCGGCGGCGTCTGGTACAACCGCAAGCAGCGCAGGGTCGCCGAGGAGATGATCTCCAAGTTCGTCCGCTGGCACGAGGAGAACCCCCGGGAGCTGGTCGGCCTGGAGGAGGCGTTCACGGCGATGGTCTCCGAGGGCGTGCAGATCAAGGGCCGGGTCGACCGGGTCGAGCGCGACGGCGACGGCCGGGCCGTGATCATCGACATCAAGACCGGCAAGAACGGCCCCAAGGACGCCGACCTCGAACGCCACCCCCAGCTCGGCGTCTACCAGCTCGCCGCGCTGCTGGGCGCCTTCCAGCGGCACGGCATGACCGAGCCCGGCGGCGCGGCCCTGGTCCAGGTGGGCGACGCGGCGGGCAAGAAGGCCGCCAAGGAGCAGACGCAGCCTCCGCTGGCGGACGACCCCGACCCCGGCTGGGCCCGCGACATGGTCGACACCGTCGCCATCGGCATGTCGGGGCCGTTCTTCCAGGCCAAGGTGAACGACGGCTGCCGCACCTGCGCCGTGCGGGCGAGCTGCCCGGTCAGCAAGAACGGAGATCAGGTGTGCTGAGCCGCACGACCCCGGGGGACGCTACGTGCTGAGCCCGGTCCAGCTGGCCGCCAAGCTGGGCATCCTGCCGCCGACCCCCGAGCAGGCCGCCGTGATCGAGGCCGGCCTCGAACCGATGGTCGTGATGGCCGGAGCCGGATCCGGCAAGAGCGAGACCATGGCCGGGCGCGTCGTCTGGCTGGTCGCCAACGGGCTGGTCCGCCCCGAGCAGGTGCTCGGCCTGACCTTCACCAGGAAGGCCGCCGGAGAGCTGGCCGCGCGCGTGCGCGAGCGGCTCAACGGCCTGGTCGAGACCAAGCAGGTGCCCGCCGACCTGATGGAGGGCGAGCCGACCATCTCGACGTACCACGCCTACGCGGCCCGCCTGGTCACCGACCACGCCCTGCGCGAGGCGCTGGAGCCGACCATGCGCCTGGTCTCCCCGGCCGTCTCCTGGCAGCTCGCGGGGCGGGTGGTCAGCGCGTACGACGGGCCGATGGAGCAGGTCGAGTGGAGCCCGGCGACCGTCACCCGGGCGGTGCTGGAGCTGGCCGGTGAGCTGGCCGAGCACCTGCGCACCCCGCAGGACGTGCGCGACGTCGGCGCCTGGCTCGCCCAGCGGTACGCCGAGCTGCCCGGCACGCCGATCAAGGACCAGCGCAGGCCGCTCGCCGTCCAGCGGGCCAGGGAGCAGCTGCTGCCGCTGGTCGAGGCGTACGCCCGGCTCAAGAGGGGCCGGGAGGTCGTCGACCACGGCGACCAGATGGCGCTGGCGGCCCGGATCGCCGCCAAGCACGCCGACGTCGGCGAGATCGAGCGCGGGCGGTTCGCCGTGGTCCTCCTGGACGAGTACCAGGACACCAGCCACGCCCAGCTCGTGCTGCTGCGCGCGTTGTTCGGCGGGGGCCACCCGGTGACGGCCGTGGGCGACCCCTGCCAGTCCATCTACGGCTGGCGCGGCGCCTCCTCGGGCAACCTGACCCGCTTCCCCCGCGACTTCAGGACCGCCTCAGGAGAGCTCGCCCCGATCAGCCGCCTGTCGGTCAGCTTCCGCAACGGCGACGCCGTGCTGGACGTCGCGGCCCGGCTCCAGCTGCCGCTGCGGATGGAGGCCAGGGAGGTGCCGGTCCTGGTGCCCGGCGGCAACCGGGTCGACCGCGGCCGGGTGGTGTGCGCCTTCCACGAGACCGCCGACGACGAGGCGGAGTGGATCGCCTCGGGGATCGCCAGGGTGCTGGGCGCGGAGAGCGCGCCAGACGGAATGCCCTGGGGCGAGGGCGAGCGCAAGCGCGCCAAGCAGAGCGCCTGGGGCGGCCCGCAGTGTCTCCAGCCGCACGACGTGGCGATCCTGGCGCGCAAGCGCTCGCAGTTCCCCGCGCTGCGCAGGGCGCTGGAGGCGCGCGGCATCCCGGTCGAGATCGTCGGCCTGGGCGGCCTGCTCACCGTGCCCGAGGTGGCCGACATCGTCTCCACCCTGCGCGTCATCTACGACCCGAGCGCCGGGGACGCCCTGGTGCGGCTGCTGTCGGGCCCGCGCTGGCGGATCGGCCCGGCCGACCTCAAGGAGCTGGGCGAGCGGGCCCGCGAGCTGAACCGGGAGACCCGCGAGGGCTCCTCGCCGGTGGCCGACCCGCTGGACCAGGTCGTGGCGGACATGGCCGAGGAGCGCGGCAGCCTGGTCGACGCCCTCGACGAGCTGCCCGACCGTCCCGCGTGGCAGGACCTGTTCTCCCCCCTGGCCGCGGTGAGGCTGGTGGCCATGGCCCAGGAGCTGCGCCTCCTGCGCGCCCACACCGGCCAGCCATTGCCCGACCTGATCCTGGAGATCGAGCGCAGGCTCGGCCTGGACATCGAGGTGGCGGCCAGGGGGACGGCCGTCGGCCCGTTCGCCGCCCGCGCCGACCTCGACGCCTTCCTGGACGCCGCCGCCCGGTTCGCCGGAGACTCCGAGGACCCGACGCTGGGCGCGTTCCTGGCGTTCCTGAAGGCGGCCGACGAGGAGGAGAACGGGCTGGACGCCGGGCGGGTGGGCGAGAGCAACAGCGTGAAGCTGATGACCGTGCACGCCTCCAAGGGCCTGGAGTGGCCGGTCGTCGTGGTGCCCGGCCTGTCCCAGGCGCTGTCCAAGGCCGGGACGCTCACCGTCGGCACCATGTTCCCCGCCCGCTCCACGACCAGCCCGAAGTGGACGGAGAACCCCCGCAAGCTGCCCTACCCGCTGCGCGGCGACGCCTCGGACCTGCCGGAGCTGGTCGGGCTCTCCAAGGATGAACTGGCCGACTTCGACGAGCGCTGCCGCGACCGCGACCTGCTGGAGGAGCGCCGCCTGGCGTACGTCGCCGTCACCCGCGCCCACTACCTGCTGATCGCCTCCGGCTACCGCTGGGGGACCGCGGCCAAGCCGCTGGAGCCGTCCGACTTCCTGGTGGAGATCCGCGAGACCTGCGGCCGGGTGGCCTTCTGGGCCCCGGAGGTGGAGGAGGGGGCGACCAACCCGCTCCTCGCCGAGCCCGCCGAGTCCGTCTGGCCGATCGCCCCGGAGGACGTCCGCTACGCGGCGGTCCTCGACGGCGCCACCATGGTCGAGGCGGCCCTCGCCGCGTTGGCGGGGGGCGCGGCCTCCGGTTCCGCGCCCTCGTACGAGGACGTCCCCTTCCCCGAATTCCCCGAGACTCCGAGGGGCGGGGCGCCTGCCTCCGGTGAACCCGGGGAGGCGGACGTGCCCTTCCCGGACGACGAGAGCGTGCCCTTCCCCGGCGATCCGTGGGACGAGTCCTTCCCGTCGGATCCGGAGGACGAGGACGTGCCCTTCCCCGCCGGCCCGGAGGACACGGACGCCTTTCCGGGAGTGCCCGAAGCCGTGGCCGGCGGCCCGAGGGCCGTACCCGAATCGGGGGCGATGCCCAAAACGGTGTCCGAGCCGGTGTCCGAGCCGGTGTCCGAGCCGGTGTCCGAGCCGGTGTCCGGGACCGAGCCGACAGCGGTGCCGGAAACGGGAGCGGCGCCCGAGCCCGAAGCCGACTCCGAGCCCTGGGCCGACTCCGAGCCTTGGGCCGGGTTCGAGTCCGGGGCCGGGGAAGAGGGCGCGCGGCGGACGGCACCGGTGGCCGACCTGCGGGGATGGGACCGGGAGCGGGCGAAGGCGTGGGAGCGCGACATCGAGCTCCTGCTCAGGGAGCGGGAGCTGAACCGGCGGCGCGGCAGCGGCCGGGTGGAGCTGCCGACCCACCTGACCGTCTCCTCCCTTGTCACCCTGGCCTCCGACGCCAAGGCGCTGGCCCGGCAGATCCGCCGCCCGGTGCCCAAGAAGCCCGCCCCCCTGGCCCGCAGGGGCACCTCCTTCCACCGCTGGCTGGAGGGGCGCTGGGGCCAGCAGCGGCTGATGGACGAGTTCGAGCTGCCCGGCGCGTCCGACGACTTCGAGGAGACCGACGCCCACCTCGACGAGCTGCGCGCCCGCTTCGAGGAGAGCGAGTGGGCGGGCAGGGAACCGTTCGACGTCGAGGTCCCCTTCGAAACCATGATCGCCGACCGGGTGATCCGGGGCCGGATGGACGCGGTCTTCCAGGTCTCCGACGACCGCTACGAGGTCGTCGACTGGAAGACCGGCCGCCGCCCGAACGGCAGGAAGGCCGAGGCCGCGGCCGCCGTCCAGCTCGCCGCCTACCGGCTGGCCTGGTCCCACCTGGCAGCCGTCCCCCTCGACCAGGTGAGCGCGGCCTTCCACTACGTCCTGCTCAACGAGACGGTCCGCCCCGTCAACCTCCTCGACGAGCGCGGCCTCGTCACCCTCGTCGAGTCGGTGCCGGCCCTCCGCTGACCCGGCGCACGGCTTCCGGACCGTGGATCAGCTCAGGGGCAGGGGGCGGCGCGGCACGGGCGCGGTGTGGATGAGGGACGTGGTCGTGTGACCGTACGGGGTGAACAGGTCGAGGATCGGTTCGAGTTCCGCGACCGTCCGCAGGTGCATCGTGAAGTAGAAGCAGTCGTCGCCCGTCATCCGGTAGCACTCGACGATCTGGGGGACCTCCTTGGCGATCTTGGCGATGCGCCGCAGCTCGCGGATCGCCGGGCGGATCCTGACCATCACGGTGACGGGGAAGCCCAGAGCCCGCGGGTCGACCTCGGCGCGATAGCCGGTGATCACGCCTGACTCCTCCAGCCGCCGCACCCGGTCGGCCACCGCGGGCGCCGACAGGCCGACCCGGCGGCCCAGCTCGGCGAAGCTCACCCTGGCGTCGGCCTGCAGCTCGGTGAGGATACGAAGGTCGAGGGCGTCGATTCCCTTGGGTTCGTACGCCCGCTCGGGGCTGACCCTTCGATTCGCCATTCTCCTAAATTAGGGGCTGCTCGACGATGGGACCATGCCGCTCAAAGGGCCTCGCGCCCTTCTTTCCGCGGTGCCCCCGTGGTCCTATTTCATGGGGAGTGCCGTCTTCCACTATCTCGGCCCGGCCTTCGCCGTGCTCCTGTTCGCCAGGCTCGCGCCGCTCGGGGTGGCGGGCCTGAGGATCTGGAGCGCCGCGCTCGTTCTCGCGCTCTGGCGTCGGCCCTGGCGGGTCCTCGCCCGCCTCGACACCGAGGGCCGGTACACGATCGTCGCCTGGGGCGCGGTGCTCGCGGGCATGAACGTGTGTTTCTACCTGGCGATAGCCCGCCTTCCGCTCGGTACCGTCGCCGCCATCGAGTTCCTGCCCGTCATCGCGCTGGCCGCGCTCGGCGCCCGTACGATCCGCAACCTCGCGGCGCTCGTGGCGGCCGTCGGCGGTGTCTACGTGCTGGCCGACGTCCGGCTGGCCGGGGAACCGCTGGGTTTCGTGTTCGCCTTCGCCAACGCGGCGCTGTTCGCCGCGTACATCGTGCTGGCCCACCGCACGGCCAGGTCCCCGCGTGGCGCGGGCGGCATCGACGGGCTCGCCGCCGCCATGCTCCTCGCCTCGGTGTTCGTCACGCCGGTGGCCCTGTGGCAGGCCGCCCCCGCGCTGACCGACCCGGTCGCGCTCGCCGCCGGGATCGGGGTCGGGATCTGCTCGTCGGTGATCCCGTACGTCTTCGACCAGCTCGCCATGGCCCGCATGGCCCGTTCCACGTACGCGCTGCTGGTGGCGCTGCTTCCCGCCACGGCCACGGTGATCGGCGTCGTGGTGCTCGGGCAGTTCCCCACGCCCGTCGAACTCGCCGGGGTCGCGCTCGTCGTGCTGGCGGTCGTCCTCCACCGCGAGCTCCGAACCGGCTCCCCCGAAGAGGCCGACACGCCCGAGGAAGCCGGTTCGCCCGGGAAGGCCGGTTCACCGACAGCACCGTCCGCAACGACGCAGATCACCTGAGCTGTGGAGAAACCGGTGCAACTCCTGATCGGGGAGGACAGGAAGGAGAGCGCTGTCAGTAATCAAGGAAGCCGTGGGCGGTCACGATGCGGGTGGAGGCGTTCGGCCGTACCCCGGTGATGCGCTCGGCCAGGCGCCGTGCGGCGGCAAGCCCGCCTTCCGAGTTGCCGTGAACCAGGCCGAGTTCGATCCGGTCGGACAGGTAGGCCGCTTGGGCGTCTTCCGCGGGATGGGGAATCAGCGGGTCGAACGACAGGGCCTTGCGGCCGTCCGCGTAGTGGACGAAGTCCGCGACGCTGTTGACGTTGACGAAGACGCTTGCCGTGATCGTTCCGGCGGACAAGGGCCGCAACACCTCGTCCAGCGTGCCGGCGTAGCCGTTCAACTCGCTCAGAATGGTGCCGCCTTCGGCTGGATGGGCGCGGATGAGACCCTCCTCGATCTCGCCTTCCTCGTCGTCACCGTCGAACACTTCGATACCGAGGCGGGTCAACGCCTCGTGCGGGGTGAGGCCGCGGACATGCGTCGCGCAGAACGCATCGTCATCAAGCCAGCTGTAGACGCTCACGGCGATCCTGTTTTCTTCGGGGGCAGATCACGGGAATCTTGGCATGCGGGCCCGACGGAAACCTGCGCCGGTCGCGAGCGGAGTGTGCCGGCCCGCGGAGCGGTGTCCCGTTTCCCGCTCTGACCGTCCGATGAACTGCGGCATACGGCTGGTGACACGTTCGTCGACGGCACCCCGGTTCGGCACCGGCGGGGATCGCGCTCATCCCCGGCCGGCCGCTGCGGCGTGGTGGCCGGGGAACATCACGCGCTTGACCGGCGGAACGAGTTCGGCCACCCGCAGCGCTGTGCGGAACGCGATCCGGGCTTGTCCGCTCCTGGAGGGAGGTCTACCGTCTGACTTGTTGACCAGATTTCATAATTGGTCACGAAGTCAGAGCGATCAGGGTAATCAGAGCGATCAGGGCGGACGGACACGGGCGCCGACCGGAGCCTCGACGCACGCGGGGCCCCCGCCGAGCCGCCGACCAGCTCCTCATGGTCTGGATCGCGGCGGCCAACCGCGACCCGAGGCAGTTCGCCGACCCCGACGTCTTCGATCCCTCCCGCGACCCCAACCCCCACCTCGGCTTCGGCCGGGGCATCCACTTCTGCATCGGCGCGCCGCTGGCACGCCTGGAGGGCAAGGTCGCGCTCGACCTGCTGCTCGACCGCTTTCCCCACCTGCGCACCGACCCGGACGAGCCGCCGCGCTTCATCCCGAGCCCGAGCATGACCGGGGTACGGAAACTGCCGCTGCTTACCTCCGGCACCTGAACGAGCCTCCGGCACCTGAACGAGGCCACCGGGGTGACGCCCCCCGGGTCCCCCGGGGGGCGTCACCTCTGTGGCGGCAGCTCTCCTGAACCCCGGACGACGAGCTCGACCGGCACGGTCACGTGCTGCTTCGGGCGCGCGGGATCGCGCAGCCGGGCGAGCAGCAGCTCCACCGCCGCGCTGCCGAGGCGGCCGACGTCGTAGCGGACCACGGTGATCCCCGGGTTGAAGACCCCCGCCATCTCGAAGTCGTCGAAGCCGACGAAGGCCGGGCGGGGGCCCGCGTGGTCGCGCAGGGCCTGTACGAGGCCGAGCGCGGCGCGGTTGTTGGTCGCGAAGAACGCGGTCGGCGGATCGGGCAGCGCGAGCAGCCGCCGTACCTCCTGCTCGACCCGCCAGGGGTCGAACACGCCGGTCACGCACAGCGCCGGGTCCACGGCGACCCCGGCCGCGCGCATCGCCGCGCGGTGTCCCTCGGCGCGGGCGTGCACCGAGCTCAGCGGGTCGTTGTCCGAGATCAGGGCGATCCGCCGGTGGCCGTACGCGAGCAGGTGCTCGGTGGCGATCCGGCCGCCCGCGTCGGCGTCGAGGAGCACGGCGTCGACCTCCGGCAGCCCCTCGGGCACGCGGTCGACGAATACGGCGGTGAGCCCGCTCGCGACGTACTCCGCCAGCCAGGTGTGGTCACCGGCGGTCGGGACGATGACCATGGCGTCCACGCCCCGGCCGTACATCGTCTCGATGATCATGACCTCGCGGTCGGCGCGCTCCTCGTAGCTGCCGAACACCACCAGCGCCGCGTGCGCCGAG
This sequence comes from Streptosporangium nanhuense, assembly GCF_059358815.1. Lineage (NCBI taxonomy): Bacteria > Bacillati > Actinomycetota > Actinomycetes > Streptosporangiales > Streptosporangiaceae > Streptosporangium > Streptosporangium nanhuense. Next base: position 288,465 of record NZ_JCADBG010000009.1, read on the forward strand.
GCGGCCGACTCCACGGCCTTGGCGAGCCGCGAGTAGAACTCGTTGGAGATGTTCTCGATCACCAGGCCCAGGGTGAGCACCGAGCCGCCCCTGGCCAGCCGGCTGGCGGCCTCGTTGCGCCGGAAGCCCAGCGTCGTGATCGCGTCCTGGACGCGCCGCACCACGTCCAGCTTCACGTGGGGCTCCTGGTTCACCACCCGGGAGACCGTCTTGAGGCTCACCCCCGCGTGGCGCGCGACGTCGGCCATCGTGGTCCTGCGAGGAGTCATCCCCATCCTTTTCCCGGAGCGGTCGGACAGATCTTCCGGAACATGTTGTACCTTGCGCAGTCATGTACGAAGACATCGACGACAACTGGATCTGCAGCAGGTACGGCGAGGACGAGCCCTGGATGCTGGGCGCGGTCAACCCGCCGGTCTTCGAGAGCTCCCTGTTCACCTTTCCCACGGCGCGGGAGCTGTCGGAGAGCCTGGCGGCCGAGGACGAGAACTACGTCTACTCGCGCGGCACCAACCCCACGGTGGACCTGCTCCAGCGCAAGCTCGCCGCGCTGGAGCGGGCCGAGCGGGCCAAGTGCTTCGGCTCCGGCATGGGTGCCATCGCCGCGACGATCTCCTCGCTGGTCTCCGCGGGCGACCACGTGATCGTGCTCGGAGCGGTCTACGGGCCGACCACCCAGTTCCTCCGCTATCTGGAGAAGTTCGGGGTGTCGCATACGACTGTGCACACCGATAATCCTGCCGCGCTTGATAGCGCTGTCAAGCCGAACAGCAGGATGCTCTACCTGGAGTCACCCTCGTACATGCGCTACGGGGTCATCGACATCCGCGCCTTCGCCGGGTGGGCGCGCGGTCGCGGGCTGACCACCGTGATGGACAACACCTGGGCGACGCCCATCTTCCAGAAGCCCCTCACGATGGGGGTCGACCTGGTCGTGCACTCGCTGTCGAAGTACATCGGCGGCCACAGCGACCTCGTCGGCGGCGTCGTGGCGGGCCCCGCGCGCCTGGTCAGGCCGCTGGCGCTGACCGAGTACCAGCTGTACGGCGCCGCGCTGTCCGCCCACGAGGCGAGCAAGGCGATCAAGGGGCTGCGGACCCTGCCGATCCGCATGGCGGCGCACCAGGAGCGCGGGCTGCGGGTGGCGGAGTTCCTGGTCAAGCACTCGGCGGTCCGGGCGGTCAACCATCCGGGCCTGCCGGACCACCCCGGGCACGATCTCGCGAGCACCCAGATGACGGGCTTCTCCAGTGTCTTCAGCGTCGAGCTGGACACCGAGGAGGTCGCCGAGGTGGGCCGGTTCGTGGACGCGCTGCGGCACTTCCGCGTCGGCGTGTCCTGGGGCGGATACGAGAGCCTGGTCAACGCCCCGGCGCTCACCACCCTGGACTCCGTGCGCGCGACCATGGAGATCCCGGTGGGACTGGTCCGTCTGTCGGTGGGCCTGGAGGACCCCGCCACGCTGATCGCCGATCTCGCGAACGCCCTGGAGAAGTCTTGACGGACCACCGGGGGCTCCGTAGCATCCCCGTCATCCAAAGTTGTGACAGCGCTGTCAAAGGCACTGCCCTCCGTTGAGCCGACCCCTTTGGGGAAAATCATGAAAACACCCCCCAGGTTCGCCGCCCTGATGGTCGGCGTGCTGACCGTGACGCTGGCCGCCTGCGGCGCCGACGACGCCGCGGGCACGGTGAGGCTACGCATGATCGAGAGCCTCACCAGCCCGGACCGCACCAAGCTCCTGCGGAGCCTGCTCGCCGACTTCGAGCGGCGGAACCCGGGGGTCAAGGTCGAGCTGATCTCGCCGCCCCTGGAGAGCGCCGACCAGAAGATCACCCAGGTGCTGCAGACCAAGAAGGGCGTCGACGTCCTGGAGGTCCGCGACCACACCGCCAAGTCGTTCTCCAACAACGGCTGGCTCGCCGAGCTCCCGACGCAGGGCTGGCCCGGCTGGGACGAGCTGACCGAGCTCGCCCGGAAGAAGGCCGTCGAGGTGGGCGGCAAGCCGTACCTCATCCCCTACGGCTTCTACGAGAAGGTGCTCTTCTACCGCTCCGACTGGCTGCGCGAGGCAGGCGTCGCGCAGCCGCCCGCCACCTGGCAGGAGCTGTACGACACCGCCAAGCGGCTCACCGACAAGGGCAAGCGCCGCTACGGATACTCCTTCCGCGGCGGCAAGGGCGGCTTCGACTACGCCGTCCTGATCGTCAGCGCCTTCAACGGCGACAAGGTGGACACCGAGAAGTCGTTCTTCCTCAAGGACGGCAGGACGATCTGGTCCACGCCGGAGGCCGCGCAGGCGATGGACCTGTTCGTCCGCCTGTTCAAGGACGCCTCCCCGGCCGACTCGGTCTCGTGGAGCTTCCCGGAGATGGTCCAGGGCTTCACCTCCAACGTCACCGGCATGCTCGTCCAGGACCCCGAAGTGATCAAGACGATCCAGGAGAGCGGGGTTCCCAAGGACGGGTGGAGCGCCGCGCCGATCCCGAAGGGCCCCGGCGGGTACGCCCTGCAGCCCGTCGGGTACGCCGGCTGGGGCGTGACGTCCTTCAGCACGTACAAGAACGAGGCGACCAGGCTGGTCCAGTTCCTCAGCGAGAGCGCGCAGAGCGTCAGGTTCGCCAAGGGCAACTCGCTCATCCCGATCGCCAAGGCCGCCGAGCAGGACCCCGAGTTCTCCCAGGGGGCCTGGAAGGCGTACCTGGACGCCCAGCGGGACGACAAGCAGGTGATCACGATCCGGCCGGTCGACTACCCGGGCTGGAGCGAGTGGCAGCAGGCGGCCGACAAGGACATCCAGTCCCTGCTGACCGGCGGCAAGACGGCCGCTGACGTCCTGGCCTCCTGGGACGCGTTCTGGACGGACCAGGCGACGAAGAAGACCTCGTGACGGTGGCGGAGAGAACCGGGCCGGGCACCGGCGGCACCGGCAGCGCGGCCCGGCCCGTCTTCGACGCCAGGCGGGCCCGTTTCATCGCGCTCTGCCTGCTGCCCGGGGTCGTGTTCGTCGCGGTGTTCACGTACTACCCGATGATCCGGGGCGGCGTGCTCGCGTTCCAGCGCTACAACCTGTTCGACCTGACCTCCACACCGTTCGTGGGGCTGGAGAACTTCCGGGCCGTCCTCGGCGACGACCAGTTCTGGACCGCGCTGGCCAACACCGGGATCTGGGTGTTCGTGTCCGTGCTGTTCCAGCTCGTGCTCGGCTTCGGCCTCGCGCTGCTGCTGCGCAGGCACTTCCGGGGGCGCGGGCTCTACCAGGCGTGGGTCTTCTTCCCCTGGGCGATGTCGGGCTTCCTCATCGGCCTGCTGTGGCGCTGGATGTTCAACGGCGAGTTCGGTGTCGTCAACGACCTGCTGATCAAGACCGGGCTGGCCGACGAGCCGATCCCCTTCCTGTCCTCACCCGGCTGGGCGATGGCCTCGATCATCATCGCCAACGTCTGGTACGGCGTGACGTTCTTCGCCATCATGATCATCGCCGCGCTCCAGTCGGTGCCCCGCGAGCTGTACGAGGCGGCCGACGTCGACGGCGCCTCCCGCTTCCGGCAGTTCCGCCACGTGACGCTGCCGTCCATCCGGACGACGCTGGTGCTCATCGTCCTGCTGCGGGTCATCTGGATCCTGAACTTCCCCGACCTCATCTACTCGATGACCGGCGGCGGTCCGGCGGGAAGCACGCACATCGCCACGACCTACCTCATCGAGCAGGTGCAGAACGGCGACTACGGCAAGGCCGGGGCAATTGGGATCTTCGTCCTCGGGCTCCTGCTCTCGTTCAGCGTCTTCTATCTCAACGCGACCCGGTTCGAGAAGGCGAGGGACTGACCCGTGAACCGTCCGGCCCCGCTGCCCGCCCGGATCGCCGAGGCCGTGGTCCTCGGCGTCTGGCTGCTGATCACCGTCTTCCCGCTCTACTGGATCGTCGTCACCTCGCTGAAGCCCACCTCGGAGATCTTCGCGGTGCCGCTGCGCTATCTCCCCGGCAGCCCCACGCTGGAGCACTACCGCGAGCTCTTCTCCTTCGCCTCCTTCGGCACGTACCTCGGCAACAGCCTGGTCGTCTCGCTGGTCTCGGCGGCGGTGGTCACCGCCACCGGCGTGCTGGGCGGCTACGTGCTGGCCCGCTTCCACTTCCCGGGGCGCGGGGCGCTCATGCTCGCCTACCTGGTCACCCAGATGATCCCGCTGTTCATCGCGTTGGGCCCGCTGTACCTGATGATGTCCGGGTTCGACCTGCTCAACCGGCTGAGCGGGCTGATGCTCGTCTACGTCGCGATGCTCGTCCCGTTCTCGACGATCATCATGCGCGGCTTCTACGAACGGGTCCCCGCCGCGCTGGAGGAGGCGGCCATGGTCGACGGCTGCTCGCGGCTGACGGCGATGGTTCGCGTGGTCGTGCCCGTCATGCTGCCCGGGATCGCCGCCACCTTCATCTTCGGCTTCGTGCAGTGCTGGAACGAGCTCTTCCTCGCGATCGCCTTCATCGACAGCGAGGAGACCAAGACCATCCCGGTCGCGATGAACTCGTTCATCACGCAGTACGACATCGACTGGGGCCCGATGGCGGCCGCGACGGTGGTCTCGGTCATCCCGACGCTCGTGCTGTTCTCCTTCGCCCGCCGCTACATCGTGGAGGGCCTGACCTCGGGCGCGGTCAAGGGCTGACACCGCCGCGCCCTCATGACGGTCAGAGCTTGCGGCCCACCCCGACGTAACCGATCGGGGCGTTGCGCCGCTCGAACAGGGGCGGGTCGGTGGGGCGCCAGTCCGAGGGGAACACCAGGCCGGGCTCGGCCAGCTCGTAGCCGTCGAAGAAGCGGGCGATCTCCTCGTGGGTGCGCAGGCTCAGCGCCTCGGTGGCCCGCTTGTAGACCTCCAGCGCCCCCGGCGTGTTGTCGGGGCGGGCGTCGATCGCGTGACTGAGAACGAGGTGGCTGCCCGGCGCGCTCGCCTTGCGCAGCCGCTCGATGATCTCGTACGCGCCCGCGCCGTCGGGGTTCTCGTCCGGGACGAAGTGCAGGATGGCGAGCAACAGGAACGCCACGGGCCGGTCGAAGTCGACGTGCTCGCGCAGCTCGGCCAGCAGCCCCTCCGGGTTGCGCACGTCGGCCTGCACGACGGTGACGTTCTCGCCCTTGCCCAGGATCGCCCGGCTGTGCGCGCACACGACGGGGTCGTAGTCCACGTAGACCACGCGCGTCTCGGGCGCGACCTCGTGCGCGATCTCGTGCGTGTTGCCCCGCGTGGGCAGCCCGGACCCCAGGTCCACGATCTGGCGGACACCCGACTCGACCAGGTGGCGTACCGCGCGCGCGAGGAACGCCCGGTTCTCCTTCGCGGAGTCGCGGGTGTCGGGAAAGAGCTTCAGAATCTGCTCGGCCGCGTCCCGGTCGGCGGCGAAGTTGTCCTTGCCGTCCAGGTAGTAGTCGTACATCCGGGCGACATTGGGCACGCTCGGGTCGACCCCGGCCGGCGAAGCCTGATCATCCACGGTCTCTCCAGACTCTCCAGCACTTATCTGGGTTTGATCTTAGAGAGTCTTTCACGTTTTGGCAGTGAGATAGGGCGATCGATGCCTGTCTGACCGTCATTCGCCCAGAGGGGCCGAACCCGCCGTTCCTCACCCTGCCGGCGAACGTCCGCCGCTCGCGGGGACAAACCCGGTGACCCCTCCCACGGGGTCGCCGGACCCCGGCCCCCGGGCTCCGCGAAGGGGTCGACCGGCTTTCCTGACAACCGGTCACATGCGGTACGGCCGATTATCACAGTGCCCATTGATTCGCTGTTGGCCTGAACGTATGTTCCTCTCACCATCCGAGTACGCCTCATGTTTAGGGGACCCTCCTAATGCATGCACGTCTCCGGCGGGTGATCACGGCGGCCTCCGGGTTGTCGCTGGTCCTCGCGCTGGCATCCCCCGTCGTGCCCGCATCCGCCACCGCGTCCGAAACCGTGGCCGAAACCGCGTCTGGAACCGCGTCCGGCACCACGGCGGCGGCCGTTCTCCCTCCCGACGACTACTGCCTCGGCGAGTGTTCCGACATCCTGCCCCCGGGGCAGAACGGCAACGCCACCCTGGCCGGGATCCTCGCCCACCAGACCCTGGGCACCAAGCCGAGACACAGCGACGACCAGCTCGGCAGGTACGCGAACCTCCTGTCCGGCTACACCGGCCTGACCGACGACCAGATCGCGAACTTCTTCAACGACGCCTCGTTCGGCGTCCCCGCGGGACAGGTGGAGAGCACCACGAGCCCTCGGCCGGACGTGACGATCGTCCGCGACAGGGCGACCGGCACCCCGCACATCACCGGGACGACCCGCGAGGGCACGATGTTCGGCGCCGGGTACGCGGGCGCGCAGGACCGCCTGTGGGTGATGGACCTGATGCGGCACGTGGGCCGCGGCGAGCTGACCCCGTTCGCGGGAGGCGCGCCGGGCAACCGGGCGCTGGAGCAGAGCGCCTGGCGCAACTCCCCCTACACCGAGGCGGACCTCCAGGCGCAGATCGTCAGGGTGAGGGACTCCGGTCCCCGGGGCGCGCAGCTCTACAGCGACGTGGAGAACTACATCGCCGGCGTCAACGCCTACATCGACCGCTGCATGGCGGACCGCAACTGCCCCGGCGAGTACGTCCTGACCGGCCACCTCGACGCGATCACCAACGCGGGCGGCCCGGTGGACTTCACCATGACCGACCTGGTGGCGATCTCCGGCGTGATCGGCGGCCTGTTCGGCGGCGGCGGCGGGGCGGAGATGCAGTCGGCCCTGGTGCGGGTCGCGGCCCGCGCCAAGTACGGCACGACGGCCGGCGACCAGGTCTGGTCGGCGTTCCGGGCGCAGAACGACCCGGAGACGACGCTCACCCTGCACAACGGGCAGAGCTTCCCGTTCGGCAACGCGCCCGCCGGAGCCACCGGGGTCGTCCTGCCCGACCCGTCGACGACGCCGGTGGACATCACCGCGAACGAGACCGGCTCGGCCACCTCCCCGGCCCCGGCCTCGGCGCAGAAGGGCGTGCTCGACGGGCTGCTCGTCGACAACTCCAAGCCCGGCATGTCCAACGCCGTGGTGGTCTCGGCGGCCAAGTCGTCGACCGGGAACCCGGTCGCGGTGTTCGGCCCGCAGACGGGCTACTTCGCCCCCCAGCTGCTCATGCTGCAGGAGCTCTCCGGACCCGGCATCCGGGCGCGCGGCGCCGCCTTCGCCGGGCTCAACCTCTACGTGCTGCTCGGCCGGGGCACCGACTACGCCTGGAGCGCGACCTCCAGCGGCCAGGACCTCACCGACACGTACGCCCTCCAGCTCTGCGCCCCCGGCGGCGGCGCGGTCACCACCGCGTCCAACCACTACCTCTACCGGGGCGTCTGCACGGAGATGGAGACGCTGCGGAAGACCAACTCGTGGAAGCCCACCGTCGCCGACTCCACCGCGCGCGGCTCGTACGACCTCGTCATCCAGCGCACGAAGTACGGCCTGGTGAGCTGGCGCGGCACCGTGAACGGGCAGCCCACCGCCTTCACCACGCTGCGCTCGACCTACCGGCACGAGGTCGACTCGGCCATCGGCTTCCAGATGTTCAACGACCCGGCGGCGATGGGCGACCCGGCGGCGTTCACGAACTCGGCCTCGACCATCGGCTTCGCGTTCAACTGGTTCTACGTCAACTCCAGGGACTCGGCGTACTTCATGTCGGGCAACACCCCGGTCAGGTCCGCGGTGTCCGACCCGAACCTGCCGATGACGGCCGACGCGGCGCACGAGTGGGCGGGCTACGACCCGGCCGCCAACACCGCGACCTACACCGCCCCCGCCACCCACCCGCAGGCGGTCAACCAGGACTACTTCGTCAGCTGGAACAACAAGCAGGCCAAGGACTACGGCGCCGCGGACGGCAACTTCAGCTTCGGCCCCGTCCACCGGGTCGACCTGCTGGACGCCCCCGTCAAGGCGGCCCTGTCGGGAAGCGGCAAGCTCGACCGGGCGGGCACCACGAAGATCATGGCCGATGCCGCCGTGACCGACCTGCGCGGCAAGAAGGTCCTGCCCGACCTGCTCAGGGTGATCAACAGCGCGGCGGTGACCGACCCGGCCCTCGCCTCGGCGGTCTCCAAGCTGTCGGCCTGGACGTCGGCGGGCTCCAGGAGGCTGGAGACCACGCCGGGCAGCAAGGCGTACGCCCACGCCGAGGCGATCCGCGCGTTCGACGCGTGGTGGCCCAAGCTCGTCCGCGCGCAGTTCAGGCCGGGACTGGGCGACGGCCTCTACCAGGCGGTGGTCAACGCCATCCAGATCAACGAGTCACCCTCCGGCCACCAGCAGGGAGACAAGTCCACCCTGCCCACCTCCGCGAACGAGGCCCAGACGCACAAGGGGTCGGCGTTCCAGTACGGCTGGTGGGGCTACGTGAGCAAGGACCTCAGGAGCGTCCTCGGCGACCCGGTCTCCGGGCCGCTGCCCGCCAAGTACTGCGGGAACGGCACGGTGGCGGGCTGCCGCACCGTCCTGCTGGAGAGCCTGGCTGCGGCGCTCGCCGAGCCCGCGACCACGACCTACCCGGCGGACGACGTGTGCTCGGCCGGTGACCAGTGGTGCTCCGACGCCGTCGAGCAGTCACCGCTCGGCGGGATCAAGCACTCGCTGATCTCCTGGCAGAACCGGCCGACCTACCAGCAGGTCGTGTCGTTCCCCGCCCACCGGGGGGACGCGATCGCCAACGTGGCGGAGGGGAAGAGCGCCAGGGCGTCGAGCACCCAGCTCTTCTACCCGGCGGGCAGGGCCGTCGACGGCGACCCGACCACCCGGTGGTCGAGCTCGTCCAGCGACAACCAGTATCTCCAGGTCGATCTCGGGGCGGCCACGACCGTGTCCAGGGTCCTGCTGCGCTGGGAGGCGGCCTACGGGGCCGCGTACTCGATCCAGACCTCGGCCGACGGCTCCACCTGGACCACCGTCCACTCCACCACCACCGGGAACGGGGGCGTGGACAACGTGAGGTTCGCCCCGACCAGCGCCCGCTACGTTCGCATGCAGGGTGTCACGCGCGGGACGTCGCACGGCTACTCCCTCTACGAGCTGGAGGTCTATCCCCGGTGACGAGCACCCCGGCATAGCGGACGGGAGACGGCGGCGACCATCGCCGTCGTCTCCCACCGTTACGTCGGGAACCGAACTTCGAGGGACGTCAGGCCGTGGCCAGCGGGTTGGCGACCGTCACGTACCCCGCGGAGCGGTCCGCCGAGCGCGCCCACCGGACCGACAGGTTGGCCTTGGCCGGCAGCGACGCCCCCGACAGCAGGTCCGACAGCGGCGGGGGCCATCCGCGCGACGCCGCGTACTTCTCCAGGACCTCCCCGGCCACCGCCCACAGCTCCCGGGTGGACCCGGTCCCCGCCAGGGAGGCGGCGATCTCGGCGAGGTGGTTGACCATCAGGCAGTAGACCACCCGGTTCCAGCCGGAGGCCGCGTCGTAGGTGAGCGCCTCGGCGACCCGGCCGGGCAGCCCGGACAGGTCGTGCCGCCCGGCGACGAGCTTCGTGCCCTCCAGGTCGCGGAAGACGGCCTCCACGGGCATCCCTTCGGCGTCCACGCCGATCAGGACGTTCTGCAGGTGGGGTTCCAGCACCACGCCGTGGCCGAGGTAGGCGTCGAGCACCGGCGGCGCCACGCGTTCCACGTACGCCCGCCACCAGCGCGCCGGATCGGCCACCGGCCACCCGGCCATGGTCGGCGCGCCACCCGGTGACGGATCCGCCGGGCCCGGCACGTGGCCCGGCACGTAGCCCGGCACCGTGTCGGCCCCCTGCCGCCCGGCGGCCAGCGCGCCGCTCAGCAGGGGGGTCACCCCCGGCCTGCAGACCGACCACGGGCCCATCCGGACGATCACGCCGAGCCCCTCCAGCAGCCGGGTGCCCAGCTCGGCGGAGCGGTAGCCCGGTTCGGGCAGCCAGCGGGTGCCGGGGAAGGCGGCGGCCAGGTCGAGGAACACCGGTTCGAGGCGACGGCTCAGCTCGACCGCGCCGGCCAGCTCGTACCAGGAGTTCTTCCGCACGCAGTTGGTGATCCGCACGTCCAGGCTGAACTTCAGGCACCGGTCGATCAGCGGCTCGTAGACCGTGCGGACCGACGACGTGGGAACCGCCATCCGGGAGCTGTCGCCCAGGTCGATCAGGCGGCCGTCGGCCAGCGGCGCGGCCAGGTCCGCCGCGAGCAGTTCCAGCTGCCACGGGTGCGCGGGCAGCAGCGAGTAGCCGGGCGGCGCCTGGCCGAGCTCGTCGAGCGCGCCGGTGTCACCCGCCCCGGCCAGCACGTCGTCCCTGACCCCGAGCAGCCGCAGCGGGAAGCTCGCGTGCGCCTCGGGCGCGTAGCGCAGCCAGCCCTCGCCGCCGCGCGCCTTCGGGCTGGGATGGAACGGGTGCCCGAGGACGAGCGCCTGCTCCGAGGCCAGCCACGGGTCGGCGGGTGGCGGGACCTCCCGCCGGGCCGCGACCAGCGTCGCCAGGGCGTCCCTGCTCGCGGCCACCTGGGCGGCGAACTCGTCGTTCCCCCCGCCCTGACCCCCGCCCTGACCCCCGCCCTGACGCCCGCCCTCGCTTTCGCCCTCGCTTTCGTTGTCGCCCTCGCCGAGCTCGGCCTCCACCAGCCGGACGAGCAGGTCCGCCGAGAGCGGCTGCCAGGAGCCGTTCTCCAGCCACTCCGGCCGCCCCGCGAAGCGCAGCGCGAGCCCGCCGTGCGTGCGCGCCCGCAGGTGGGTGCCCGCGACGCGCAGCAGCACGTACGGTCCCTCGTGCCTGACCTGTCCGCGAGGTCCCGCGATCTCCCTTACGCAGCAGCGCAGCAGCGCCGACACGGAGGCCTCCTCGGCGATGGCCATGGCGACGGCGGGTGAGTCGAGGGCGAGGCTCGTCATGTCGTCCTTTGCGTGATCTGGGAGGGCTGGCGGAGATAGTTCGGTCCGCTCGTGCCGTAGAACTTGTTCACGTCCCGCGCACCGGTGCGCGCCTTGTCCACCAGGGTCCCGGCGGTGATCATCGACTTGCCGACCAGCCGGGCGGCGTCGAGGGTCCTGGCCCGCAGCAGCCTGGCCATCGGGTCCTCCCCGTACGCGTCGAGCGCCTCGGCGAGCGTGCCGCGGACCAGCTCGAAGGCCGCCGGCGGCGGCAGCGCGCCGAACGTCACGGCGGCGGCGGCCAGGTGCAGGGTGATGGTCACGAACACGTCGGCGAGAGCGTGCGGGTCGTCGGTGAACATCCGCGCGTCGGCGAAGCCCGGCACCGCGAGCCCGGCGTCCCGCAGCCTGTCGGGCGAGGTCAGCAGGCCGTCGTTGTCCTTGACGAGCAGCCGCAAGCCACCCTCGCCCGCCGCCCCCTCCGTGCCGAAGACCAGCGAGAGGTTCTGCTGGTGGGCCTCCAGCGCCGTGCCGTACCTGACGAAGAGCCGCACGTGGAAGCGGAACAGCACCCGCAGGTACCGGCCGAGCAGCCCGGCGACGTCCCCGCCGGACCACCTCTCCGCGAGCTCCTCCACCACCAGCCCGCCCCCCGGCAGCGGTGCCGTCAGCGCCGCGACCGGGACGACCTCACCCGCGGGGTGGCGGCGCAGGAGCCAGCCCAGGTACTCGTGCCCGGCGTGCCCGTACGTCTGCTCGTCGGCCAGGAGCACCTCCGGGTCGGGCATGGCCCGCAGGAGCAGCTCGGCCCGCGCCCCGTCGGCGAGCGTGTCCGGCTTGAGGGACCTCCGGTTGCGCAGCCCGAGGGTGCTGGTGGTCAGCGGCAGCTTCAGGTGGGTGCCCGGGGCGATCTCGACCGTGCGCATCGACAGCGTGGGCCGCACCTCCAGACGCGCGATCGGGGCCACGACCGTCCACGGGATCTCCTCGACGGCGGGAACCGTCAGCGGGTGCACGGGGAACAGCACGTGGGTCCGCGCGAGGTCCGCGGCCAGGCCGACGGCGGGGAATCCGGGCGCCCCCGGCGGCTCCGCCCCGACGACCCGCTCCCTGGGCACCGCGGCCCAGCGCAGCTCGAAGACGGGCGCGAACTCCGGCGCGTACGCGGTCAGGTCCTCGTCGGACAGGCCGCTCCGGGACCGGGCCGTCGGATAGACGGGGTGATCGACGAACGCGGCCAGCGTCTCGTACCACATGCCGTCGCGCCCGCCACTCGCCGCCCGCGCGGCCCCGTTCCCGTTCCTCGTCGCGTGCCCGCTTTCGCGGTCCGGTGCATGAGTGCGGGCGGGGGGTACGGTCGCCTCCAGCCTGGCGAGCACCTCCTCGCGGTGGACGTCGTGGAGGTCGAGGGCGCGCAGCGCCTCGCGGCACTCCGTGACGAACGACTCGACCCCGGCGGCGTCGGCGGGAGCGGAGATCTCCCGCAGGGTGCCCAGGACCTCCTCCAGGCGGAGCGCCTCCTCCGGGGCCGCCACGAAGTCCTGGAACAGCGAGCCCGGGGTGAGCCGGACCCGCCTGCCCCCGGGCAGGACCAGCGCGACGCCGTCCTTGCTGCGGGTCACCCGCCCGGCCAGGCCGCCGTAGTCCTCGCGCAGGAGCGCGTTCAGCACCCGTCCGGCGAGGTATCGTTCCCGCCCGCTCACGGAACCACCGCCGCGCACGCGCTCACCCGCCGGTCCCCGGCTCACGCGCTCGCCCGCGGACCTCCGGCTCGTGCGCTCGCCCATGGATCCTCGCTTCGCGCGGTCGCCCGTGAACTCCTCGCGTACGCGGTCGTCCGCGGATCCCCGGTTCGCGCGGTCGCTCGCGGGTCCTCGGCTCGTGCGCTCGCCCATGGATCCTCGCTTCGCGCGGTCGCCTGTGGATTCCCCGCGTACGCGGTCGTCCGCGGATCCCCGGTGCGCGCGGTCGCTCGCGATTCCCCGGTTCGTCCGGCCGCCCGTGGACTCACGGCTCATGCGACCACCCACGGGTTCTCGGCGGTGAAGGCCGCGACGGCCGCGTCCACGCGCGCCCGGTCGGGCCCGATCGCGCGGACGATGCCCATGTAGTCGCGGTTGGTGTTGCTCACGTCGATCCGGTCACCCACGGCGCGCAGCGGCCGATGCCAGATCCGGACCGGATCGCCGGGCGCCGGAACGATCGTCCCGGGAGACCTCACCACGGTCCCCGCGCGGTCGGCGACCAGGCTCAGCGCCGTCGCGTGCCCCCCCGCCCCATCGGGAAGCTTCGGCTCCGCCCCGAGATGCACGCCGAGGATGAGCTCGAACAGGGGCGCGTCCAGCACGCTCGCCAGCAGGAAGTCGCAGTGGTCGCCGATCACCCGGTAGTTCACCTCGACGATCCGGGGCCCGGCCGGGGTCATCACGTACTCGGTGTGGCAGGCCCCGAACCCCACCCGCAGCGCCTCCAGTGCCCGCAGCACATGTTCACGGCCCGGTGGCGGCTCCCAGTCGAGCCGTTCCTCCACGAAGTGCGGCAGCGGCCCGAGGGTGGTGCGGAACCCGCCGAGCACCCTGATCCGCTCGCCGTCGCCGAGCGTCTCCATCGTGTGCAGGGGCCCGTCGAGATACTCCTCCACGACCAGCGTCTCTCCCGGCCGCCTGTCCCGGATGGCCGCGACGGCCCTCGCGAGCTCGCCCGCGTCGCGGACCAGCACGACGTCCTCGCTGGCCACGCCCTCGCGCGGCTTCACGACCGCGGGGAACGGCATGTCGGCGGGCGGCGCGTCGGCCGGTGCCAGCCGCGCGGAACGTACGGTCTCGACCCCGGCGGCGGCCAGCCGTCGCCGGGTGAGGGCCTTGTTCTTGGTGTCGACGCAGGCCCGCCAGTCCTTGCCGGGGAGGCCGAAGTAGGCGGCGGCGAGCGCCGTCTCCGCCTGGATGTGGTCGGAGTTCGAGAAGATCGCGTCCGGGGGGCGGTGGTGCGCGACGGTGTCGACCACGGCCCGCGCGTCGCGTACGTCGCAGAGGAGCACCTCCGCCCCGGAGTCGCGATGCCGCTCGGGGCGGTCGGTGAGGATCGTGACCTCACAGCCGAGCGCGCGTGCCGCCGGGAGGAATCCGTCGGTGACCGAGTCCGTCGGTTTGAGCGCGGTGAGGTACAGCCGCAATGCAGGGACCCCCGATATCAGGCAAGGCTAACCTAACTCGGTGATCCTAGCCTGAGGCCGATCGGAGCGCGGAGGCGATCGGTTTATTGACAGTACATGTCCGTGTCGCCCGATGATGAGAGTCTTCTCATCTCCATCCCAGCCTGATCTCCTGTGACGGCGCCTAGCGTGGACGCCATGAGCCGCAGGACGTCAACCGTCAGCATGGTGATCGGGATACTCGTCACCGCGGTCGCGATGTTCGCGGTCGTGATACTGGTCCAGGGCAACTCCGGCAGCCTCGGGGAGGCCGTCGTGGTCGACCGGGACCGCGGGAACGAGACGGCCGGGACGGGCACCGCGCAGCCACGGTCCTCCACAGGCTCCACGACACCGGCCGACCCCGGGGCGTCCGGCGACCCGAAGGCGCGGGACGACCGGACACCACCGGCCTCCGCGACCTCGGGCGGGCCCGGCGCGTCCAGCCTGACCGGAAGGGAACGGGCCGAGCGGGTACAGCCGCCACCGCCACCGCGAGGCGGGGGAGATGACGATGACGACGACGATGACGGCGGCGGCGATGACGGCGACGACTGAGACCGCGACAACGGCAGCGGCCGGGCGGTGAGCGCACGGACCCGCATCGTGGGGTGGACGCTCGCGGTCGTCGCCCTCGCCCTGAGCGTCTCGGTGTTCGCCACCTGGACCATCCTGCTGGTCAGGCTGGAGGACCGGGTGAACGCCGAACTGGCCAACGAGGTGGAGAAACTCCACTGGTACGCGAAGAACTCGACCGCCTCCCCGCCGGCGCTGCTCCAGGAGTACCTGAAGGTCAACGCGCCCGACCGCCACGAGACCTTCTTCGTGATCCTGGACGGGAAGGTCCGCTGGCGCACGTACGCCGAACCCCCGGCCGTGCTCGACACCGACCGGGCGCTGGTGGCGCGGATGGCCGCCGCGACCGAACCCACCTGGGACTGGGCCCCCAGCACGGCCGGGCTCGTCCGCTGGGCGGTCGCACCCGTGATCGCCGACGGCGAGGTCGAGGGCGCCTTCGTGGCCGTCGTCTTCTACGACCTCGAACGCCGTGAGGTCGATGAGGCGGTGCGCGTGCTGGGCCTCACCGCGCTGGCGGCGCTGCTCCTGGCCGGGGCGGGCGGGTGGTTCGTCGCGGGAAGGGTCCTCGCCCCCGTGCGGCTGGTCCGTCAGACGGCGGAGCGGATCGGCGGCTCCGGCGATCTCAGTCGGCGTCTGACCGTCTCCGGCGACGACGACGTCTCCGCGCTGGCCGCGACCTTCAACCACATGCTCGACCGGCTGGAACGAGCCTTCGCCGTGCAGCGCGACTTCCTCGACGACGCCGGGCACGAGCTGCGCACCCCGATCACGGTCGTCCGCGGCCACCTCGAACTCATGGGAGACGACCCCGAGGAGCGGACCGCCACCCTGGCCCTGGTCACCGACGAGCTGGGACGGATGAACCGGATCGTCGACGACCTGATCATGCTCGCCAGGTCGGAGCAGCCGGGCTTCCTCACCCTCGGCGAGGTCGAGCTTGCCGACCTGACCGTCGAGGTCGTGGCCAAGGCCCGCGCCCTGGGGGAGCGCCGCTGGCGGGTGGACGAGGTGGCCGAGGAACAGGTCACGGCCGACCGGCAGCGCCTCACCCAGGCGCTGATCCAGCTCGTGGCCAACGCCGTGCGGCACACCGGCCCAGGAGACCTGATCGCGGTCGGTTCCGCCGTACGGGACGGCCAGGTGGAGCTGTGGGTGCGCGACACCGGTCCCGGCGTGCCCGAGCGGGATCGCGAACGTATCTTCAACCGCTTCGTCCGGGGCGCGGGCCGCACCGGGTCGCACGACGGCGCGGGACTCGGCCTCGCCATCGTCCGCTCCATCGCCGAGGCGCACCGGGGCACCGCACGGGTCCACCCGTCCGACGGGGGCGGGGCGCTCTTCCTGATCTCCTTCCCGTACGAGGAGATCCCCATGACGCTCCCGTACGAGCACTGATGCCCCCGACGTCCTTCCGCGCCGCGCGGCGGGGAAGGCCCAAACCTGACAGTCCCCGAGTGAGGAGCCGAGGGTGAACCGCATCCTGATAGCCGAGGACGAGGGCCGGATCGCGTCCTTCCTGGAGAAGGGCCTGAGAGGCAACGGGTTCACGACCACCGTCGTCGCGGACGGGGTGGCGGCGTACGAGTACGCCCGTGCCGGTCGCTTCGACCTGATGATCCTGGACATCGGGCTTCCGCTGAGCGACGGCTTCACGGTCCTGCGCCGGCTCCGGCAGGAGATGGCGACCATCCCCGTGATCATCCTCACCGCCCGCGACAGCGTCGCCGACACCGTCGCCGGCCTTGAGGGCGGGGCCGACGACTACCTAGCCAAGCCCTTCTCCTTCGAGGAACTGCTGGCGCGGGTACGGCTCCGCCTGCGCCCGGAGCGCGTCCCGGAGACGACCGTCCTGCGCGTCGGCGACCTCGCCCTGGACCTGCGGACCCGGCGGGCCCACGTGGGCGAGCGCTCCGTCGACCTGTCCACCCGCGAGTTCGCCCTCGCGGAGATCTTCTGCCGCCACCCCGACCAGGTTCTCACCCGCCAGCAGTTGCTCAGCCACGTGTGGGGGTTCGACTTCGACCCCGGCTCGAACGTGGTGGACGTCTACGTCCGCTACCTGCGCCGCAAGCTGGGAAACCAGCGGATCGAGACCGTCCGGGGGTCCGGCTACCGTCTGCGGGTCCGGTGAGAGCCCTCTCATCTCGCGCTCATGGTGGATCCACCGGCCACCGGAAATCTGGAGTCATCCGCACAGAAGGTGCGGAACGACCTTCAGGAGGGCCAGATGAGCCTGGAACCACGGCGGACCCTGCTCGCCATCGCGATCACCCTCGGACTCGGGACCACCGGCGTCCTCGCCGGCGTCCCGGCGGCCCAGGCGTCCGCGTTCCCGGCTTCGTCCACGGCGGTGGTCGACGTCGCGGACGACGACGATGACGATGACGATGACAGAGATGGTGACGATGACGACGACGGCGGTGACGACGACCGGGATGACCGCGACGACCGCGACGACCGCGATGACCGCGATGACCAGGACGACCGGCGAGCCGGCCCCGCCGATGACCGGGACGACGACCTCCCCCGGGGCGGCGTGGAAACCGGCCAGGGCAGCACATCGCGTGACGACGACGATGACGACGACCGGGCTCCCGCGGGTGGTGTGGACGCCGGTCAGGGTGGTGCGTCGCGTGATGACGACGATGACGACGACCGGGCTCCTGCCGGTGGTGTGGAGACCGGGTTCGGCGGGATGGCGGAGAAGGAGGGCGTGCCGCTCTGGGTGCCGGTGGGACTGGCCGGTGCCGGGCTGCTGGCGGGTGGCGGCTTCTGGTTCAACCGCCGATTCACCTCGGGGAGCTGACCGTGCGAACCCCCGGTGCCCTCGTGGCCGCTCTCTCCGCCCTCGTGGCCATGACCGCGTGCTCCACCGAGGTGGCCGCGCACAGCGCCTCCCCGGTTTCCACCGCCTCCGAAGCTCTCACGACCTCCGCGACCTCCGCGACCTCCGCGACCTCCGGGGATTTCACGGCCGCCCGGTTCGTACGACCTCCGGCCAGGGGTGAGGTCGCCAACCCCGTGCGGCTCCGCGTCCCGGCGATCGGGCTCTCCACCGCGGTGACCGCGTTGAAACTGGACGCGAGGAACAAGCTGGTCGCCCCGGTGCGCTTCGACAGGGTGGGCTGGAACAAGGCCGGTCCCGAGCCCGGCGAGGCCGGTGCGGCGGTCATCGCCGGACACGTGGACTCCAGGACGGGGCCCGCCGTCTTCCACCGGCTCGGGAAACTCCGTCCGGGCCACCGCGTCCACGTCGACAGGGCCGACGGAAGCACGGTGACCTTCACCGTCCGGCGCCTGGCCCGATTCCCGAAGAGCCGGATCCCCGACAGGCAGGTGTACGGCTCCACCAAGGGAGCCGAGCTGAGGCTCATCACCTGCGGCGGGACCTTCGACCGCGAGCGGCGCAGCTACCGCGACAACGTGATCGTCTTCGCGAGCTGACGGCGCGGCACCACGGAACAGCAGGGGAAGCGTGCCACGAGAGGCGCGGGTACCGGGAGACGAGCCCCGGTCCCCGCGCCTCCGTCCGTGTCCCGACCGCTGATCCTCGGCCACCCCGTACCGGAAGAAACAGGACGGAGCACAGGGAGGAGAGGGAGGGCAGGGAGAAGGGAAAAGCCGGTGATGTGCTGAGACGCGTGTTTCCCCCTCCCGCCCGTACGCCGGGACGGGCGAAGAAGGTCTCGTCCGGCGGCATAGTATGTGCACTCGGTTGGGGAGGCGGAACAGCGTGGAGATCACGGCGCAAGAAGGACTGTTGGGGCCGCTGCTGCTCGCGCGCAGTGCCATCGACCGATCGGCGATGCTTCGCGGCGACGCCGAGTGGCTCGAAAGGACCTGGGCCGACACCGCGACCAGGGTCGTGGTCGTCGACGACGGGCAGGCTCTGGTCCGGCGCAGTGGCGGCGAGGTCAAGCTGGTCCTGCTGCCCACGGCCGAGGCGCCGGAGGGCGAGCGCTACCTGCTCGGTGTCGACGCCGAGGGCGTCGCCTACTTCGCCGTGGCGGCGCCGCTGGCCGACAGCGTCCACACCGGCTCCTTCGCCCGGATGGTCGCCCCGCTGCCCCCCTCGGAACTGGGGGAGGACCAGACCCTCACCGCCGGGCTCCGCCAGGTGGGATCGTTGCTGGGCGACCTGGACGCCGGGCTGCTGGTGTACGCGGTCGCCCTGGACGCCTGGCACTCCACCCACGAGTTCTGCCCCCGGTGCGGCGGCGGCACCGAGGTGCGCGCGGGCGGGCACGTGCGTGTCTGCCCCAAGGACGGCAGCCAGCACTTCCCCCGGGTCGACCCCGCGGTGATCATGCTGGTCCACGATGCCGATGACAGGTGCCTGCTGGCCAGGGGGCCGCAGTGGCCCGAGGGGCGGCTGTCGGTGCTGGCCGGGTTCGTCGAGCCGGGAGAGTCCCTGGAGCACGCCGTGGCGCGCGAGGTGGCCGAGGAGGTCGGCGTGCGCGTCACCGAGCCGCGCTACATGGGCAGCCAGCCCTGGCCGTTCCCGCGCAGCCTGATGCTCGGCTTCTTCGCGAGGGCCACGTCGACGGAGTTCGTCCTCGATCCCGAGGAGATCGCCGAGGCCCACTGGTTCAGCCGCGCCGAGCTGCTGGCCGCGACGCAGAGCGGCGAGGTGCGCCTGCCGTCCGAGGTGTCGATCGCCCGCAGGCTCATCGAGACCTGGTACGGCGAACCGCTGACCGGCGACTGGTAGACCCGCTCACCGGCAGCCGGCCGAACCGAGGTCGCGCGGGGTCCGTACCGAGGTCGCGCGGGGCAGGGCCCTCCCGGCAGGCGAGAGCCCCGGCGCCCGGATGAGGGAACCGGGGCTCGGCCGCGGAGCGGCTACGCGCTCGCGCCCGCCAGGATGCGCTTGACCTCGATCACCGAGGGGTTGGTCCTGACGACCCGGCCGGTCGGAGAGTCGACCACGACGGTGGGGACGACCTGGTTGCCGTTGTTGACGCTCATGACGAACGTGGCGGCGTCCGGGTTGCTCTCGATGTCGATCTCGTTGTAGGAGATCCCCTCGCGGCTGAGCTGGCTCTTCAGTCGCTTGCAGGGGCCGCACCAGGTCGTGGTGTACACAGTCAGCGCCATGTCGTGAGAAATCCCCTCATGTGATGTCCGGCGCCATTGGCAACAAAGCGAGGCCCGTTCATCTTCCCGATGACAGCAGCTTCTCCGCGACCCACTGCTGAACCCGCTCCGCCACGCCGGGCAGCCGGTAAAGAGGCGCGCTGTGCTCGATGCCGGGCTCGGAGACGATCGTCACCGGAACGCCGACCTGGCGCAGGTGCTCCTTGAGCTGCTTGCCGTGCTCCGCCGAGACGAACTCGTCCTCCGAGTGCACGACCAGCATGGGCGCGTCACCGCGGCTCGCGTGCCACGGGACCTCCATGCTCGCCCAGACCCTGGCGCACCTGCCGGTGGGCTCGCAGCCTCCGGCCAGCTTGATGGCCGACTCGCGCAGCTTGCGCTTCTCCAGGTCGTAGGTGTCGGTGCCCTCGGTGTACGCCGTGAGCGGGGAGATCACGGGGGAGATGCCGACCACACCGCGCAGGCCGGGCAGGCGGCTCTTGTAGGTGCCCGCCGCACCGGCCAGGTGGCCTCCGGCGGAGAAGCCGACGATCACGTAGTGGTTCGGGTCGAAGGACCACAGCGCCGCGTGCCGCCGCGCGGTGGCGATGGCGTCGAGGGTGTCGGTGCGCTGGGCCGGCCAGGAGGCGTCGGTGGAGAGGCGATAGTTGATGTTGAAGACGACGTAGCCCTGCTCGGCGTAGCTCCGGCTTATCTCCGTCATGTACTTCTTGTCGCCCGACGACCACCAGCCGCCGTGGATCAGGAAGACACCGGGCCGCTTCAGCTCGTCGGTCTGGTACCAGATGTCCATGCGCTGGCGGACGTGCGGGCCGTACGAGACGGTGTTGACGACGGTGCCCTGGGCCAGCGGGGCGGGATCCGGCACCGGAGAGGGTGTCGGGTCGCCGCTCTTGGGCGTGCCGGGCTTCCTCGCCTTGGCCGTGCCCGTCGTGCCGGCCCCGGCCCTGGTCGCCTCCGCACCGGCCCTGCCGACGCCCGCGACCCCCGTGCTGGCCTTCGCCGTGCCGTACGTGCCGGCGTCCGCGCGGCTCGCCCCGGACCTCGCCGTACCGGAGGCTCGCCCGGTAGTGGCCCCGGCCGTGTCGGTGGCCCCGCCGACACCGGCCTTCGCCGGACCGGGCGTGCCGCTGGGCTGGGCCGGAGCCGAGAACGCGTGGGCGTGCGCGGTCGTGTACACCACCACGGGCCCGACCATCGCCGCCGCCAGGGCGAGCGCACCCACGGTTACCCCAGTTCGCACGGGCCTCTTCCTTCCCCGAATTGTTCGGACCCCATTGTGGAGTAAAAAGCCCGCTTTGTGCATCTCGACGAACCACATAGGTTGACGGCGGCGAGTTGCCAGAATGACTGATGCTTGGCCTGTGACTGGGAGGATGTTGCCGCCCGGTCCGTTCGACCGCGTGTGTTCGACTGCGTGTAAGGAGGCTCCGTGGGGCCCGACAACGTTCTGGCGGCACTGGATCCCGAGCAGCGTGAGGTGGCCGAAGCCGTCCGGGGGCCGGTCTGCGTCCTCGCCGGAGCCGGGACGGGCAAGACCCGCGCCATCACCCACCGCATCGCGCACGCGGTCCACAGCGGGGTGGTCGACGCCCAGGGCGTGCTGGCGGTGACGTTCACCACACGCGCGGCCGGTGAGCTCAGGCAGCGGCTGCGGCAGCTCGGCACGCCGGGTGTGCAGGCGCGCACCTTCCACGCCGCCGCGCTGCGCCAGCTCACCTACTTCTGGCCGCGCGTCATCGGCGGCGACCCGCCCAGGGTGATCGAGTCGAAGCTGCCGCTGCTCATCGACGCCTGCCGCTCCCTGCGCAAGAACCAGGACCGTTCCGAACTCCGCGACATCGCCTCCGAGATCGAGTGGGCCAAGGTCACCCAGATCGCCCCCGAGGACTACGCGGGGGCCGCCAAGAAGGCGGGCCGCACCTCGCCCGTACCCGCCGAGGAGGTCTTCCGGCTCTACGAGGCCTACGAGAACCTCCGCCGCGAGCGGCACCTGGTCGACTTCGAGACCATCCTGGAACTCACCGCGGCCGTGATGACCGAGCACCGCGAGGTCGCCTCCCAGATCCGCCAGCAGTACCGCTACTTCGTGGTCGACGAGTACCAGGACGTCAACCCGCTGCAGAAGCTGCTGCTCGACACCTGGCTCGGCGGGCGCGACGACCTGTGCGTGGTCGGCGACCCCAACCAGACGATCTACTCCTTCACCGGCGCCACCCCCCGCTACCTGACCGGCTTCTCGGTCGAGCACCCCAACGCCACCGTGATCAAACTGGTTCGCGACTACCGCTCGACCCCCCAGGTCGTCTCTCTCGCCAACCGGGTGCTCGACAGGGCCCGGACCCCGCACAAGCTCGCCCTGATCGCCCAGCGCCCGGACGGCCCCGAACCGGTCTTCACCGAGTACGACGACGAGACCGCCGAGGCCGAGGGGGTGGCGCGGGCGGTCAAGAAGCTCGTCGGCGGCGGCGTGCCGACCCGCGAGATCGCCGTGCTGTTCCGGGTCAACGCCCAGTCCGAGACGTACGAGCAGGCCTTCGCCAAGGCCGGACTGCCGTACGTGCTGCGCGGCGCCGACCGCTTCTTCGAGCGGCCCGAGGTCCGTCAGGCGGTCGTGCTGCTGCGCGGCGCCGCCCGCTCGGCCGAACCCGGCGACACGCTCGCCTCGACCGTGCACCACATCCTGTCCGGCATCGGGCTCACCCCCGAGCCCCCCGGCGGCGGCAAGGCCCGCGAGAAGTGGGAGTCGCTGAAGGCCCTGGCCGACCTCGCCGAGGACCTCGCCGCCACGGGCGCCGACCTGCCCGCCTTCGTCGCCGAGCTGGAGCGCAGGGCCGGGGAGCAGCACGCGCCGCCGGTCGAGGGGGTCACCCTGGCCTCGCTGCACGCCGCCAAGGGCCTGGAGTGGGAGGCGGTCTTCCTCGTCGGCGTCACCGAGGGCATGCTGCCCATCATCTACGCCGAGACGACCGACCAGATCGAGGAGGAACGCCGTCTCCTGTACGTCGGCGTCACCCGTGCCCGCGCCCACCTGGGAGTGTCGTGGGCACTGGCGCGCTCGCCCGGCGGGCGGCGTTCCCGCAAGCCCTCCCGCTTCCTGGACGGGCTCACCGGCCGCTCCGCGCAGAAGAGCCGCGCCACCGCCTCCGCCACGGCGGCCGACCGCCGCCAGGTCGCCGCGCCGATCAGCTGCCGGGTCTGCGGCAAGACCCTGGCCGCCGCCGCGGAACAGAAGCTCGGCAGGTGCGCCGGCTGCCCCGCCGACTACGACGAGTCGCTGCTCGCGGCGCTCAAGTCCTGGCGTACGGCGGTGGCGAAGCACGAGAAGATCCCCCAGTGGGCGATCTTCACCGACGTCACCCTTCAGGCCATCGCCGAACGGGCGCCGCACTCGGAACAGGACCTGCTGGCGATCACCGGAATCGGACGCGTCAAACTGGATCGTTACGGCGAGGCGGTGCTCGAACTGTGTCGTATCGCCGCGAACCAGACGGAGGGCGCGTGAACGAGGCGTTAAAGGAGCTTTTGGACCTGCTCGACCTGGAGCAGATCGAGCTCGACATCTTCAGAGGGCGTAGTCCGGAGGAGCGCATCCAGCGTGTCTTCGGTGGCCAGGTAGCCGCCCAGGCGCTGGTCGCCGCGGGACGGACGGTGCCCGACGACCGCAACGTCCACTCGCTGCACGCGTACTTCATCCGTCCCGGAGACCCGGCCATCCCGATCGTCTACAACGTCGAGCGGGTCCGCGACGGCCGGTCCTTCACCACCCGCCGGGTGGTGGCCGTCCAGCACGGCAAGGCGATATTCACGATGTCGGCCTCCTTCCACGTGACGGAGACCGGTGTCGAGCACCAGGCGGTCACGATGCCCCAGGTGGTCGACCCCGAGGGCCTGCCGCTCTTCCAGGACCGGATGCTCCAGGCCGTGGGGACGGAGTCGCCGCTGCGCGAGTGGGTGTCCAGGCCGAGGCCGGTGGACGCCCGCTACGTGACCCCCCTCACCTGGGAGGCCTACCGCGACCCGGAGCTGCGCGGGTCAAACACCAACGTGTGGTTCCGCTACGACGCGGAACTGCCCGACGATCCGCTGCTGCACGTGGTGCTCGCCGCCTACGCCTCCGATTTCACCCTGGTCGACACCGTGCTGCTCACCCACGGCCTGGCATGGGGCGCGTCCAACCTCTCCGGCGCCTCGCTGGACCACGCGATGTGGTTCCACCGTCCCTTCCGCGTGGACGAGTGGATGCTCTACGCCCAGGAGTCGCCGTGGTCGGGGGCGGCGCGAGGGCTCGCCAAGGGCGAGATGTTCACCCGGTCCGGAGAACTGGCCGTGTCGGTAGTGCAGGAGGCGATGATCCGCGTGAGATAGTCGCAAAGTCGCAGGTAGAAAATATGTTGCCCCCTCCTGGGGCCGGGGTTTAGGGTCATGCTCAAGCAAGTCGGACATCACTGTCCGACGATCAACGAATGGAGGTGAGTCCGCTGTGAGGAACATTCCGATGACGTCCCAGATGGGGCTCACTTCCGCGCGCCGTAACACCGCTCTGTCTTGCGACAGCCAGATCACTCTCGCCGGCGGCGTGGCAGCTCTGGTTCAGCAGGCCAATCCTGCCCATCTTCAGGTCGAAACCGGCCGTTGGTTCGCTCCGGTCGCCTTCCCGGCGACGGACGTCCCGGCTGTTCGCAACCGAGTGGGCGACAGCTACGCAGCAACGACCAAGCACATCGGAAACGGTGGACTGCGCGGTCCGCAACCCTGGGGGCATCCTCCGGTCATAACCTGACCGAGGAAAAAGCCTTCAGGCCGCGGATCCGCACCCAGGATCCGCGGCCTTCTTGTTTGTCCGCGTCATTCCTGACCCCCACCCCAAGAGGTAACCGAAGATCAACACCTAGCTGAGAGGTGAAGCAGATGGGGGCCCAGACGGTCATGGACCTGATCGACGAAGCCACAATCCCCTGTCGTACCGACCCCGACCTGTGGTTCGCCGAGTCTCCGGAGGACGTGGAGTTCGCCAAGGCGCTCTGCGGGGGCTGCCCGATTCGTGAGGCCTGCCTGGCCCGCGCGCTGGAGCGCGAGGAGCCGTGGGGCGTCTGGGGCGGCGAGCTCGTCCTGCGGGGGGCGATCGTTCCCCGGAAGCGCCCGCGCGGACGTCCCCGCAAGAACCCGGTCGCTGCCTGAACAACCGAGAACCTGAACCACCGAGAACCCGAACCATCACGAGCCGCACGTTTCCGAAAGGACCATTCCGATGAGCTACTTCACCTCCAGAGGCCTCGACCTGTCGTCTATGCAAGAAGAACTGGTTCGTGACCGAATACGAACCCTTCACCGCGAGGCGGAGGAGCATCGCAGGGCCGCAGGGCTCAAGCGCCTCCAGCGCGCGGAGCGCGACGCGGAGCGTGCCTCGGCCCGCCTGCGGAGCGCGATCCTGCGCCTCGTCTGATCTGTCCTGCCTGTTAGGTAAGGACCGGCGGCGACGTGTAGGAGACGCACGAGAGACACGCGAAGCCGCGCGGAAGACAGATCGAAGAACGAGACGGACGACGAGATAGACCAATGAGGGGTGGCCCGCTTCGGCGGGCCACCCCTCAAGCGTCTGTCCGGGCCGCTCGGACCGGCCAACCGCGTCACGAGCATGAGCCGCGGGAGGAAGCGGCGAGGAAGAGCCGCGAGAAGGAGCGATGACAGGAAGCGTGGAGAAGGAGCGGCGAGAAAGTGGCGAGCAGGAGCGGTGAGAGGAAGCGGCGGAAAGCGGTCGGGAGAAGGAGCGGTGAGAGGAAGCGGTGAGAGGAAGCTACGGAAAGCGGTCGGGAGAAGGAGCCGCAGGAGGGGAAAGACCCCTCAGGCGCTGGTGAGGGTGGGTTCTCCCGAATCCTCGTCGGTGAACCCGGGGACCCAGCGGACGACCTCCTCGCGGAAGCGGGCGGTGGCGCCGAGCTGGCAGAGGACGCCGACCCCCGCCGCGTGCACGCGATGGATGAGGACGTACGAGGCCGGCAGGTTGAGCTGGCGCACCACGTTGCCGGGACGCAGGTCGGTGGCCGTGGCGGCCTGCCGCTGGAGCCATTCCCTGCTGAAGGAGAACTCCTCCACGGCGGTCGGCTCGACGTAGGGGGCCAGGAACGCCCGCAGGGCTTCGGGGTCGATCTCGATGTGCGGCTGGATGAAACCCTCGTCGCGCAGGCCCTGCACCACGGTCGCCATGTCGCCGTTGTTGAAGATGCGGGTCAGCTTTCCGAAGATCGGTGGGTACCCGTCGGGCATCCGGTTGACCGCGCCGAAGTCGAGCACGCACATCCGGCCGTCCTCGACGATCCGGAAGTTGCCCGGATGGGGGTCGGCGTGGAGCATGCCCACCCGTGCGGGCGAGGAGAACAGGAAACGGACGAGCTGGAGCCCGGCCCGGTCGCGCTCCTCCTGGGTGCCGTCGGTGATGATCCGCGACAGCGGAGTGCCGTCGACCCATTCGGAGACGAGCACCTGCTCGTTGGCGGCGATCACGTCCGGGATCAGGAAGTCGGGGTCGTCCTTGAACTCCAGGGCGAAGGCATGCTGGGCCTCGGCCTCGTGGAGATAGTCGAGCTCCTCGACCACCCGCTCGCGCAACTCGCTCAGGACGGCCTTGATGTCGAGGCCGGGCAGCAGCACCCCGAAGAGCTTGCCGAGCCGGGCAAGCTGGGTGAAGTCGGAGAGCAGGGCCTTTCCCGCCCCCGGGTACTGGATCTTGACCGCGACCGTCCGGCCGTCGTGCCAGACCGCCTTGTGCACCTGCCCGATCGACGCGGCGGCGGCGGGTTTGTCGTCGAACGACAGGAAGTTCTCCCGCCAGTCGTCGCCCAGCTGCTCGACGAGGACCTTGTGCACGGTCGCCGCCGGAAGCGGCGGAGCCGCGTCCTGGAGTTTGGTCAGGGTGGCGCGGTAGGGGCCGGCGACCTCGGCGGGCAGCGCCGCCTCGAAGATGGACAGCGCCTGGCCGAGCTTCATCGCCCCGCCCTTGAGCTCTCCGAGAACCTTGAAGATCTGCTCGGCGGTGCGTTCCTGGATTTCCTGGGCGACGATCTCGGCGGACTTGCCCCCGATACGTTTTCCGAGACCGAGAGCGGTGCGGCCGGCGAACCCGATCGGCAGGGCCGCCAGCTTGGCGGAGCGCGCAACGGCGCGGCGCGGAAGGTCACTCACCTTGGTTGGCGGCGCATCCGCTGCTACAGCGAGACGCCGCTCCCTCCCTTCGCTGTGTGTCCGTCAGCGGCAGGTAGCCGACGCGACCATTGTTAGCGAACCCAACTCGTTTCGGAAGCAACGACATTGAGGATGAACACTCCAGGATCGCCTCTTCCAGCTCCAATCTGGCAATACTTCCAATGTGCTGTTTGTCACAACGGGTTCACGGCCGTCGATCACGGCGAGTGCGTGACCTGCCGCCGACGCCGCCACCAGCGTCGACAGCACCGTGCCACACGCGATTTCTCCCGCGGGGAAGCCGCCCAGCCGGGCGCTGACGACCGGCCACCCGGGGTCGCGATCCCGCCGGGTCAAATCTAAACAGTGCAGGCACGTGCTTCGTCCCGGCAGCACGAGAGGGCCGACCGAGCCGGAACCCTCGAAGGCGGTGACCAGCAGGTGCGGGATCTCCCAGTCGACGAGTTCCTTGACCAGGAGGCCGTCCAGCGGCACCACGGGCGCGAGCACCGCCAGGTCCGGGGGCCTGCCCCCGTCGGCCAGCTGGGCCGCCCCGTCCCCGGTCCATGCCGTGAGGCCGGGCGCGAGCCTCTTGGCCACCGCGACCGCGCCGTCCTGCCTGCTCATTCCCACCTCCGTCCAGCCGAGGCCGCCGGGGACGACGTCCCGTCGCCGCGCCGTACCGGGGTCGACGACGCAGATCCGGCCGACCCCGGAGGCGGCGAGCAGGCCGACGACCTGCGCGCCCACCCGGCCCGCGCCGTAGACCCGCACCCGGGCCTCTCGCCGGCGCTCTAGTGCGGCGAGCCCGCCGTCGATCGTGCCCGGAGTGAGGGAGAGCACGTCGAGATCGGGCTGGAGCCGATCACGCTCGGCCATCGTGAGCGTGCGCAGCGGGCCAGGACCCACACCCGCGTCGTCCACCACACCACGGCTGACCAGCAGGTCGAGCAGGGTCCGGCCGTGCTCCTCGCCGAGCCCCACCTGGACGGCATCGGCCAGCACGCCCGCGAGATCCCTTACGCCGTCGAGGCTCTCCACCCAGCGGCGGACCTCGGGTTCGAGGTCGGTCAGCACCACCGCGTGGCGGGGATGCAGTCCGAACTGCAGGGTGCGCCCATCGCGGGCGACGCGGCGCAGAGCGGGCTTCAGTCGTGGTCGCATCGGAGAACCTTTCTTCGGGACGGCCCGCGGGCGAGCCGGTGAGGGCAGGAGATGAGCAGGGGGAACAGGGGGAACAGGGGGAAGCAAGGGACGAACAGGTCGGAGGTGACCGAGAGGCAGAGGTGGCAGAGGAGGCAGAGGAGCCAGGGGTGGCTGGGTGTGCCAGCGTGGCATGGCCCCACAGGGTCCCGGACGGCTTTTCTCCCGCCTGTGGATAACTCCCGCCCTGTGGATAACCCACCTTCAGCGAGCAGTCCGGGACCTCCTCTTCACCCTCTCGGGGGGACACGCCTGGAACCTCAGCCCCTCGGGACGAGGAACATCCGCGCCACCGGAGCGGAGAATCCCCGTTTCGACGTCCAAGGCAGGAAATGACCAAGGAGACGAGGGGCCGCGGGCCAGGAGAGCCGGGAAACGGGCACCTGTAAGACCGCGGACCGCGGTGAGTCCGACCGGACAGGGCCGGGAGGCGGTGGGCGGGAGAGGGTGGGTTACGCTCCCCGGCATGGACGAGCTCTTGATCGATCGGCGTGACGACGGCGTCGCGGTGCTCACTCTGAATCTCCCCGATCGGCGCAACGCGATGACCGACGGAATGACCGCCCGATGGCGGATCGCCATCGCCGATCTCGCGGCGGATCGCGATCTCCGATGCGTCGTCGTCACCGGGGCGGGAAACGCGTTCTGTTCCGGGGGAGACCTGTCCTGGCTCGCCGAGAGGGCCGAAGAGGGAGTGCCCGCACTGCGCGAGCGGATGCTCGCTTTCTACCGGACCTGGCTGGCGATCGCCGACCTGGAGGTGCCGACCATCGCCGCGGTCAACGGCGCGGCCGTCGGGGCGGGGCTGTGCCTCGCTCTCGCCTGCGACCTGGTGTACGCCTCCGAGGAGGCCAAGTTGCTCGTTCCCTTCACCTCGCTCGGCCTGCACCCCGGCATGGCGGCCACCTACCTGCTGCCCAGGGTCGCGGGGGTGGGCGTGGCCAGGGAGATGCTGCTCACGGGGCGGACGATGACGGGCGCGGAGGCGGCGCCCGCGGGGTTGGTGACCAGGGCGTTTCCCCGCGAGTCGCTGATGGCCGAGGTGATGGGGATCGCGTCGCGCACGGCGGCCAACGCGCCGGTCGCCACCCGGCTCACCAAGATCGCCCTGGCCGGCGGCGGGCACGCCGACCTTGACGCCGCGCTGCGCTGGGAATCCCTCGCCCAGCCGGTCACGATGATCTCCGACGACATGCGTGAAGGGCTGGCGGCCCAGAGAGAACGGCGGGTCCCGCGATTCGGCAACGCATGAGACGGCTGATATCCAGGTTAATTAGATAAGTCGCGGTCATAGTTGATCACCCGTGTTGAACAATCGACGAACGGGGATTGACCAGCGGGAACGTGTTCTACCCCCTGGTGTGAATTCGTCATTCTCGGCTACCGTTCATATGTGCCCCCCGAGACAGTCGAGGTCCGCCGCAGTTCTCGCCGCCGGCGGACGGTTTCTGCGTACCGCGACGGCGAGAAAACGATCGTGCTCCTCCCCGCCGGTCTGAGTAGCACCGATGAGGAACAATGGGTGCGCCGTATGCTCGATCGCCTCGCGGCCAAGGAGCAGCGCAGACGTCCCTCCGACGACGATCTTCTCGATCGGGCCGTCGATCTGTCGGCCCGCTATCTCGGCGGGGAGGCGAAGCCGTCCAGCGTGCGCTGGGTGGAGAACCAGCAGCACCGCTGGGGCTCGTGCACTCCTGATCACGGCACCATCAGGATCTCCACGCGGCTGCGGGGCATGCCGTCGTGGGTGGTCGACTACGTGATCATGCATGAGCTCGTCCACCTGCTGGTGCCGAGTCACGGCTCGCGCTTCTGGGCGCTCGTGGAACGCTACCCCAAGGCCGAGCGGGCGCGAGGCTTCCTGGAGGGATTCTCCACGGCGGCTCACGGTTCCGCGGAGGAGTGTTGACGGAGGATCGAGTGGTGGCCGTCCTCGTCACGCCCTCCGTGGCGGACGCGGCCCCCCCGGGGATCGACGCCACCGACTTCCTCACGGCCGTCGCCGAAGACACCTACGAGCTCGTCGCCGGCCTGGACTTCGTCTCACCCGTCGTGGTGACGAGCGTCCCCGGCATGGAGGAGATCGTCTGGCCGGGCACCCCGGTCGTCGAGATCCCCGACCTTTCCGGCAGCGCGCTGGTCAAGGCGGCCTTCGCCGCCCTGCCGTACGGCGAGCAGGCGGTCCTGCTGAGCGCGGACGCTCCCGACCTGCCCCCGCTGCTCATCGGCAAGCTCTTCCGCGAGCTCGGCCGGGCCAGGATCGCCGTCTGCCCCGACGGTGGTGGCGGCACGGTGGCGCTGGCCGCCCACCTGCCCTATCCGGACTGGGCCGCGACGGGTTTCGACGACCTCGACCCGATCAAGGCGCTTCGTGCCTCGGCGCCCGGCAGCCGCATGGTCGCGAGAGGCCCCGGCTGGCACCGCCTGCGCGCTCCCGGCGACATCGGCCTCCTCGACCCGGGCCTGGAAGGCTGGGACAACACGCGGGCACTGCTCTCGCCCTGAGTCCTCGAACGGCCGAGCACCCGAGCATCCGAGCACCCGCCCCAGCCCCGGCCCCGGCCCCGAGCATCCGGACAGCCCCGAAGGTCAGGCAGTGCGAGGGACCGGCTGCCAGGCCCCTCAGGGCGGGGGCAGCCGCAGGTCGGCGAAGACGGCCCGGTGGTCGGTCCCCGGAACGGTGTGCACGCTGACCGTGTTCACTCCCACCCGCCGGTCCGCCACGACATGGTCGATCGTGATCAGCGGGGGAATGCGCTTGTTGACCGGCCACGTGGGGGTGAGGCCCTCCCCGGCGCTGTCGGCCGCGTCCAGATAGCCGCGGCTCAGGAAACGGCGCATGGCCGCGTGGTCGAGGCTGGCGTTGAAGTCGCCCGCGAGGATGCGGATCGTGTCGGGCGCGGCGGAGGGCAGGGCGTCCAGCGCCGCCGTCCAGTCGTACACCTGCCTGCCCAGCGGCGGGAAGGGATGCACGTCGACGATCTCGACGGGCTTGGCGCCGGGCACGGTCATCAGCGCGGCGGGCATGTTGTGCCCGATCGCCTCGAACAGGTTCTTCCTGGCGGTCAGCGGATACCGCGCGTACAGGCCGCTGCCCCCGGCGCTCCACTCCGGCTCCAGCACCTGGTACGGCATGATCTTCTCCAGCCCGGCCGCCTCCAGCTTCTCGACCATGCCCGGTGTCAGCTCCTGGGTGCTGAGCACATCCGGGTTCAGCCGCCGGACCAGGTCCATCACGGCGTCGGGCTCGGCGTGCCCGAACAGCGTGTTGAGCGTCAGCACCCGCAGGGGCGTTCCCGTCACGGGATCCCCGGAGCGGAAGGCCCTGGGAAGCACGCTCAGACCGAGCGCCGCGGTGGTGATCAGCGCCACGGCCGTCGCCGCCCGGTTGCGGGTCAGCGCGGACAGCAGCACCGGCACGAGCGAGGCCGCGGCCACGTACGGGGTGCCGGTCATGAGCTGGGTGGTCAGCGAGTCGCGTTCGAGCCCGGCCACCCGGGCCACCGCCCAGGCGGCGAACGGTGTCACCGCGGCCCAGGCGAGGGTTCTGGGAATCCTCCAGCGCCGCCGTCGCGCCGGCGGCACGACCGTGCCCCCGGCGCCCCCGGCGCCCCTGTCAGCCACGATGTCCACACTCACAGTGCCCCGATCCGCTCCGTACAGCCTGATGAGAACGAAGATATCCGGGGAAAGGTGAGACAAGCGTAAAACGGTCCAACGCCCTCGGCCCGTGCCCCGCGCGGGCCGGAACCGGTCGCCGGACCGTCGTACGAGGCCGGGAACCCGGTCACCCGGAGCGCAGAACCTCGCGGGCGCGGCGGGCCAGGCGGCGGGTCGCCTCGTCGGAGAGCTCGGGGATCTCCTCCACCGGGAACCAGCGCAGGTCGAGCGACTCGGCGCTGATCACGGCCTCGACGTCGGCGGGGGCGACCGCGCCGTACTCGACGTCGAGATGGCTGGTGTACGGCGGGTGGCACCAGACCTTGTGACGGTCGAGCGCCAGTGGGCCCGGCAGCAGCCGCAGGCCCGGGATGCCGGACTCCTCGGTGGCCTCCCGCAGCGCGACCGCCTCCAGCGAGGCGTCGCCGCGCTCGCAGTGCCCTCCCATGGGAAGCCACATCCCGGCCTTGGGGTGCAGCGTCAGCAGCACCCGCTCCCCGTCGTGGGAGAGCACCGCGGTCGTGGCCGTCAGGTGGCCGGTGACGCACTCGCGCCACATCGCGTCGTCATTGGCGTGGACGTGCTCCAGGAACTCCTTGCGGAGGATCTCCTCCTCCGCCGTGGGCGCGGCCCACCCTGTGAGCACGTCCTTCGCGTCGGCGCGCAGGCTCACGCGCCGCCGTCCGCGCCGCCGTCGTCCTTACGGCGCTTCTCGTCCTCACCCGGAGCGTCCGGAGCGTCCGGAGCGCTCGAAGCGTCCGGAGTGTCGGCGGCAGCCGAAGCGCCCGAAGGCTCCTGGAGCGTCCCCTCCAGGGACGACAGGTCAAGCTCGGGCTCACCCCGTACGAACCTGTCGGGATTGTCGAGATCGTCGGCGGTGGGCATCAGGTCGGGGTGGTCCCAGACCGCGTCGCGGCCGTCGACACCCCGGTCGGCCTCCAGGGCCTGCCACAGGGTGGCGGCCTCACGCAGGCGACGGGGCCTGAGCTCCAGGCCGACGAGCGTGGCGAAGGTCTGCTCGGCGGGGCCGCCGGTCGCCCTGCGGCGGCGTACGGTCTCCGACAGTGCGGTCGCCGAGGGGAGCTTGCCGTCCGCGGCGCCGTCCACGACGGTGCCGACCCAGCCCTCGACCAGGGCGAGCATGGTCTCCAGCCGGGACAGGGCGGCCTTCTGCCGCTCGGTCTCCTCGGGCTTGAGCAGGTTGCCGCCGCTCAGCGCCTGCTGGAGTTGCTCGGGGTTGTTGATGTCGAGCCCGCGGAGCTGCTCCTCGAGCGCGGACGCGTCCACCGTGATGCCCCTGGCGTACTCCTCCACGGCTCCGAGCAGGTGCGCGCGCAGCCACGGCACGTGCTGGAACAGCCGGTGGTGGGCCGCCTCGCGCAGGGCGAGGTAGAGGCGGATCTCCTCGGCGGGGGTCTCCAGACCCTGGCTGAACGCCGCGACGCCGCCGGGCAGCAGGGCGGCGTTGTCCGACAGGGGCAGGCCGATGTCGGTGGAGCCGATCACCTCCAGGGCGAGCGAACCGACGGCCTGGCCGATCTGCTGGCCGACCATCATGCCGCCCATCTGCTTCATCATCCCCATCAGCGGCCCGGCCATGGCCTGTGCCTCAGGGGGCAGGCCGGTGGCGCCGAGCGTGCCGCTCATGGTCTCGACCATGCGGGCGGCGATCGGGTCGCAGAGTTTCTGCCAGACCGGGACGGTCTTCTCGATCCACTCGGAACGGCTCCACGCCTGGGGATTGCTCACCCCGCTCGGCAGGGAGGTGGCCTCGTTGAGCCATAGATCGGCCAGATTCAGGGCGTCGACGATCTGGCGCCGCTCGCCCTCCATGACACTCGGATCGCCCTCGGCGACCACGACGTGCCGTGCGATGTTCTTCGCCATGTCCCAGTTGACGGGACCTGAGGTCGGCGGAGCGGAGAGCATGTCGGCGAACTGGCGCATTGCCGCTGCGATCTGCTCCGGGTTGCCGAACATGGCGAACGGATTCTCGTTGGGGTCGTTTTCCCGACCTGGCAAGTCAGTCACCGCTCTACCTCGTGCAGGATGGAGGAGTCCACATCCGCCACGTTATCCGTCGCATGGCGGGTCAGTGCAAAGTGAGGACCTGGTGCCTACCTCGAAACGCTCCCGGCCCCCCGTCGTCGCCGTCACCGGCGCCGCCTCGGGCATAGGCCGTGCCTTCCTCGCGAAGGTCGCCTCGTCTGCGGATTTCCGCAGGGTCGTGGCCATCGACGAGCAGCGTGGTGACGTTCCCGACGTCACCTGGCGGGTCCTCGATGTCCGAGATCCGCTCTTGGCGAACCGCATATCGGATATTGACGTACTCGTGCATCTGGCGGCCGACTACACGCTCGATGTCAACCCAGCGGAGCGGCGCGCCTACAATCTGCGAGCCGCCCAGACGGTGCTCACCGCCAGCGCCGCCGCACGGGTGCGGCGGGTCGTCCTGCTCACCAGCGCCATGGTGTACGGCGCCGTGCCCGAGAATCCCGTCCCGCTCCCCGAGGACTCCGCGGTGGCCGCCGAGCCCGACACGGGCATGGTCGGCGACCACCTGGAGATCGAGGCGCTGGCCCGGCGCTCCCTGCGCAGCCACCCCGGTCTCGGCGTGACCGTGGTCCGGCCCGCCGCCGTGGTCGGCCCCGGCGTCGACAGCGTGGTGACCCGGCACTTCGAGGCGCCCCGGCTGCTGACCGTCAAGGGATGCAGCCCTCGCTGGCAGTTCTGCCACGTGGACGACCTCGTCTCGGCCCTTGAGATGGCGGCGCTCGGCACGGTCTCGGGCGTGGTGGCCGTCGGCGGCGAGGGCTGGCTGGAGCAGGAGCAGGTCGAGGAGATCTCCGGGCTGCGCCGGCTGGAGCTGCCCGCCGGGCTGACCTTCGGGACCGCCCAGCGCCTGCACCGCCTCGGTGTCACCCCGGCCCCGGCCACCGACCTGCACTACGTCGTCTACCCCTGGGTGGTCGACTGCGCCGCGCTGCGCGAGGCCGGATGGAAGCCCCAGTGGAGCAACGAGGCCGCCTTCGCACAGCTCCTGGAGTTGCGCGAGGGCAAGCACGCCGTCGTGGGCCGCCGCCTTTCCGGCAAGGAGGCCACGCTCACCGCGGCCGGTGCCACCGTCGCCGTCCTCGGCACCGCGGCGATCGTCCGCGCCGCCCGCAAGAAGCGCCGCCCCTGACGCCCGCGCGAGGCGAACGGCCCGCTGATCCGGGAGCCGTTCCGCGAACTCGCACGGACTCGCACGGCTGACGGGGCAGGGCGGCTCCGAGCGGTGGGGCGACTCGGACGCCCGCTCCAAGCTCGGATCCCTGCCCCGAGCTCGGACGCCCGCCCCGGGAAGGTGCGCGGCCGAAGGCCGTTTTTCCCGGGCGGTACGCTTTGCGGCGTGGATGTCATCCGGTTGCTCGATATTCGCGACAGCGCGCTCTCCGTCGACGAGGTGCTCGCCGCCGTCGGCGACCACGCCGCGGGCGGCACGACCGTCTTCGTCGGCACGGTGCGCGAACAGGACCACGGAAAGCCGGTCACCAGCCTGTCCTACTCGGCGCACCCGAGCGCTCTGGACGAGCTCCGCCGGGTGGCCCAGAAGATCGCCGCGGACTTTCCCCTGACCGCCCTGGCCGCCGTCCACCGGGTCGGCGACCTGGAACTCGGTGACATCGCGGTCGTCGTGGCGGTCGCCGCGCCACACCGGGGCGAGGCGTTCGAGGCCTCCCGCAGGCTGATCGACGACCTCAAGAGCCAGGTCCCCATCTGGAAGAACCAGCTCTTCACCGACGGCTCCTCCGAGTGGGTCGGGGCTTGCGAGTGAGTTCGACCGGCGGGCGCGCGGCCGTCGGCGCGGCGGCGTCCGGGTGCGGTTTCATGACCTGTCGTACGGCATAGGCTTTGTCCATGTCCCGACGAGCGCTGACCCTCATGGTGGCGGGCTTTCTCACGCTCATGCTCGCGCTGGTCGGCGCCGTGCTGCCGGTGCCGTACGTCGTGCTGAGCCCCGGGCCGACCGAGAACACGATCGGTGACGTCGACGGCAAGCCGGTGATCAGCGTCGAGGGGCGCCAGACGTATCCGACGGAAGGCAAGCTCAGCCTCGTCACCGTCGCCTACCAGGGTGGGCCCGGCACCAGGATCGACCTTTTCAGCGCCCTCAGGGGATGGATCGATCCCACCATCGCGGTCGTGCCCGAGGAGACGATCTTCCCTCCGGCGACCACCGCGAAGGAGGTCGAGCAGCAGAACACCCAGGAGATGACCAACTCCCAGGACGACGCGACCGCGGCGGCGCTGACGGAGTTGAAGATCCCCTACAGCTCGGTCGTGACGGTGGCCTCCACCGAGAAGGGCCTCCCGGCCGACGGGAAGTTCAAGATCGGCGACGAGATCGTCTCGGTGGACGGCACGCCCGTGTCCGACCGCGAGACCGTCTCCACCTCCGTCCGCCGTCACAAGCCGGGCGAGCAGGTCAGTTTCATCGTCAACCGGGGCGCCCAGAGCGTGACCGTCGCCGTCCCGACCATCGCCGGCAAGGACGGCACCCCCATCGTGGGGATCACCATGCGAGTCGGCTACAAGTTCCCCTTCCAGGTAAAGATCAACGTCGGTGACGTCGGCGGGCCGAGCGCGGGGATGATGTTCTCCCTGGGCATCGTCGACAAGCTCACCCCCGGCGCGCTGACCGGCGGCAAATCCATCGCCGGGACCGGGACGATCACCGCGGAGGGCCAGGTCGGCCCGATCGGCGGCATCCAGCAAAAGATGGTCGGCGCCAGGAAGGCGGGGGCGACGATCTTCCTGACCCCCGAGAGGAACTGCGCCGAGGCGGTCAAGGCGATCCCGGCGGGCCTCAGGCTGGTCAAGGTCTCGACCCTGCACGAGGCCGTCCAGGCGGTCGACGCGCTCCGCACCGGCTCGGGTTCCGTGCCGAGCTGCCCGGCGGGCTGACCCCCGGAACGCGAGCTTTTCCGGCAGACCGATCCCGAAACCGGGCGGGAAAGCGGCCCGGAAAGCGGGACACCACGCCCGATCCACGAAAAGATCAGTTTTTCCGGTCCCAGACCTCGTCGCGGGGCACTCATCAGGCCTCTCGTACGTTGGACCTGTGGACCCGAGACCAGCGGGTGTTGTGGCCGGACCGTGCCCGAAAGGCCGACCGCGCCCCAACCTCCGCCGGTGTAGGTTGCCAGACACGGACCGTGCTCTTACGACAAGGGGTTGGCCTTGAGCTTCCGGACCCCCGGAGCCGGCAGGGCAATGCGCTTGCCCCGCCGGCCACGACTGCTAGTTCCCGTCGCGATCGCGCTGGTCGCGATAGTCGCGTTGTTCTTTCTCTTCGCCAGTATTTTCACCGATTACCTCTGGTACGACTCGGTCGACTACACGGCCGTCTTCTCCGGCGTGATCGTCACGCAGATCCTCCTGTTCGCCGTCGGCGCACTGCTGATGGTCGGCATCGTCGGCGGCAACATGCTGCTGGCGTACCGGATGCGGCCGATGTTCGGCCCGGGGATGTTCGGCGGCGCCAGCGGCGCCGACCGATACCGGATGGCCCTCGACCCGCACCGCAAGCTGATCTTCCTGGTCGGCGTGGCGGTGCTCGGCCTGTTCTCGGGGTCGTCCTTCTCCGGCCAGTGGAAGACGTGGCTGGAGTTCATCAACGCGACGCCGTTCGGTGAGGTCGACCCGCAGTTCAAGATCGACGTCTCCTTCTTCATGTTCACCTATCCGTTCATCCGGATGGTGCTGAACTTCCTGTTCGTCGCGGTGGTGCTCTCCGCCGTGCTGGCGGCGATCGTGCACTACCTGTACGGCGGGTTCCGCCTCCAGTCACCCGGCGTGCACGCCTCGCGCGGCGCCCGGGCGCACCTGTCGGTGCTGCTCGGCGTGTTCGTGCTGCTGAAGGCCATCGCCTACTGGGTCGACCGGTACGGGCTGGTCTTCTCCGACCGGGGATTCCGGCACGGCGCCTCCTACACCGACGTCAACGCGGTGCTCCCCGCCAAGAGCATCCTTGCGGTGATCGCCCTGATCTGCGCGGTCCTGTTCTTCGCCGGGGTCGTGCGGTCCGGCGGGATGCTGCCCGGCGTCGGCTTCGGGCTCCTGGTGCTCTCGGCCATCCTGATCGGCGGGGTCTACCCGGCCCTGGTCGAGCAGTTCCAGGTCAAGCCGAACCAGCAGGGCAAGGAGCAGGAGTACATCAAGCGCAACATCGACGCGACCCGAAAAGCCTACGGCGTGAACGACGCCGAGGTGATCGACTACACGGCTCAGGGCGACCCGGCCAAGGTCAGCGTCACCGCCGACAGCTCCATCTCAGGCGTGCGCCTGCTCGACCCGAGCCTGGTCGCCAAGACCTACCAGCAGAAGCAGCGGATCCGCGGTTACTACGACTTCCACGAGCCGCTCGACGTCGACCGCTACCCCGACGCCAACGGCACGATGCGCGACACCGTCGTGGCCGTGCGAGAGCTCACGGGGCCGCCGGCGGAGCAGAACAACTGGATCAACCGGCACCTCGTCTACACCCACGGCAACGGTTTCGTGGCCGCGCCCGGCAACGAGGTCGACTCCGAGGGCCTGCCCAACTTCGACGCCAAGGACATGCCGGTCACCGGTGCCCTGGTGGACCGGACGAAGCTCAAGGAGTCGCGCATCTACTTCGGCGAGGCTCCCGGCTCGACCGAGTACGTCGTCGTCGGCGGCACCGGCCAGCAGAAGCAGGAGCTCGACTACCCCGAGAGCGGCGGCACCGGCCAGAAGAACACCACCTACGACGGCAAGGGCGGGGTCCCGGTCGGGTCCTTCCTCAACCGGATGCTCTACGCGGCCAAGTACGGCGAGATCAACCTGCTGCTGTCGGGTGACGTCAACGCGAACTCCAAGATCCTCTACGAGCGCAACCCGCAGGAGCGGATCGCCAAGGTGGCGCCGTTCCTGAGCCTCGACGACAACCCCTACCCGGCCATCGTCGGCGGCAGGGTGGTCTGGCTCGCCGACGCGTACACCACGTCCAACGCCTACCCGTACTCCCAGAGCAAGAGCCTGGAGGCGATGACGAAGGACACCGTCACCGACCCGCGCCTGGTGGTCCCGCAGCCGCGCGACCAGATCAACTACATGCGCAACTCGGTGAAGGCGGTGGTGGACGCCTACGACGGCACCGTCAGCCTGTACGCCTGGGACGAGAAGGACCCCATCCTGCAGACCTGGCGCAAGGCCTTCCCCGGCGTCATCAAGCCGCAGACGGAGATGTCGACCGAGCTCAGGCAGCACCTCCGCTACCCGGAGGCGTTGTTCAAGGTCCAGCGTGACGTGCTCTCCCAGTACCACATCGCCGACCCGAACGCCTTCTACAGCGGCCAGGACTTCTGGAACGTCCCGAACGACCCGTCCTCGGGCGAGCAGAACGTCAAGCAGCCGCCGTACTACCTGTCGGTCAAGATGCCGAAGACCGCGGCGCCGTCGTTCTCGCTGACCACCACGTTCGTGCCGCGCCAGGGGCCCAACCTGGCCGCGTTCATGGCCGTGGACGCCACCCCGGGAGCCGACTACGGGAAGCTGCGCATCCTGCGCATGCCGTCCAACACCACGATCCCCGGGCCGGGCCAGGTACAGAACAACTTCCAGAACAAGTTCTCCGGCGAGCTCAACCTGCTCGGCCTCGGCCAGGCGAAGGTCCGCTACGGCAACCTGCTGACCCTGCCGTTCGCCGACGGCCTGGTCTACGTCGAACCGGTCTACGTGGAGATCGCGGCCGCCTCCGGCCAGGAGCCGTACCCGATCCTCCGCCGCGTCCTGGTCGCCTACGGCAGCAAGGTCGGTTCGGCCGACACGCTCAAGGGCGCGCTGGAGCAGGTCTTCGGTGACGGCACCCAGGCCGCGCCGCAGGAGGAGGCCAAGCCGGGCGAGGCCAAGCCGGAGGAGGCCAAGCCCGCCACCGCGCTGGCCAAGGTCATCGACGAGGCGCAGGCCGCGTACGACAAGGCGCAGAAGGCCCTCCAGGAGAACCCGCCGAACTGGGTCGACTACGGCAACGCCCAGAAGGAGCTCCAGGCGGCGCTGGCGAAGCTGAAGGGCACCGAGGCGACGACGGGTGCCACCCCCACCCCGTCGCCCGCGACGTCGGGAACTCCGGCGCCGTCGGCGACACCGTCCGCCACACCGGTCCCGTCGGC
Source organism: Streptosporangium nanhuense (assembly GCF_059358815.1). Taxonomy (NCBI): domain Bacteria; kingdom Bacillati; phylum Actinomycetota; class Actinomycetes; order Streptosporangiales; family Streptosporangiaceae; genus Streptosporangium; species Streptosporangium nanhuense. The sequence continues at coordinate 328,444 of NZ_JCADBG010000009.1, forward strand.
CACCCCGACACCCACACCGAGTCCCTAGGAGACATCTGAGGGCCCAGCGCTATTCGATTCGCGTCCCCCACCAAAGCCGGGTATGGTTAAGACATACACCGACGCGGGGTGGAGCAGCTCGGTAGCTCGCTGGGCTCATAACCCAGAGGTCGCAGGTTCAAATCCTGTCCCCGCTACAAAAGAAGGACCCGGTCACCGGAAACGGTGACCGGGTCCTTTGCTTTGCCCTTCTCTACTCCCTCTGCGAAGACCGGTCTTTCCCCCGAAGGCGCCTCTTCCGAAAACTCACCTCCCTCGAAGACCGGACGCGCGTCTCACGAAAACGCGCCTACGCCGGTGGGTACGCGGATCCACCCACGGGTGGCCGTACCCGGGGGGCGTCCCGGCCCCACGGCCGCTCGTCGTCCATCCCCAAGGGGGACCCGGTCGCCCAGGTGCCCCCGGCGGTGTCAAGGACGCTCAGAGCCCGCACGGCACGGGTGCCCTGCCCGTCCGGTTGGTGAACGTGGTGTCACTCCGGCGCCCCGGCCACGGCTTCGGCCGGCCCCTTCCCCCTGCTCGGCGGCTTCGCGCGGGCGACGACCCGAGGGCCGGCATCACCGTCATCCACGTGCTTGTGGCCTGGGGGTTCATCGTCCGCACCTTGATCATGCCGATCTGGATGATCGCCCGGATGCCCGAGTTCACACAGGGGTGGCGCGAGGGCGCCACCCCGTGTTCCCGCGCTGATTTGCAGCCGGAGGGGGATTCCGGATATTGTTCAAACACACACCGACGCGGGGTGGAGCAGTTCGGTAGCTCGCTGGGCTCATAACCCAGAGGTCGCAGGTTCAAATCCTGTCCCCGCTACCAATCGAAAGGCCCTGATCTTCCAAAGATCAGGGCCTTTCGCATTTCCGGCAATCGGGAACCCGCGTGCCGTGGCATCACGCCGCCGTACATGCCGGATGGCCGAGAGCCGTTGCGTCCAGAAGTCACTCCGAGAGGGCAGATGTGGCCGAAACATCCGAACCCGTCCTGCGCTGGCGTGTGCGCCGCGACCTCCTCATCATGAAGATCGTCGCTGCGCTCGCCTTCGCGGTGCTCACGGTGTTGACTCTCGGCGACCCCCGAGGCGCGATCCTGGCGGGTGCCGCGTCCGCCGTCCTGGCGGTGCTGGCGGTGCGCGACGTCCTCGTTCCCGTCCGGCTGACCGCCGACGGCGAGGGCCTCGTCGTGGTGAGGGGTTTCGCCGGATCGGAACGGGTGCCGTGGAAGTCTGTCGAGCGCATCCGGGTGGACACGCGGACCCGCTTCACCTCGCGTACGGAACTCCTGGAGATCGACACTGGGGAGAACATCCACCTCCTCAGCCGGTTCGACCTGGGAGTGCCGTGCGGGCAGGTGGCCGACGAGCTCCGCTCGTTCCGGACGGGTTCATAGCCTGTACGGTCTCGGGCGCCGCGGTCGTGCTTTCGAGGTGCCATCGCGGGCCGGGGCCCGGCGCCGGTGGGCGGCTGCCGGGCCCCGGCCCGCGATGGCGTTCGTCAGGCCCTGACCCGCACGCGGCGATGTCTCGGGACGAAGCTGGGCCTGGTGCGGCGTACCAGCAGGCTCGCCTTGTAGAGAGCCCAGCAGGTGAGGAAGGCCCCGAAGGAGACCTGCCCGATCCACGTCCACGCCGCGGTCTCGACGGCCGCGAACATCACTACACCGGTCCAGACAAAGCCGAAGACGCCCACGAGGGTCGCCGCAGCCCAATTCAGCCCTCGCTGCAACATGCCTGGAGTCTTACAGATCTTGGTTCAAGACCAGGTCAATGACGCGGAACGCCTCATCGTGGGAGGCTACGGCTTGTGCCGGCACACCTCCGCGCGCGAGATCCGCCGGTGTTCATCGGGGTCGTTCCGAGGGGGGTCTTCTCGAGACAGGCCAGCAACGCCGCCGCGGTGTGGGCGTCGGCGAGGATCCGGTTCACCTCGTCCTCGGATGTCGGGAGCTGGCCGCGCTTGGCGAGCTCGTCGGTGAGGAAGGTCAACGGCTCCGGATAGCCGGCCGCCTCCGCGGCGACCGTCGCCCTAGCCGCGGTGAGGAGACGCAGATAGTAGGCGCGGAGGGTCGCCTCCCTCATTCGTGCGTCTTCAAGGTCGTTAAGCAGAGACCTGGCAACCCTCAGTAGGTCACCTGGATGGTCGGCCTCCGCGTCGATGTGCGCGCGGATGTCGTCGAACTCCGAGCGGGTCATGGTGCTCACCTCCACGGCGGAGTCAGGATCCTGACCCTCGCGCCTACTTCGTATCCAGAGTCGATTGCGAATGGCTTGACGTCTGGTTGCGCGCTTCGACTTCCTATGACTGTTTGGGACGCGCGAGTCTCCGGGATGGTTGGCAAGTTGTCTCTGTGACGTGAGAGTCCTGGTAGTGTTCTTTCCGCAGGGCAACGAAGTCGCAGGTTTAAACCTCCTGAGGCGGACGAACTGCCCAGCAAAACCCTCTCTGATCCCGGCAAGTCGGGCGTGTCCGCACGATTGGACAACGACCGGATGTCGGAGTAAGTTAGAGGGGTTGCCCTGGAAACGGGGTGGTCGCAATCCTAACGGGTTCGGCGGGATCGCGTCGAGAGTCGGAAATCCGACAGTTTGACACGAAACCGGCACTCCTGATAAGATAGTGACACGAAATGGAACGCCCCGGAGTTCGGGTCCGACTCATCTGGTCGGGTTTGGGTGATGGTGTACGCGTCCGTTTCTTGAGAACTCAACAGTGTGTTAAAAGCCAGTGCATGAAGCACAATC
>NZ_JCADBG010000090.1:0-1642 GCF_059358815.1 Streptosporangium nanhuense
CGCACCTGATCCACCCAGTACTCCGGCGAGCACAGCCGCTCGGCCGTCGCCGCCTCACCGGTCAGAGTGGACACCACCGGGATCTTCGGCGGGCTGTAGGACAGCGTCCCAACCAGAGCGCGGAAGTCCTCCAGCATCGGCTCCATCAACGGCGAGTGGAAGGCGTGCGACACCCGCAAGCGCCGCGTCTTGACCCCGCGCCCTTCGAGAACGGCGGCGATCTCAAGAACCGCCTCCTCGACCCCGGAGATCACCACCGAGGACGGGCCGTTCACCGCCGCGACCGACACCTCCTTCTCACGCCCGGCCAGCAGCCCGGCGACCTCTTCCTCCGAGGCCCGGACCGCCACCATCGCCCCACCAGCGGGCAACCCCTGCATCAGCCGCGCCCGCGCCGCCACCAGCGCGCACGCGTCGGCCAGGGACAACACCCCGGCCACATGTGCAGCGGTGATCTCCCCGATCGAATGACCGGCCAGCACCTCCGGGCGGACCCCCCACGAGGACACCAGCCGGAACAGTGCCGTCTCCAGTGCGAACAGCGCCGGTTGTGCCCACCCGGTCTGATCCAACGCCTCCGCCCGCTCACTGCCCGGCTCGGCGAACAGCACCTCCCGCAACGACCCTTCAAGCAGCGGGTCCAGCTCGGCGATCACGGCGTCCAGTGCCTCGGCGAACACCGGGAAGCGGTCATACAGCTCACGGCCCATCCCGGCCCGCTGACTGCCCTGACCGGTGAACAACACCGCCAGCCTCGGTTCCGCCGCCGCCACGCCGCGTACCACACCGGCGCCGAGACGGTCCTCGGCCAGCGCGCCCAGCCCGGCCAGCACACCCTCACGACCATCGGCCAGCACCACCGCCCGATGCTCGAACGCCGGACGAGTCGTGACCAGCGAGAACGCCGTATCGACCAGCGCCACCTCACCACGATCCTCCACATGCGAGACCAACCGCCCGGCCTGCGCCCGCAACGCCTCCGCCGTACGACCCGACACCAGCACCGGAACCACACCCACGGCCGGCACCCGATCCCGCGGGCCACCCTCCCCCTCAGGCCCCTGCTCCAAGATCACGTGGGCATTGGTGCCACTGATCCCGAACGACGACACACCCGCCCGGCGCGGATGACCGTTCTCCGGCCACTCGACCGGCTCGGTCAGCAGTTCCACCGCGCCCGAGGCCCAGTCCACGTGCGACGACGGGGCGTCGATGTGCAGCGTCCTGGGCAGCACACCGTGCCGCATCGCCATGACCATCTTGATCACACCGGCAACGCCCGCGGCCGCCTGGGTGTGGCCGAGGTTGGACTTGATCGAGCCCAGCAGCAGCGGACGGTCCTCGTCCCGGTCCTGGCCATACGTCGCCAGCAGGGCTTGAGCCTCGATCGGATCACCCAGCGTGGTGCCGGTGCCGTGGCCCTCCACCGCGTCCACCTCGGACACCGAAAGCCCGGCACCGGCCAGCGCCTGACGGATCACCCGCCGCTGAGACGGACCGTTCGGCGCCGTCAGGCCGTTGGACGCACCATCCTGGTTGATCGCCGAACCGCGTACCACCGCCAGCACCTCATGGCCGTTGCGCTGAGCGTCCGACAACCGCTCCAACACCAGCATGCCCACACCCTCGGACCAGCTCACCC
>NZ_JCADBG010000091.1:0-1642 GCF_059358815.1 Streptosporangium nanhuense
CGCACCTGATCCACCCAGTACTCCGGCGAGCACAGCCGCTCGGCCGTCGCCGCCTCACCGGTCAGAGTGGACACCACAGGGATCTTCGGCGGGCTGTAGGACAGCGTCCGGGCCACCGCCCGAAAGTCCTCCAGCATCGGCTCCATCAACGGCGAGTGGAAGGCATGTGACACCCGAAGGCGCTTCGTCCTGATCCCGCGCTCCTCCAGGGCTGCGGCGATCTCCAGAACCGGCTCCTCGACCCCGGAGATCACCACCGAGGACGGGCCGTTGACGGCAGCGACCGACACCTCCTTCTCACGCCCGGCCAGCAGCCCGGCGACCTCCTCCTCAGATGCCCGGACCGACACCATCGCCCCACCAGCAGGCAACCCCTGCATCAACCGCGCCCGCGCCGCCACCAAAGCGCACGCGTCCTTCAACGACAACACCCCGGCCACATGCGCAGCCGCGACCTCCCCGACCGAATGACCGGCCAGCACCCCCGGCTTCACCCCCCACGAGGACACCAGCCGGAACAGTGCCGTCTCCAGCGCGAACAGTGCCGGTTGTGCCCACCCGGTCTGATCCAACGCCTCCGCCCGCTCACTGCCCGGCTCGGCGAACAACACCTCCCGCAACGACCCTTCAAGCAGCGGGTCCAGCTCGGCGATCACGGCGTCCAAGGCCTCGGCGAACACCGGAAAACGCTCATACAGCTCACGGCCCATCCCGGCCCGCTGACTGCCCTGACCGGTGAACAACACCGCCAGCCTCGGCTCGGCCGCCGCCACGCCGCGTACCACACCGGCGCCGAGACGGTCCTCGGCCAGCGCGCCCAGCCCGGCCAGCACACCCTCACGACCATCGGCCAGCACCACCGCCCGATGCTCGAACGCCGGACGAGTCGTGACCAGCGAGAACGCCGTATCGACCAGCGCCACCTCACCACGATCCTCCACATGCGAGACCAACCGCCCGGCCTGCGCCCGCAACGCCTGACCCGTCTTGGCCGATACCAGCACCGGCACCACACCGACAGCCGGCACCCGATCCCGCGGGCTGTCCTCTCCTTCCGACCCCTGTTCGATGATCATGTGGGCGTTGGTGCCGCTGATCCCGAACGACGACACCCCCGCCCGGCGCGGACGCCCGGTCTCCGGCCACTCGACCGGCTCGGTCAACACCTCCACCGCACCCGAGGCCCAGTCCACATGCGAGGAGGGAGTATCGACATGCAGGGTCTTGGGCAGCGTGCCGTGTCGCATCGCCATGACCATCTTGATCACACCGGCAACGCCCGCGGCCGCCTGGGTGTGGCCGAAGTTGGACTTGATCGACCCCAGCAGCAGCGGACGGTCCTCGTTCCGGTCCTGGCCATACGTCGCCAGCAGGGCTTGAGCCTCGATCGGATCGCCCAGCGTGGTGCCGGTGCCGTGCCCTTCCACCGCGTCGACATCCGCGAAAGACAACCCCGCCCCGGCCAGCGCCTGACGAATCACCCGCCGCTGCGAGGGACCGTTCGGCGCCGTCAAACCGTTCGACGCACCATCCTGGTTGATCGCCGAACCGCGCACGATCGCCAACACCTCATGGCCGTTGCGCTGAGCGTCCGACAACCGCTCCAACACCAGCATGCCCACACCCTCGGACCAGCTCACCC
>NZ_JCADBG010000092.1:0-1609 GCF_059358815.1 Streptosporangium nanhuense
CGTCGGCCAGCACCACCGCCCGGTGCTCGAACGCCGACCGCGTCGTGGCCAGCGAGAACGCCGCATCGGCCAGACCCAGCTCAGGCTCATCGTCCAGGAAGGACGCCAGCCGACCGGCCTGCGCCCGCAGCGCCTCCGCCGACCGGCCCGACACCAGCACCGGCACCACACCCGCGACCTCGGGTGCCCGCTCCTGCGCGACCTCTCCGGATTCCGGCGACTCCGCCCCTTGTTCGATGATCACGTGCGCGTTGGTGCCACTGATCCCGAACGACGACACCCCCGCCCGCCACGGGCGACCGGCCTCCGGCCAGCCCCTGTTCTCGGTCAGCAGCTCCACCGCACCCATCGACCAGTCCACGTGCGACGACGGCGCGTCCACATGCAACGTCCGGGGCAGCACGCCATGCCGCATCGCCAGCACCATCTTGATCACACCCGCCACACCGGCGGCGGCCTGGGTGTGACCGAGGTTCGACTTGATCGACCCCAGCAGCAGCGGACGGTCCTCCGGCCGGTCCTGGCCATAGGTCGCCAGCAGGGCTTGGGCCTCGATCGGGTCGCCCAGCGTCGTCCCCGTACCGTGCGCCTCCACCACGTCCACCTCGGCCGACGACAGCCCGGCACCGGCCAGCGCCTGGCGGATCACCCGCTGCTGCGAGGGGCCGTTCGGCGCCGTCAGACCGTTGGACGCGCCGTCCTGGTTCACCGCCGAGCCCCGTACCACCGCCAGCACCTGATGTCCGTTGCGCCGGGCGTCCGACAGGCGCTCCAGCACCACCACCCCGATGCCCTCGGACCAGCTCGTGCCGTCGGCCGCCTCGGCGAACGCCTTGCACCGCGCATCGGCGGCGAGCCCGCCCTGGGCGCTGAAGTCGATGAACGCGCCCGGCGACGCCATCACCGTCACCCCACCGGCCACCGCCAGCGAGCACTCCCCGGATCGCAGCGCCTGCGACGCCAGATGCATCGCCACCAGCGAGGACGAGCAGGCGGTGTCCACCGTCATCGCCGGACCTTCCAGCCCCAGCGCGTACGAAACTCGGCCCGACAACACGCTCCCGGCGTTACCGGTGCCGAAGAAGCTCATCACGTCAGGAGGGAACTCCACGCTCGACGCGTAGTCGTGGTACGACACCCCGGCGAAGACGCCGGTGCGGCTGCCCTTCAGCGAGACCGGGTCCATGCCGGCTCGCTCGATCGCCTCCCAGGTGGTCTCCAGCAGCAGGCGTTGCTGCGGGTCCATCGCCAGCGCCTCGCGCGGGGAGATCCCGAAGAACCCCGGATCGAACTCTCCCGCCTCGTGCAGGAAGCCGCCCTCACGCACGTAACTGGTGCCCTGGCTCTCCCGATCCGGGTTGTAGAAGGCCGCCAGGTCCCAGCCCCGCGTCGTCGGGAACTCGCTGATGCCGTCCCTGCCCTCGGCCACCATCCGCCACAGGTCATCCGGAGAGGCCACCCCGCCCGGATAGCGGCAGGCCATGCCCACGATCACGATCGGGTCGTCCGCCACCGGCACCACGGACGCGGGAATGATCACGTCGGCCCTGTCGCCGAGCAGCTCGCCCAGCAGGAACTCCGCCAGCACCACCGGAGTCGGGTAGTCGAA
>NZ_JCADBG010000093.1:0-1530 GCF_059358815.1 Streptosporangium nanhuense
CGACTGAGTAGCCCTGTGTCAAGCTGCCGCCGATTGATCTTGTTTGAGTAGGGTCTGGAGGGCTCCGTGTTTGGCGGGGTCGTAGGCGGCGCCGTCTTGCCAGCAGTGCCAGATCACATACAGCCAGGCACGCGCCAGGATGCGGGTGGCGTGCGGGTGGTCCTTGCCGCGGGTGATGGCATCGGCATACAGCCGGGCCGCCCAGGGGTTGGCCCGGCGGGAGTCGGCGGCGAAGTCACAAACCGCGTCGCGCAGTTGTTTGTTGACCGCCCAGCGGAAACCAACGCTCTTGTGCTTGCCGGACTGGCGAGTGGAGGGCGCCACCCCGGCTAGGCACGCCAGCGCGGCCGGGTCGGGGAATCGGGCGCGGCAGTCGCCGATCTCGGCCAGCAGCCGGGCTGCGCGCACGGTGCCCGAACGCGGTAGCGAGGTGAAGATGTGCGCGTCGGCGTGCAGCGTGAGCTGCTCGGTGATCTGCGCCTCCAGCGCCTTGATCTGCTCGACCAGCGCGGCCAGGACGGCCAGCAGGGCACGAGTGGTATGCGCGCGGGCGGCGCCGTCATCGCCACTCGCGCCGCGGGGCGCGCTTTTGAGGTGGGCCAGCAGCGTGGCCGGGCTTTGGCGGCCGCAGTAGCCAACACCGCGCAGCCAGGCGGCCAGGCGACGCTCGGACAGCCAGTCGGCGCGCTCTTGGCAGTCGAAGCGAGTCAGGAAGGTCAGGCTGATCGGGCTGTCCAGGTTGGCGAACAGGCCGACGGCGCCGGGGAAAGCGCCTTGCAGGTGGGCGCGCAGCTGGTTGCTCAGCGCCACCCGGTGGGCGACCAGGTCGCGGCGGGCGCGCACGGTGGCCCGCAGCGTGGCGGTGGCCGGGGCATCGGGGGTCAGCCGGCGCAGTCGGGCCCGGTCGGTGCGCAGGGTGTCGGCCAGGACGAACGCGTCGAACCGGTCGTCTTTGTTGCCGGCCGAGCCGTATCGGGAGCGCAGGTTCTTGACCTGGTTCGGGCTGATCACCACCACGGTCAGGCCGGCGGTGAGCAGGGCCTCGACCACAGGGCCGTCACCGCGTTCGATGGCGACTTCGGCCGCTCCGGCTCGCATGAGGCGTCGGGTGAGGTCATTGAGTCCGGCGTCGGTGTGAGCGACGGTGAAACGAGCGGTCACCTTGCCAGCCGCGTCGACCACGCAGGCAACGTGATCGGCGCTGGCCCAATCTATGCCTGCGGTCACACCGTTTGGCGCGTTGGCGGGCAGGGATGGGGTGGGGGCATACTGCATGACAGCCTCCTCGCTGCTAGCCCAGTGGGGAGGCACCCCTTTTTTTGGTACCGGGACGCGGCAGCCAGTGAGCTCACTGTTCGGCGCTCGGTGGCGCTCAGCCCTGTCGACGGTCGGCGCGTCCCGGGTGACCGCCGAATCCCGCGGAACTCAGTCTGGACCTCAAGGTCGAGCGAGCAGGGCGGTGATCCGGCGGCACCTGGGGTGCATCGGCGGTCTTTCAACTGCCGACAAGACGATGGTGCACCAGTGAGC
>NZ_JCADBG010000094.1:0-1443 GCF_059358815.1 Streptosporangium nanhuense
GGCTGAGGTCAGGGCGCCGAGGGCGTTTCCTCTGAGTGGCTTCTCAGCGAGTATCAGGGTCCTCTCAGGTCGTTCGTGATGTTGTTACGCCGCCAACGCCGCCCGATCCGCGCCGTCCCGAAGACGAGGCAGGGCGGTCACGTGCGCCACCTTCCTCCAGGAGCCTCCCGACCATGACGCCTCTCGCGATTCACACCGGACTGATGTTCGACGGCACGAACCTGTCCGGCCCCGCGACGGTGTTCGTGGAGGGCGGGCGGATCACCGGCGTGGACACCACGGGCGCTCCTCCACCGGACGGGGTGGACCTGGTCGACCTGGGCGCGGACACCTTCCTGATGCCGGGACTCGTCGACCCTCATGTGCATCTCGGCTTCGACGCCGGTCCCGACCCGGTGACCGCGTTCACCACCGCCGAGGACGGGGAACTGCTGGCCAGGATGCGGATCGCGGCCGACAGGGCGCTCCGGGCCGGTATCACGACCGTGCGCGACCTCGGCGACCGCGACTATCTGGCGCTGACGCTGGATACGGAGCTGGAGCGGCACCCCGGAGGAGGGCCGGAGATCCTCGCCGCCGGGCCCCCGATCACCACCCACGGCGGCCACTGCCATTTCATGGGCGGCGTGGCCGAAGGAGCCGCCGCCCTGCGTGCCGCGGTGCGGGAGCGGCACGAGCGGGGCTGCGCGGTGGTCAAGATCATGCTGAGCGGCGGCAACATGACGCCGGGTTCGCCGCCGCCACACGAGTCGCAGTACTCACCGGCCGACCTGCGGGTGGTCGTCGAGGAGGCGCACCGGCTCGGCCTGCCCGTCGCCGCCCACGCGCACGGCACGCAGGCGATCAGGGACGCGCTGGCGGCGGGAGTGGACAGCATCGAGCACGCGACGTTCGTGACCGCGGACGGCGTCGACGCGGACCCCGCCCTGCTCGCCGCCATCGCCGGGAGCGACACCTTCGTGAGCGTGACGATCGGAGTCGTTCCCGGCGACTCACCGCTCGTCCTGCCACCGGAGGTCGCCAGGCGCGTGGAAGCCGTACACGAGGCTCTCAGGAGCCTCTACAGGCTCGGTGCCAGGATCGTGCTCGGCACGGACGCCGGCATCATGCCGGTCAAGCCGCACGACGTGCTGCCGTACGCCATCGCCCAGTTCGCCGAGGAGGGCCCGTCTCCGCTGGAGGCGCTCACCGCGGCGACCAGCCTCGCCGCCCGGGCGTGCGGGGTCTCCGACCGGAAGGGACGGATCGCGGTGGGCGCGGACGCCGACCTGCTGGCCGTGACGGGCGATCCTCTCGACGATCTCGGCCGGCTCCGGGACGTCCGGGCGGTCTTCCGCGCGGGCGTCCAGGTCAGGTGACCCGGCCGCTTTCCTTCCACTTCCCGGCGGGAAGTGGAACAGGCATGGAGTGAGACCGGCGTGGGTGGTTTTTGGGGCCTCAGCT
>NZ_JCADBG010000095.1:0-1400 GCF_059358815.1 Streptosporangium nanhuense
GAGGTGCACTGCCTGCTCGGCCAGAACGGTGCCGGGAAGTCCACTTTGATCAAGACTTTGGCGGGCGCTCACCAGCCCGACGAGGGGACGATCACGCTCAGCGGTGAGGAGGTGCGGCTGTCGAGCCCGATCGCCGCGATCCGGCTCGGGATCTCCACGATCTATCAGGAGCTGGACCTGGTGGACGGCCTGAGCGTGGCCGAGAACGTGTTCTTGGGTCATGAGCCGGCCCGGATGGGGTTCGTGGGCCGCTCGGAGGCGGCGCGGGCGACGCGGGAGTTGCTGGCGCGGCTGGGGCACGCGGAGATCCGCCCGTCGGTGGAGGTGGGCCGGCTGTCCCCGGCGGCCAAGCAGGTGGTGAGCATGGCGCGGGCGCTGTCGCACGACACCCGGCTGATCATCATGGACGAGCCGTCGGCGGCGCTGGCCCACGACGAGGTGGGCAACCTGTTCCGGATCATCCGGGAGCTGACCGCCCAGGGGGTGGCGGTGGTCTACATCTCCCACCGGCTGGAGGAGATCCGCGAGATCGGTGATCGGGTGACGGTGCTCAAGGATGGCCGCACGGTCGCGGTGGGCCTGCCGGCCAAGGAGACGCCGACCTCGCAGGTGGTCTCGCTGATGACCGGCCGCAACGTCGAGTACGTCTTCCCGCCGCGCCGCGCGGAGCCCGTAGAGGGGAACGAGGTGCTGCGGGTCGAGAACCTCACCGTCCCCGGGGTCGTCTCGGACGTGTCGTTCTCGGTGCGGGCGGGGGAGATCGTCGGGCTGGCCGGTCTGGTCGGTTCGGGCCGCTCGGAGATCATCGAGGCGGTGTACGGGGCGCGGCGCTTCTCGGGCCAGGTGGTCTTGGAGGGCAAGGTGGTGCGCCGCGGTGGTGGTACGACCGGTGCGGTGCGGCTGGGCATGGGGCTGGCGCCCGAGGAGCGCAAGGCGCAGGCGTTGCTGCTGGACCAGAGCGTCTCGCGCAACATCAGTCTGGCGAGTTTGGGCCGGTACTCGCGGCTGGGCTGGATGGACCGGCGCCGGGAGGCGGCCGATGCGCGGGAGATGGTCCAAGCCCTGGACATCCGGCCCGCCGATCCGGAGCGGCCGATCAAGACGTTGTCGGGCGGTAACCAGCAGAAGGCGGTGCTGGCCCGGTGGTTGCTGAACAACCGCAAGCTGCTGCTGTTGGACGAGCCGACCCGCGGGGTGGATGTGGGGGCTCGGGCGGAGTTGTACGCGCTGGTGCGGCGGCTGGCCGATGAGGGGATCGGGGTGTTGCTGGTCTCCAGTGAGGTTCCCGAGGTGCTGGGGCTGGCCGATCGGGTGCTGGTCCTGCGGGAGGGCCGGGTCATTCGTGAGGCCGGCGCGGGTGAGCTGGACGAGCACGCCGTCCTCGACATGATCATGGAAGG
>NZ_JCADBG010000096.1:0-1355 GCF_059358815.1 Streptosporangium nanhuense
CGCGAAGCTTCGAACCGCTCATCGGCCAACCACTCCTGCAACAGCCCCAGCACCCCGGCCGTCACCTCGTGCGTCGATTCCAGTACGCCGGTGTTCTCGGGGGAAGCGATGGCGACCATCACCACGTCCGGCACCGGCCCCGCCTCGCCCAGCGCCGTCAGATCACGATGAACCTCGATCGACTGCCCGGCCGACTCCCATGTCCCCGCAAGGCCCAGTGCGTCCGGCTCGAACCCGGCGAAGCCCACCATCGCCACCGGCGCCGAGTCAGCCGCGTGAAGTGTGGAAAGCGTGCTCCACTCCAGCCGGAACAGCCCGTCGCGCTCCGCTCCCTGACCACCGCCCGCGGCGACGAGCTGACCGGATGAGAAGGGGCGCAACACCAGCGAACGCGCCGACAGCACCGGCTTCCCCGCGGCGTCCACCGCCGTCAGCGAGACAGAGTCGGCACCGGCCCGGACCAGCCGCACGCGCAGCATCGCCGCGCCACCCGCGTGCAGGCTCACCCCCTGCCAGGAGAACGGCAACCGGCCACCCTCGGAATCGTCCAGCCCCGAGAAGGCCACACCGTGCAACGCCGCGTCCAGCAGGGCCGGGTGCACGCCGAACGAACCCGCGCTCGACACCGCCTGCTCGGGCAGGGCGACCTCGGTGAACACCTCACCGTCGGCGCCGTGCCAGGCCGCCCGCAACCCCTGGAAGAGCGGACCGTACTCAAGCCCGACCGCGGTCAATTCCTCGTAGAACCCGTCCAGTTCGATCGCGGTCGCGCCGGCCGGAGGCCACACCTCCGCGTCGAACGGCGCGGCTACCCCACTGCCCGTGGCCAGGGTGCCGGTCGCGTGCCGCACCCACGGCGCGTCCTCCCCCGCCTGCGCCGACCGGGAGTAGACGTTCACGCTACGCCGACCGCTCTCCTCCGGCCCACCCACCGCGACCTGGACCACGACCGCCTCGTCCTCACCCAACACCAGCGGGGCGGCAAGCGTCAGCTCCTCCACCACCTCACAACCGACCTGATCACCCGCCCGTACCGCCAACTCCAGGAAACCGGTCCCGGGAAAGACCACCATGCCCGCCACCGCGTGATCAGCCAGCCACGGATGCGACGAGAGCGACAGGCGACCGGTCAGCACTACCCCATCGGAGTCGGCCAGCCCGACCGTCGCGCCCAGCAGCGGGTGCCCGACGGCGGCCAGACCCGCCGCCGCCACATTCCTCGTACCGGCACCCGCATTGCCACCAGGCCAGAACCACTGGTGCTGGAAGGCGTACGTCGGCAGATCGACCCGGCGACCGCCCGGCAACACCTGCCGCCAGTCCACCGCCACCCCGTGTACGTGCAGCTCGGCCAG
>NZ_JCADBG010000097.1:0-1329 GCF_059358815.1 Streptosporangium nanhuense
TGGGCTCGTCCCCGGCCACCCCGCGCACCACACCCGCACCCGGCAGCTCCTCGGCGACGGCTCGCAGCCCGGCCAGCGCGCCCTCACGATCACCGGCCAGCACCACCGCCCGATGCTCGAACACCGACCGCGTCGCAACCAGCGAGAACGCGGCATCAATCAGACCCGGCTCAGACTCACCGTCCAGGAACGACACCAACCGCCCGGCCTGCGCCCGCAACGCCTCCGCCGTACGCCCCGACACCACCACCGGAACCACCGGCGACCCCACCGCGACACCCGCCACCGGCACCATCTCGGCACCCGGTGTCCGGTCCTGTCCCGGTACTCCGGCCGTGGCCTCGTCCTCCGGCCCCTGTTCGAGCAGCACGTGGGCGTTGGTACCGCTGATCCCGAACGACGACACCCCCGCCCGGCGCGGACGCCCGGCGCGCGGCCACGATCGCGCCTCGGTCACCAGCTCGACCGCGCCCTCGCTCCAGTCAACGTGCGAGGACGGCGCGTCCACGTGCAACGTGCGCGGCACCACACCCTCGCGCATCGCCATGACCATCTTGATCACGCCCGCCACACCGGCCGCCGCCTGGGTGTGACCGAGGTTCGACTTGATCGAACCCAGCAGCAGCGGACGGTCCCCATCCCGATCCTGGCCATACGTCGCCAGCAGGGCTTGGGCCTCGATCGGATCACCCAGCGTCGTCCCCGTACCGTGCGCCTCCACCGCGTCCACCTCAGCCGGTGACAACCCAGCGCTCGCCAGCGCCTGACGGATCACCCGCTGCTGCGACGGACCGTTCGGCGCCGTCAACCCGTTGGACGCACCGTCCTGATTCACCGCCGACCCACGCACCACCGCCAACACCTGATGACCGTTGCGACGCGCGTCCGACAACCGCTCCAACACCAGCACACCCACACCCTCCGACCAACCAACCCCGTCAGCGGCCTCGGAGAACGAACGACACCGGCCATCCACCGACAGACCACGCTGACGAGCGAACCCGATGAAGGTGTTCGGCGTCGACATCACCGTCGCCCCACCGGCCAACGCCAGCGAACAATCCCCCGACCGCAACGCCTGCGCCGCCAGATGCACCGCCACCAACGACGACGAACACGCCGTGTCCACCGTCACCGCCGGACCCTCCAGGCCCAACGTGTACGACACCCGCCCCGAAGCAACACTCGGCGCGGTTCCGGTGCTTTCGTAACCTTCGACGGCGTCGCGTTGAGCGATTCCCCCATCGGTCATGGCCTGGTGCACCCGGCCGGCCGCGTTGCCCAGCGCCAGACCGTAATCGTTGTACATCAGACCGGTGAACACCCCCG
>NZ_JCADBG010000098.1:0-1315 GCF_059358815.1 Streptosporangium nanhuense
TGGGCTTCCCCTTCTAGCGTGGAGACCTGACCTAAGGAGAAGGTTAGGTCGTGGGAGAGACCAGACGCAGGTTCGATCCGGAGTTTCGCGCGGGCGCGGTGCGCATCGTGCGGGAGACAGGAAAGCCGATCGCGCAGGTCGCCAAGGACCTGGGCATCAATGCGGGCACGCTGGCCAACTGGGTGCAGATGGACCGGCTGGCCCGCGAGCAGGACACCAAAGGTGGCGAGCTGGCCGAGTCCGAGCGGGAGGAACTTGCCCGGCTGCGCCGGCAGCGCACCGAGTGGGCTAAGGAGCGCGCCGAGCTGGAGATGGAGCGCGATGTCCTCAAACGCTCGGTGGTCTTGTGGGTTCGAGAGGCGATGGGCCGGTAGACGTGGCGGCCTTCATCAGCTCCCAGAAGACCGACTACGGCGTGCCCCACGCGTTGACCTGCCGGGCCTTGAGCGTCTCGCAGTCCTGGTACTACAAGTGGCGTGACCGGGCGCCGACGGCACGGCAGCAGCGACGCGCAGACTTGGACGCGGCGATCGAGGCCAGGTTCACCGCCTCGGGCGGCACCTACGGCAGCCCGCGCATCACCCGCGACCTGCACGAGGCCGGATGGCGAGTATCGGACAACACCGTGGCCGGACGCATGGCCGAGCTTGGGTTAGCCGGCCGGGCGGTGAGGAAACGTCGATTGCTGACCCGTCAGGGCAAACGGCCCGCCGCCACCGACCTGGTTCGCAGGAACTTCACCGCGGTCGCGCCGGACGTGCTGTGGTGCGGCGACGTCACAGAGATCGTCACTGATGAGGGCAAGCTCTACCTGGCCACCGTCGAAGACCTGTTCTCCCGCAGGTTGCTCGGCTACGCCATGTCCGAGCATCACGACGCGGCGCTGACCATCGCCTCATTACAGATGGCTGCGGTCACCCGTGACGGGATCGTCGACGGGGTGATCTTTCACACCGACCGCGGCAGCGAGTACAGCGCCGCCCGTTTCCAGGCGGCCTGCCGGCACTGGGGCGTCGTGCAGTCGATGGGTCGGGTCGGCTGCGCGCTCGACAACGCCGCCGCCGAATCGTTCAACTCCACCCTCAAGGTCGAATACGTCCACCGACATCGCTTCACAACGCGGGCCGAAGCCCGCCTGAAGATCGCCACCTGGATCGCCGATTTCTACAACACCCGCCGCAGACACAGCGCCGCCGACGGGCTACCCCCGATCGTCTACGAGCAGCAGATCATGACCGCGCGAACAGCCACTAAGGCGAGGTCTCAAAGGACCATCGCCGCATAACCGAGTCTCCACACTTTCAGGGGATGGACA
>NZ_JCADBG010000099.1:0-1308 GCF_059358815.1 Streptosporangium nanhuense
CGGCGCGATCCCGGCGGCCTGCCCGGCCTCCAGGGGCTCGCGAACCAGCGGCGGGCTGCACTCAAGGATCTGCAGCAGCTCCATCAGACCTCCGGACATAGATACTCATCGAAGTCATGCACTGTCTATATTGACAGATGTCTATGAGTGCTCGGTGTACGGGGTCGGCTGACCGGCTCGCCGAACTCGCCGAACTCGCCGAGGAGGGTGCGCACCCGGCGCCCGATCTCGTCGCGGATAACGGCGGATGAACAGCCGACGTGCACCTTCGCGCAGGCTCGGCCGGACAACATCGGTCCTTGCCACGGTCGGGCGCGCGGCCCGGAGGTCACATGGCCTCTGGACATGCCGAAGGCCCCGCCCAAGGCGGGGCCTTCGGTTCAACGTGTGCGTACCGGTGTGCAGGTCGCCTCTCGGCGAAATGCGCAACGCGGCTCCAGCCGAACGGTATTCCGCGAAGGCGATAGGTGAGGCCCGGGGACACTGGGCACACCGGCCACGAGATGCACAACCATCGTCGGCCGCCGGATGTTCCCGCGCCTTCGCCCGGGTTCATCGCCCGACGATCGCGCTGCGCCGCTCCATCATGATCACATCGCGCCAGATGCCGTGATGGCGGCCGACACGCTCGCGGGTGCCGACCACGCGGAAGCCGAGCGCCTGGTGCAGCGAGAGGCTGGGCGCGTTCTCCGGGAAGATCCCGGACTGGATCGTCCAGATCCCGGCGTCCTCACTGGCGGCGACGAACGCCGCCAGCAGGGCCCGGCCGATCCCGTGAGCCTGGCGGCCGGGGTGAACGTAGACGCTGTGCTCGACGACTCCGGCGTAGACCGGACGCGCCGACACCGGTGAGGCGGCCACCCAGCCGACGACCTCACCGGTGCCGGTGTCGGTGTCGGCGTAGCGCAGATGCGCGAGCCTGCTCGCGGTGAAGCCCTCCCAGCGGGGGGCCGCCGTCTCGAAACTGGCCTGGCCGCTCTCCAGCCCCGCCCGGTAGATGGCCAGCACCTGCTCGGCGTCGGCGTCACGCATCGGCCGGATCTCCAGCCCCGGCGAGATCGCGGGCTTGACCGCCTGGACGATCGCCGAGTGGACGCCGTCGCCGTGATCGGCGGTCAGCGTGATCGAGGCGGCCACGAAACCGGTCTCCAGCAGCAGCCGGCGATACTCGGCGACACTGAGTGAGCCGGCGACGCAGCCCACCCGAAGCTCGGTGGCCGCCCGCGGCTCAGCGTCGAGGGCGCCTTCGGTGACGACGTCGCCGAGACCCAGGCGGCCGCCGGGCCGCAGTACCCGGAAGGTCTCGGC